>JABSRB010000011.1 GCA_013215375.1 Oceanospirillaceae bacterium | reverse complement strand
TATAGCCGGTACTTTGCAAATATCAGTGCCCTCTGATCTGGGGCGTAATAAAATTTGTTATTGGATAGATGAGTTCTTGCGCGACTACCCCAAAGTTAAGCTAAAACTGTATATCCTCGATGAAAACAGTGATATCTATACACAATCGATTGATCTGGCCTTGCGCTACGGCGTGCCTAAAGACTCACAACTCATCGCCAAGCCGCTAGTGACCAATAATCGCAGAGTATTATGTGCATCTCCTGCATATTTGGCCCGTAAAGGGACGCCCAAAACGCCCAAAGATTTAATCGATCATCAGTGTTTAACCTTTATTCGCAGCGGCCAAGCTTTTAACCAATGGAGCTTTTTTAAAGGCGAGCAAACTGAAAAAATTAAAGTAGACTGTCATCGTATTGCCAATGATTCGGATTTGATTAGACAGTGGGCACTGGCGGGTGAGGGGATAGCGAACCGTTCCTTATTAGACATAAAGGCTGATTTTAAGGCCGGTCATTTAGTTGAAGTATGCCCCGATTGGTCCAGCGAGCCCTTACCGCTTTATCTGCTGTATGCAGATCGCCGGCAGATGACTCCCATGCTGGAAGCCTTCAGCGCATTTTTAATGATGAAGTTTAAGCAAATAGAGTGAGCCTGCTAAGCAAGCAGTCTGAGTTATTAAGCTATCGTATCTGAATTAGAATATTTCTCATTGAATCATTGCTTTATAGGTTTTGTTCGCATATATCTAACCACGGGAATCGCTAAAGGTCCCATTTTTAGTATTTAAATAAAAGGATGATAAGGGATTATTATGCAGAATAACCGTGCAAGAGTTCTCGGTTGGGTGCAAGAGGGGCTGATTGAGCACAAAGACATAGCAGCGGCGATGCAAGTGGCGCAGGCACAGCCGCGTAGCCACCAGTGGCGACATTTTATTAAACAGCTACTACTGTGGTTGAGTGTTATCTGTGTCTGTAGTGGGGTGATTTTCTTTTTTGCCTACAATTGGCAAGCGTTATCGCGCATGACTCGTTTTGCGCTGGTAGAAAGCGCCATGCTGGTGGTCAGCCTCAGTTATTTACGCTGTTCAGGGAATGAATCGCTGAAAATTGCACTGCTGATGGCGATGACCTTACTCACCGGCGCGTTGTTGGCACTGGTTGGTCAAACCTATCAGACAGGTGCCGATCCCTGGCAGCTATTTATTATCTGGAGTGCACTAATTACACCTTGGGCACTGCTAGCCAGCTCCAGTGTTATGTGGATCTTCTGGTTGTTATTATTAAATCTAGGCTGCGTTTTACTGTTCCAGTTGAATGTTCCTCTGCAGTGGTTATTGTCCAGTAGTAGCAATGCAATATTGCTTAACTTGGTGATGATCAACACTGCGTTATTGGTTTTGTTTGAGCTGGCAGCGAGGTTTAAAATCCGCTCAATATTGAGTTCACAGCTGTTATCTCCCAGCAATCGTTATACCCAGCAAACACTGCTGAGTGTCGTAATGTATTTATCCTGCAGCTGGGCGATAGAGGGCTTGTTTTCTGACCAACAAAGCAGCTATTTAATCTTTGCCTACTTTATTATGACGGCGTTGGTGTATCGTTTTGTGATTAAAGATTTATTTGCAATAGCGGTTACCTGTCTCGGTTTTTTATGCGTCAGTAGTGCCTTTTTGTTTCATGGCTTAGATGTTTTTCATGCAGATTTTTTGCAGTATTTGTTTTTTGGTGCCTTCTATATCTTAGGTGCATCAAGCCTGATGGGAGTGTATTTAAAACGCCTAACGCAAATTTTCAATAAGGCAGAGCAAACGGTGGAATGTACTGATAAGGAGCAACGCTAATGCAATTAACTGATAAGGAGTTGTGGTTATCTTTACAGCAGGCCGAGTTAGTGAAAGGGCCGTTACCGCCGTCGGCGAGTGATAAGTCAGCCTGGTATATACGTGCTTTGCTCGGCATTGCCGCATGGGTGAGTGCCTGCTTTCTATTTGCCTTTTTAGCTTTTCTGTTTTTTTCAGCAGAGGTAGAAAGTGGTTTTGTGCTGGTGTTTTTCGGTGCTTTAAGTTGCGCCTTGGCCTTCACTCTATTTAACGCGAACAAGCAGCAAGTGTTTGGCTCTCAGATGGCACTGGCTTTTAATCTGAGCGGGCAGTTATTGATAGGCATTGGTCTGTACATGATGCTGGACGATTTTTCCGCATTGCATAGCAACACTTTTGCAGGTTTGTGCATGATCTTTTTTGTGTTGCAATTGATGATGGCTTTTATTATGCCCAACCAGACCAGCCGAGTGTTCTCCAGTTGGTTTGCGATGATCGCGCTGTTCTTTGTCCTTAAAAGCTATGGCTTGGGAGCGCTGATTATACCTATCACTGCTGCACTATTTATCAGTGTGTGGATGCAGGATTTATGCTGGAAGCAAAAGAGTGTTATATGGGAACCGATCGGGTACGGTCTAGTGCTCAGTTTAGTACTGTTTAGCGGTAACTTATTGCAGCATTTTCCCCTGCATGAATTGTTTGAATGGCTGGAAAGGTCCAGTAATCTTTATCTTTACAGTGCTTGGGCGAGTACTGGCGCAATAACACTGTGTTTTTGTTATTTATTGAACGCCATTAGGCTGCAATATCAAATAAAGCTCAGCTCTAAAATGGGTGTGGCACTCGTATTACTCACCGTGTTTACATCAGTGATGAGCTATTTAATCGCCGGGGCAAGCGCTGGGCTATTGCTGATGATAGTAGGGTTTCTTAAACAGAGAAAATTGCTAGTGGCGCTGGGTGTGTTGAGTTTACTGAGTTTTGTCTCTTGGTATTATTATTCTCTCGACTGGACTCTGTTATACAAATCTATTGTATTAGTTATTTTGGGCGCAGTGTTTGCCATAGCGCTTATTGTAATTAGCTATGCTAATAAATTTAATGAATTGCGTAACATTAAGTTGCAGAGTATCTATATATTCAACAGGCCCAATTTGATTGCCATCGCTATGATGGCTGTTATTCTCGGAGCAGTGAACCTTGATGTCTACAAAAAAGAGCGCATTTTAGAGCAGGGGAAAATAGTGTTATTGCCCTTGGCCCCCGTTGATCCTCGCTCGTTGATGCAGGGAGATTACATGCGCTTACGCTTCGCCATTGAGAGCACCATAATCGACCACAAAAAAGATGCTGCCCAAGGGTTATTTGTGGTGAATTTAGACGCTTTTAATATCGGTAGTTTTGCGCGCATTTACACTGGGCAAGCCTTGAGCGAATCTGAAGTTAAAATGCAATTTAGGATTCGCCATAATAGATTACAGCTGGCAACGCACGCATTCTTTTTCCAAGAGGGCAGCGCTAAAGAGTATGAGCGCGCCAAATACGGCGAGTTTAGGGTGGCTGAAAATGGAGACTTGTTGCTTAATGCGCTGCGTAATAAAGAGCGAGAAGTGATTGGTTATAATCGACCGGGTAACTAAGGAACGGTTTTATTTATGAATCCTGGCTGGTGGGAAGTATTGAGCTACCAGCCGGTGATCTAAACTAAGTCGCAGGTTATGTTATTAGTAATAAATGGCATGCTAGAATTTTTTGATATTAGAAGGTAGCAAAACGTTGGCGAAGGCAGTTAACGTTTAAGAGTAGCTTCATTGTCGTTGTAAATATTTGATATGGTTGCTGTAAAAAGATAAAAGTCTTTTAGAAGATTTGTTTTTTGAGGTTTAGGTCAACAGATTAAATGCAGTTTCGACTGCGTCGAGTTCATTTCTTTTAGATGAGCCAAAAGAAACCGAACCAAAGAAAATCTCACCGCTACTATTGCCGAAAGACTCCTCCGTAATTCCCAAAATTGACGGCCGCTCAGATTCGCCATCCATGGCTCAACTTCGCTCTTCGCGACGTCCTGTCGCTCCGCTCGCCAATTTAGGGAATTACTCCGGCGGCAATACAAGGGGTTGGTGGCTCCGTAGTATGCGGTGAAACTGGCTGTTTGGTTTGTTGTTGAAGACAGTGAAATTGTCGCAAATTAGCACGCTAGATTGTGGGTGATAATTAGATTTAAATGTTCGGATTATTATGTGAATTTTTGAAAATTAAAGCTTTTGTTGGTTTTTAATATATGGGTGTCCCATATCTTTTTTTACGTAATAAAGAGCGCGAAGTGATTGGTTATAACAGGCCTGGCAACTAAGGAACGGTTTGATTTATGAATCCTGGCTGGTGGGAAGTATTGAGATACCAGCCGATGATCTAAACTAAGTTGCAGGGTTTGCTAATCGTCATAAAGTTGTGTGCAATAAATTTTTGATATTACTAGATAGCAAAACGTTGGCGAAGGCAGTTAACGTTTAAGAGTAGCTTCATTGTCGTTGTAAATATTTGATATGGTTGCTGTAAAAAGATAAAAGTCTTTTAGAAGATTTGTTTTTTGAGGTTTATAATCAACGGTTAAGTGCAGTTTCGACTGCGTCGAGTTCATTTCTTTTTTGCGAAAAAAAAGAAACGGAACCAAAGAAAAATTTCGCCCCAATATTGCCGTAAGACTCCTCCGCGATTTACAAAATTAACGGCCGCTCAGATTCGCCATCCCTGGCTCAACTTCGCTCTCCGCGACATCCTGTCGCTCCACTCGCCAATTTTGCAAATCGCTCCGGCGGCAATACAAGGGGATTGGTGGCTCCGTAGTGTAGTTTGAGGTGTTACTAAGTTTAAAAGAGATTTAAACCTGTCTTACTTAAGTTAATTTTTATAAGTCGGTTAACGGCCTGAAGCGGCCATTTAAGTGTAAAAATTAAAAACTACTGTCTGTGTTTTTATACAGTGAGTGGTGAGGGAGTCAAGTTTTGCTTGTTAGGCGGAACTGTGCGGCATTTCCCCGCTTGCTATGTGCTTAAAAATAACGTGACTAATTGAAACATAATGCTATTGTTAATTAATTTTAAATTAATCAAAGATGATAGGCGGACAGTTTCCGTGTTTAAACACGGAATGTTTCGGCCTATGAAGCTGTTATGTACCTAACTCCTCACTTTGAACAAAGGAGAATATTTCAAGTTGAAAGTTTCTGACCTTACATTGAAAGCGCTTAAGCCATTTGTCACTGGAGATGGAGCACCAACGCCTCGTTTGTCGGGTCCAGAGCTTATAGAGTTCTTCAATTTATTCGGCATAGAAGATGAATACCATCATGATGAAGGTGGGCTACCTAATGCTTGGTCTAGAAATAAATATGCATTTGAGACTTTAAAAAAAGTTAATGGCACTTCTCATTTTAAAGCTTTGGTAGAAGCGCTCACTGATAGCAGGAAAGTCAGTATACCTGACGAAGTTGCTCTTCAAATCGGTGATATCATGAAGCATGACGGATACATATTAGATAAAGACGAATTTGATATTTATAAAATAAGTGGTGGCGCTCTAGATGATCCAATTAATATAGAGGCACACTTTCAAGAAATTAAAAGCCAGATACTAGAAAGTATTAGAAATTCAAAATTTACTATTTGGGTTGCTGTAGCTTGGTTTACAGATAAAGACTTAGCAAATGAACTAAGGATAAAACACTTAGCAGGTGTAAATATCAGAATTATAGTTAATGATGATGAAACTACTGAAAAATATGGACTTCCATTTGATAAGAAAGGAATAGAGTACATTAAAGTATCTCCTACCTCCCGCTGGGGTAAAAAATTGATGCATAATAAATTTTGTATCATCGACTTAAATAAGGTGATTCATGGTTCATATAATTGGACTAGTAATGCTCAGTATAATAACGAGAGTATTACAATTACTGAAAGCCGTGATGTAGCTGAAGATTTTGCTAGCCAGTTTATTCAGCTTAATAATCAAAAGTACATAACAAGACAAAGCAGTTAAGCCCTGTGGGCGGGACGCCGTTTCACGCGCCCCTGTTTGTAGCGTTACGTGTCAATCGCGAGAGTTGAGTTTGTCCGGCATTGCCGTATACTTTGTGAATGATATTTATTGAAACGAGTATCTTCACAAAGATTCTACCAAATTATCTTTCTGATGATGATTATCGTGGTTTACAATCATACCTACTACAAAAGCCTGATGCGGGTGATTTAGTTCGTGGCTCAGGTGGTGTGAGAAAAGTCCGCTGGGCTCCTTCAGGGAAAGGGAAAAGCGGAGGTGTACGAGCAATCTATTATTGGAAAAAATCAGAACATGAAATTTGGATGCTTACTATTTACAGTAAATCTGAAAGGGCATCAATATCAGGTAGCGTCTTAAAACAAATAGCGGAGGCTATCGATCATGAATAAACGAGACATCGGATTAGAAATCCTAGAAGGCTTAAATGAAATTAAACAGTTTAAGCGTGGTTCTGTTGACCTGAAAACTACTGAACTTTCAGAGCCTTCTGAACCTAAAATTATTAGATCAAAGCTAAAACTATCGCAGTCTGCTTTCGCTGGTTTACTTGGTGTCAGCATGCGTACATTACAAGATTGGGAGCAGGGAAGAAGAAGTCCCCAAGGCCCTGCAATAGCGCTTCTTCGTATTGCTGAACAGCATCCAGAGGTATTCGCTGATCTGCACTAAAACATGTAACCAAAATCAGCAAGTAGACTCCGCAGACCAGTCACTTTTTGTGCAAAAAGCCGCACAAAAATCTCCAGATCCGCAACGCTGTTGTGGCTGGCGTTAGGCATATCGGAGAAATTATTGAAACTAGCTTGGAAGATATATTTTTGGTTCTGTTTAATACAGTGGGTTAATAGTACGCCTTCTCTAATGTTTGGTTTCAATACTTTTAGTGAAGGAATTGAAACCTTACTTTTAGATCTTCCAAACTGGATAATGTTGCTTACTGCTCTTATTGGCCTACGAGGTTATATTTACACTAAACCATATTTTATTTCTGTATTTTGGCGGGCTTTTACCCCTGTTTTTGTTTTATGGTCTGCCTTCTATTTTGCGTATATTTGGCAAGCTGTTGACGCACAGGGCTTTAATTATGTAGCAGTGGATATGTTAATGTTGTCTATCGTATTCTTGGCTGTGCCACAGGTCTGGGGCCTAATTCAGTACAGCTATTATAAAAAGTCGATTTGGTAGAGAGGTTAGTAGATGAACATAGCCGAAGAAAATTGTTATTATCCATTTTAAGAAACTTTACCTAACAAAAATATGATTTTCGCATCTTCCAGCTGCTGGACGGTTTTCACGCCACTCGTTCCTCGTTCTGTTACAGCCACCTCAAACAATGGCGTAATGAGTTAGGAGAGGTATGAAAAATCTTGTAGGTTTTTGGTATACTTTTGTTGTAGTTACATTACTGTTAGGTGCTTTTACAGGGGTATTAGATCAATATTCATATGAAGGTGGTTGGAATGAAGCCCCTTTATACGCAAAGATTGGCATACCAACGGTGCTCATTACTTTTTTTGGGTTTTGGATATTAATGCTGGCAGACTTCTTTAAACATAAAGATACAAAGTGGCCAATACTAGTCGGTTTTAGTTTGTTTTTTCTGCACTGGCTAGCAATTTTTGTATATTTCTGGATGGTAGTATATCGTCGAAAAAATACATAACAAGAGTATGATTTCGCAATTCGCGGATGCAGGGACTGCTTTCACGCCACTCGTGCTTCGTTCTATACAGCCACACTAAACAAAGGCGTAAGCTCTGCAAGGAAGCCATGAATAAATTCGTAGTTGTGTTTATAGCCCTTTTTTTACCGCTAGTTGTGTCAGCTGAGGCTGTTGTGGAGTATCCGTATAATGCAAGCCCTGAGAGAGCCGAACTGATAAATTCCCAGTTCACAAACATAAAGGTCGGAGATTCCATCGATCAAGTTTTGCTAAGTTTACCAAACCCAGATGAAGTTCGTGATTTGTATGGAGCACAAAAATTGCGCCCTAAAGTTATAGGTAAAACCTATTGGTACTTAATCCAAAGAAAGGTTGAGTCTGGTTCAGTCAATGAAAGGGATGAGAAACTTGTTAGGGTGTCATTCAACCTACAGGGAATAGTCACTAAAATTGATCATTGGGGTTTTTAACTGAAAGTGGAAATACAGCTTACGGAACTCCGTGTGCTGTCCTCTCTTTGGCAAAAACACGTACAAAGCCGCCAACATTCACAATCCGCTGTTTGATGTGTTAAATTTTGGAATTTCAATAACTATAAATCGTCACTGATGATCTGATTTAATAGAAAGAAGAGAGTTTGAAATGATAAGGCTATTATTGATTGTTGCTTTACTACTCGTTGTCTGGCAACTGTTTAGAATGTTGAGTAGATCGGCAACTTTAGAAGAAGCTAGAACAATAGGTCTTCAACAAGCAAGGTCGCATATCCAGAGCCCTATCTTATTAGAAGATTATGCAGAAGCGAGAAGAATCCCTATGCAGCAGCTGGTGTCTTGGATAGAGAAAGGGGAAATACCTTCCTATCGCTGGCGGCAGTATACATATATAGAAGACCGTGAATTAATTAAGTCTAACAAATAGACCTAACAAATAGACCTAACAAATAGACCCAACAAATAGACCCAACAAAGCGCAGGTAGGCAGACGTTTTAAACTTTGGCCAAAACAGAAGCGGCCAAACCTTAAGGTCCCTCAACGTTTGTTGTGATTCCTGATCTAAAAAGTCCGCTTTATAGTATTTTTTGATACTCATAAGGACCAATCAACGCTCGCCCAATTGCAAACTTTATAACTCGACCACAGGCTAGTTCCTAGCGTTGCTGTATTTTTTGACTTAAAAAATCATGAAAAACTTTCAGCCGATGTGAGGGCATACTATTGCTGGGTCGCAGCGAATATAAATTCAAATCTTTACTACTGTAATCCTTGAAAATGGGAATTAACTGCGCCGCTGCTAGGTCTTTAGTCACCATAAACTCAGGGATCAAGGCTATGCCACGACCAGAGAGCAAAGCTGTGTGCAGCAGCTTACTATTATTGGATAGTAACTGTGGTTTCAAGTACACATCTATCGATTTACGCCCTTTGATAAACTGCCATTTACGAGTGGCACCGGGAAGGGTATACATCAAGCAGCAGTGGTCTTGCAGTTGGTTGGGCTCTTTAGGCTCTCCATGTGCGGCTAAATAGCCCGGTGATGCGCAGGCGATGAATGGATAATTGGTGATCTTTCGGCAAATCAAGTTGCTGTCTGAAAGCTGGTTGGTTAATCGCAGCACTAGATCAAACTGGCCTTCAAGTACATTGACTTGCTGATCGCTTAATTGTACATCAAGTGTGATATCTGGATACTGCTGCATGAAGGCTTCAATGATCGGAGCCAGTATGTCCAGCCCCCAGCTCATCGGTGCGCTGATGTGCAAATTACCTTTAGTGCTTTCGTGCGACTCAACCAGTTGCTCTTTTAAGTCTTGCCACTGCTTAATCATCACCAGCGCACGGTTGTAGCAATGTTTGCCGCTGTCGGTTATCTGCATTTGACGGGTGCTGCGATTGAACAGTACCGCCTCTAGATTGAACTCCAATTGCTCAATAGATTTGGAAACTCTCGCTGCGGAAATGTTGAGTCGCGCAGCAGCTGCGGTGAAGCTGCCACACTCCACGACGGCTTTAAGTACTTTTAAACTTTCTAACTGATTAATTCTAGGCATATTCAACTTTTAGTTAATAATGTTTCAATATGTGGCCATATTTACAAGGTTTTAGTTGAATGTCAAAATGTTTGAACTTTCATTCATCTGCAGAGAAATACTATGACAACAACTAACTCCATATTATTTAAGCCTTCAAAAATAGCTAATACTGCTATCAACAACCGGCTTGCAGTGGCACCAATGACAAGAGTCAGCGCAGAGTCTGATGGTAAAGTGGGCCCTTTAATGAAGGGATATTATGAGAATTACGCAACCGGTGGTTTTGGCCTTATTATCACCGAGGGTTTGTATACCGATGAGTTACATAGCCAGGCTTATTTAAACCAGCCTGGAATTGCCACATCAGCACAGGCCGACAGCTGGAAACCAATCATTGCAGCGGTTCATCTTAAAGGTGCTGTGTTAATTGCACAGTTGATGCATGGCGGTGCTCTGTCGCAATACAACCATTTGTCAAAACCAAGCATTGCCCCATCTGCCGTACAGCCTAAGGGTAAGCAGATGCCTGCCTATCATGGAGAAGGCGCTTATAAGTTACCGCAAGCGATGACAGAGCAAGATATTGAAGTGGCAGTACAAGGTTTTGTTGATGCTGCACTAAGAGCTGAAAAAGCGGGTTTTGCCGGTGTCGAAATACACGGTGCGAACGGCTATTTACTCGACCAGTTTTTAACAGAGTACACCAATCAAAGAGAGGATAGCTACGGTGGATCACTTGCCAATCGGTTGCGTATCTATCAACAAATCCTAACAGCGGTTCGTGAAAGCGTGGGTGAAGCTTTGATTGTAGGGGTGCGTTTTTCGCAAAAGAAAGTAAATGATACCCAGTATGTTTGGGCCGGGGGTGAAGAGGCGGCAAAAAGTACCTTTGCAATGATTAAAGAGTGCGGGGCTGATTATATTCATACCACTGAGCCACTGCTTAATAACGCGGCGTTTGGTGAGGGGGAGTCTCTGGCATCTCTGGCAAAAAAATATAGTGGCTTGCCAGTTATCGCCAATGGTGGCGTCAGTGATCCACAGTTAGCCACAGATGTATTAGAAAGTGGCCAAGCAGATTTTGTCGCTCTCGGAAAGATTGCCCTATCTAATCAGGATTGGCCCAATACGGTAAAGAACTCCAATAGTATTAAAGGGTTCAATTATTCAATGCTTGCACCTTTAGTTGATTTAGAGAATGCTCAACGGTTTAATAAGGATGAATTAGGCGCGGCCTAAATCATCAAATGATAACCCCTAGGGGCAGATTTGGTTAAATTAAGCGCTTTGCCCTTGGGCTTAGGATGAACATAGCGTTAGAAAGTCACCGATTTTGAGCAGCTAAAGACTTAGAGGAAATTTTATGACCAGTACCTATAAGCGGCATATTGGCAGGTATATCAAGGCAAAGGATCAAAACAAACCCCATTTGATGGGCAGCGTTTTTACACAAAACGCAACTTTGAGTATGAAAGTAAATTCTGACAATATAGCGTTCCCATCAGCAACAGCAGGTCTCAATGAAATAACAGAGGTATTAATTAGAGGTTTTAATCAGTCCTACGAGAATATTTATACCCTTTGCCTTAACGATACTTGGCTGCAGCGGGATTGCGAAGTCAGCTGTCGCTGGTTGGTCGCCATGACGGAGAAAAGTTCTGGGTTAGTTCGGGTTGGGTTTGGGGAATACCAATGGGTGTTTGCTAAAGAAGGATTAAACCTAGTGAGCCAATTGACTATTGTTATTGAAGATATGCAGCTTTTCCCTGCACAGCAACAGCCCGAGATAATGGGGTGTTTTGAAAACTTGTCGTATCCCTGGGCAGCCACAGCGGATGTGCTGGAATCAATGTCTGAAATTGCGGTACTTGGCGAAGTTTGCAGCAAAATTCAACGCAAAGCCTGAGTTTTTGGAAACTTAATCTATTAGCCAGTCGGGCTTGACCGATCCTAACTGATAAACCCGATCGACACTGGCCAGTAACCTTGGGTTATGAGTGATCAATATAACGGTTTTGTTTTTCATCAACTGCCAGATGGCGCGCATTACTTGTTGCTCGGTAATAGGGTCTAACCCTTGCGTGGGCTCATCCAAAATCAGCACGGGCGCATTTTTTAATAGCGCTTGGGCGATGTGGATGCGCCGTGCTTGCCCGCCCGAGAGGCCGCGCCCGGTCTCGCCTAACCAAGTATCTAAGCCTTGGGGCAGCTGTGCAATAAATTCACTGGCCGCTGCGATATCACAGGCTTGTTGCAATTGCTCTGGTGTGGCCTTCGGATTGGCTAGTAACAAGTTGTCGCGAATACTCGCTGCAAATAAGTAGCTGTGTTGGGATACTACAGAGAGTTGTTGGCGCAGCTCTTCGCCACTGCAGTGGTTGATGTCAATTCCCGCTATGTTAATTGTGCCCTCAGGGCAAGGATAAAAGCCTTGTAGCAGTTGCACTATGGTAGATTTACCGCTGCCACTGCGCCCGCTAATAGCGATTTTTTCACCTTGATTTACGACGAGTGATAAATGGTGCAATACCTGCTGCGATTGGTTTGGGTAAGAAAAGTTGAGCTGCTTAAATTCGATACTTAGCGGTTGCTGGGCGAGCTGTGCGCTCAGTGAGGCAGGCGCTTTAGGCTCAACTCGCACTGGTTGCTGATCCGCCAGCGAAAATAGCCTTCTGGCGGCGCTGAGTGTGGCGCTTAGTTGCTCAAAAGCCATCGGCAGGGGCTGCACAGCTTCAAAGGCGGCCAGCGATAATAGTAACAACATCACAAACTGGCTCTGAGGAATCGTATTATTGGATAGGGCGATACCGAGCAGTATCAAGCTCAGCCATAAGCTCGTATTGATCACTAGTACAGAAGTGCTCTGAGACTGGGCGTTGATGCTGTTGATCTGCAATTGGCTACTGGCCAGTTGCTTAGAGTAATGACTTACTTGGGCAAGTTGCGCATCCTTAGCGCCGTAAATTTCTAACTCGCGCATACCTTGTAAACCATCGATGATTGCGGTGGTTAGCTGCTGGCGTTGCTCAGTGATGATGCTGCCACTGGCGGCGGTTTTTCTGACTACCCAAGTGGGGAGTAACAGGCCGACTATTACTAGTGCACTGAGAATCAGCAGTGCCAGTGCCGGATAGAATACATGGAGGCTGATAAATAGTATTGGTACTGCAATTAATGCGACGATACTGGGCAGTAAAATACTCAGGTAAAAGTTATCTAACTGTTCTATATCGCTCTGTAAGCGCGACAGTAAATCACTGCTGCGGTAGCTCTGTAAGCCAGCGGGTGCCAGCGGCTCTAGTTTTTGGTAGAACCACTGTCGCAGCTGCGCCAGTAGTAAAAAAGTGGCGTTGTGGGTGACTAATCGCTCCCCATAGCGCCCAGCGGTACGAATAATGGCTAAAAAACGGATCACGCCTGCCGGGGTGAAATAATTCATGCTAACGCCGGCGATACCGGCAGCGGCCATCGCTGATATGAACCAGCCAGCAGTGGTTAATAGTGCAATATTAGCCAGCAGTGTCACTAGCGCCAGTAAAATGCCGGCGCCCATCCAACGCCAGTGAGGACGGGTTAATAACAATAACCTAAAGATTATTTTTCGATCGTTAGGTAAGGGTGCTTGGCTGTCACTGCGTAAGTGGCTGATATTTAATTTAGCGGACATTTTCAGCTCCTGCATCCGCGGCAATTAATTCGCGATATAAACTTGAGTGCAGCTGCAGATCGCTATGGCTACCTTGGGCGGACAATGTGCCCTGATTGAGTAAAAAGATAGTTTTTGCCTGTTGAATACTCTGTAAGCGGTGGGCGATGACAATCACTGTGTGTTGTTGGGCGTAGTCATTTAAACTTTCGACTAGCCAGCGCTGGGTGTCGGCATCCAAATGCGCGCTAGGCTCATCCAAGATTAAGATAGGTGCCTGTTTTAGAAACACTCTCGCCATGGCAATACGCTGTCTTTGCCCACCGGAAATCCCCGCGCCGCGCTCGCCGATTGGCTGTTGCCAGCCGTGCTCCAATTGATCGATAAACTGATCGACACCGGCCTTTGTTGCGGCGGCTTTCACTTGCGCCATGCTGGCGCTGGGATCGGCCAATTGAATGTTTTGCAACAAGCTGCCGTAAATTAACTGCGGGTTTTGCGGCACCCATGCTAGTTGTTGCTGCCAGCTGGCGCGCTCTAACTGCGCTAAGTCTTCACCGTTAATAGTGATGCATCCCTCGCTGGGCTGTAAAAATCCCAGTAGAGTGTCGATCATGGTGCTTTTTCCGGCGCCGCTGGGGCCGATAATGGCGTACAGACCGGGGGATTCTATCTTTAATGATAAATTATGCAGTGCCTGGCGCTGTTCAGGGTAGGCAAAACTGACTTGTTGGTAGCTAATGCTCAGGTGTTTATCGGCACTTTCTGTAAATATTTTAGTACCACTGCGCAAAGGTGTTGCCTGTAATATTTGCAGCATCTGTTGCGCCGCCGCTACGCCTTTCATCTTGGCGTGATAGGCCTGACCTAAATTGCGAAAGGGCAGATAAAACTCAGGGGCGAGCAATAGCAGCATAAAACCAACGCTGAAATCTAGCTCACCCCAGTAGAGTCTAAAGCCAACCGTGATCGCCACCATCGCGATACTCATGGTGGCCAAAAACTCTAGGGCGAGAGAGGAGAGAAAAGCTACTTTGAGGATCGACATAGTGCTGCGTCGATATTGATCCGCAATGCTGGCAATGGCCGCCGACTCGGCGCGACTGGCATTAAACAGCTTTAATTGCGCCAGCCCCTGCAGAATATCTAAGAAATGGTTGCTCATCCGGCTTAGTTGCTGCCAGTGTTTCTGATTGAGCTGCTCTGCTTTTAGTCCGATTAAAATCATAAACAGCGGCACCAGCGGTGCGGTGACTAAAAATATTAACCCAGTCAGCCAATCCACCGGTAATACTACCGCTAAAATCGCCAGTGGCATGATGGCGCAAAAGGCCACGGCAGGTAAGTAGCGTGCGTAGTAGCTCTCTAAAGCTTCGACACCTGTGTGTAAAACCTCGGATAGCTCGGCGCTGTGTTGCTGCTCTACATAGCTTGGCCCTAACTGGGTGAGTTTTAAATAGAGTTCCTTGCGCAGCGCCAATTTGATCTCACTGGCGCCACGAAAGGCAAACTGTTCGGTGTATTTGCTCAGTAAAACTCGGCAGAGCATTAACGCTAGCAGTGCTAATAACGGTGTTTGCTGTTGCTGCCAGTGGCTCTCTGCAAACATTATTTGGCTCACTACATGGGCGAGCAGTGCCGCTTGGGCGATCAGACAAAAACCAGCGACAATACTGCAGACCATACTCAGCGTTAGTAAATGACCTGCATAATGACGCTGTTGCTTTAGCCACGACTTAGCGGCGCTAAGCGCTGTTTTGCTGCTGGGCTTATCCATTATCCAAGGTTACTTTCAGTACTATTGTGTCGGTCGAGATCGGCTATAGGTTGCTGATCATCGGCAATGTTGTCTTGGTGTTGCTCCATCTCGTACCACATCACGTTGATGATGCCGACGGCACAGGCGAGCAATACCCCTAAAATCCAAGCGAAATACCACATTATTGAATCTCCTTAAGTTGTGTTAATAGGCACTGTGACTGTTGGCTGTTATTTCAGCAATAGTGACCCGACGCCACATCTTCACGTAACACCAGCTGGTGTAGGCGAGGATCAGCGGGATAAAGATAGCGACCACAATTAACATAATGTTTAAGGTTTTTTCACTAGAAACAGCATCCCAAATTGTCAGACTACTGCTTAACGCACTGCTCGATGGCAAGATAAACGGGAACAGTGAAAATGCCGCAGTGCTGATAATGCTCGCCAACATTAACGAGCTACAGAGGATCGCCCAGCCCGCTTTGTGCACTCTTGACAGCGTTGTCGCCAATAGACAAAAGAGCACAGCAGCAATAGGCAGTGCTATGGTCCAAGGCATAACGGAGTAGTTGTTGAGCCAGCTGCCTTGCACCTTGATCACGGTTTTATTGAGTAGATCTGGCTGAGCGTTGATATCGCTGATAGCACTGAGTAAATAGCCATCTAACTGGGTGAGCCAGAGCCCCGCGGCGCCAAAGGCCAGCAGTAAAAAGACACAGGCAACAGTGACAATTTTGGGGGCGCGATCGGCGATCACATAGTCGGCGCGCAGTTGCAGCCAAATGGCGCCCTGCATCACTATCATGGCTAAGCTGACCACCGCGCAGAGCAGTGCAAAAGGGTGAAACAGCGCAAAAAAGGAGCCGCTGTAAGTGACCCGTAAAAACTGATCGAAAACAAAGGGTGCGCCCAAAAATAAGTTGCCGATGGCAATGCCGAAGACCACTGGTGGCACTGAACTTCCGACAAAAATGGCCCAGTCCCAGTTGTTACGCCAAGTAGGATCATCTATTTTACTGCGATAATCAAAGCCTACAGGACGTAAGAACAGAGCGAATAACACCAGCATCATGGCAAAGTAAAAGCTGGAAAAAGCAGTGCCATAAACCGGTGGCCAAGCGGCGAACAAGGAAGCGGCAGCAGTAATGAACCACACTTGGTTACCGTCCCAGTGCGGGCCAATGCTGTTAATGACCACGCGGCGTTGCGTATCGTTTTTGGCGATAAAGGGTAGCAGTGTGCCCACGCCCATATCCATGCCATCGGTAATGGCAAAGCCGATAAACAAAAAGCCAATCAGTAGCCACCAAATGAGTTTTAAAGTTTCGTAATCAAACATATTGTTACCTCTAAAGCTGTTCGCTAAATATGACTGTGCATACCGGGGGATGGCTGGGTATTGCGCTCAAAGTGATAGCGGCCAGTGTGCAAGCTACTAGGGCCTAAGCGGGCGAACTTAAACATCAGCCAGAACTCGATCACCGCCAGTATGCTGTAGAAAATAATGAAGCCAATCATACTGATTAATACGTCACTGACCGCCAGGTTTGAAGTGGCTAAAAAGGTCGGTAACACTTCACTGATCGCCCAGGGCTGGCGACCAAATTCGGCGACGAACCAGCCGGTTTCAATCGCTATCCAAGGTAGTGGGATGCCGTATAAAGCAGCGCGTAACAGCCAGCGTTTCTCGGTGATTTGGCGCTTAGCGTTGTAGTAAAAGCTTAAGGCAAAGATCAGCAGCATCGCAATACCGCAAGCGACCATGATTCTAAAGCTAAAAAACAGTGGTGCGACCGGTGGAATGGTATCTCTGGCGGCCGCTTGAATTTGCTCTTCACTAGCGTCTACTACCTGTTCTGTGTAGCGCTTGAGTAACAGCCCGTAACCTAAATATTGTTTATACTTTTCGAATTGCGCGATGTTTTCTGCGCTGCGCTGGTCATTGCGCAGTAATACTAAATATTTGTACGCAACCATGCCTAAGCGGATTTTTTCTAGGCTCAACGCTTGTAAATCAGCGATGCCAGGCACTTCCTTATCCAGCGAGCGGGTGGCGATAATACCCAGTGCATAGGGGATTTTGAGCGCATAATCGGTATGTCTGTTTTCGCTGTCGGGCAAACCTATTAAGGTGAATGCCGCGGGGGCCGGTTCTGTTTCCCACTCCGCTTCTATCGCCGCCAGTTTTACTTTTTGCACATCGCCCACTTCGTAGCCAGACTCATCGCCGAGCAAAATGACCGATAACACTGAGGCGAGACCAAAGCCCGCTGCCACTGAAAAAGAGCGCTTGGCAAAGGCAATATCGCGACCTTTGAGCAGGTAATAACTACTGATACCCAGCACAAACATAGAGCCCGCGACATAACCGGCTGACACCGTATGGATAAACTTTACCTGGGCTACTGGGTTAAAGACGATCTCGGAAAAACTGGTCATTTCCATGCGCATGGTCTGGTAGTTAAATTCAGAGCCGACCGGGTTTTGCATCCAGGCATTGGCGATCAAAATCCACAGCGCTGAGAGGTTGGTGCCTATCGCCATAAAAAAAGTGACCATTAAATGTTGGCGTTTACTCAATCTATCCCAGCTGAGGAAAAACATACCCACTAAAGTTGATTCTAAGAAAAACGCCATCAGCCCCTCTATGGCCAGCGGTGCACCAAACACATCGCCGACATAGTGTGAGTAATAGGCCCAGTTAGTGCCAAACTGAAACTCCATGGTCAGGCCAGTAGTGACGCCAATGGCAAAGTTGATGCCAAATAATTTACCCCAGAACTTGGTCATGTCGCGGTAAATTTCACGTCCGGTCATTACATAGACCGACTCCATAATCACCAGTATCCAAGTCATGCCGATAGTCAGTGGCACAAATAGGAAGTGGAATAGAGCGGTGATGGCGAATTGCCAACGAGATAGTTCTACCAGTGTCTCATTTATCATAAATCAAACCTTCTTCTCACTATGTAGGTAAGTTTGCTGTCATTATTGCGGGGAGCGTGGGTTATTAGCAGTCGGTAGGACTTAGCGTTAATCTACGGCGAGAAACCAGAACTTGGCCATATTACCGGATCTTTCTCGTTACGATCGGCCAAGCCCGACAGGCTTTTAGCTATCTTTATTCGAATCTTTTTTAGGTTTAATAAACTGATCTTTGATCGAGAGCACTTTACTGATACCGGCACCAAGCTTCATCAAAGTATGTAATTTGGCGGGGTCTAAGCGCTGCAATTCAGCGGACCACTGAGTGATGGTCTCGAGTAAATCGTGGATTTCGCGCATCTTACCTTGTGCGTAAACTTCAGCATCGTCGTTGGCTTCATCTAATTGCAAGTTACGCAATAAGGTTAAAGTGGGGTCCACTTCGCGCTTGCGGCGCTCTTCAAAAACTCGATTGGCCATTTCCCAAATAGTGCCTTTCGGGCTGTAATACTCTTTTCTGTCGCCTGGGATATGCTTCAGGTTTATCAGTTGCCAAGATTGTAACTCTTTGATTCCCATGCTGACGTTGCCACGAGAGATGCTCAGAGCTTCGCCAATTTGATTGGCATTTAACGACTGGTCACTCACCACTAATAACGCATAAATCTGGCCCACTGTACGGTTGAAGCCCCATTTACTCCCCATTTCGCCGAAGTGATAAACAAAGGATTCTACTTTTGGTGACATTTTCATGGATATACCTAGTTTGTTCTGAAGTTTCAGTAATTTCTGAAAGTTTAAAATCTATATTGATCTGTGTCAATCAATAGATAAAAAATCATGGGTAATAATTGTTTTAAACGCCACGCGAATGGCGACTTGGATAAAAATTATTAAAAGTTAATAGCGGTAACATCTCTCTTTACTTCCCCGTATTTACAGGCGCTCAGCGGGGAAGCATTAGATATTTAGATGGTTGTTAGCAGCAGATTGTTTTCTGTAACAAGCCTGAAATCACCAGCCTAGTTTGAATTAGAAGCTGCACATAAATAAAAAAAATGGTTAGGAAAAAACTCATACTTATTCTTATAACGAATAAATCTCATTAATGATAAGTTGTTTTTCTTAATAGATTTTCTTGTAAAAACTAGGAGCGATCAAATGAAAAAACTTATATTTGTTATGAGCTTATCAGCATTATTCCCCGTGTTATCAATAGCTAGCACTTTAGATGATGTCATTGAACGCGGTGTATTGCGCTGCGGTGTACATCCTAGTTTGCCAGGGTTTTCTATTGAGCAATCAAAGGGGCAGTGGGTAGGTTTTGATGTGGATTTATGTCGTGCGGTATCTGCTGCTGTGCTTGGGGATGCATCCAAAGTGCAGTACATTCCCCTGTCTGCCAAAGACAGGTTTGAAGCGCTAACCGATAATAAAATTGATCTGCTCTCAAGAACCACCACTTGGACTTTCTCGCGCGACAGTAATTTAGGGGTGAATTTTGCGGCGATAAATTTCTTTGATGGGCAGGGATTTATGGTGCCTAAAGCTTCTGGTATTAACTCTATAAAAGATTTAGACGGTGCATCCATCTGCTTTGAAACAGCAACCACCACAGAAGTGCAGCTGGCAGAATACTTTAAACACAATAACCTCTCCTTTGAATCTGTACCGGTGGGCTCGGCAACCCAAGCGCACCAAAACTATTTAATGAAAAGGTGTGATGCCTACACTGCAGACAGTTCAGCTTTAGCGGCTAGACGGTCCATCTTTGAAGAGCCTGCAGCCCACATAATCCTTGAGACCATTATTTCCAAAGAGCCTCTTGGGCCAGTAGTACGCCAAGGTGATGATCAATGGCTAGACATTGTTAAATGGAGTTTTAATGTGATGTTAGTGGCAGAGGAAATGAAAATAACCTCAACCAACCTAGATCAGCGCGGTGCTAATGCGCAGGATCCATTAGCGCAGGGGTTGCTTGGCACCAGCGAGAAAAAGTTAGGCGCTATGTTAGGACTGGATAAAAAATGGGCGTATGAGATTGTCAAACAAGTAGGCAATTACAGCGAGTCTTTTGAGCGAAATTTAGGCGTAAAAACCCCGTTGAAGCTTGAAAGGGGGCTAAATGCATTGTGGAATGAAGGCGGTATTCAGTATGCGTTACCTTTTAAATAATTGAGCGGTGAAATCAGGCTTGTAATATGAAAGTTACAAGTCTGATAAAACAACATATCAACAGGAATCCGAGTATGACTTGGGAAAATATATTACTATTCACAATCACTGTACTACCACTTATATGTACCCCTGGGCCAGATATTATGTTCGCTATTTCTCAAGGGATATCGAGTGGGCGTAGAGGTGCACTACGCGCTATAGCAGGTCTTTTGTTGGGGTATGCTGCACATGCGGTTTTGTCAGCGTTAGGGATTGCCACAATCATCGCGGCATCTCCTATTTTATTCGCGTCCCTTAAGTGGTTGGGCGTCGCGTATTTGTCTTACTTAGCATTTCAAATGTTGCGATCTGCATTGACTGTGAAAAATCAAATTAACGTAAAACAAGCCCCCCCAGCATCTTTGTGGCGAGGGTTTCTAACGAGTTTTTTGAACCCCAAGGGACTATTAATGTATTTAGCAGTATTGCCGCAGTTTATGACACCTCAAGGTAATGTAGTTACTCAGGCATTAATTCTTTCAGCCGTTTTCATTATTGGTTGTGGCATTGTATACGGCGTCGTAGGTTTGATAGCTGCTCGTGCCTCAGGGAGTAAGATGACAGATAGGTCTCGCAGGCAATTAGAAGGTTTTGCTGGCACTTTGCTGGTAGGTGCCGCTGCGAGGATAGCATCCCAATAGCTATGGTCGTTACCAATTTAACGAGAGTTATCACCGTCAAAATCCCTAGGCGATCAAGAAATAACATATTAAAACAACTCACTTAACTAATTAAGAGCTGTTATTGCATGGAAATTCGATATTCCCCGCATTAGCTTATAAAGTGTCATGTGTATAGGAATATAAATGGATTTTTTACCTTTAGAAATTAATAACAAGAAAGTTTATGCGGGGTTTTGGAAACGCTTTGGAGCAGGGGTAGTTGATATGCTGGTTATGTTGCCCTTTATGTATTTAACCTACCTTTTAGAGGGCTTATCTTTAGTCGTGGCGATGGGAGCGGTGGTCATATCAAGCTCATTATACAGTGCATATAGCCTGTTCTTTCATTATAAATATGGTGCAACACTTGGAAAAATGGCCACAGGTATCAAAGTCACGCTACCAGATGGTAAAAGAATAGGCATAAGAGAAGCTCTGTTAAGATCCTCTGTTGATATATGCTTTGCAGTCTTGCTGCTAACGGCGCAAATGACTGCTCTTTCAATCGCTGATTTTCCAATGCTTTCAACGTTAGGTTTTACGGAACGTTCCGAGTATCTTCTTTCGATTTACCCTTCATGGTATGCGAAAGTTGATATCGCTTCTCTAGTATGGGTTTTTAGCGAGTTATTTGTATTGCTTTTAAATAAACGTAAAAGAGCCCTGCATGACTTTATCGCAGGCACTGTCGTCATCAATAAGGATTATTCGAGTTGAAATTCAAATGAAAATTAGAAGAGCTTTAAGCCAAGACATAGATGCCTTGTTAAACCTGCACCATCAGATAGGAAAATTTCATTTTGAAAACGCACCAGATGCTTTTGTCGAGCCATCTGCGGCTGAGCGTGAATTCTTCCTGCGTGCGCTAAGCGATGAGAGCCGCTTGTTTTTACTCGCTGAAACCCAAGATGAAGTGGTAGGGTTTATTACTGCTGCAATCACACAAAATCAAACGATCCCTTTTTTGGTCAAATATCCAATTTGCCGCATAGGTACTATTGTTGTTGATCAAAGCAAACGTAGCAAAGGCGTAGGAACACAGCTTATGTCTGCATGCCAAAGTTGGGCTTTTGAGTCTGGTGCCAAACAAATGAGGTTGGAAGTCATATCGTTTAATCAAGGTGCCCAACAATTTTATGTAAATTTAGGATTCGAAAATACATCGCACATCATGTCAAAACAGTTGGGGTAAAAGCAGCTAATCTAGGCCAATAGGCATGCTAATTTATTAGCTAATTAATTTGGCAGTACCGATAAACACTTACATGAATCAAGGAAGATGTACTTATGACACGATGTGAATGGGCAAATTCGAACCCTTTAGAAACCACTCATCACGATGAGGACTGGGGAGTACCTGTACATGATGATCAGATGTTATTTGAAATGATCATTTTAGAGGGGGCACAATCAGGGTTGAGTTGGGCGACTATTCTGCGAAAGCGCGCAGGTTTTGTTGCCGCATTTGATAATTTCGATATTAAAAAAATAGCGAGTTACTCGCCGACCAAAATTGCAGCGCTGATGATTGATGCCAGAATTGTTAGAAATAAACTCAAAATTAATGCGACTGTCGAAAACGCCAAACGCTGTTTAGATATCCAACAAGAATATGGCAGTTTCGATCATTATATATGGTCATTTGTCGCGGGAAAAACAATTAATAACCACTGGGAGTCTGAGGCTGATGTACCATCCTCTTCGGTGGAAGCAGAAAGTATGAGCAAGAGCCTGAAGAAGAAGGAATTTAAATTCGTCGGACCCACCACTTGCTACGCTTACATGCAGGCTGTCGGGATGGTGAACGATCACGTCGTCTCCTGTTTTAGGCACAGAGAAGTTCAGTTGCTCGCTAGTTAGTTGAGATATAAAACAATGTATATTAGCATTGGAAATATTTAGTATGAAAAAAATAGCGAGTATCAGATATACATCTAACTATTGGATGGTTTTTTGGCTTGTTTGTTCGGTGATAAGTGCTGTTTTGATTGGCATCAGCCAGAGTATAAATTATTCAGCTATTAGCGGCTTATTGATAGGACTTTGGATGCTCTCTTTAAACGACATCCTCATCGAAAAAATCTCAAGACAATATAAAATACTTATTCAACAAGCATTTAGAGCCTCGTTGTTTTTTGTTGTTGGGTTAAATATATTGGATTTTATGGGACTAATTTAAATTTTAGAGAAACTAAAATGATCATATATGGCTCACCTCCCTCACCATTCGTACGTAAAGTTAGCGTTGTTATTGAGCAGCTAGCGCTGTCAGAGCAGTTTCAGTTTGAATGCCCAAAGGCGCATCCAACGCAAATAAATCAAGATTATTATGACTTGGTTCCGCTGGGTAAAATTCCCGCACTAAAGTTAGATTCAGGACAGTTCATTCATGATTCTTTAGTCATTTGTGATTACTTAAATGAATATGCTCAGGGCAGTTTGATCGCAAAAGGCATGTTGGAGCGTGCAGCAATGCTCACCAGACATAGCATTGCCAGTGGAGCTACTGATGCTGCTGTTTCTCTGCGATATGAGAGCGCAGTGCGCCCAGAAGCATTGCAATGGTCGCCTTGGATTGATGCGCTTTGGCACAAAATTTTGAGTGCTATAAAGTGGTTCGAAAATAACATTCCCCAGAGCAGTGATCTAATGCAATTAGACAATATCACTCTGGCCTGTTTACTGGGCTATCTTGATTTTAGATTTGCAGAGCGAGACTGGCGTGGCAACGCACCGAAACTTACCCGTTGGTTTGAAAAAGTAGATCAGCTCAACGTTATGCTTAGCACTTCGTCGAATAGTTAAAGCTCAAGTGAATTTTTAGCAGGTAAATAGAAGCAGAAATCAGTGATTTATTAACATTAATTGATAAGCTCTTTAAAAGAGCGCGTCCCATATTGGCTGTCATGATTGATAATAACAGCAAGGATTTAGCGAATGTTTTTTTGCGCCGTCCATATTTATATGTATTTGTATTTAATATACAATTATAGCCATACAATCAATTGAGAATGCTCTATGTTTGGCAACCGTACAGATACCGAAAACGAAGATGCCGCGAGTTTACTCTACTCTAGTTTAGTATCTGGCGCGGGCGTTACAATTTTCATCTCAATGTATTTGGTTTTTAATTTCCAATCTCCCCAAACATTATCTTTTAAACTTATCTGGATAAGCCTGCTCTTCTTTATTACTTTAATAAGGCTAGGAGATTACCTTTATTGGAAAAGGTCTCATACTGACCGCCATTACCGCCCCAAGAAAGCCATACTGCGCTATATAACGGGTACCTTACTAACAGTCTTTATGTTGGCGTTTTATTGTGTGTATATGTTTAGATATAGCAATGATATTGAAACATCGGTGATTATCCTGACTTTGTCTGCACTTGCTGGAGGCGCAGCGAGCGTTTTGTCTGCCAATAAATTGATCGCTATTTTATACCCTGTCATTTTAATATTACCTGCTTCTATCGCCCTGTATCTCTCTCCCAGTGAATATCAAAATAATTTTGGCGTATTAGGTTTTATCTTTTGTACGGTAATGGTTGGGGTTGCTTCTAAAGCTGCTGATTTTACCTCCCAGGCGATTGCGTTAAAAAATGAAAATATCGACCTTATTAATCATATGGAAGAAAAGGTATCACGTAGAACCGAAACTATTTACCAATTATCAAATATTGATCCATTAACAGGGCTATATAATCGCTCTGCTTTTATGCAAAAGCTTGCACAGCAATTAAAGCGATGTAAAAGCAACAATTCCTCGCTTGCTTTATTGTTTATTGATTTAGATGGTTTCAAGAAAATCAATGACACCCTAGGCCACCGCTTCGGTGATGAACTTCTTAAACGTACCGCAACGCGAATAGAACAATACCTAGTAGACAAACAGCTGGTCTGTAGATGGGGAGGTGATGAATTTCTTGTGGCTTGCATCGATACAGATGAACAGCAAGCTTTGGATTATGCAACCAAGCTAATAGAGCATATATCGCTCCCCTATAATTTCGAAAATAGTAATCTATCAATAGGCGCAACTACCGGTATTGCTCTTTTTCCGAAGCACGCGCAACTAGCAGACTTATTAATTCAATATGCTGATACTGCTATGTATGTGCAAAAGAAAGCACAACCAAATATCGCAAGATGCTTTGATCAAGCAATGGGTGAACAGATACAAAGAGAGCATCTACTCAAAGTGAATTTAGCGGGTGCCATCAGTAATAATCAATTACGCATGGTCTATCAACCTATCGTCAATGCCCAAACCGAAGCAGTTGTTGCATTTGAGGCCTTGCTTAGGTGGAAGTTAAACGATAAAGAAATATCACCTGCTGAGTTCATAGGTATCGCTGAACAACATGGCTTAATTAATAGCATCGGTAATTGGGTGCTACAACAATCATGCGCTACTGCTGCAACTTGGTGTGGTGGTAATCAAAGTTTGTCACCACAAGTAAGCGTCAACGTATCCATTTTACAATTTAACAACGACGACTTTATTGAAGTAGTTAACAGCGCTTTGAGTGATTCGAAACTCAGCAGCGATAAACTGATTGTTGAAATCACGGAGTCTATCTTTGCAGAAAATAAACAAAAAGTATTACAGCATGTTAGGCAACTGCAAGCCATAGGCGTTAAAGTATCAATAGATGACTTTGGCTCAGAGTACTCTTCGCTCTCTGTGGTGCAAAATTTAGCGGCGGATACTATTAAAATTGATCGTGAATTTATCATGTCTATCGACAACGGCGGCCTAGCCATCATCGAAGCTGTTAAAGAGATAGCCGATAAACTAAATTATTCAGTGATAGCCGAAGGAGTAGAAACTTACGAACAAGCGGGTCTTCTGAAAAATTTAGGCATCGATATGCTACAAGGGTATTATTATTCAAAACCTATGGAAGCTGATTTGGTAGATGCTTATTTAGCATCAACCACTGTTATATCGCAAAATACAAAGCTAGAAGCTAGAAGCTAGAAGCTAGAAGCTAGAAGCTAGAAGTAAAATCTCTCAGGTTTTCTCTGTGTAGCGAAGCGCCTCTGTGCTCTCGGTGGTAGATAGTTTTTAAAAGATTTTTTTTTCACCACAGAGGTAAGACTTAAACGATTAAGCTAAAGGCTAAAAAATTGTGTTGATGCAGGGTAGTAAAATATTCTTGCTCACAGCTAAAAACTCATCATTATGCCTGTGTACTATTATATAAAACTGGCATTCTACCCTGCCATTTCTCCCAGAGCAGTTCATCACAAACTAAATCTCGCATGGCGCTAGCCACATTAATTCTGCTGCAAATACCTGAATCAAAGATGGCACTTCGGGTTGGAGAGGGATGCATTTTGTAGTCACTTTCTTGCAAGTGATCGACGAGCGCATCTGGCCGGATTGATACCCATGTTAGCAGCGGATGATGTGTGCCTATTGTTGTACGCAAATAGGCTGCTGCCTGCTCATTATCCCGATGGGGTGGCAGCAAGTGACGCAGTGTGAAAATTACCGCTTTCTGCGCGTTAGATATCTTCTCATCCAGGTCAAGGTTACGCACACCACTACTGTTCATCAAAATGAACTTGACCCTATTATTGGCCTTATGGCTGATAATCGCCTCGCACAGTTTTTGTGTTGCATCAGTGACGAGTGCACGAGGAGGTGCAAACATCCCTGCAAAGCTAAGGTTGTGCCCAAGCGTGCAGATAACAGCAGAGCAGCCTTGCACTATTTGAGCGAGTTGCTCATCGTTGATCGCCAGTATATTGGCTTTAATTACGGTTAGTTGTGGATGTTTTTGGGCGAAATCACTGAGGTTGGTCTTATCTCTGACGATGATTTTCACCCGTTTACCGCCATGCAACAATTGCTCTACTACTAAGCGTCCAGTGGCACCGCTAGCGCCGACTACTAAAATTGTCATGTCCATCATCCCTAATATTTGATTGTAAATTAGTGTTTGAAGCGCTAGTTTAATCTATGCAATAAGCAATAAGAATCCGGGTTTTGTGCATGTAAGTTATGCATATATGTATAGAGAGAGGAGTTAGAAGATGGATTGGCGATCGGTAAAGTTTGATTGGAATCGTGCCCGCTCCTTCTTGGTCACTGCCGAGGAGGGATCGCTTTCGGCTGCCGCAAGGGCACTGGGGATGAGCCAGCCAACCTTGAGTCGCCAAGTCAGCGCATTAGAAAAAGAGCTCGGAGTGGTATTGTTTGAGCGCATAGGATTAGGGTTAACTATAACTCCCAGCGGACTACAGCTGTTACAAAAAGTGCGCTTGATGGGGGAGGCAGCCAGTCAATTTTCACTGCTGGCTAATGGTCAGTCTCAACAGCTTGAAGGTAATGTGTGTATTAGTGCTAGCGAGGTGTATGCGATGTTTTGGCTACCAAAAATCATTGCCAAACTACGGTTGTTAGAGCCAAAAATTAACATAGAAATTATTGCGACTAGTGATGCAAGCGACTTACGAAAACGTGAGGCCGACATTGCTATTCGCAACTTTAGACCGACTCAGCCAGAGCTAATTGCGCGTAAAATTAAAGACGTAAGCGCTAAACTTTACGCCAGTCCAAGTTACTTGAAGAGCATTAACAAAATAACCCAGGCGGAAGATTTAGCCCATGCAAACTTTATCAGTTTTGATAGTTCAGGCATGTTACTAAAAGGCCTGCGGGAAATGGGCTTGAATTTAAACCCTGAGAATTTCAGCTATTTAAGTGAAAATTTCTTAGTGCACTGGGAATTAGTTAAACAGGGATTAGGTATCGGTATTATGCCCCAAGACATTGGCGATTTAGAGCCACAAGTACAGCAAGTCTTGCCCAGCTTTAAGTCGATAAACTACCCTATATGGCTAACCACTCACCGTGAGTTACACACTAATGCAAGAGTGAGGATGGTGTTTGATTTGCTCGGGGAGGAGCTGGCGAAGCCGTATGCGCAGCTGTAGGTGCAAAGCTAGAAGCTAGAAGCTAGAAGTGAAATATCTCAGGTTTTCTCTGTGTAGCGAAGCGCCTCTGTGCTCTCGGTGGTAGATAGTTTTTAAAAGATTTTTTTTTCACCACAGAGGGCACAGAGAACACGGAGGAAAGATTAAAAAACTAAGCTAGAAGCTAAACAGACCATTATTTGGGACCGCCATAGATTAATGGTGATCTTATTTTATTAAGGCTGAAATAAACCTCAATCGTAGCTCTGCATAAACTGTGTTGGCATGTAGGGCTAGCTGGCGTCGCTCTTTACTATTTGCTGTTGTCACAAGGCAAGCTGATGGGCGAAAGCGATAAAAAAGTCCAGCTATTCCATTCATACAGAGTGTATTGCATACATGAGGTTACTTAGGAAAAAAGCATGAAGCTCATACAATTATCTGAAACTCAGCTTGCAAGGCTTATCCTGTGTAGAGGTGAGCTTAATGATTTAGTATTAATCGAAGGCTCAATCCCACCTGAACACGTTTTACAGCGCTCAATGAAGCTTATGTCTCATCGGGTAAATTCGATTTTGGCACTACCCTATTTAATTCAAAATAACTCTAAAATTATTGGTTGTTGTGGTTTTAAAAGTAGCCCTAACAATAGTCGGATTGAGATTGGTTACAACGTTGCTCCTAGTGCAAGGGGGTTGGGAACGGCTACTTTGGCTGTAAAGCGACTTTGTAAAATAGCCTTTGATTCAGGGGAAGTGGTTACCGTTGTTGCGCTAATTGCTCCAGAGAACCGTGCATCACTAAAAGTTGTACAAAAAAACAACTTCTCATATTTAGAGTTGGTAATTGATGAGGAAGGTGAACAATTAGCATGTTGGGCTTTGAATAAACCTATCTGCAAATGAAGGTGGTTTTATTGTTGGCAGATAGAAGTTCAAATCCACACCTTATCATTATGGCCGCTCACAATTATATAAAACCGGCATGTTGCCCTGCCATTTCTACTAGAGTAGCTCATCACAAATCAAATCCCCCCATGGCGCATGCGACATTAATTCTGCTGCAGATACCTGAATCGAAGATGGCACTGCGGGTTGGAGAGGGACGCATTTTATAGTCACTTTCTTGCAAGTGATCGACCAGTGCATCAGGCCTGATTGATACCCAGATTAACTGGCTTATACCGCAAATATTGGGGATCTTAGCCAAAAATGTAGCAAGTTCTGTCCAGTTACAATTCTATCAACTATCCAATATGGCCAACCAATCACTGTGGACTAGATACCAACTCTCGGGTGAGGATGGTGTTTGATTTGTAAGGGGAGGAGTTGGCAAAACCGTATTCGCTGCTGTAAGTCTGACAATTATTGGGGGCAATCATCGCTTAATTGTGGTCTGTATTGATTCAAGCCGAAATATAACGCAAGCGACATTGAGGAGCCGTCTGGTTTTAAAGTGCCGGTCCCAAAGGTTTACTGAGGGTTTAAGTAAAAAACCGGCAGAAAATATTCGTGAAATGTGCAATTTAGTACAGATCTTTGGAAAATAAGTATTAGCGGGGCAGTTGAGTAAACAGTAAACTAATTTCGGTGGCCTAAAATAACTATTATCTTTTATAAACAGTGGCTTACTAAACGTGCAAGATGAAGTGCGTACTCAGCTCTCCAAGCAGTGAAGTGTTGATCTAAGACATTAAGTCGAGATCTCTCAATCTACTGCAGTGCAATAAATGCCCAATGAACTTGTGTGAAGCAGCGACATAAGAACTTGGAATGACTTTGTGCAACTGAGCTGTTTGCTATTCATTAGGCCCCTCTGGCGTCATAACAAGTAGTGGGCCCACCGTGCAACAACGCAATTAATTGATCCTCATTTCGTCTTCAGGTGCTATCAATGAAAAATAACCTAATAACTAATAACAAAAATATATCTATTGGATTCTTTATTCAAAGTGCAGTGTATAGCCTTGCGGCCATATTATTCCTGATAGGTGCAGTTGCCTATTTTGGCACCTCAAAATTGAGCAGCGACTTAGACTTTCTGCGCTCTGAAATATCTGGTGTTCAAGGAGGTATGGGGCAAGCTATTACCACCTTAAAAGCATTAACCCATGAGGTACAAGCGCTCTCAGAAGCCGAGAATGCCTATCAAAAATTAAATGATCTAGAGGAAAAGTTAATCGCTAACCAGCAGGCGAGTGTCAATATTGATGAGGCCCTGCGGAAGTTTTCTACTATTGCAGCTCAAAATCACCAAGGATTATTAATCATCAATAAAGCAACAGAAAAAATTGAGGAAAACCTGTTGTTAATAAGTGGGCCCTATCAAAAGCTGATCGATGCAGCGAAACAAATAGACCGCCAAAGCATGCTGTTGCTGATCAATACTTTCAAGCTAATAAATTCAGTGACTAGCTTCTCAGATCCCAAAGAAGTCAAAGCCGCGCAAGAAAATATAGAAGAGATACTGCGTCAACTGAGCTTGCTAACAAACTCTACACAGACCATCACGCCCAAGATGCGTAAGAATTTAGTTGAAATTAAACAACAACTACAGCCATACCTTCTATCTCTGCAAAATTTTAGCGTCTTACAAGATGTTTACGTCATCGATGCCACAGCCCCACAGCTAACGATCAAAGGCGAAAAAATAGCGGTATTAGCAGGGGCTATATCTCAACAAGCCAACACCATGGCAAAACAGGGGATTGTGACCGCTTTAAATTTCACTATTACTTCTAAAAAACAAATTGATCAACAGAAAATAGCCAATGACAAGGGCAATGAAATCATAGATCGCTCTATTGATATCGTACAAGGCGCCAACAAAGCCAACCAAAATCTGGCGAACCTTTTAACTTTGAGATTAAAAGAACTTGGCCAATCACTAACAGTCATTCCTAAAGTTTCAGAGAATATATCGCGCTCTATTGCCTCAATGCAGTCAACAGTATCCAGCGATCAATCAGGAAGATTAAATGCTGTTGAAGATAGAGCAGCGCAAGCCAAGAGCAACGCTAAAACCATCCCTATCATTATCGCGATTGTCTGCGCCATCGCTCTGGTGCTTAGTGGCGCTATTATTCTGATATTAAGACGTTGGATTATTAAGCCTTTGAACAGATTTATGAAAGGTGTTCAAGCAGTCACGGATAACGATTTAACCACGCATATTAACGACCGCGGGGCGGTAGGTGAGTTGAAGCAACTCATTAGTGATGTGAATTTGTTGGTTTGCGGTTTAAATGCAAATGTAAAAGATATGAAGGAAGCAGGGGAAGATATTGCAGCGAGTGCCACTAATATGAATAGTGCTTCGCTAAAGACACAGCAGTCGCTAGTTCAACAGGATAAAATCACCATAGAGGTGATCGCCGAATCTGAAGCCATGAGCAAGATGTTTAATACTGTCGCGAACAGCACTTCAATTGCTGCGAATAATGCCACTAGTGCTGAGCACTCGGTACAAGTGAGTATGCAAAGTATTAATCAATCGGTCGAAAAAATATCAATGTTATCAGACACTATCAGTCGCGCAGAACAGTCAATGCAGCTGCTTAAAAATGACAGTGACGATATAGGTAAGATCCTAAATGTTATTCGCGGGGTCGCCGAACAAACCAACTTGCTGGCACTAAATGCAGCCATCGAAGCTGCCAGAGCGGGTGAGCACGGTCGAGGGTTCGCCGTTGTAGCCGACGAAGTGAGACAGTTGGCGCAAAACACCAGTCAAGCTACCATAGAAATTCAAGGTCTTATCGAGAAGCTACAAGTCAATGCCGAATCGGGAGCTGCAACAATGGCGCAGGGCATTGAGCGAGTTGATGATAATGTTAAAGCCACGCAAGCTGTATATGAAGCGTTAGAGAATACGGCGACAATTGTCACCGATATAGTCAAGTTAAATAAAGAGATTGAAGCCTCCACGCATTCCCGTATTCAAAGTGTTGAAGAGATTGCTGAAAAACTCCGAGATATTGGTCGATATAGTCAAGAGACAAGCGCGACAGCCAGTAAAAACGTGACTGCCAGCGAAGAGCTTGACCAAACGTCTGCTAATCTGAAGCAACTAGTAGAACGTTTTAAAATATAACCCAATGTAATATTGTAGTTTTTAACGCACTCAAAATACGGTAACGAAGCGAAAAGCCACTTAGTTAGTTTCCAATCAATGGCAAAGTGGCTGTATAAGCTTAGAAACTGCTATCTAGACTAAGGCTAATGAAAGAGTAAGTCCTAAGCAGATTTAAGAAACATACATTGAGAAGACAAAAATTGTCTAGGGAACTGGGAATTTATCAATGATGTAAATCGGGGAGAGTGTACCTAATTATATTTTAAATCAGCGTTGCTCATTATGGTGTTTAAGAGCCCGCTATTAGCTATTTCTGACATGGCAGATTCAAATAAATGGAAGTTGTGTAGCTGTTTGGAGTTTTTAGAGACCCCGATGTATCTGTGTTTCTGATTTTTTACTAGATAGTCACGATTTCTTGCTCACAGCTCACAGCTCACAGCTCACAGCTCACAGCTCATATATTCATCAATTACTTGTTTTTGGAGCGGGCAATAATCAGCAGACCAGTGCAGAGTATTGCGATAGCAAATAACATCTGCTTAGTGATCTGCTCATCAAGCAACAGTGCTGCAAGACTGATGGTTACAATAGGCACTAACAGCGAATAAGGTACCACTTGTGCCACAGGGTGACGACGACAGAGCCACGCCCAGCAGCCGTGGCTGATAATGCTCGATACAATGGTTGAATAGAGCACCGCTAAGTATCCCTGTGAAGTAACATTCGCCAAGGTGGTGAAGGGGGAGCCCTCTAAAAAATAAGCGATAGAGGCGACCAGTGGCGTGCCAAAAATAGCGGTCCAGCCGATGATATCGATAGGGCGAATACTACTGGGCATCGAGCGCAGTAACACGGAGTATAAGCCCATGAACATAGCGGAGAGTGTCGCCACCATTAAAGCTAGACCAGCACCGAGTAAATTGGGTTCGTAATACAAAATCAACATGGCGCTAAAGGCCATCATTAGACCAATAACGCGGCGTCGCCCGGGTTTTTCGCGCAGCAGTATCCAAGCGAAAAGTAAGGCAAATGCAGGGTTCAACTGAATAAATAATGAAATAGCAGAAACGTTAGTGGTCAATTGAGAGGCGAGAAATAACAAACCAAAGTGACCAGGTACCAATGCCAAAGTAATCCATAGGTAATATTTAAAATGAGGTATTGGGTTACGTAAAAAAACCGCTAACAATATAGCGACTAAACACAAGCGCATACTCAGCGCCGTCCAGCTGGGGATTTCTAATACGGCGTATCTGATGGCTAAAAAATTCCCTCCCCAGCCCAGTAATGCTATAGCTAGGGCAAGAAAGTCAAAAGCTTTCCAGGGATGGTTGGATAATTTGGACACGGATATTTAAGCCTCTAAAGGATAGATTTTTCTTTCGATAATTAGCAATAATGCATAGCGCTGGATCAAGCTATCCCTTAGCAGAACACGTTATTAAAATATCGATTTCAAGTAAAATTGGTGACAAGACATCGCGGATTTATGACTGTTGACTCGGGTACTGTGGGAAAAAAGCAGAGGTTATCGTACTTTAAACTTTGATTCAATAAAAGGTCGATTAGGCACCGGCTAAATAATCAAAGGATTTACTCAATCGCTTCGCAGTAATGTGAGGGGGCTCAGCATTGGCGGCTGATGAGCTGTTAGGTTTTTAAAAAAGGTATTTACTTGTTTAATAATCTCTTAGGCTGCTAACGGCCTATTTTCGTCTTGATTTAATCACTAATTCAAATTGTCTGTTGATAAAGTGGATTTAATGAGCCTCTGATTTTTTAAAATCAAAAGACTGTAACTGATTTATTTTTTGATGTTTAAAATCAAGGGATAGCAGTGAGGTTTCGACTGCGTCGAGTTCATTTCTTTTAGATGAGCCAAAAGAAACCGAACCAAAGTGGCTCATTGCCATCCATGGCACCGCCAAATACCGTACATCCTGTACATAAAAATCTCACCGCTACTATTGCCGAAAGACTCCTCCGTAATTCCCAAAATTGACGGCCGCTCAGATTCGCCATCTCGGTAACTGCTCCCTGCGTTACTCTACCTCCTGCATCCATGCAGTCGCAGGCTCAACTTCGCTCTGCGCAACGTCCTGTCGCTCCGCTCGCCAATTTAGGGAATTACTCCGGCGGCAATACAAGGGGTTGGTGGCTCCGTAGTATGCGGTGAAACTGGCTGTTTGGTTTGTTGTTGAAGACAGTGAAATTGTCGCAAATTAGCACGCTAGATTGTGGGTGATAAATAGGTTTCAATGTGCGGATTATTATGTAAATTTTTGAAAATTAAAGCTTTTGTTGGTTTTTAATATATGGGTGTCCCATATCTTTTTTCGTAATACCCAGGTTCATCAACGCCTCCAATGTTTCTGGGATAAACTGGGTGTTGAGGGCTAATTGATTTTCAACGACAACATGGATAGATGCATGCAATGTGAGTGACTGATTTAATAATTCAGGGTTACTGTGTTCGTGAGGGGCCATAGCTAAGTGGATTCGATCACCCTCACTTAATGACAACCAAGCATTTAAATCAGGGGAGTGTTCAGGATCATAGATATTCATATTACCCTCTTCGCTAGTCCGTTAACTGATAGTACCCCTAACAATATCAATTAAGCACAATGTTAACTACTGCGCATTAAATTGGTTATATGTGCTGTTACGTCACTATCATTAATGTGAGGCGATCTCTCTGTACAACGAGGGGTTGTCCTGTATCGCAGCCAATACTTTAGCAGCTAGTCCCGTGGGGTTTCTCCGTCCATTTTCCCAGCTCTTAATTGTGTCAACGCTAGTTCCTAATGCTTGTGCAAACTCCTGTTGTGTAACACTTAAGTCAGCCCGAATAAGTTTAATATCTGCCAGTTCATAGCGGGTTACTCGTGCCGGAGCTTTACGCTCCTGCTTAATTTCAATAGCTTCGAGCAACGAAGCCTTTAGTTCGTTAACAATACTCATTTTACACATCACCTTTCAGTAATTTTGTTAGTTTCTTTAAATCTGCTTTGTCCGCTGCAGTAAGGCTATCTTTCACACTCTTTGGGTATGCTAATACTAAGTAAATCGTCTCCGCTGTCGCCAGAAAATAAATAACCCGCGCCCCACCGCTCTTGCCTTTATTATTCACGGCCATCCTGATTTTTCTAAGGCCGCCAGTACCCTGAATGATATCGCCCTTTTGAGGCTGAGCGATAAGCTCTATTTGCAAATCCTTTAGCTCGTCGTCAGTGGCAATTTCTTGTATTTGCTTTGTGAAAATAGAGGTTTCAATAAACTCAATTGCATGACTCAATCGTAGATAGATCTCTTTATTGAAAGATGTACATTGTACACCTTTAGGGCGCTGCGATCAAACTCACATTTCCTCATCTACTGGTTCAAATATTTTAAAGTGACAACTAACTGTCATAGTGAATTTCTAAATTTGATAGTAATGTGAATTGTATATCCTTAAAAGACTACATACCGCGATATACGCTCGAAGTGTGTCTGGCTATCCTTAAAGAAATTTATTGTCACTGCCTACTACTTTGTATGGGTACCAACTTAAATGAGAAATCTTACATGAGACTCACTAGTGTTCGTTTTTATTACGCAGTAAAAAAAGCGGTTCTGGTGTGTCCAGCAAGCAAAGCGCGGTAGCAAAGTATCAATGTCCTGGCAAGCGGCCAACTGTGGGCGAGTAATAAAGACTCATACTGAACACCTCTACAAGTGCTATTTTCAGGCATTCAAAAGCATGAATAAAAAATAGAAGATCATACTGGATTTAGTAAAACTTGATTGCGGGGTATGTTTAAAGTAATAAAGTTGCATACTAGAATTCTGAAAAATTATTTGATTTTTACGAAGGCAGTTAACGGCCAAAAGCTGCCATTCTCATTGTTACGCCCTTTAGGCTCCATATTAGTTTATTCATCTGCATATTTAACTTTATTTAGCCTTAACGCAAGCGAAAGACTGTATTGCATTAGCACTCTTGAAGATAGAATGATGCTATTGTTAAATTCAGATGTGTAGATAACTATTACTAGGTGATATCGCACCTTTAATCTATACAAACAGACTCGAAAACTACAGCTATACAATATAGCCAGTAACTTAAATTTAGTGGATATCACTTTTACGTAAATGCGCTGGTGAACAGTCAAGCTGTAAAACTCCATAAGGAGAGAAAAGTATGGATTGGTTACTATGGGTATCTTTAGGTGCTTTATTTATTGGTATATGGCATGAAATAAATAGGTTTCCTGCTACAAACGATTCAATTTTAAAGCTACAAGAAAAATTTGATGAGCTAGAGTTTGAAAATAGTGATTTACGCAAGAAAATTGAAAGTCTGGATAATGAGCTATTGTCTCTGTCTAATGAAATAGACAAAATCAAAGATCCAGCTTATCACCAAGCATTAGATAATGGTGATGGTCATGCACTTTATGAAATGGATAAAGCTCGTGATAATATCTGAAGTCCAACATTTATCGAGTTACACCACTTTAGCTCCTGCTGAGCTGGGTCGCGTTTGTGTGAAAAGCAGTAGTTGAATCAGGATATCGAAAAATTTAAAGGGGGTCTAAATGATCGATTATTTTGGAATAGAGAATATAGTTGTATGCCTTGTTTTTATTGTAATAGCAATTATTTACCAAGTAGACCGCTCTTCAAAACACTCATTCAATCATATAGATACGCTTCAATCTCGGGTTTATGAGCTTGAAGAGCGAATTGGAATCAAAGCTTTCGATTCAGATCCTATCGGTTTTGTGAGGAAAGAAGATAAAAAAACTAACATTTAATAATGATAACAACCTCCACACAAGAACATGTGGTTCGCAACCTGCGGCAGCAAGGGCGATTTACACGCTATTCGTTCCTCGCTTTGTTACAGCGTCCCTATTTACTAACGTTAGGCTATTAGACATTAATTATGGATCGAGATAATGATTTAATTAGAGGTGTTGGATATATGGTCATCCAAGCATCTCACCTTGAACGCAAAATAGAGGATATTTGTTGTTGGTTTGAGATGGGGTTTACTCGGCCAGAGCATCATAAAACCCAACGGGTGAGTGACAAAATAAAATGGTGTAAATGTCAAATCAAAGAGCTTAATAATACGATGTTAGCCCCTCTAGATAAGAGCTTAGATAAAGCTATGAATCTACTAAATAGAAGAAATAAATTAGTTCATGGGCAAATATACTTTGCTTCAAATATGCCAGAAAAAATAATCCCAAGTAGTATGAAAGATAAAGAGAGAGCCATTCTGCCATCCGAAGTTTATGACTTAGCTGAGTCTATTTACAAGCTTCATCAAAGAATATTGAGTGAAAACGCCTTTAGGCTGGTACATTCTTTAAAAGGAAGAATATGCTTAATCAGTGAGTCTTGAAACTTTAACTAGCCTCTACTTTCGAGCAGGTCGTTTCGATTAGAATAGTGAAGTTTAATCCAACCATCCATAGATAAATGAATAGTTATAAAATGTCCGCAATGTGTCATAAACCGACATTTTAAAAGCATAGACACCACCCATCCAATATCAGGCTTTATCCCTCGCAAACATTTAAAAACACCTACCTGAAAAGCGACAGAATGCACAGTCACTGAAAATGATGACTCATTCTGTGAGTAAAAAATAGCATTTAAACCATTGACGACAGTTTGTATGCAAGATAGTGTCGGCTAATAATTTGCAGTCATTAACCTGTAATGGGAGTGCTCAATATGCGTTGGAAAAAGACCTTGAATATGGTTGAGGCTCATGCGGAAGGTGAAGTCGGCAGGGTAGTTACGGGTGGAGTCTTAGATATTCCCGGCAGTACTATGATGCAAAAAATGACCTACATTAATGAGGTGGATGACAGTATCCGTCGCTTTTGTGTTTTTGAACCGCGCGGTTATGCGCAGATGAGTACCAATATATTATTGCCTCCGACTCGGGCAGATGCCGATGCTGGTTTTATTATTTTGCAGGGCGATCAGGCGCATGCCATGTCTGGCTCCAACTGTATTTGTGTCACGACCGTATTGTTGGAAACCGGCATCATAGAGATGCAAGAGCCGCAGACTATCGTGCGCTTTGATATGCCCGCGGGATTGATCACCGCTACAGCTCAGTGCAAAGATGGCAAGTGCGAGCGGGTGGAATTGGATATGAATCCCAGTTTTGTACACAGTTTAGACTTTGTCGTAGAGACGCAGAATTACGGCAAGCTAAAGGTCGATATCGCCTTTGGCGGGGTTTTTTATGCGCTGGTTGATTGTGCGCAATTGGGGATTAGCATTGAGCGGAAAAATGCCAAACAGATCGTGGCAATTGGCAACGAGGTACAGCGCCAAATAAACAAACACCACCACATAGTGCACCCAGAAAACGAGCAGCTAAAAGGCATTGCTTACGCGATGTTAATTGATAAAGGCCCAGAGAAAGAGTTGCGTGGTGCGACAGTGATGCCGCCGGGGCGTCTTGATCGCTCACCTTGCGGCACGGGTAACAGTGCACGTATGGCAGTGATGCATGCGCGCGGTGAAATAGCGGTGGGTGATAAATACAGCGCTTACTCAATTATCGGCAGCCGTTTTGATATGACCTTTGTGGGGCTTAGTGAGGTAGCTGGGAAGCCAGCGGTATTGCCTAAAGTGTCAGGGCGAGCTTGGATTCACGGCATGCATCAGATCGGCATTGACCCTAGTGATCCCTATCAGCAAGGTTATAGCCTTAGTGATTGTTGGGGGGATTAAGAGCCTGTCGGGATCGTTCAAGCCCGAAAGGCTCCTTGTACCATAATTGAACAAGAACTGTCGCTATGCCTAATTTTTATGTATTTACAATTCAGCACTGTTCCAACCAATTATAATTCGGCCAATAATGATGCCTGCAAATCCTATCATCATATTAAAAATGCCAGATGTTAAATAGGCAATCCCTTCAGGACCATGGTAAATGCTGACACCACAAAATTCATAAATTAGAGCAACATACTCATAACCAAATGCAGATATAAGTATCGCGACCACAGCATATACACCACTAAACCAATTCTTTGCAGATTTACCATGCAGCTGATTGCTTACTACTTTTCTTCTAAAGTGATAAATAGCCAATATAAGAAGAATGACATTAAAAATAAAACTTAAAGAATACGACAATTCAGAATTCCTAATTAGATAACTTTTATGCCTGATGTATGGCTAGTCGCCATATATTCAAGAAAGCGAGTTTTAACTTCTTGGCTATGCTCGTGCGCTAGGCTCTCTGCTAAATCTGCATCTTGATTGCGAATAGCGCCAATAATGCGATCGTGCTCCACGACCAGCTCAGGGGGCAAAGTATCATTGTAGGAGCGAAAATAAAGCCTCAAGATACGACGCCCTTCATCTAATAAACTAGCGTAACTCTTGGCTAAATAATTATTGTGTGAGGCGTTGGCAATCGCCATGTGAAAGGCCTGATTGCGCTCTATCATTGCTACAACATCACCCTCTTTGACAGCCTGTGTAAACTGCTGCTGGCACAAATCGATATCCGCTAAGTCTGCATCGTTGCGCAGTGTTGCTGCGAGGCGATGGGTGGCGCGTTGCAATAAGTCTAATGCGTCGATGTATTGCGGGAACTCTTCAATATTCAGTGGCGCGATGATGGTGCTTTTGTTGGGCAAGGTGTTGACCAAGCCTTGGGCGGCTAAGCGCACTAAAGCCTCACGCACTGGAGATCTTGAAACGCCAAAGCGCTCGGCCAAACTCACTTCATCTAAAGGCTGTCCTGGGCCCAATTGCATCGATAAAATTTCTTCGCGCAATGCTTTAAAAATACGATTTGCGCTCTCTCCACGGGTGCGTTTTGGCGTGGCTTCAGTGTTTTTGCTCAAAAGTTGGATCCTGAAAATTTGGTTTATTGATAATGCTTAAGTCAGCAAAAGATTGCTTAAAGATAACTGAGCGTCGACTAAATGTCACATACAAGCGAGTTAGGTGCATAGTTTAAGTATTATCAGCGCGCTTTGATGAGCAATAATTTAGAAAAACGCTCTTAGTATACAAACTGTATTCAATGTAGTATGGTTTTCCTCAATGACACTTCGATACTCTAGGAGGCTGTCCGAGAACTGCGATCGTAGCGAGGGCAAGATTATTTGAGGAAAAATTAGCGGGCATTTTAGGCAAATAGCGTGCTATTTAACGATAATGGGCGTTAATTTTAACCAAATGGGCTTGGTCGCAGTAGATTAGTCTGGTCTCGGACAGGCTCCTAGAAGCTTGATCAAGAATAGTGATCGAAGCGAGCGCATGAGTATTTCAGGATTAAAAACCAGCCGCTGTAGGTTCAACTTCGGCGCTGAAATTGAGGACTAACCATGAAACTTCAAGGCATTTACACACCCATAATTACCTCTTTTAAAGCCGATGGCAGCATTGATTACAGCGCTTGGAAGCGGGTCATCGATAAACAAATTAACAGTGGCGTACACGGCTTGATTGTCGGTGGTTCTACCGGTGAGTTTTATGCCCTGTCAAAACAGGAGCGCCTGGCACAATTTGATTTTGCCAATGATTACATTGCCAAGCGAGTGCCTTGGATCGCTGGCGTAAACGACATGTTGGCGACCGAAAGCTATGTTTATGCCGCAGCGGCGAAAGCTGCGGGTGCGAATGCCATGTTAGTGGCAGCGCCTCCTTATTCATTGCCGGATGAGTCGGAGCTGGCGGCACATGTGATTCGTATTGATGAAGCGGCGGATCTGCCAATCATTCTCTACAACTACCCGGGGCGCACAGGTGTAGAAATGGGCACTAGCTTTATGGATGCCGTAGCCGATAGAAAAAATATTGTGGCGATCAAAGAATCTAGTGGTGATGTTAATCGCATCCATCAATTGACCTTGAATTACCCGCAAGTTCAGCTTAGCGCCGGTGCTGAAGATCAAGTATTAGAGTTTTTTAGTTGGGGGGCCCAGAGCTGGGTCTGCGCTTGCGCCAATATCTTCCCTAAGGCTTGTGTGGCTTTTTACCAAACTTGTGTGATCGATAAAGACTTCGTTAAAGGTCAACAGTTTATGGCGATTCTGATGCCAGTAATGGAGCTGCTAGAGCAGAGCGGTAAATTTGTGCAATGTGTAAAATTGGGCGCTAAGCTACAGGGAATCGACGGTGGGCCAGTGCGCTTGCCAATGATGGCACTGAGTGACGAGATGTCGGCACAAGTGACCCGTGTGATCGAAACAGCCGCGGTTAAATTAGATAAATTGATGTCTAACTAAGGGTGCCGTTATGTCTGAATTATTGAGTACTGCAGAATATAAAGCGATAGCGGCTGGACTAACATTACCGACTCAGGCCTTTATCAATGGCGAGTTTGTCGATGCTATTGATGGCGCCACTATGCCCAGCATCAATCCTGCAACCGGGGAAGTGCTGGCTTATATCGCCGCTTGTAATACCGCGGATGTAGATTTGGCGGTCGCCAATGCCAAGGCGGTTTTTGAGCGCGGTGACTGGTCGCAATTGCATCCGAGTGAGCGAAAAACTGCGATTGCTAAATTAGCCAGTCTGATTGAGCAACACGCGCTGGAACTGGCGGTGATGGAAACGTTAGAGGCGGGCAAGCCGATTCACGAGTGTGTGAAAACAGACCTCCCTGAGACAGTGCATTGCATCCAATGGCACGCAGAGGCTACTGATAAGTTATACGATCAGCTCTCGCCTTCAGGCAATGGCGCTATCGGCATGATAGTGCGCGAGCCGCTGGGGGTGGTCGCTTGTGTATTACCTTGGAACTTCCCGTTGATGATGGTGGCTTGGAAGCTAGCCCCCGCATTGGCAGCAGGTAACTCAGTGATCGTTAAACCTGCGGAATCAACCAGTATGACAACACTGCGCATTGCAGAGCTGGCGATAGAGGCGGGTATTCCCGCTGGTGTCTTCAGCGTGTTGCCAGGCTTTGGCCCAGATGTGGGTGAGCCACTGGGGATGCACGAAGATGTGCAAGTGGTGTCTTTCACCGGTTCCACTGCCACCGGCAGGCGCTTTCTCGAGTATTCTGCGCGCAGCAACTTGAAACGCATCATCCTTGAATGCGGAGGCAAGAGCCCCAGCGTAGTGCTTTGCGATGCTGAAAATTTAGATTCAGTGGCAGAGAATATAGTCGCAGCGGCGCTGTGGAATATGGGGCAGAACTGTACCGCCAACTCGCGCATTATCATCCACAAAGATCTGAAAGTGCAGTTGACCGAGAAAATCCTACAGCAAATGCAAGATTGGAAGACCGGTGACCCACTGAACCCAGACCACATGCTGGGGGCTATTATAAACCGCGCACAGTATGACAAGATCATGGCTTATATCGAACTGGGTAAACAGCAGGGGGCAACACTACTGATCGGTGGTGAATCTATCACAATTGGCGATGGGTTATTTATCGCACCCACCTTATTCGACAATGTCACCCCAGACATGATTATCGCAGTGGAGGAAATCTTCGGCCCGGTCTTCTCAATATTAGAGGCAGAATCTGACGAGCACGCATTGATGATGGCTAACGACAACTGCTATGGACTACATGCCTCTTTATATACCGCCAATCTCAAAAAGGCACACCAGTATGCCCGTAAATTACAGGCAGGCACCGTCTCGGTGAATTGCTATAGCGAAGGGGATATCAGCACGCCTTTTGGCGGCTTTAAGCTATCGGGCTTCGGTGGTCGCGATAACTCACTACAAGCTCACGACCAATATACGCAAGTGAAAACTATTTGGCTGGATGTGGAGTAAGGGATTAACTGTGAGCTAGAAAGATGTGAGCTATGAGCTAGAAAGCTAGAAAGCTAGAAAGCTAGAAAGCTAAAAGCTAAAAGCTAAAAGCTAAAAGCTAAAATGTCTCAGGTTTTCTCTGTGTAGCGAAGCGCCTCTGTGCTCTCTGTGGTAAATAGTCTTTAAAAGATTTTTTTCACCACAGAGGGCACAGAGAACACAGAGGTAAGATTTAAAAGATTGAGCTAAAATAAATGTATTGACAGAGGATGGGGTTAAAATCCTCTTCTTGCTCACCGCTCACCGCTCACCGCTCACCGCTCACCGCTCACCGCTCACCGCTGAAATAGCGGCTTTTTTTTGAATTTTAAGTACAAGTCGGCGTGAATCACTTTTGTTGTCTATAGTTAGGCTGTGGCGAATATTATTCAAACGCAATGTCACCTTCTTTTCTCATCTGTACTCCAAGGTAATTCTATTATATGAAACTGTTACATGCTTTTAATAATTTAGTCTTGGCGAAACGTTTAGTCATAGTAATGTTAACGGTAGGTCTACTGCCATTATTATTGGTAAGCGTGCTCAATATTATTCTGGCAAGTAATACGCTCTATCATGCAAAAATAGACTTGCTGGATAACTTGCGAATATCTAAGACAGGGCAGATCGAAGAATATTTCGACTTGATGAGTACCCAGGTAGGTGTGCTTGCAGAGAGTAAAAATGTATTAGAGGCAATGCGTGATTTTAGCTCTTCAATGGATTCTTTAGCGCAGCATACTATTTTAAATGAATTTGTCGCAGGTAATAAAAAGATAGATATTAAAAAAGACTTAGAATCCTATTATAAACAAGAATTCGCGGAACATTACAAAATTGAAAATTCGGGAAAAAGTCCTAGAACAGAGGAGCTACTTCCCCAGCAGGATAACAGCATTGTCGCGCAGTATTTATACATCAGTAACAACCCATATGCGCTGGGAAGCAAAGATGACTTAATCTATGCGAGAGATGGCAGCCAATATTCAAAATTTCATATGCAGTATCATTTAAGGCTTAAAAGGTATGTCGAGAAGTTTCACTTTTACGATATGTTTTTGATTGAACCGGTGAATGGAAAAATTGTTTACAGTGTTTACAAAGAAATTGATTTTGCGACGTCTTTGAAAGACGGACCCTACCATCAGACAAACCTCAGCTTAGTGTTTAAAAAAGCACTCTCACTACAACCGGACGACCAAGCTGTCGTCATTGATTTTAAACGCTATTTACCATCATATGACAAGCCTGCATCATTTATAGCCTCGCCAATTTATGATGGCATCAAATTAATCGGGGTTTTAGCTTTTCAAGTCCCGATATCGATAATGAATGACATTCTGCATAACACTAAGGGGATGGGCAGCACCGGTGAAGTCTATCTGGTGGGGGAAGAAGGTTTAATGCGTTCCCAGTCAAGGTTTGATCCTGACAATACAGTATTGAAAACCGCGGTTGATACGCAGTCGGCTAAACGGTTGTTTGCGGGTGAAAGTGGCAGTGTATCTGCCCTTAACTATCGAGCGAGAGAAGTTATCTCCTCTTATGCAAAGCTATCTATTAGCGGGTTGAATTGGGGGATTATTGCCGATATTGAGAAGAGTGAAGCGCTCAGCTCTGTCTATACCAGTATCGCTTTAAATTTAGGGTTAGCGGCTCTTGCTGTGGTATTAGTGATTGCAGTGGCTATTAGATTTTCTCGGGGTGTTTCGGCGCCTTTAAATGAAGCGGTAGCTATTGCCGAATCTGTTTCTATGGGCATCTTGGATCATAAAATCACCCCGCTCACTCAATGTGAAGTGGGAAATTTATTACGCTCTCTGGCTAAAATGCAGCAGAATTTGGAGTTGCGTAGGTTAACCGATAAGCGAGCGCTCGCCGAAAATACGCGGATCAAACAGGCCTTAGATCACATCAGCAGTAATATGTTAGTAGTGGATATAGAGGGAAAAATTGTTTATTGCAATGTGGCAATGAACAAGTTTTTAGCAGCAGCTGAATTGCAAATTAAAACTAAAAATAAGAATTTTAATCCTGATCAAGTAGTCGGGAATTTAACACTATTAGAGTTAATACCGCACGAGTCCAGTACGGCAGAAAAGCTGATTAAGTCTATATCGACAATGACAGAGGAAATCTCTATTCAAGGCATCTCTTTGACTTTGATAGCCAATCCAGTGTTAAACAATGAGTCTAAACGTCTTGGGACGGTTATCGAATGGAAAGATCGTACTGTAGAGTTGTCCACCGAAAAAGAGGTTCAAAGTGTCGTTGACAGTGCGTTGGCGGGAGATCTCTCCCAGCGTATCAATATGGCTGGAAAAAGTGGTTATTTTGCACATTTATCAGAGAGCGTAAATAGCTTAGTCTCAGTGTCGGAGCAAGTAACCAAAGAGACTTTACGGGTGATAGAGGCAATGGCCAATGGTCAGTTGGGACAAAAAATAGAAACTGACTATCAAGGTATATATAACCAGTTAAAACTGAATGTAAATGCGACCAGTGATAAGTTAAATGAAGTCGTCAAGCAGATTCAACAATCCGCACGGTTAGTGAAAGCGGGAGCTTCTAAAATAGCACTTGCCAACCTTGACCTTAATAAACGCACGGAATTTCAATCCACTAACTTGCAAGATTCAGCCTTTAGTATGGGATTAATAACTGAAAAAGTCAGTGAGAGTGCCAAATTTTCTGTTCAGGCAAGCGATATTTTTCAAAATACTCGGGTGTTTGCAAAACAGGGAGGTGAAGCGGTCGATTCGACATTACAGGCGATGATTGAAATAGAACGCTCGAGTAAAAAAATTACCGAGGTGGTAGGTGTCATAGATTCAATTGCTTTTCAAATTAATCTATTAGCGTTAAATGCTGCCGTGGAGGCTGCGAGGGTCGGGGAGGAGGGCAGAGGGTTTAATGTAGTCGCCAGCGAAGTGAGAGCGTTAGCCACTATCAGTGCCAAGTCGGCAAAAGAGATAACGGCTTCGATTAAAATTAGTAATGAAAATGTCAAAGAGGGTATGAGGCTAGCGCTTGACTCGGGCGAAAAGCTTGCCGATATACTCTCCAGCATTAACGAAGCGGCTGGATTCGTAGAAGAAATAGCCAGTTTGAATGCAGAGCAGTTCGAGAGTGTGAGTCAAATCAATAAATCAATAAACCAAATGGATCAGATAGCGATTGAGAATTCCGCCATCGTGGAACATGCCTCAAAGGCCAGTGATCAATTGGGCGAACAGGCTCTGAATTTGGAAAAGATGATTAACTTCTTCTCCGCCGATGAGATTAGGGACAAGCTAAAAGCTAAAAGCTAAAATACCTCAGGCTTTCTCTGTGTAGCGAAGCGCCTCTGTGCCCTCGGTGGTAGATAATCTTTTAAAGATTTTTTTCACCACAGAGGGCACCGAGAACACGGAGGAAAGATTTAAGAAAGGACAATCGAAAGCCAATCGCTAAGTAAATATGTTGTCAGGGTTGGTGTTAAAAATTAATCTGTTACTAACGACTAACGACTAACGACTAACGACTAACGACTAACGACTAACGACTAACGACTAAAAATCACTGATGCAGCTGCAAGTAATTTTGGGTTGCAGTGTTCAATCGCTCTTTTTCGCTGTCAGAAATGAAGCTTGCTTCAATGGCGTTAAAAGTGAATTGTGCCGCCTCTGCTTTGCTGACTTCGTGGGCGTTAGTCACCGCTAAGAAGTTGTCGGTCATGTAGCCACCGAAGTAGGAGGGATCATCAGAGTTAATGGTGACACATAATCCTTTGCGCAATAGTTCAACAATGTTGTGCTGCTCCATCTGGGCAAAAACTTTGAGTTTAAGGTTCGATAGCGGGCAAACAGTAAGGGGTGTGCGGGCTTTGATTAATTGCTCTACTAGCTCTGGGTCATCAACACAGCGTACCCCATGATCGATACGTGATATCTGCAGTAACTCCAGTGCCTCATGAATGCTGCTAGCAGGCCCTTCTTCTCCGGCGTGTGCTACCGTTAAAAATCCTTGGCTGATAGCTTGTTTAAAGACTCGTTCAAACTTGCCTGCGGGGTTGCCTAACTCACTTGAATCTAAGCCCACAGCAATGATTTTATCTTGGTGCGGCTGTGCTTGAGCTAAGGTTTCAAAGGCTGATTGCTCATCCAAATGGCGTAAAAAGCACATGATTAGTTGGCTGCTAATCCCCAGCTCTACTTTGGCTTGTTCAAGCGCGCGGTGAATTCCATTGATCACAGTGTCAAAAGAGATGCCGCGGGCAGTATGGGTCTGCGGGTCAAAAAATATCTCGGTGTGCAAGACATTGTCCTGCTTACAGCGCAGTAGATACGCCCAAGTTAAATCAAAGAAGTCTTGCTGGTGGATAAGGACATTCGCTCCCTGATAATAAATATCTAAAAACGACTGTAGATTACTAAAATTATAGGCGTTTTTGACTTCTTCTATACTGTTAAACGGGATATCAATGTTGTTGCGCTGCGCAAGTTGCAGCATCAGTTCTGGCTCTAACGTGCCCTCGATATGAAGGTGCAGTTCGACTTTTGGTAACAAGCTAATAAAATTTTTCATAGACAAAATCTCTGAGACTACTGCATAACTACTACGCTCGATAATACGGTGTTAAAAATCGACTCAGCATGCTCACTTACACCAGTAAGCTCCGCTATTTCGTCGCTTTTCGCCTTGTCTTACCATCGCTCGTATACGTTATGCCGAGGTCTCTATCAAATTAATTTACTTGAGCGCTTTTCTAATCACAAAATTTTGACGATACAAAGAGAAAAACGCCGGAGGCGTTAAACTCTTCGTAATCAGGAATTATTGGTTCCTGGTAGAAACCCCCAATCCATATCATTAGGGTTATACGAAGGGATGCAGCTGTTGGGTTAAAACCAACATCCTGACTTATGGATAGATAGTGCCGCAATATCACGGGGAAGTCTATAGGTGGGGGGAGCCGAAAAAAGTAAAAGCTTCGTTCAATAGGCCTCTGAATGTTTTCTATGAGCCTTCAAATTTGATTACTGCGTGATCTTTAATGGCGGTGAATTCTAAAATTATTAGCAGATACATTATTGCTCTTTTTTATAATGTCCGGAACTTTCCATTATTTTTTCAGCGAAGCGCTGTGACATCTTTAGTGCTTGCTGCTCGCTTATTTTTCCTTGAATAACTTTGACCAATAACGCGCCTACGTAATCACCTATCGATTGAAACTGCGGGATGCTCTCGTATAATTTTTGACCATAAAGGGCAGTTTTTTCGATCGACCCTAGTGGTTTCCCACTACGTATACTATCGATGACAAACTGCGCGAAAGGGGCGGCATTTAAATAGTCATGGTGTTTATAGGTCGATTTTCGAGTGCCAGGAGGTACTGCTATCCAGCCTTTTGTTTTCGCAACTTTTTCGATATAACTTTTTGAAGTTGCCCATGTGATGAATTGTAGCGCTTCTTTTTTATGTTTTGATGAGCTGGGGATCGCTAGGGCCCATGCCCATAACCAATGCGACCCCTCTGCCGTTTTAGCGATGGGAGCCGAGGTATACGCTATTTTATCGTATACTTTTGACTGCTTAGCATCAAATAATAAACCGGCGGCAACGGTAGCATCTATCCAAATGCCACAGTGGCCCTTTGAGAATAGTGCTAGATTTTCATTAAAACCATTTAAATGTGCGTTGGGCGGGCCATATCTTGTAATGAGTTTGATGTAAGTGGCTAACGCTTGTTGCCAGGGTGAGCGATCCATCATTGGCTGCCATTTTGGGCTGAACCAGCGCCCAGCATATGCTTCAATAATTGAGGTTAAAACCGCGATGTTTTCTCCCCATCCGGCTTTACCTCGAATGCAAATACCGTAAAGGCCTTTATCGGGAGCGTGGATAATGGCAGAAAACCTGATAATGTCTTCATAGGTTGGCTGCACAGGCATCGATAAATTGTGCCTATCAAATAGGTCTTTGCGATAAAACAGCATAGAACTTTCTGCATAAAAGGGCAGCGCATACAGTTGGTGATGATAGGAAAGTGCATTGCGAACGGTGGTCAGTAAATCGTTCTTATCATATTGCTCGGGTAAGTTTTCCAAGGGTGTAAGCCACCCGCGCTGCGCCCAAAGAGGAGTCTCATAAGAGCCTATGGTCATGATGTCAAATTGGCCGTCAGAGATAGCAAAATCGCTTAACAAACGCTTTCGCAGTGTGGTTTCAGTTAAAGTACGCCATTGAAGTTTAATTTGTGGATGACTCTTCTCAAACTCACTAGCGAGTTCTTGCATGATTAACATGTCTTTATTATTGACAGTGCCAATGGTCAGTATTATCGGGTTTGTCGAGTTGTCTTTTGTGGGGAATAAACCATGCTTTTCTAATAGTTTGTCTAAACTACCATCAGCAATAAACAACTGTAATCCTAAATTAAAGTCCTCTTTGAGCTGTTTATAATTTTCAGTTTTTGTTGAGAATGCAATATGGAATGGGTGACTAAAAAACGGTGCGGACAGAAATTCTAACGTGCCGATTAAGTGCGGTCGCTTAGCGATCATAGTATCTGCCAGGGAATATTTATCGCCAATCACAAAATCGATACGGTTTTTATGTAGTTTATCCAAATTTTGCAAGTTATTAGTAACGTATTGTTTTTTCAAATACTGAGCTTGGTCAAATATTGGAGAAATTAAAGTGCCTCTTACTACCCCAAACTGATAAATTGATAAAGATCGAAGAAGCGCACGGGTGTCTTTTGCATAGGCTGAAATATTGGGTATGACTAATTTTTTCTTTTTCAAAAATACAATATGATCGCCGGGAAAAGGGGCAGATAAAGTGAAATTGTGTTGTTGTTTCTCTTCAATATGACCAGGCATATAACCATCTACAACGCCACGTGATGCTAAATGTTTTGCCCTGGCTAACGGGTAAAATTTAATCTGAACGTCATATCCTATGCGTTTATAAACAGCAGTCACTAACTCATGAACGTAACCATAGTTAGGCAGTTGTTCACCAATATAAGGCGCAAATTCTACTGTCGCTAAAGTTACCTTTTTTTGCGGGGCCGCCTGACAATATACCCCTGCTAACAGCAGCGATAATCCTATAAATAATGGTAGCAGCTTATTTAATATCATATAAAATATCGTGGACTCTCATTATATATATTTATTAATAGCATAAAATGGCTAATGATTTGAGGTGATTCTGGCGGATATATCTCAAATGGAATCTGAATTGGTTGTTTAATACGTTACTTATTTTATCTATTATTCAATCATATTCTCAGTGTACTAAGTATTAATGATAGATGTAGCTCTGTCATATTGCGCCGCTCTCGTGTCTCTTCGCTACAATATGGATCAAATAAGGACATGAATAACCGCTAATTATTTTTATGATAAATGAATAAATAATAGATAACCTATTGAAAGTTATATGCAAATAAGTATTTGTTGCTAAGCGTGTAATAGTCATTTAGCGGGCGTTTTATTGGCAACGATTTTGGATAGTGCGCTATTCAATGGGGGAAAATACGAATAATTCCAATGCTTGTTGTGGCGTTAGCAAAGGGTAGCGTTCGGCAATAGCAGTACATTAACAAGTGACAGTGCACTCATGAGCTGACTGTCAGTACATTATCGCTCAATGCTGGCTAACGCCACAGGGGCCACTTTATTGCTAGCGTGACTAGATGTTGTTAAGGAATATATTGAAAGAATAAGGGCCAGCATTTTAAGTGTTAAATGCAACCAGAAAAGTTGTTAGTCAACTTAAGGAAATTGCTCTCATTGCTAGCAGGCCCAGGGTATCTACTTATTAATAGGTCTTTTTAATAGGTAAAAGGCACTAGCGAATTCGCTGCTGTGTTTCATCATCAAATAACATGACTTTATTGTTATCAAAGCTCACTTGCACATTAGTGCCATGTGTCATTCGATTTTTATCACGATGCTCTGCAACGATGCGCTCACCAGTTGGGGTTTTTAGGTATATATAAGAGAGCCCACCTAACTCTTCAGTAACATCAACTTTTAACGAACCTGTATTGGGATGAATTTGCAGGTCTTGCGGTCTTATCCCCAGCAGCACTTTGCTGGTGCCTGCTGGTAAATCAACGACTGGTACAATCACTTTATCATTGAGCGCAGGAATACAAACAGCACCGTTTTCAACATAGCCTGCTAGAAAGTTCATGCCTGGGGAGCCGATAAACCCCGCTACAAATTTGTTGTCAGGATTATTATAGAGCTCAAGAGGGGCACCCACTTGCTCTATTCTCCCCTCGCGTAGTACCACTATTTTATCCGCGAGGGTCATGGCTTCTACTTGATCGTGTGTAACGTAGATCATGGTAGCGCCAATTTCATGGTGAAGACGTGAGATCTCTACGCGCATCTCTACCCTTAATTCCGCATCTAAATTGGACAGGGGCTCATCAAACAAAAATACTTCTGGGCCGCGTACTATCGCCCTACCGATGGCGACGCGCTGTCGTTGGCCACCGGATAGCGCTTTGGGTTTTCGCTGTAGATAATCATCGAGTTTGAGAATTTTTGACGCTTCACTGACTTTACGTTTAATTTCCGCTTTACCTACCTTGTTCATTTTTAAACCAAAGCCCATGTTCTGCTCAACGCTCATATGTGGATATAGCGCGTAGGTTTGAAAGACCATGGAGATCCCACGCTCAGCGGGAGCGGTGGTGGTTACCTCACGTTCACCAATGTACATGCTGCCGCTGGTGGTTTCTTCTAAGCCGGCAATCATGCGTAATAAGGTTGATTTACCACAACCGGAGGGACCGACAAAGACACAAAACTCACCTTGTTTAATTTCTAGATCAACGCCGTGTATGACCTGCAGATTATCGTATTTTTTAGTTATATTTTTTAGCAACACGCCTGACATTGGAGCTCCTATTATTTTTATGGATGAATGTTAATGATGCTCTATGGGCAATTAGCTAGAGATAGCTGCAATCAGACTTAAATGATGTCCTCTTTATGCTTTAAAGCTAGCCAGTGGAGAACCGAAAATTGGCATGCCCTGATCGTCCCAGTTAAGCTTTTGTACGCAAGTGTGGCGGTTTGGATCCCACAGTGGATCGCCTTGGATGCCTGTGTAATTGCGCGCGTGATAAATAATATAGTCGGTACTGCCATCAATGCTGGTGGTGAAACTGTTATGACCTGGACCAAATACTTGTTGTTCGCTATCACTGCTAAAGACCGAGCTTGGTGACTTCTGCCATTGCTTAGCATCGAGTAGATCTGCTTTGGTATCGATGGATAAGAGTCCCATGCAGTAGCGCTCATCGGTGGCACTGGCCGAATAGGAGACAAAAATTTTGCCGTTATGTTTGATGACCGCCGGTCCTTCATTCACCAGAAAGCCTTGTGTCTCCCAGTCAAATTCTGGTTTCGAGATCATTATCGGCGCTGATGACAGTGTGACGCAGTCGCTCATTGATGCGATATACAAACAAGAATTACCGGCTTCAGTAGGGCTTTTTTGTGCCCAGAGGTAATACCAGATACGGTTGTGTTTAAAAACGGTGGCATCTAGGCAAAAGCTATCTATGCCCGAATCAATTTGGCCTGAAAACTGCCAAGGTGATTCCATAGGGTTACTTGCGCTACAAGTGAGTGCGTACATACGGTGTTGAAAGGCGCCATCTTTAATCTCGCGATTGGGTGCCGCTGCAAAATAGATCACCCATTTGCCGTCTACAAAATGTATTTCAGGTGCCCAGATTAATTCGCTATAGGGGCCGCTATCGGGTTTATGCCAAACGGTTGTCACACGCTCAGGTTGTGCTAAACCTTGGATAGACTGAGATCGGCGAATTTCAATGCGGTCATATTCAGGAACTGAAGCGGTAAAGTAATAGTAGCCATCGCTGTGTAAAAACGCCTGTGGATCAGCTCGACACTCTATGAGCGGATTTTTAATATTCATAATTCCAGTATCTTTTGGTTAGTGTTAGCAATTGATCAGAGCGCTTGGGCCTTGATAGAGAGGGTTGAATCACGTAAAAACAACTCTCCCTCCACTCTGGTTAGGGGGATTTCTGCGGGAATTTTGTCCAGTATCATCTCCACGGATAATCGCCCCATTTCATCGTAGGGGAGATCGACACTTGATAGTGCAGGGGTGAGTTCACTGGCGAGTAACTGGTTATCGTAACTGAGCACTGCGATGTCTTCAGGGATGCGAAGGCCTTGATCAGCGAGTGCTTGATAGATGCCAATTGCCATCAAATCACTGGCACAGAAAATAGCATCGGGTCTTTTAGACCGGCTCAGTAGAGTTTGGGTCGCTTTAAAGGCTTGCTTCACTGACCAGTTACCGGCGACGATGGCGTCATCATCAATAAATAGGTCGTGGTTAGCCAGTGCTTGGCGAAAGCCTTTAACACGATTGATCGATGACATTGACCAAGGTTCACCGCTAATCATGGCGATGTTTTTATAACCGGCTTTAATTAAGTGCTCACAGGCGCGATAGCTGCCGAGTGAGTCGGCGGGCAATAACGCATGAATTTGATCAGAGTTGGGATCATAACAATTCAGTAATACACGTTTAGGCGCTGTGCATAATTCGCTGATGTCAATTTCGCTCGGGGTGTTGGCTGCAAATATTACACCGCAATATTGACTGCGTTGTATCTCTTCAAAATAAGCCTGCTTGAGCTGCTCGTTGTCTTCATAATCAAAGACACAAAGCAGTGCATCTCTTTCCCATGCGTAAATCTTGGCGGCTGAAATGGCATTAATAAAAGGGTCGTGCATGTTTAAACTGTTGATAACCAATGCAATACGCTGATGTTTGGAACTATGATCTACATTGCGAAATTTATAACCCATCTCGCGTGCTTTATCAAAAACTCGCTGGCGGGTTTCCTCAGAGACTTTAATGCTCTTAGATTCATTTAAAATGACTGACACTGTCGGTTGGGATACACCCACTGCAGTGGCGATATCTAACATAGTTACATTTTTTTTACGCATAAATCCTCTACCTCAACGACACCCATTTTGGTGTCGATGAGGGCATCAAGTTATTATTTACAGATTACCAAGCAGATCATTGACGCGTTCTTCCGCATCTTTGAGTGCCGCATCGATAGTTTTTACACCGGTGATTGCAGAGGCGATCTCTTCCCCAATGATATCTTGTACGGCAAATTGACGTTTAACGCCACCGGGCAAGCCCTGTCCGCGGGTGGTGACACTCATTAACTCAGTGCGGTGCGGCAAAGAGGTAAAGTCAGGGTTGCTCAATACATTTTTCATGCTGGGCAAGTGACCGGTACGTGACCATTCAAAATCGTTATCCGCCATGAATTTAAAGAATTTAGCGGTAGCCGCCAACTTATCATCACTGCGTTTTTTATTGGGCATCACCCATGAATGGCCATCCACATACAGCGCATCATTGTCATAAAGCTTAGGGTAAGGCATCGCTTTATAGGCATTGTAAATGGCACTAGTGGCTTTGTTTGATTCTGCAGTATAAGTGCCTAGCAGCCAGTTGCCATTGAGAAGAATCCCGCCTTGTGCATTGGAGAATGCCGAGACCGACGCGGGATAATCCATGTTTTTAGTGGTCAAATCTTCATCGTAGATCGCTTTAAAGTGACTTAAAATATTGCGCGCTTCTTTGGTCTGTAACGAGATGTGGGATGCATCGGCAAAGAAGTTGCTGTCTTGCTGTAACAGGTAGGTATACATCAATCTGGTATAAGCGGCGGTCTCATTGGAGAGAATCTGAATCAAATAGGGCTTGCCGGTTTTTTCTTTAAACTGGCGCGCCATGCTCAGCATTTCTTCAGGTGACGATGGTAGCGTCGGCGATCCATCAGCATTAATTAACTCAGCCTGTGCCATTAATTTAGTATTTACATGGTAGAGCATGGTCCAAGTATCAATCGGTAAACCAAACACCTCGCCTTCACGCTTGACGCCATTTAAGGCCGTTGAGGTGAATTCATCTAATGCTATGTCTGCTTTTTTTAGCAGTGAGTCTATTGGTAAAATCAGCTGGCGAGATTGGTAATCAGAGATCACAGAGTTGTGCATAGTGACTAAATCAGGGGGTGTGCGACTGGCCATTTGCGCGGTTAATTGATCGTAGCCAGGCCACTCTACGGTGGTGACTTTGATCTCAATGTCCGGGTTTTTAGCTTCAAATTGGTTGATTAGAGAGGTCATAATTCCGCATTCCCCCTCAGCTTTACTGACATCCTTATTGGTGCCGTACTTAGCTTCACAAGCGCCAAAAAAACGTTGTAAATGCAGTTGTGTGTCAGCTATTGCTGGCGCTGCTGTTAAACAAGACATGATAGCGAGAGCAATTAAACTATGTTTTCTATTCATTTTTAACACCTCTTTATTTTATTTATGAATGCTTTAAATGCAGTTGTGGTACTTTGTGCCTGCCCCAAATTGGGGATTGCTTATTTCACGCCACCACCGGCAACGGCTGTGACAATGTGTTTTTGGAAAAAGATATAAACTAAGATAATCGGGAGCGCTGAAAAAATAGCCTGGGATGCCAGGAACCCCAACCCCTCACTTTGCGCAAAGTTTTGCTGGGAAGAGGCAATACCAATGGTCAAGGTATACATCTCTTGCTCGGTTGCTGAAATCAGCGGCCAAAAATAATCATTCCAGGAGGTTAAAAAGGTCAAAATTCCTAAGGTTGCCTGTGCTGGTAGTGTTAGAGGGAGCAGAACGTACCAAAAGATTTGAAATTTATTGGCGTTGTCTAAGGTGGCCGCTTCATCTAATTCAGGCGGAATCGCCTTGAAAAACTGGGTCATCAAAAACACCCCAAAAGGTGCGGATAGCCCCGGTAAAATTAAGCCAACATAGCTATTGTGCATCTCTAAAGCGCTAAAAATCTGATGACGCGCCATAATCACTGCTTGCTCAGGTACTGCTAAACCCATCAAGATGATAACAAAGATAATTTTTTTAAAAGGAAACTCCAATCTGGCGAAGGCGTAGCCTGCTAGAGAGGAGAGTATTAACACCCAAAACGTCATGCCTATGGATACAATCAAACTGTTGGCTAACCAGCGAAATACCTGAGAGTTCTGAAATATATCGGCATAGTTATTTAAGGTATAAGGGAAGTGAAACACCGCGCTAGCCCCTAACATTAGCTCTTGGTTTGACTTTAAACTTAAACCTACCGTCCACAAGAAAGGCGCTAACATTAGTAACGAGCAAGCAATTAGAACCAGTAACAGCTTGTTATTTGCCAGCCACATACCGAAATTTTGTAGCCACGAGATAGATTTTTCTGGGCTCCTCACACAGACCTCACTAGCCGACGCTTGGTTTAAATGGCTCATTGAGAGGCTCCCTTTTTACGTGATACAAAAAACTGCGCCATGGCTGCAACTAGAATAAGTAAGAATAAGATCTGTGATGCCGCAGCTGCTGTGCCTACATCCCAACGCCTAAAACCCGCGTCGTAAATAAACATAACAATCGAGCGCGAACTGTTATTGGGCCCACCTTGAGTCATTAATAATGCTTGGCCAAATAGCTGGAACTGCATCACTATTTCTATAATGATGACCAAGATAATGGTGCGGGTGATTGAGGGCAGGGTGATGTAATAAAAACGCTGCCATTTGCGTGCGCCATCAATGGCGGCAGCTTCATATAAGTCGCTGGGGATCTGCTGCAAAGCGGCGACAAATAACATCATTGGCAAACCAATGCACCACCAAATAGTGGCTATTGCCACTGAGATTAGCGACCAGTTTGGGTCGGATAAAAATGCGATCGGCTGCCAGTCCATTGCCGTAAATATGTTAGACATTAAACCGTCATTGGGGATGAAAATAATGCGCCAAATCAAAGTGACTACTGTGACTGACAGTACCGTTGAGGAGAAGAAAATACCGCGCACTATATTTTGTACAGGGGATTCTTTGTTGAGCGCCAGTGCTAATCCCATGCCGATAAGGGTGAGTGCGGGAACCGTTAGCAACACAAAATAAAAAGTATTAATGACGGTTTGTAAAAATATTTTGTTAGAAAATAATCGCACATAATTCTCTAGCCCAATAAACCGGCCAGGTCCAAATAAATCCACCTTGTGCAGGCTTAAGTATATTCCCCAGATCAGCGGAATAACGATCATTGCTATAAATACGATCAAAAATGGCAGGACGAACAACAAGCCGGTCCAACTAGTGCGACTGCTCTTTACAATGGTCACTGTAATCTCTCCGAAAGTGCTCAATGGCGCTTCCATATATTATTTTTATTATCCGACTAATAATATTAGTTATATTATTACTATAAAGTATAAAAAAACTAATTGCACCTATAAAATTTATATTTATGGGGAGATTAATGAGAAAAAGGTGTCGAGTTGAGCAGGGGATGTATGAGTTTTAAGTGATGAGCTAGAAGCTTGTAAACTAGTGTTATGTGCTGTGAAGTTGAACATTGGATAAGTAGAAAGTAAGGTATCAGGTAATCGGAATTCTGTAATTTTAAATGAAGATTAAAAAGGAGAGTGTGTTGAAAATTTACGGTAGAGCTACATCATTCAATGTGCAAAAGGTGCTTTGGTTTCTTGATGAATTGGATATCTCCTATGAACACATTGAATTAGGTGGGCGATTCGGTGGTCTAGATACCGGGGAGTTTGCTAGATTGAATCCTATGAAAAAAGTGCCGTTACTGGTTGATGGCGATAAGATTATTTGGGAATCTCATACCATTTTACGTTATCTAGCGGCGAGCTATGGCGGTAGTCAATGGTATACAGATAATGCATATGAGCGTTCACTGTATGAGCGTTGGATGGATTGGTCGCACCTTATATTTCAACCTGCATTTATGGGGACTTTTTGGGGATATTACAGAACACCGACCAGCAAAAGGGATATGGCTAAGGTAAATTATGAACTTAAAACATGCTTAGAATGTTTGAATACCTTGAATGAAGTATTGAGTAAGTCTGAGTATCTGACCGGTCAATCTATAACACTGGGTGACATTTGTGTTGGTTCGGTTATTTACCGTTTAATTTCTCAAGGGCTAACGGTTGAGCTTCCTTTCAACGTTGCTCAGTGGTACGAGACCTTAAAATCTCGAGATGGCTATAAAAAATGGATAATGAGCGATTATAGTGAACTCAAGGGCCGAGAAGCTTATTGAAAACAATTATAATTATTATGCTGCTATGCACTCATAGCCAATTCTCAGGAGTGTAAGACGATCGCTAAAAGAGGCAACATGAAAGAAATATGTCTTTACCAAAATGTGAGCGCTGAGTAGATAAAGCTAGCCTGAATATTGGGAGTAATATTGAGGCTAGGGGTTTGTTAGCTTCTCATTCTACTATTTGAAGGATCATAAAAAGCTTTCAGTGATGCCTGCGCCTCAAAACGTACTTTAGCCACTTCTATTTCAAAGTTTGCTTGGCTAAGATTTTCCACTGTCAGCTCCGGTACATCAACATACCCCATCCCCAGTGCCCCACCTACAGCGTGACCGTACATACCAGAGGTTAAGTAGCCGACGATTTTATTGTCCATCACGATAGGCTCATTGTGATATAAAAGAGGCTCTGGGTCGCAGAGCTTAAATTGCACTAATCGGCGTGTGGGTATGCCGCTAGCTTTTGCTTGAAGGAAGGCTTCGCGCCCCAAAAAGTCACTGGCATTAGGTTTGGCTGCAAAGCCTAAACCGGCCTGTAATAGATTGTCTTGTTCGCCAATGTCATGACCCCAGTGGCGAAAGCCCTTTTCTAAACGCAAGCTGTTAACTGCGTGTAGACCGACATTACAAAGATCAAATTCAGCGCCTGCGCGTTGGATTAATTTAAATACCTCGACACTATATTGAGTAGGAACAAAAATCTCCCAGCCCAATTCACCCACGTATGAGAGCCTTTGCAACCAAACCTTAATACCGGATATTAGCGCATGGCAACCCGTAGCAAATAAGAATTCTTTTGCTGCTAACTCTAACTCTAACTCTATCTCTACAAGTTTTTGTAATACTGAGCGGGCGTTAGGACCCTGCAGTGCAAAACAGCTGTAGTCGGCACTGACATCTCGCAGCTGTACATCTCCCTTTAGATTTTTTTTCAGGTGCCACCAGTCACGAGTCACAGAACCTACACCGGTGGTGATTAAGAAACTCTCCTGGCCTGTTCTAGAGACACTGACATCGGCTTCTATGCCCCCGCGATTGTTCAACCACTGTGTATAGGTAACTGCCCCAGGGGCCGCTGAGATATCACCGGCGCAGATCCACTGAAGAGCCGCGAGTGCATCAGGGCCAGAAACTTCAAATTTTCCAAACGAAGATATGTCGTAGATGCCGACGTTTTCACGTACAGCCATGTGCTCTAAAGCATGAAATTCAAACCAATTCTGGCGCTGGTAACTATAGTTGTATTCAGCCTTGGCACCCCCTCGCGCAAACCAGTTAGGTCGCTCGTATCCTGCTACTTCACCGTAGCAGGCCCCTTGGCTTTTTAGTAGTTCATGGATGGGGGATTTAATACAATTACGGGCCGTTTTGTATTGATAAAAAGGCCAGTGCATTGCATAAGTATGGCCTAAAGCTTCAGGGATGCGTGCTTCTATATACGCTTGTGTACGTTGCACCCCGTGATGGCGGCGCACATCACACTCCCATATATCTCCCGAGGGGTGACCATCAATAATCCAGTCGGCCATTACTTTCCCCAAGCCCCCGCCGGCGCCAATCCCTTTTGAATTTAGGCCGCAGGCAACGTAAAAGTTATCTATCTCTGGGGTTGGTCCCAGTAGGTGGAGGTTATCTGGGGTGAAGCTTTCAGGGCCATTGAAAAAGGTGCGAATTCCGGCGGTTTCTAGGGTGGGAAAGGTTTCTAAACTGTTAATTAAGTGCTCTTCGATGTGATCCATGTCACAGGGGAATTCATCAAAACAGAAATCCTCGGGTATACGGCTCATCGGGCAGCCTCGCGCATTGTGTTCAAACCAGCCGACCAGCATGTTGCCGGCGTCCTCTTTAAAGTAGATGCCTTTATCAAAATCGCGCAACACCGGTCGCTTGGTCAGATTTTGTATATGGTCGGTGACCACATAATAGTGCTCACAGGCGTAGAGTGGTAAGTGGACGCCAATTTTGGCGGCTATTTCACGAGACCAGAGTCCGCCAGCTAAGACTACTTTGTCTGCCAAAATGGTTCCCTGTGCGGTTTTTACCCCGACAGCTGCGCCATCTTCAGTGAGAATTTCTGCTACTATGATGTTTTCAAGAATTCTAGCACCGTACATTTTTGCCCCTTTTGCCAGGGCTATAGTCGTATCGATGGGGTTTGTTTGACCGTCTTTTTCGATGTATAACGCGCCGAGAATACCCTTTGTATTGATGCCTGGATATAAAGTTTGCAAACGTTGATTGTCGATCATTTCTGACTCCACGCCAAATACGCTGGCCATCGAGGAAGTGCGTTGCAACTCTTCTAATCGCTCAGCAGTACGTGCAATAGATAGGCTACCTATCTGCCGATAACCCGTTGCCTGGCCAGTCTCCTCTTCCAGCGAGGCGTATAACTCATGGCTGTATTTTGCTAACTGGGTAAGAAAAGGCGTTGGCCACAACATGCTTACCAGCCCAGCTGCATGCCAAGTGGTGCCACAAGTGAGCTGTTTCCGTTCTAGTACTACTACATCACTAATGCCGCGTTTAGCCAGATGATAGGCAATGGAACAGCCGATAATACCACCGCCAATGATCACTACTTGCGCTTTGCTGGGAAGATTTTTAGTACTAGTCATAAAGTGTTCCGTATTATTTTCGCCCACTAGAGACAGGCGAGTACGCTATGGTTAAAAGTGTTACCAGAGAAAAGCCACAATATAGATAAATTAAACGCTGTCTCATTGAGCATGAATTGATTCCTCATCCCTTGGAGGCTGTCGCTAACGTATCCAGTAATACTCCGCCTCACCAATGAAGGCTCTACAAGCTAATAGGCTTTTTCGATAATATATATTAAATAGTTAACACTGATTTTTACTTAATATTCAGGATCAAACAATTGACATTTTTTTTACAAATGGTAACTTTTCTTTCCAGTAGTTCGCTAAATATATTGACCTTTCAAGGGGCATAAAAGGTGATTGAGCCGTTATTCAGTAAAAAACTGCCGCCGCTAAAATCGCTGCGAGGCTTTGAGAGTACGGCGCGCTTACTTAGTTTTCGTAAAGCCGCTGCAGAGTTAAATCTCACCCATCCTGCAATTAGTCATCAAATACAATCGCTTGAAGAAGACCTGAAGGTGAAGTTGTTTGATCGCAGGCATCGTCAATTAACCTTAACCAATGCTGGGAAGCGGTACTACCCAATGGTGCGTGAAGCCCTGGAGCTGTTGATCAGTGCCAGTGAAGTCATCCGTCGCAGCGCCAGTCCCGATCAGTTGAAAGTGCAGAGTTATGTCTCTATCTCAATTCGCTGGTTAGCACAGCGCTTATCTCGCTTTCGCACTCTTTATCCGCAGTTAGCGCTACAGCTGATATCCACCATTCACCAACAAGGTTTTGATGAGGGTAGTGCTGATCTAGCAATCATTTTTTGCCGTGATAAAATCCCGTCTAATATTCACTGGACACCTTTATTTAAGCCGACGTTATTCCCTGTATGCGCTGCTAAATTTTTATTAGCTGATCGGGTTTTAACGCCCGAGCAATTGCAAAAATACCCGCTAATAACGGTGACATCAGAGCTTTGGCACTGGTCTGATTGGTTTAATGCAGCGGGCTTAGAAGATATTCAAGTGGCTCACAATATCAGTACAGATAGTACCGCGATGGCCGTTGAAATGGCTATGGATGGCGAGGGAATCGCACTGGTAAATGGCCCTTTTTTCGACAGAGACTTAGCTGCTGGTAGGTTGATGGTTCCCTCTGCACACCAAGTCAGTCACTTTGGTGAATGGGGGATCGCCTGTGGACAAGATATGCAAGGGCAGCAAAGTATCAAAGCTTTTACGCAGTGGCTGATACAAGATATCCACGCTCATCCGCGTTGACAGAGTCTGCTATTTCGCCGTTTTGCCTTGTATTATCTTCGTTCTCGGCGCTATGCTGCGGTCTCTCTATTAAATACTAAGATATCCACGCAATTGGCTGTTATAAAAGAAGGGCAATAATAATGCATAACAATAATACCGAGCGACAGAGAAAACCTTCTTTTGAGTTGATTAGCCCGCAACAGCAGCATTCTTTTGTCTATCGTCAACATGGCTACCCGCACCCGCTAGTCTGTTGGCACTACCACCAAGAGTATGAGTTACACCTTATTACGCAGAGTTCAGGAAAGGTGTTTATCGGTGATTATATTGGTAACTTTTACCCTAATAGCTTGATCCTAACGGGGCCTAATTTGCCGCATAACTGGATTACAGAAACCACTGATAATGAAAGCTACTTGGACAGAGATAAGTTAATTACCTTTACGGATCAATGGATTGATTCTGCCAGTGCCGTCATCCCTGAAATGAAAGCGGTTGATGATCTGTTACAAAAATCTCGTTGTGGCGTCGAATTTTTAGATTCAACAGTGATCCAAAAAGTGGCTGACCTTTTAGGCAGCATTCCTCAAAGCAGTCGTTTGGGGCGGTTATCTGTCTTTATGCAAATTATGGCGTTACTGGTCGCGACTGACGATTATCAATTGCTATCAAGTGATAGTTACCAGGTAAAAAAGGATGATAAGAAGCAAGCTAGAGTCAATCAGGCGGTAAATTTTGTCTTCGAAAACTATCAGCAAGACATTAAACTTGAAGAAGTGGCGGAGCATTTAGGCATGCAGCCTACCTACTTCTCTAAGTTTTTTCGCCGCGCAACGGGCCGTAAGTTTGTTGAGTTTGTGATTAATTTACGCATAACCCGTGCCTGTGATTTACTGGTCAATAGTGATGCCCCGATAACCAATATTTGCTTTGATGTAGGCTTCAGTAATATCTCTAATTTCAATCGTCATTTTCATAGCTATAAAGGCATGACGCCCTCTAAATACCGTCAGTTGTCACCTATTGTGATGAGAAAGGCCCAAAACAAATCGTGAAGAACTCGTTTAATTTACCGGTGCAATAAAGCTCGATAGCTGCTCGGCTATAGGGGCCTCATTTTCACCAGTTTGGTGAGATGATCTAACCACAAAACGAATATCGCTCTGGTAGTCATTGATGTCCTCCAAAGCTATCCAGACACTCACCATCAGCGTATCAACCTTGCCTCTTTGCACATAAATGTTGTTATTGCCGCGCAATATAAAAGGCGCTTTAGCGATGATTGCTAGCTGAAAAGATTCAAGTTCAGCGCCTTTATTATTGATTTTTACTTGGTAAGTATTTTCGATGCCGCCATCTCTGAGCTGATATAAAATGCCACTGCGATCGCGAATAACATCGATACTTAATGACTCTCTTGCCAGTAGCGAATAGCCAAAAACCAGTGTTGCTGTCAGTGAAAGCGCCATTAGCCACTGTATTTTTGGCAGCTTTAATAGATTGCGTTTACCACTGGGATCATTGGCGGAGGAGAAGCGAATCAGACCGCTGGCATAACCCATTTTGTGCATCACCGTATCGCAGGCATCGATACACAAACCACAATCAATACAGGGGTACTGCATGCCATCGCGGATATCGATATCGACCGGGCACACTTGCACGCACAGTGAGCAGTCGACACAATCACCAAGGCCTGTTGTAGCTAGGTCTGTACTGGCTTTGCGTTTGCCACGCTGCTCGCCGCGCTGAGTATCATAAGTGACGACTAAGGTATCTTCGCTGTACATCACTGCCTGGAATCTGGCGTAGGGGCACATGTGCAAGCAGACTTTTTCGCGTAACCAGCCGGCATTTAAATAGGTGCCCAAGACAAAAAAGATCAGCCAAAACACGGCTAAATAGTGCATTTGCATCGTAAAGGTATCAATAAGCAGTGCTTTGATCGGGTAAAAATATCCGACGAAACTGTAGGCAGTCGCCAGAGATATCAGGATCCAGAGCGTATGTTTAGTGGACTTTCGTAATACCTTGGTGCGACTCCAAGGCTGTTTGTCTAATTTTATACGTTGGTTTCTGTCACCTTCGCATTTGTCTTCTACCCAGATAAACAAGAACGTCCAAATAGTTTGCGGGCAGCTAAAACCACACCACACTCGTCCTATGATCAATGTTGCCGCCACTAACAAAATGCAGGCGAGCACTAACAAATACACCAGGAATACGGCATCTTGTGGCCAAAAAGTCATACCTAAAATATGAAACTTTTGTGCGGCTAAATCAAACAGTACAGCGGGTTTGTCGGCTATTTCTAACCAGGGCATGACAAAAAATAGCATGAGTAACAGATAGCTGAAGTAGCGACGCAAGCGCTGAAAATAGCCACTGGTGCGTTTCGTGTAAATTTTTCCGCTATTGATTAATGCGCTGAGGTTATTGTTGCCTAGGCTCTGCTTTGACTGGGCAGAGCTGTGAGGTTTTTTTCTTGTTCCATCGAGTGTTAGATCGATAGCTAAGCCATTATCATGGCTAGGTGTAATATTGAGCAGCGAAATTTTTTCAGACATAACGGGACCATGAATGCATCGGGAGGAAAAACATGGTCAGCCCGATGGATAGCTTAAATAATGCGTCTATTTTAAAGCTTTAAAAAAAAGGGTACAGGTACACAAAAAACTATATTTTAGTGCACAGATGATAAATAATATTGGCTGGTACCTTGAGACCTCTGCATAACGTAGCGAATGCAGATAAGACAAGGCAAAAACAAGCGAAATAGCGGAGTCAGTGTGCCCCTGTTCTTGGGTATTACTGGTGTAAATGAGCATATTGAGCTTGTTTTTAACGCCGTATTATCAAATGCAGTAGTTATGCTGAGGTCTCACCTTATATCTCCGTTTTTACTCCACTATTAGTGAGTAGTACTATGCCTAAGTTTTTGTATCATCAGTTAGCTGAGCAATTACGCGCTAATATAAAAAGTGGCCAGTTAGCGCCATTGAGTCAATTACCCTCTGTGAGAATTGCTTGTCGTGATACAAAGCTTTCAAAGTCCACTGTATTGGCTGCATACGCACAACTTGAAGCCCAAGGGCTGATAGAGTCGCGCCCGCGCTCAGGCTATTACGTGCGCCCGTTAGTTGGGGATGCAGATACTGAATTAAAGCGGCCCGCTACCAGTAGCCCTAGTGTTTCCCCGCGCTTAATTTCACGCAGCCAAGTGATCATCGATATTATGCGTCGTGGGGCCGCATTTGATTTACTGATCGATAACGAGGCGGTGACCCACAATGAACAGCTCAGGCGCTGTTTATCCAGTGCACTGCGCAGACAAAATAGCCAGCAGCAACTGTATTACGATCAGCCACAAGGGGATCAGTCCTTAAGGGTGCAACTGGCGCAACATATTAATCTGGGAGGAGGGCAGTGCAGTGCTGAGGATGTGGTGATTAGCTCAGGCTGTCAACATTCATTGTTATTAGCGTTGATGGCAACCACCGCGCCCGGCGATTTAGTAGCGATAGAATCACCTAGTTTTTACGGTGCTTTAGAGCTGTTAGAAGTACTAGGTAGGCAAGTACTGGAAATCCCCAGCAGTGCAATTACCGGCATTAGTCCGCAGGCATTAGCGCAGGCGTGCGTGCAATGGGATATCAAAGCGCTGCTAGTGTCGCCAAGCTTTGCCACGCCAACGGGAGCTTGCATGCCCGATACGCACAAACTGCAGATTTTGCAGCTGGCCCAAGCCAATCAATTTGCCATCATTGAAGATGATATCTATGCCCAACTGCATTTCTCCTTGCAGCGCCCGCGCACTATTTACTCGTTTGATGATAGCGGCTGTGTCTTGCTTTGCTCATCGCTCTCCAAGTCCCTATCACGAGATTTGCGCCTTGGTTGGATAGCGGCGGGTAGTTACACAGAAAAAATTATGCGCCTTAAAATAGCCACCTCAATGGCCACGGGTATTAGCTTGCAGCAAGGGGTGAGTTTGTTTATCGCACAGGGCGGCTTAGATAAACACCTCAAACAACGCCGACTCCAATTGCGGCTGCAGCACGATCAATTGCAAAGCTTAATTCGTCAATATTTACCCCAAGCCGTTAGTGCCAGCCAACCCACGGGTGGATTAGTACTGTGGTTAGAGCTTGATCAAAACCTCAATACCCTCAAACTTTACCATCAAGCACGCGCACTAGGTTTAGCGATTACCCCTGGCGGAATATTCAGTGCCCAAGAGCGTTATCAGAATTTTTTACGCATTAGTTTTGCCCATCCTTGGACTGAACGTCGTATTCAAGCCTTCATGCATTTGGCTAAGTTAATTAAAGAAAGCAGCCAAGGCTAGGCGGCAGGCTTTATTGGGTACAAGTAGGTTCTGGCTCTAAAGTGAAGGTTCATCAGTACCTATGGCACTAATAGATAGGGCGTAAACTTTTTATTGGAGCTGAAAATGGATAAGACGCAAATATTGTGGTCACCTGCTGGGCAAAACTTACCCTCCTTAGGCGCACGCGCTTTAACTGATATATCCGATGGTGATACACCTAATATTCGCATGCCGATTAGGATGTTATCTATTGATACTCCAGAGGTAACGGCCAGATCAGAAAGAGGCGCTGCTCGGGTTGATGCTAAATTTGCGCAACTCGCCCTGTGGATAAAAGCAGGAAAGGCGCCGGTATCTAGAGCCTTTTCCCGACACATATTGCCTAAATTAGAAGATGTTGCTGGTGGCACATTGCAATACTTACAGGGCAAACATGCCAGCGCCTATCATCAGCAGATTGTCGATCAACGTTTAACTAAACCTAGTGGCTCCAAACGCAAACTGTTTATAAGAAGTGCCGAGCAGCCCTTTGATACCTATGGTCGGTTACTGGCGTATATATCCCCTTCGTACAGTGCTAAAGAGCGCGCAGCAATGACCAGGCGTGAGCGGGCTTCATTTAATTTAGACATGCTTGAAAGTGGCTGGGCGGCACCCTTTATATTGTTCCCAACCATACCCGGTGAGTTGGATTTGCCGTTATTGATTGAAGTATCAGTGGCGGCAAAAGATGAAAAGAGAGGCCAGTATGTCAATGCGCTCTCTATGCCTGGCTATGAATATCGGATGTGCGAAAAACTCTACAATATTACTAAAAAACTAGTGGCAGGCGATGATATGCGCTACTCGTTGCAGTTAGGCTGGCGCTCAAGGTACTGCGCAGATATGCGCCAGCGTAATTTGCACAAGCCTGAAGATTATATGCAAGTGCCTGAGCCTTACCGTTTATGGATTTGGCCAGAGGATGTACAAGAGTCGATAGGAGCACTGAACTTAGTGCCGGTGACTTAAGCAAGCCTGATGTTCAGTAAAACAGGGGCTGCAAGCAAGTTTTATTAGATCTAAGAATAGGGGCTAATAATGAATACATTTGATTATACCGTTATTGCAGCAGCCTTATCAGGGCTGATTATGGTAGTGGGAGGCATAGTACTCATCTATAAGGGAGCGATGGTGTTAGCGGCCACGGACTCTGGCAGTGCCTTAACAATAGAGTGGAAAAAGAACTTTAGATTAAGCACACAGGCACCGGGCATTGCTTTTTTTATTGTGGGTCTTATTTTTTCATCACTGGCTATTTATGCGGCTAAACCCAACACTATAGAGTCAATAAAAATTGAAGGCGAAATCGTGAAGATAGCAGAGCCTGTTACTATTCGGGCAAGGTCTACAACATGGACACTCGATGGCGGTACTAACGGTATTGTAAAAGGGAGAATCCATCCACATGTTGAAGATATCGTGTTAGAAATTTCAGCACCTGGATATAAACCTGAAACGATAACCTTTAGCATCGGCGATCTTGTTGACAGGACCGTGCGATTTGAAGCAATCGAACTTGAACAAAAGGTCCCGGCAGTGGTGAGTAATATTGAGAATATCGTTAAAACGACGGAACCTGTTGCCCCCATTACGCAAGCGCCTTCGTACGGAGGGGCAAGATGAAACGCTTAATAAACTTAAGAGTCGTTTTTTCCCTGTTATTGTGGATTACTTTATCCAGTGTCGCTTTCGGCAATGGAAAATCTACCACGGTGCAAGGCGGATTTTGCAGTCTGAAAAATCAAGCACCAATCCCCGGGCTAATGGTATCAATGGTGCACCCGCAGTTAGGGCGAAGTAATCCTGCCTATACTAACGAGTACGGATATTTTCAAATGTTTAATATACCGATGCATAAGGTTGCCTATTATCTTGAAGTATATTGGGGGAAGAGGTTAATCTTTAGATCACAAATTATGGTGCAAGGCCCAATAAGCTTACCTGTTAAATGCATATAAAGCGCTTTGATTGATCAAACATCACTTTTCTATCCACACTCTTTTGCCACTTTATCCCTGTAAGTAAAAACATAATCTGGATAAAACCTCTGGCTCGAATCTCGATAAATTGATACCTAGCGGGTTGTTACTATTTGCAGCCAGTTATTCTTATCAATATTCCTTTATGTAAGCTTTTTCCTGATTTCAGCGATGACTAATACGGGTGTAATTCCTAGATTGCATTTTCTAATGCGCGCTAGGCTCCTATCTCTGGCGTAAATAAATATCGCTGCTACTGTTAGGAAGAGCCTGTACAAAGCGCTTCTTTTGGGCTGAGTCGTTCCTTTTGGATTATGTGATTATAAGAATTATATAGCAGTATCAATCGATTACAGGTAGTTTGGCAGGATTTCTTGTTCTTATTAATATTCGAGATTTAGCTCGATGAAATAAATAATATCGAAACTGAAACGATCAAACATTCAAATATCGGTAGCAGTGAATCCCCTACGTACATCACCTTTTTACGAAATAATATATGAGGTTTTTATGACAATTCACTCAATAAGGGTCAAATTACTGCTACCTATGCTGGTTTTAGCATTGGTATTAATTACTGCGTTACTGTTGCTGTTGTATTCAAAAAACATGCAAGAGAGTTCGATGAAAACGCAGATGAATCATTATTTTGCAGCGACTTCAGCAGTACTCAATGCCGATCGAGATATATATCAAGCGCGTTTGGCTCAAGAGATGTTGATAAGTGGTCAAGGTAGTCGTACAGATAATCAGAGTGTCTTTCGAGAAAACGCGCAGCAAGTGAAGGATCGTTTCAATTTATACCGTGAATACTTAGTTGATGAGCCACAACTACTTGAGCAATTCGAATCCTTTGACCGGTTGTTCCAAGCCTGGTTAGACTCTAGCGCTCAAAGATTACTAACGCCTAGTGACAGAAACATCAAAGTTGATGCTCTCATTGAGCTAGATACCGAATTCGCGCAGATCCGAAATATTCTCGATAAAGCAGGAGAAAGTTTGCGAGCGCACTTAACCCAGCAAGCGACTAAAAAATCATCGATTAAGGATCTTGAACGCTATGTGGAAGCGATCACTGAAGTGCTCAATGCAGATAGAGATATGTATCAAGCGCGTTTAGCGGTGCAAAAATTAATTAATAGCAATGGCGACATTAAACAAAATGTCCAAGATTTTCATGAAAATGCACGTCAAGTCGTACAGCGTTTTAGCGCCTTCCGCAGTTATTTATCTAATGAACCTGAGCTAACTAAACCCTACGAAAATTTTGATATTTTATTTAGCCGCTGGTATCAAAATAGTGAAACCTTTATCGATATAGTAGGGCCCTATATTGCTAAACAGAATCAGCATACCTCGGATGAGAGTGATTTCTCTGCGGTGCGTAACTCTTTAAACCTGGCGGGAGAAGTAGTGCGTAACCATGCGAGAGAGTCAGAGCAACTAATGAATGAAAAGTTCGTGGAGTTTGAATATACCGCCGGTATCGTGATCGCGATGGTATTTTTAGCGGCACTCACCTTTGGTTACATTGTGGCTGATCGCATTACCAAAAATATCGAAAACCTCACGGGTCGAATCAAAGAAATAGCAGAAGGTGACGGGGATCTAACCCAACGTATTAATTCAAAAGCCAGAGATGAGCTGGGGGCCTTGGCTGGTGAGTTTGACTCTTTTGTTGAACGCTTGCGCTCTATTATTGGCGGTGTACAAAATCAATCCAATGATCTTGGCAATATGACAATCTCACTGTCAAATGTCTCAGCAAAAGCCAAGAGCATCACCAGCACATTAGTGGTGGCGTCTGAGCAGATATTAAATGCAGCCAATGAGATGAGCGTGGCAAATGTGCAAATGGCAGACTCTGCAAAAAGCACCGCAGACGAGGCGCACCAGTCTGGAGTACAAACTAAACAGGGCATACAAGCCGTTAAATCTTCTAGCTTGTTAATTGAAAATTTAGTGTCTGGTATTGATACAGCACTTTCCAGATCCGATGAGCTAGAACAGAGCTCGGCGGCGATTTCAACCGTGCTAGAAGTGATTCAAAAAATAGCGGAGCAGACCAATTTATTGGCGCTTAATGCGGCGATAGAAGCAGCGCGAGCCGGAGAGCAGGGCAGGGGGTTTTCTGTGGTTGCTGATGAAGTGCGTCTGCTGGCGACCAAGACACAAGAGAGTACCAACGAAATTGAGTTAATGATTGAAAAGTTGAAGAGAAATGTCAGAGAATCATCTGGTTCAATCGTCGAGAGTCGCAGTAATGTTGAAACTGCCATGGCGAGTTTTAAAGACGTGGTCAGTGTTTTTGACACATTAACCACCTCTTTTGAAGATGTAAAAGAGATGGCACAACAGACATCACAAGCGACGGTGGAGCAATCTGCAGTGTCAGATTCAATTATGAAAAACCTGATGGGTCTTAAAGAGCAGACAGATTTTATTGAAGAAGTGTCTGGCATAATTGAAGATCACTCTCAAAAAATCTCAGAGCTGTATGAGCGACTAAATGATCGAGTGGGGAGTTTTAAAGTGTAACGGTGCTGGAAGCGAGCAGGGATGATCAGTGACGGTTTTAAGCAATTTATAGTGCGGTAGTGAACAAGCCACTATCGCTCTTGATTTCTATAAGAGGCGTACTATGATTCAGACTTATCAATGAAGCATAATTGTGGTGAAAGCGGGTAACTCGACGTAGAGCTAGTATTTACATTTTTGCTAAACCTGACACTTTTTTGCATTGAGTCTGTTAATTGCTTTTATCGTACTAGACTAAGGAAGAAAAACAAAACAAGCAGCAGTTCTATAGCTGCAGCTGGTCTTCATTAATAATGAAGACCTCTGCCTTAATAATATTACAGCGAAAATCTGTCACTATTCTTTGATAGGTATTGGATCAATGATTAATAAAATAATTAAAATTTTATGGTTTTGCATCGTCTCATCCAGCCTTACAAGTATGGCGACAGCCTCCCCAGCTTTTATAGCGTCAACAGGCTTTAACCGGTTAGGCAGCGACACTTATTTAATATTGCGAAAAGCTTATGAAAAATTGGGCATCAGGCTAAAAATTGTCATTATGCCGGGTGAACGCGCGTTAATTGAAGCAAACAAAGGTGTTAAAGTTGATGCGTCATATCTAAGAGTTGCCGGTATGAGCAAAATATATCCGAACCTAATTAGGATCACTGAGGCCGTGAGCACTGCACAAGAGGGCGTGTTTAGTAAAAGGTATAACTTTGTTGTGAGAGGCAAAGAGAGCTTAAAACCGTATTTAATTGGCATTCGCAGGGGGCATAAATCGGCAGAAATGTTAACTCAAGGTTTTAAAGTTACACCACTGGGGACCACCGAGCAGTTGTATCAGTTACTGGATAGGGGGCGGGTCGATCTAGTGGTTGATAATTATGCGGCAGGGGCTGTTACCATTAAAACATTAGGCTTTAATCTACAGCGCTTAGAACCCATATTGTACAGCCAGAAGTTATATCATTATATTCATAAAAAACATGCGCATATCGCTCATAAATTGTCTCACGCGATTAGAGATGTGAAGGAGGAATTAGCGGCCAGCGAGAAGGCATCCGTCACAGGAATGTGACTTTCATGCCGGTAAAAAAGCTATAAACACAACTAGCAATGTTTCTATGCAGCACTCAGCCAGTGAAGCGTTGGCGAAGTTTCTAGTCGACCCCTTTATCGCTCCTTCGTACTAAAAAGTCAGCTATAAAATCTAAATTTTTGGTACTGTTTTTATAGCGCCAGCCCTTTATTTGTTTATTATATATTAAGCAATCAAATGGCTTGCTTGGCCATAAACAGCAAGTATAGTGAATGTTGTATATTCTTCACTTAGACTGGAGCTCAAATGAAACCTGAAGTCATTAATTTTAGGGATAAATTTTCCAAATTTAGCGAACATTGGTCTCCACGTGTCATCGCGCAGATGAATGACTACCAATTTAAGTTAGTAAAAGTCGAAGGTGAATTTGTCTGGCATGATCACCCAGACACTGATGAAGTTTTTATTGTGATTGAAGGCCGTCTAGATATTGAGTTTCGCGACGCCTTAGTGACATTAAATTCTGGTGAAATGTTTGTAATACCAAAAGGAGTTGAACATAAACCTAAAGCCAGCATGGAGTGTAAAATTATGATTGTTGAGCCTAAAGGTGTAGTTAACACTGGGGATTCAGAGAGCGAACTCAAAGCTAATAATGATGTTTGGGTGTGAAAAATTATGACTGGTGGGGCTGTCAGCATGAGTGACCAGTAGATGGAATTTATGGATTACCCCAAGATAATAGTTATTATCGGCCTTTTGAGTATTCCAATTTATGGGATGATAGCCAAAATATTTTACGCAGATAAGTTCGAAGACATAGGTGCCGCTATGAAATTTCTAATATGGCCCGAATTGTCGGCATTGTTTCTAGATGATTTTTGGAAAAATTGGGATGCTGCAGTTAAGTTCAGTATATTTATTACGTTATGTTTTGGTTGGGTTGCGGCCATAGCGGAGTTAATAGTTAGGCATGCACTATAAGCAATAAGAACATCCAGAGGAATTATGCATAGCACTCTAAATCAATGGCTAATAGAGCTTGAAGAAGAGATTGAAATTATTCAATCAGCAAATCAGAATCAAGAGGCTAATTTCAATATGGTTACATTTGGAGCCAGCGATCGTTTGTTTAAAGATTGGGGGAGTAGCTCAATCACCAGTTTTATTCGTGAATGTGCGGCTTTGTACCATGAAAAAAATACAGCTTCCTCAATGACTTTTTATGCATGGCACGATGAAATGGCAGGTCAGCTTAGAATTTCAGCGGTTAGTAAATACCATGGAGAGCTACCATTTAGCTGCAACATCAACAAAATGGGACTGGGATTATTTATTAAAAGTCTTTATTTAAAACGTTCAGATATTGAAGAGTCTTATGCAGTTAACGTTTGGCAACAAGAGATCTAACTAGCCATCAGGTTGCTCCAATTACAACATTGCTATTGCTGATAATATTGCTCAAAAAACAAACATTATACCAAAAGGATAATTGATGAGGTTAATCGCATATTTTGAAGACAAACCCGGCATGATGGAACATCGAGCAAAACATGAGCCAGCCCATCTCAATTACCTCAAAGAAAACCAGTCGGAAATACCAATAGCGGGAGGTTTAAGGCCACAGCCCGATGGGACGTTTGTGGGTGCGTTATGGGTGATGGAAGTTGTTTCTTTTGCACGAGCCGAAGAGTTGATTAAAAATGATCCGTATTATGCAAAAGAGCTAAGGTCTTATAAAGTATTGGTTTGGGGTAAAGCCCATGATGGTCCCGTTGTGCTTTAGGGGGACCTAATACATTTGGCTTGTACGACTGGAACTTACCACAGTGCAAGTCGATTTTTTAACTTATCCTTTTTAGAATTTTGGTTTAATTACTAATGTCTAACCCTTGTTGCCAAAAGGCAATCTCCATACGAGTGGCAGTACTAAAGTGCTGCTGTAATCGCTGCCCGCGCGCTGAGTTTATATCGATGTCGGCAATTAACTCATCGAAAAAGTCCGTAGTGGCTTTGGCTGCTTGTTGGTATTCATCACCTGCGTACATGTCAATCCAATCACGGTAGGGATTGTTGGCTAAAGTGGTGTTGCCTGGTTGCATTAACCACTGCCCGACATGTGCGTAGCCTAAGGCACAAGGCACAAGTGCCGCATATAAATCGGTGAGGTCGCCCTGCACACCGGCATCGATTAAGTAGCGGGTGTAGGCGATGGTTGCCACGCCTTCAGGTAGTGCGATGATAGCGGCTTCATCTAAGCCCCACGATTGGCAGTAGTCGATGTGCAGCGAGATTTCTTGATCGACCAAGGCAAATAGCGATGGCAAGCTGGCGCGCATTTGTGCGGGGTTTTCGCTTTTAAACACCGCCAGTGCAAAGGCCCGGGCGTAGTGAATTAGATACAGATAATCTTGTTGTAAATAGTGCGCAAAGCAGGCTTTAGGCAAGCTGGCGTTGCCGAGTTGCTGCACAAAAGGATGTTGGATGTATTGATCCCAGTGGGATTGGCAACCTTCAATAAGTTGTTGATGATTCATGATGAAAACCCTAAAACAGCCTCGTACTGAGGCTGTTAATGACAATAATTAATCGAGAATGTAGCTGTTGGTATCTGGCTTAGTTTTGATCACGCCGTTATCCACCAGGAACTGTGCGTAGTTGTCATAACGCGCTTTATCCACGGCTTTTGGACGCAGTGCAAAGCGTACTAAAGTGTCCTGCCAAGCTAGGCGGTTAAGTTCTGTATCCAATTTTTGTCCATCGCCATAGCTCTTGAATAAGTCCCAGGCCTGTTGTGGGTGGTTGACGGTATATTGGGTAGCAAGCTCTAGCGCGCGGTTGAATTTAGCGACCATTTCTTTGTCAACATTGTTGCTGTTGGCCACTACAATTAACTCGTCGTAAGGTGGCACGCCTTCCTCTTCAACATAAAAGCCTTTTCCTTCAAAGCCTTCCATTTTTAACTGGTGCATTTCAAAGTTGCGATACGCGCCGTAGATTGCATCCACTTTGCCAGCGGCTAATGACGCAGAGAGCGACCAGCCGACGTTTATTAACTCTACATCTTTAATGCTAATGCCGTTTTTTTCTAGCATGGTGCCGACAGTGGCATCGACTAATCCGCCATCAAAAGCGTAACCAATCTTTTTGCCTTTAAGGTCCGCCAAGCTGTCATAGCCCTTATCCGCCAGTACCATGACGGTGTTGAGGGGGGTGGCAATGAGGGTGGAAACACGAATCAATGGCAGTTTTTCAACCACATCACGAATCAGCTGTGGCTGATAGGTAACCGCTAGGTCGAATTTGCCAGCTGCGACTAATTTAGGCGGCATGCTCGGGTCAGCAGGCTCTTGAATTTCAACTTCTAGCCCCTGCGCTTTAAACAAGCCCTGCTGCTTAGCCACGATGATAGGACCGTGATCAGGATTGACGAACCAATCCAACATCAGCGTTACTTTTTGCGCGAAGGCGCTTTGGCTAATCAGCACCAAAGCTATTGAAGCTATTATTCTTTTCATATTAAGTCTCTCTTGTAGAGCGTTATCCTAGATTCAACTGCCGAATTTAGGGTCATTAGCGGCTCGCCAGTTCGCGATGCCAGGGGATAAAACGTTTTAGTAGTGAATCGGTGAGGTAGTAGAGGCCGATCGAAAATACCGCCAGTACTATCAGTGCAGAAAACATATCGGCTATTTGCATGCGCGCGTTTGATTGCAACATCAAATAACCTAAACCCCCGGAGGAGCCCACCCACTCGCCGACCACCGCGCCGATAGGGGCGACCACAACAGCCACTCGGATACCCGATGCTAAGGTGGGCAGTGCCGCGGGAAAGCGAATGTGCCAGAGTGTTCGCCAGCGATTAGCACCCATCGTGTGGGCGAGATCTAAGTAGCCGGTGGGGGTGTGGCGCAAGCCATCAAAACAAGTAGTGGTGATGGGGAAAAAGATGATCAGCGCCGCCATTACTACCTTGGACGTCATGCCGTAGCCGAACCAGAGCATTAAGATGGGCGCGAGGGCAAATACCGGGATTGCCTGGCTGGCAATGAGTACTGGTAGCAGCCAGCGGCGCACCGGTTTAAACAGTAGCATTTGCAGTGCAAACAGCAGACCCATGGAAACGCCGAGGATTAAACCTAAAACTATTTCGCTCAGCGTAATCATCGCGTGATGAAAAAGTAGCGAGTAATTTTCCAGCAGTTTTTCAAACACCAACAGTGGCGGTGGCAGGATAAAGGGCGGCATAGCAAAAAGGGTAACGATTGCCTGCCACAGCGATAGCAGCACTAACACAGTGATTAATAGGCGCCATATATTGGCGTAGCGACTAAGCAATGCTAGCAGCGCGTGGGACGATTTATTCATATTGTTTGTGCATCTTTTGCAGTAGCGCTTGTTGGCATGCGCCCAGTTCGGCATTGATAGCTCGCGGCGGCACGGATGATGGCAGTGGCAAAGCCTCTAGCTGTTGATTAGCATCAAAAATGTACAGTTGATCGGCCAGGCGCAGTGCCTCTTGTGGATCGTGAGTGATGAACAACACCGTACGATCTTGTAAAACATCGGCGGCGAGAGCTTGTAACTTGTAGCGATTGACGGCATCTAGGGCTGAAAACGGCTCATCCATTAAGACGATGGGGGTGTCTTGCATTAAGGTGCGCGCCAGTGCCACGCGCTGTCGCATACCGCCCGATAGCTGTTCAGGGAGTGATTTTTCGATACCAGATAAATTCAATTGCGCCAGCAGTGTGCGCGCTTTTTGGTATTGGCTAGCAGTGACTTGGCCGCTGTACAGCTTGGCTTTTAGGCAGATGTTGTCTAATACATTTAACCAGGGCAGTAGTAAGTCTTGCTGGGCCATATAGGCGATACGGTTATCGATGCTTAAACCGTCGGAGCAACAGATCTGAGCGCTCATCTGATGTTGAGGTTCGATCAGGCCCGCCAGCAGACGCAGTAAGCTGGTTTTTCCACAGCCACTGGCACCTAACAGACAAGTCCATTGCCCGGCAGGCAAGTGTAAATCTAAATCGCTAAAAATGGGCTGAGCAGCATTTTCGTAGTGCAGCGAGGCGTGACTAATTTGGATGTCAGTCATGATGTTGCTGGGCAAAGAAATGTTGTACTGGGCCACTGCCACTACCTATCTTTAAGTACTTACCGTGGCGAAGTGCCTCACTAATGTAGTGTTTGGCGCTGCCAATAGCATCGGCCAGTGCGTAGCCTTGGGCTAAATAAGAAGCGATTGCCGAAGAGAGAGTACAGCCGGTGCCGTGGGTGTTTTTAGTGTCGATTCTAGGGCTGGAAAAAACTTGTTGTTCAGTGTCACTGAACCAGTAGTCACAACTTTGTGGGCCGCTTTGGTGACCTCCTTTAACCAATACAGACTGGCAGCCTAAGGCAAGTAAATCACTGCACAGCGCCAAGCTCTGTCGCTCGGTTTCGATGCTTTGATTTCGTTTGCGACCCAACAGTGCCAAAGCTTCAGGGATATTGGGAGTGATCACGCTGGCCAGTGGTAGCAGCTCGCTTATCAAGCTGGAGATGGCCTCTTCTTCAAGCAGTACATCACCGCTGGTGGCGACCATTACGGGGTCTAATACAATATGTTTAACGGGGAATTGTCGCAGCGCTTTCGCTACAGTGCGAATTGTCGCTGCATCACCGAGCATGCCAATTTTGACCACATCCACCGCGATATCACTAAACACCGCTGCAAACTGTGCCTCGATAAAACTTGGGTCGATGGGAAGAACTGCGCTAACACCGCAGGTGTTTTGTGCGGTTAGGGCGGTTATAACAGTACAAGCGTAGCTGCCAGTGGCTGAAATTGCTTTGATATCCGCTTGGATACCAGCGCCACCGCCACTGTCGGAGCCAGCCACTGTTAAAACTATTGGGCTGTGTACAGAGGGCGAATCGGTATTATTGCCTAGGGCTATAGAGGGTATATTGTCCACGAAAACTCCTAAAAAAAAGCGCGGACAACTTGATACTCGAGGGGACTCAATCAAGTTAGTTCCCTACGCCAATATCAGTTGGATCAGGTTCAGCGGGTCCAGTATTAAATACCATCTCAGCCCTGTGGAATCTCTGATTAAGTCTCGCTTGTATGACACCAGCGTGTGACTTATTCAAAGGATCCCTAAAGGCCCCCCGACTAACGTGCGCGTATCATAGACGTAATGAATTTCAGATGCAAATAACTCGCATTTAAATATTGCTCATGAAAAAGTAGTGGTTTTTAAGTAAATAAAACGACAGGAGGAACGGCAGGAGGGTACAGCTACCAAGGCATCTCATAAGGTTGCCAGTCGACAAACTCAGTGTTAATGACTTGAAAAATCCTAGTTATTTCACCCTTTTCTTTAAGCTTGCGGATTAGTTTACTGATGATGTTATCGATTTCTTGTTGTCTGGGCCCCGTGGGGATAACCACGCCAAAATCAAACTGGGAATAATAGGTACGCCTAATATTTTTAATTTTTCTGGTTTTAATATAATTGTCAGCGGTGTCTTGCTCAATAAGGTAGCCATCTGTTCTGCCGCGAAGTACTTTCTCTATCCCCTGGATATTACCGGTATCTTCAGTCACCTCGAAGGGGAAAAACTCTTTGTGGCCACGCATGGTACTCAAAGTATATTGCGCTAAATTATTCATATCTAGTGGCGGTTTATCGGCCCGAGAGTAGAGCACAAAAGTGACGACCCCCATGATTTCACTCGCAAAAGTATAAGGTAAACCCTCCTCTTTAAAGTTTGGGGCTTTGATCAGGGGTATATGTACATCGGCTCGGCCTGTGATCACGTTTTCTAAGGAGCGAGCAAAGGGATAAATTTTGATGGTTAGCTTGCCCTCAGGATAAACAGCATCCATAGCCTGTACTAAATCAACAAAGGTCCCTCGTGGCTCATCCAAAAATCCTTTATAAGCATGCAAAGGAAGTTGCGCTAAGCTGATTCTTAAAGTATTTGCATAGCTGTTGAAGGCTAAAGAGCAGCTAAAAAGAAGCAGCAACATGCCTACTTTTGTCGTCATCAGATGTTGCCTCCTTAGTGATCTTATGAGTTGAGAGAAGAGGCAAAGTATTACATGGAAAAGCGCGTATGTAAAAATCCGCAAAATTCAGGTTAACTTCATGTTTAAAATATCTATTTTATAATATGAAAATCGATACAAAACTCCCTCTAAAATCCTGAGCTAGAGCAGAGGAGGGCTGGGGAACTTCAAAAATATAGACAGGCAGTGGGGAGTAGTAACAGCAAAGGTAGAGCTGTGATGCTACTTTTATAGAGTAGCTGTAGGGCTTTACTCATCCTGCCCTGCGCACTATCGATTGAATTAAAATAGTAAGAGGTTTTTAACGTTGCTGTTTAACACTTATCTGACGGGATCAGATTTGCAGCGCTTTAGCTGCTCGAAGAGTGAAATATAGGATATATTTCATATATATTGAACGTTAGTTTTAACCAAATAGGCTTGGGTGCCGTAAATTAGTCTGCTCTTGGTCTCGCTCCTAGATATTATGCGACTATTAATGTTAAATAAGCTCTGTCAGAGGTTATTGTCATTTAGATAAGTAGCAAGAGCTTCCGTTTCATGGTTTTTAATTAACGCAATTCATTGTTCTACAAGGGGCATTTTAGTGTTACAGATGACAAAAATTATAGTGGTAAGGTGGCTGGTGGTTTTTTGTGTATTATTGTCGCCGTTGGCTTTTTCAACCAGTAATATTGAGTTTTTAGATAAGGAAACCATTAAAAGTCTTAACAAAAATGTCTTTGAAGTTGTTATTCCAAAAATTGAAAGTGACAAAATAACCTATGTGAGGGAGTTGCCCTTTCATCAATTAAATTATCGAGAGCGCAATGAAAAATATCATAGTATAGGCACCGCTTTTTTCATTAATGACAAAGAGCTTATGTCTGCCGCGCATGTCTTTAAACTGGAGAGTTTCTCGCTCTATAGTGATATTTATATACGAGACTCAGAAGGTGAAGTCTTTAAAGTCAACAAGGTTAATCATTACTCAAATATTAAAGATGTCATTGTATTTGATCTTGAAACTTATCCAGAGACGATCACGCCACTGATATTTACTGAAAAATCTGAAATAGGCGATACGGTTTTTTCTATTGGCAACGCTCAGGGAGAGGGCATCTCTTTTCGAGCGGGGCAAATTGCCTCTTATACGCCAGAGCCTGAATACGGTAAATGGAAAGAGATTAGATTTACAGCACCTGCATCGCCGGGCAATAGCGGTGGGCCTCTGGTCAATATAGCCGGTGATGTTGTCGGTCTTATCGTTAAAAGAAACTCTAGCGAGAACCATAACATCGCGGTACCTAGTAACGAGGTGATGGTACTCGATGACCAAGCGGTATTTCTGCATAGAAACTTATCAATGTTTTTGAACGTTGAGCAAAACAGTATTTATAAAGACTGGTCTGCATCATTCCCATTACCTAAAAGTGTTAAAGATCTAGCCTCGCTGGCGCAAAATTCTGTGGATGAATTTTATGGGCAACTGTTAGAGGGGCTAAATGAAAAATATGCAGCTTTGGCTTTCCCTAAGGGGGAACGTTTTAGAGTGTATTTAAGGGATCAAAAATTTGTTAAGCAATTTGGCGTGCTCAAAGCGGGGCCTGATTTTAAAGAATGGTTTTTAAGCAGTTACTCTACAAAAACTAAATCATTAGAGAAAAACCAAGATCTTAAGTTGAGCAAAAGTGACGTTGCCACCATGCATCTGTTGATTGAAAAAACCACAGAGGTATCGCTAAATGACTTTTTAAATGACCCTAAGTTAGTGATGGATAGCATCCTGAAAGGGCTCCCTTTAACACGTGCAGTAGGTAAAGAAAAAGTTAGAATATCTAGTCTGGGTGCGCCCGAATCAGTACAGAAATGGACGGATAAACTGGGGCGTAAATGGACATCTTCGCTTTGGTTTATGCCGACGGATGATTATTTTGTTTATAGCCACTGTGTCGCTTACCCTAAAGGCGCTTTATGTAATTTGGATATACAGCCTAACAGTGCGCTTAAATACGGCTATTTAGCTATTTTACAAAATTCTTATAATGAGTTGGCGGTGGGCTATGAAGGTAAAGTCACGGATTGGCTTGAGCTGTTTTCTTTAGATAAAGATTATTTGTCAAAAGGCTTTGAGTCAGCGGGTATGACACTAAAAGATGGTGTGTTTAAATTAAACATCGATGATTATGCAATTCAAATAGATGATGCAGAAATTACCGATAAATCTAACCTGCATTTTCATTTTGGTTACTCCAGTGAAGTGCTGTTAGCTGAAGATTTATTGCTGTTTGAGATATTCCCTAATAGTGGTGAAAGGTTTCATTATAGAATTCAAAAATACCATTCTCCAAGTGAATATAGCGATGATGAAACACTCAGTACTTGGCATAATATCATTAATAAAAAGGGTGATTTCACCGGCGAAATAATTAATAAAGACGGTCAATTCAGCGTGCAGAATGTGATTAAAAGCACAATGTATGACTCTAAAGATGAGCCAGATAATCAAGAACTCTATGTGATTAGATGCATTAGTGATCGACAGAAAGAAGATATGAAGGATAAGTGCCAGAGGTTTGCAGACAAGGTTACTTTTACTGCGAGGTAGCGTAAGTAAATTAAAGCGTCTCTGACTTTTATGCTGTGATTGCCGTCGCAGCAAAGTTGGAGGCGAAATACCCCTGTATCCAAAGTGGAAGAGCATTAGTTATTATTTGCTAATAACCTGTCGACTCATTGGCAACTTTCCGAAAACGCCAAGCGTGATACTGCAGATAGTACTAATGATAAAAATTACACCTAGGTACTCCATGAAAAGCTCAGAGTCGTTGATCATTTCCGAGACGGTGAAGAGAAAAGTGCAGGCCAATATATAGAAGGCAACACTCCAGAAAATAATAAAGCCGATACTTTTCAACAAACCCTGTCGCTGTTTTTGTAAAATAGGTAATCCCCAAAAGCCGATGTAGATCAGCACTAACATTAAAACTAAACCTAATAGGGTCTCCAAAGCGTCAATTTCTGCAGCGGTCGACTGTAACTCTAAAAAAGCAGTGATGGTGAATAAAAAGGCCAGTGGGATTGCTATAAATTTTTGGGAAGGGGTATAGGCTTTATTGGTGATATTGTCTAAGCGGTCATTCATTTCCTGGTCTAGTGTTAACAGTAAATCATTGTCTAGCCCGGAGTTTTTCTTAAGTTGTTCTATCTCAATACGTAATTTTAACAAATTATAGTTCTGTTCTATTTTTGCTAGGTTAGTCCGATTATCTTTCGATAAACCTAAGCCATCTTTTAATTTACTCCAGTTAATCAACACATAATAAAGTATTAAGACGACGATGATTAAGGGGTTGGTTTCACTATTAAATACCTTGATTAGCTCCTGCATATTCATAGTCACCTCAAGCTTTATTATTAAGAAACTTCGCTGCAGCGTATGTGTTAACGAGAACTTCTAACTTTTGTTACCTACAACATGATGATCAAGTAATGTTTTTTAAACGCTAAAAATTGAGAGGCAAGTATAGATCAATAAGCGCATTGTTAAAACAACTGTTCGAAATTCGATCATCTGATCGTTCACTACCAAAATTAAATAAGATAGATTTTGCAATCGACTCTTTGTTGTATATACTAATCATAACAATAATCATTATCATTCGTGTTTGTTTGGTTTATCAGGAGTCGTTTATGAGCTTTATCGTAGCAATAAGGAATTTCATTCTAAAAATCATGTATCGCGCTATGCGACCGTTAATATTTTTAATGGATCCGGAGCAGGCACATTATAGCTTGAAGAAAGTTGGCGTCGTGATGGGGAGCAACGCGCTGTTTAGAGGGTTAACAGGGCTGTTGTTTGACTATAATCACAGCAGCTTAGAGACCAAAGTCAACGGCATTAAATATCGCAATCCCGTGGGTTTATCGGCGGGCTTTGACAAAGATGGTGAGTTGACCAAAATATACCCCTCGCTAGGTTTCGGCTTGGCAGAGCTAGGCTCCTTTACCGGTGAGGTGTGCCCAGGCAATCCCGGCAAGCGATTATTTCGCATGGTTAAATCAAAATCTATTGTGGTCTGGTATGGGCTCAATAACTTTGGTGCTGAAAAAATATCAAAGCGCCTAGCGGGTGTGGATTTTGGACGTTTAGTGGTGGGTATCAACGCCGCTAAATCAAATGTAACGCCTGAGTTTGAACTGCAGGAGTCTATACGAGACTATTTAAAAACCCTGACCTTATTTAAAGATATTGGCGATTATTTTACGGTTAATATCAGCTGTCCAAATACCCAAGATGGTGAGCCTTTTGTCGATAAAGACAACCTTGAGGCCTTACTCGCTGCCATCAATGACAGCATCAGACCTATCACCAATAAACCCATTTATATTAAATTGGCGGCGGATTTAAATATCGATGAGATTAACATCATCATCGATGGCTGCGTGAAATTCAACATGGATGGGGTGGTATTGACCAATCTTGCCAAGCCTGATGTTAATCAAGAACACATAGCGGCAGAGTACCCCTCTAATCTAGGATTGCTACCCAAAGGCAAGGGGGCGATGAGTGGCTTGCCACTACAGCGTATCTCTACAGATGTGGTACGTCATGTTTATCGTCGTACTCGTGGCAGCCTGACAATCATTGGTGTGGGCGGAATATTTAGCGCCAAAGATGCCTACGAAAAAATCACCTCAGGGGCTAATTTGTTGCATATGATCACCACGCTGATTTTTGATGGTCCGCAAAATATTAGTGAGATTAATCGCGGTTTGGTCAAACTGTTGCAAGAAGATGGTTTTAGCTCAATAGAGGAGGCGGTAGGCTCGAGAAATCCTTTGCCAATACTAGAAATAGCTGCTGCGTCTGATAAAGCAGAAGCGGCTGCATAGATCCATTATTAGGGACCTCTATGAATGGATTAGCGCTATTAAATTAAGGAGAAAGATTATGTTTGAGCTTTTAGTGGCAAGTTTACCCTTTGAAATTCAGATGGAATTTAAGAGGGCTTTAAAAAAAGGTTATTGGAGCAATGGTATGAAATTAACCGACAAGCAACGTCGCTCCTGTGAGCAGGCGATGTTTATCTGCGAAGGTAATCAGCAACAATTTCTACATTAAATTTTTTATAAGATAAATAAAATATCGGGGGCGCTGAAGTCTGAGCATAACTTAGCAAAAGGCCTCCGATCTGCACAAAGCTATGGCGTAGTGCCACTGTGATACTTTTCTAATTTGAGCATTTAACGTTGTAAGTGGTAATGCGTATTGTTACCATTTGAGTGTTTTTAATCGAAGTTGGAATAACGTTGCATGGAAACACCCCAAGCTAGGGCACTGCGAATACTACAAGCTGATAAAGATAAACAAGCATTAGAATATAGCAGCTGTGCCCTGAACGTAGCGGCACTACGCTTCTCTAGTGAGCAGTGTTCGGTTTTAGATGTATTGTTGTGCATTAATGCGGCGCAAAAGCTAGCGGCAGTGTTTGATCGACAACACAGAGAGTGTGAAAAATTACAGTTGTTTATGTGGTTATCTAAGGTGTTACGCGAGGAGCTAACTAAAACCCATAGAAGCTATTTATATCGTAAATGCTGCCAGAGGAAAATCACTCATAGCCAAAGCCTTGCTAGACAATGTGCGAAAGAAATAGGCAACATAATGCCTTTTTTCCAACCACTGCCGCCTTTTATTTATAAAAATTATGCTCAACACCATCTTTAAACTTCTCTCGCTAGCGTCTTACAAGAGTGGTTCTATATGCTCGGTTATTAATTCAACTCTATCTTTAGCTCTTGGCATAAATTGAGAGGCGATGCCAATCACCAGATGTTTTTTTGATGATACATAAATGATATTGCCACTGTCGCCTATCGCTGCATAGGTACCGTTAATCTCATCGATTACCCACCATAAATAACCATATGGGCGGTTTCTCCATTGGCTATGTTTTTGAATACTCTTTTAATCCATGGTGACGGTAGGATTTCTTTACCTTGCCATAAGCCGTTATTTAAATATAATTGGCCAAATTTAGCCATGTCCATCGCTGTTAATATCAGTCCCCATCTTGCAGTATTAACCCCTTTGGGATCGACCACCGTGCCACTCACTAGATTGTTTTTAAGGAATGAGAAATATTCCTCTTTATTATTAATCGTTATATCTTGCGATACGTTGATTCCAAGTGGTTTAAAGAGGTGTTTATTAGCAAAATCACGCACCGATTGGTTCGTAGCATTCGCGATAACGCCGGCTAAAACTTGTATCCCGACAGTGGTATATTTAAATGCTTCAAGATTATGTTTACCGCCTAATAGATCTAACGCCGCAATAGTCCAATCGTCACTGGAATATACCTTTGTATAAGGCTCATATTGGTATTTATAGGGTGCTGTCATCGTTAATAAATGGCGTATCTTTATTTGTTGAATGGTTTTCTCTCCCCTTTTTAATCGATAGCGAGGGAAGAAGTCCAAAACCTTTTGCTCAATACTGTGTATCGCCCCTTGTTCAATGGCAATTCCAATAAGAGCAGACAGCACACTTTTAGTCACGGATGCCACATGCACAGCACTGTCTTTATGATAGCCGCCAGTATAATGCTCATGCACAAGTTGTTGCCCCTTGAGGATAACAAGGCCGGTAATATTCGAGTACTGCTGTTGAATTAAAGCCTCTAACTCTATTGCATTTATATGTTTCATATTCCCACTTAACTAGTGCTCATTGCCTTAGCAAGGAAATGGTAAATATATAATTTTAAATTGCATAAAGAATTTTTAATTTCAACAGTGAGGTCCTTTATTGCTATACCTGAAATCATGCAGGAGGATGACGTTCTAGTTGAGTCAGGCGGCTATCGTTTATTGTCGGTTAGTTTGGTTATAAAAATCTCAAATTGATTTTTTTAGTTGCGAAAACTATGAGAAAAAGTCTAGTTTTTAGGTTGTGTATGTTCAGAAATGGTGTGCTTTGCTACAAAGTGATATTCTCGTTTTCTATTAAATTCAGATATTTAGAAGACTATTCCTGAATGATATTGCGCCGAAAATTTGTAGATAATGACCTGGATCAAAAACTACAGCTTGTTATATAGGAAGTACTTTTAAATTAAAGTGTTGGCTTGGTTTAGTGAATATCACTTTCATGTAAATGCGCCAGCGCACAATTAAGTTGTTACGTGTATATGAAATGAAACTTAAACCAATAATATCAAACCGTTTAATCTTACGACCTTTTACATTAAGTGATGCACAGGAGGTTGTGAACCTAGCTGGTGACCGTCGAGTTTCTGAAATGACGTTGAATATACCTTATCCGTATTCGTTGGAAGCAGCACAAGATTGGATCGCCTTACATGCCGAACAATGGTCGAATAAAGAAAGCTTAGTATTGGCGATAGAGAAAAGGGATACTGAAGAGTTAGTTGGTACTGTTAGTTTAGTAAGCATCGAAGGCAACAAAGCTGAAATAGGTTATTGGATGGGACATCCTTATTGGGGTAATGGCTACTGCACCGAAGCAGTAAATTGTCTAATTCGGTTTATGGAATATTCACATGGCATAAATCATTTTTCTGCTGAGCATCTAGCAAGCAATCCAGCTTCTGGTCGAGTTATGATTAAAAACGGTATGCAATTTATAGCCAGTATTCTAAAAAAAGATCGCCATGGAAATGAAGTTAAAATAGAGACTTATGATCGTAAAAACACGTAACAAAAACCAGCAAGCAGACTCCGTAAGCGTGGCATCTTTTGTGCATAAAGACGCACAAAAATCGCCAAGCTTACTACGCTGTTGTGGTTGGTGTTATGCATTTAAATGGGAATTTTAGTCACATGCTTTATGAATTAGCTCTTGGCACTTTGGAGAATGTGGACAATAAAATTGCATCATCATTCAGGAATGACTTTCCCGAACTGAATCAATTGTCCGCAGTTGATCTGAAGCCTTCTATCTTGCCGATAGCTGCATCAGTACTAAAGGTTGGTAATACAGCTCCCTCAACAATTAGTATTGTTCACGAAATTCAAGAGACATATCAGAGTCAGCAGTGGAGACAGCCATATCAGGCGGATGATTTTGGCTTGGATTTCTTTAATAACACAGCTTGGTTTCCAATAGCAGATGTAGAAGGCCCAATTCTCTTCTCTAAAGGTCTTATGGAGATCATGCTTTTGGAACCTAACATAACTTATCCTAATCATAAGCATTCACCAGAAGAGCTTTATGTGATTTTAGCTGGGAATGTATGGTGGCAATCAGACAATCAAAAGGCTTGCAGGAAATTTGCTGGGGAAGTAATTCATCATCTTCCTAATGTCATCCACTCTATAAAAGCAGGTAATAAACCGGTACTAATTTTAAATCTATGGAGAAGGGGGAGCTTTGAAATGCCGGTAATCACCAATGCATAACAAGGTCAGCCAATCAGACTCTGAACTTCCCTCTATATAGCGGACACAAAACCCTAACTATGGAAAATGTGTCTCAAGCCCAAATACAGTAAACCTTGCCATACTTGGAAATATTTAGAAGAGTTTGAGGTTTCTGCTGTTGAAATGTCATATCTTGATGGTAATAAAAAGTAATGATGTCGCTCAAAACCTTGATATCCACCCTTATAAGTTAGCTCGTTGGATAAGGAATATCGTGAGGGCGTATTGTGCTCGATAAACCTAAAAAAATAACAAATATAAAAAATGAAAATTCCCATATTAGGCATACATAGTGAATATGATGAACGATAAATTTATGGTCGTAGAAGCGAAAAGATTTTTTGATGGATACAACACTATTTTTGATAGTGGTGACATGGATGCCTTCTCCAATTTGTTTACAGAGCCGTTTATTAGCGTCCGTGCTGACGGCACATTAGAGAGCATGCCTACTCATGAAATGGCAAAGGATTTTTTTAGTAAGGCTCTCAATAAATGGAATATTGAAGGGTACCAATATTTCACTACTAAAGATTATGAAGTAATTCCAATGGGTCAGAAAAGCATGTTGGTCTCATTGACCTGGGAGATGCTCAATGAAAGTCGCATTCTAATACGTGAGTGGCGCCAATCGTATAATTTAATTAAAGTTGATAACCACTGGAAAGTAATAACATCAACATTTCATATAAATTAAAACTTAACGCTCTCATGGTATTTATGTCTGCAACAACGAACACCGCTTTCATTGCTCGGCCTGGTCAGGTTGGATGGATACAGAGTGTGAAATATCCATAGCGTTAAAGTTAACGGTTAAGTGATTCAAAAAAATGAAAATATATATTAAAAATATGGTCTGCGACAGATGCTGTTTAGCAGTCAAAAATGTATTAAATAATATGGATTTAAGCTATGCCTCTGTTGATCTTGGCGAGATAGATTTTGCTGATTATCAAGGAGCCAAGTTATCTGACGATGTAAAAATATTGCTGGGCGCTGATTTAGACGCTTTGGGCTTTGCTATTCTCAATGATAAAAAAAGTAAGCTGATTGAGGCTATTAAAAAATCATGCCTTGAGTATCTTCAGCACATAGATGGGGTCGACAAAAAGGTGCTATCTGAGCATATTAGCCAAGCAGTTCAGCGGGAATATAACTATTTGAGCCATTTGTTTTCTGTTGTTGAAGGGATAACCATAGAGCAGTATTTCATTCGACTGCGGGTTGAGAAGGTGAAGGAGCTGTTAGTTTATGGGGAAATGGCGCTAGGGGAAATTGCTTTTCAATTAGATTACAGCAGTGTGGCTCATTTGAGTGGCCAGTTTAAAAAGGTCACAGGGTTAACCCCTAGTTATTTCCGCTCATTAAAAAACCAAAAACTGAGGAACTCCTTAGATAAACTGTAAATTGTATAACAATGCTTAGAAAGGATGTAACAACGTTATGAGCCTAACAGCTTAGAATGTTATCCAATGATTTATTATTTGGAGTACCGCAATGAGCATTGTTTGGAATAACCGCAAGAATTGGCTAAAGAGCGCACATAATACTAAATGGTGTTTGATTGGTTGTGCGATTGGGGATTTTGGCACCATTGCTTATTTTCAATTCATTGAACATAGCCTTTCGACTTTCACTGTTTTGCTGTTAGCTATGTTTAATGGGCTTCTTACCAGTATTATGCTGGAAACCATTATTTTATATAGAGCTAATTTCAGTTTGCGTGATGCACTTAAGACGGCCTTTGGTATGAGCTTTATATCAATGTTGGCGATGGAGGCGGCGATGAACCTTACAGACTATGCCTTGACAGGCGGAGCGATACTGACATGGTGGGTTATACCTATAGCGCTATTAGCAGGCTTTTTAACCCCCTGGCCCTATAATTATTGGAGATTGCAAAAGCATGGTAAATCATGCCATTAATAAGCGATCTTGGTTAACTGTTAATGTACTTACATAAAGGTGTCAACGGCGACGGTTTTGGTGTTTCTGCGCCGTTTTAATGCCACGCGTTAGATGAATCTTAGGTCATAAGTAGCGGATAAAGATAGGATCACATGCCTTGCAAAAACTACCTGCAAGCGATGTTAGCCATGCATCAATAATACTAGGAGAGCCCAATGCAGACCGGAATGTACATAATATTTGCGTTACTCATTGGAGTGATTTCATCAATTTATATGCCAATGAATGCTGCTGTCGCAAAACATTTAGGATCATCGCTCACCGCCAGTATTTCATTTTATTTTGTGGCGTTTATTACTGCCGTGGTGCTCTTTGCTCTATTTGGTGAGCACGAGACCATTTATAAATTTAAATCGGTGCCGCCGTATTTATATCTAACCGGGGTGGTGAGTGCATTCATTGTGTTTAGTATCACTTTCCTGATCCCGATCATCGGCGTCAGAAAATTAACAACACTCACTATTGCCGGCTCAATATTGACAGCAATGATAGTGAGTCATTTTGGAATGTTAGCCTCTCCGGTTGATCCGATAACTTTTAAGAAAGTGGCTGGCGCAACTCTATTGTTCATAGGTGCTGTGATTTCGGTGACTTGAGTCATTAAGAAATAGCGGGCTTAAAGCAGCCTAGGTGAGTGGCTGCTAGTTTGCTCGCTCGGCTTACTGCACCTTTTGCATCCTCTTTTTATATTTAATAGCTAATAAACATCTCTCACATAACGTTTGTTCTTCTTCAATTTATTGATGTAATCAACCGCTTGCTCGGCACTCATCTGGCCGTGCTTGGCCACTACATCATGCAGGGCTTTTTCGACATCCTTTGCCATGCGTAGCGCATCGCCACAGATGTAGAAGTAGGCGCCTTGCTCTAAATACTTAAATAACTGTGCGCCTTGTTCGCGCATCTTATCTTGCACATAGATTTTTTTACTTTGATCACGGGAGAAAGCTAGGTCTAGCTGGGTGAGCAGGCCGCTTTGTTGCATTGCCTGCAATTCTTCGCGATACAAAAAATCAGTGCCGCTGTTGCGATCGCCAAAGAACAGCCAGTTAGCACCGCTGGCTGCAGAAGTTTCGCGCGCTTCGAGGAAGGCTCTAAAGGGTGCGATACCGGTGCCTGGGCCCACCATGATGATAGGTAGTGAGCCATCAGTTGGAATAGCAAAGTTTTTATTGGGTGAGAAGTAGCAGGCGATGCTCTCGCCGACTTCGGCGATATCCGCGAGGTAGGTGGAGCAGACGCCAAAGTGTTCGCGCTGTTGATGGTTATAACGCACACTGCCAATGGTTAAATGCACTTCCCCCGGGTGTTTTTCGATGCACGAAGATATTGAATAAGCCCTTGGTGCTAGAGGTTTGCACAGGCCGATAAAGTCTTCGATGTTGAATTGCTGTTTTTTGTCATCCGCATAAGTGGTTAGCAGGTCTAGGCAATCTTTACCCCAGAGGAAATTAACGAGGGGCGCTTTGTCGTCTTGCCACAGTAAGTCATTGAGTTGTTTATCGTCACTAAGAGTGGCGAGCGCTGCTACTAACTCTTTGCTGGGGTTGCGTATTTCCAGTTGCTGGCTGAGTAGTTGAGTGTAGCTAAGTTCAGAACTAGTGGCTGTTTTAGCGCCATCCACAGCAAAAAATTGCAGTATCTGGGAGACTAACTCTGGGCGATTCAGCGCGATGATATTAAGTGCATCACCGGCCTGATAAGTTTCACCAGAATCGCCTAAAGAGAATTCAAAATGCATTACTTCTTTGCTGGAGGCGGGTTGCGTCAGTACCGTTTTACAGGTTAACGTCGCTTGTAGTGGGTTGTTACGGTTGTATGTTGATTTCGCTTTTTTCGGTGCTTCGCCAGTGTTCGCTGCGCTGTTAGCGTTTGTGGCGTCAGCGCCTTTACTGGCGATATTTGGTAGTGTGTCATCTATCCAGCTTTGCGCTGGCGCTTCATAGTCAATATCACAATCGATGCGTTTATTAATGCGCTGGGCGCCAAGCTGCGCTAAGCGCTCATCCCAGAGTTTACCGGCGAGGCAAAATTCATCGTAGCTAGTATCTCCGAGCGCTAAAACGCTGTAGTGCAGTTGCTCTAGTCTCGGGGTTAGATCATCACTGATCGCATCCCATAGCGCTTGCGCGTTATCAGGCATTTCTCCCTCACCATAGGTGCTGGTTACTATTAATAAACGCTCGATGCTGCTCAGTAGCGCCAAATCGACATCGTCCATATCTAATACAGTGGGGGTTAATCCTTGTGCTTTGGCAGCAGTGGCCGCCTGTTCTGCCACCGCTTCGGCATTACCCGTTTGGCTGCCGTAAATAATGGTGATAGGGCGGTGGTTTATAGGGGCTGCGGCGCTTTGGCCTGCGTTACCTTCTACCACTAACAAGCGGCTATGCAAACCTGCTAAAAAGCCGCCTAACCACTGTCGCTGCAGATTATTAAACGGCAGATCCTGGGGGATAAAGGGAATCTGGCTCGGTGCCAGTATGTTTGCTTGCGCTGGTGCTTGGTCTGTTGATCGACCCGTTGATTGACTAGTTAATGGATGGCTAGCCTGATTAGTGACTTGGCTTAATCGCTGGCTTTGAGGTACTTCCTTTTCTGCATGACTCATTTGGCATAACTCCAATACTTCTGTGTCTAATAGGGCAGGCGCTGGTGGTGATTTATGCGGCGCAACTGCGCATAACATCCGCTAAATGCTGCATATAATGTTTCGCTAACTGGGTGGCTAAAGCGGGGTATTGGGCGAGTTCGCGCTGGTTTTGGCGATCGCGTTCGATGATCCAAGCGGTGGTGCCCAGTGCTTGAATATCCCAAACTTCCCGTAAGTTTAGCGATTGCTTGTAATCTGTGACCCGTTTGTCTGCTAGTAAACTGGCCAGTGCTTGCTCTGAGTAATCAGCCAATACCACTTTGACATCCTTCACTAACCAGTCTATTAACTTGCGATCTTTATGCATGATCAAGGCTTTAGCGATGGCATCTAGGTTGTGTTGATTATTCTTTTGCGCCAGCTCTAAAGCGCGGCGTAGCACACCTGTAGTGGTGATGTAGTTGCAGATAAGCGGGCTATCGCAATCGCCATAATCTGGCACACGGTCATTAAAGATGCCCTGTTGATCGCTGTGCCATTTTGCATAGGCGGCGATTAAAATATCCAGTTGTCTATTGGCGGTGTAAATCGCCAATTCTTCAAGCATTACCGAGCTGTTGTTATCACTGAGTATTGATGTTGAGCACTGATGTTTAATCAGTGGTCGCGGTAGTACCACATAAAAGTGCTGGCGCTGAGTTGACCATTCATCTAAGAGTTTTTTAGCTAAGTGGGAGCCGCTGTGTGCCGCGTGCTGTTCTAAGTGTTGCAATAGCGCCAGCTCTTGCCCGGTAATTAATGGGTTGTCTTGGGTGAGGGGAATCGCGATGACGCTGTCTTGGCTGCAGCGCTTGCTTAGCTCGCCGCTAGGATCGTATTGGTAAGCATTGCCACCGCTCATGCCATTGCCAAAGCCTTTGCCGTACGTACCTAAATTGACGACGGCACCGTGGGTCATATACTCGCAGCAAAAATCGCCCACGCCTTCGACTACCGCAACAGCTCCTGAGTTTCTTACGCCGAAGCGGTCACCGGCTTGGCCTTGGATATATACTTGACCGCCGGTGGCGCCGAATAAGGCAAAGTTACCGATCAATACGTTTTCAGTTAATGAGTCACTTTCAAGGTTAGGGTTTTTAATCACAATCACCCCACCACTGGCCGATTTTGCTACGCCATCGTTACAAGTACCAGTGTGAATTAAATTGATACCGCTGTTGTTAAAAGCGGCAAAACTCTGGCCAGCAGAATTATTGGTGTGAATGGTGACGCTGTTAGCGGCCAGTACCCAGCGGCCATTTTGTAATTGCATAATGGCAGGATGATCAATCTTTTGCTGCTCGCTAAGCTGGTAGTTGAGCATACGCTCGACATCGATGGAGAATTGTCCGGTGGTGGTTTTGTGGCAATTGTTGAGAGCCGGGCCTTTTATATCAATAGTGTTGTCATTGGTGTTAATAAAGTCGCGTTTAAAAGCTATCAGGTACTGATCATCTGCGCTGAAATCGGCCTCTAAATATACCGGATGCGAGTAGCTGATGGTCTCGACTTCACGCAGCATGCCGGTCATATCTAAGCGCCCGACGATGGCGCTGTGGCTGATCAGGCTCATTAACTGGCTTTTCCCTCTAATCGCACGCAGCGACGGGTAGCCAATGGCGGCCAGTATCTCTCTTACTTCGTGAGCCAAATTGATGAAGTACTGGGCGAGCGCGCGGGCATCTCCCTGATACATTTCCGCGTTAGTAGTCAGGCCCGCTGGGCATTTAACATTACAGTTTTTGGCCATCACACATTTGAGCATCATCAGTGCGGTGGTGCCAAACTCAAACGAATCGCCGCCCATTAGTGCTGATTTAACCACGTCTAAGCCGGTCTGATGGGAGTTGGAACAGCGCAGTATAACCTTATCGCGCAGGCCGTTTTCGCTCAGTGCCTGGTGCACTTCTACAATACCGACATCGGCAGAGCGGCCGGTGTTTTTTAAACTAGTCACTTGTGCAGCCCCAGTGCCACCGTTATTACCGGCAACATTGATCACATCTGCACCCGCCTTGGCGACACCGACGGCAATAGTACCAATGCCCTCGGAAGAAACCAGTTTTACGATGACTCGCACTCTAGCTGCCTTAGCATCGTGAATGAGCTGCCCTAAATCTTCGATAGAATAAGTATCGTGGTGTGGCGGTGGTGAAATAAGTTCCACACCCGGTGTGGCACAGCGCGCTGCGGCAATTTCCACATCGACTTTAGCGGCGGGTAATTGGCCGCCTTCACCGGGCTTGGCGCCCTGGGCAATTTTTATTTCGATTTCTTCCAGACAAGGATCTGCCAAGTAGCCGGTCCAAATGCCAAATCTGCCCGAGGCAAACTGTTTGATCTTGCTGCCTTTAATACTGTTGTAACGACTGGAGTTTTCACCGCCCTCGCCACAGTTGCTCATCGCGCCGACGATGTTAGTGCCATGGGCAACGCTCTCGTGTGCTTTAGCGACTAATGCACCGTGACTCATGGCGCCCGATGCCAGCAGTGTGGTTATTTCGGAGGCCGGTTGCACTTGATCCAGTGTTATAGCTGCTGGTGCGCTGTGTATTTTAGTAAAAAATACATGAGCGGCACGATTGAGTACGATGGTTAGGCCGTTGGCGGCGATGTCTAAGTTGTTGACGGTTAAAGTATCGAGTGTGCTGTTTGGAAAATGCGCTTTGATGGCGGCAGTCAGTGCGATATAGCGCGCAGGGGTAGGTTTAGAGAGAGTGACTAACCACTGGCTCGCTTCAATATGTGCAACATTAAGCCCTTGCACCGCATAGCTAGCATTACCCTCTAGGTTGAAGGTTGCCAGACACTGACTGAAATCCTCGATACTCTGGGCGCTGTCCATATTGATCGCCAGCTGTAATACATCTCTCAGGGAGGCGGGACGTTTATCGCGCTCGGCATATAAATTTTCACAAAACGAGCGGTAGGCACTGGTGATAGTCGCGCGGTCAATTTGCTGTGCACTGAGTTTCTCAAAACCTAAATCGCGATAACTATCGTCGATGGGTAAAATTTGGCGCTGTTCTAATATCTCCTGATCATCGGTATATAGAATCTGCTCTTGCGTCATGTTCAGGTATTCGCGCACTGAGGTATTGCCAAAGGTGTGGCCGGGCCCATCGCTGCGCTCTTTAAACAAACCCAGCACCGGGATCTCATTGCTGCCTTGAATGCTGGATATTTTACGGTGCCAGTGACTGGCGCTCTTGGCGAGATCGGCAAAGCGGATGCCGCCAATGGGCGAATCGATGTTGGGGAAAAATTTTGCCAACTGCGGCTCTTTAGTGTCGATAAAGTTCGCTTCAAAAAACTCACCGCCGATGTAGCTCTCTGCGGTACACAGGCCAAACTTGCCCATGGTTTTCATCAGCGCTTTTTCTACCGCTTTTTGAAAGTTATCCAAAGAAAGTTGCGCCGCAGTATCATCACTGGCCAGTTCCAGGGCGCGGTAATAAACGCTCAGCGGACAAACTGCTGCTGCGCCAAAACCTAACAGGCAGGCAATATCATGGGTACTCACAGCCTGACCTGTTTCAAAGATCACACTGCAATTAAAACTCAGCCCCTGTTTAATCAGACGCTGATTGACTGCGGCCATTATCATAATTGCTGGAATAGCAGCGCGCTGTGCACTGATATTACGATCGGTTAGTACAATGATTTCCCAGCGCGAACGCGCTAATGCTTCCACGTGGCTACAAACGCGCTCTATCGCCTCTAGCAAGTTTTTTTGATTGGCTGTGTCATGAACTAGGTCAGGGGTGAACAGTGCCTCTACGCTCTCTACTTTCAATTGTCGCTGCTTAAATATCTGCTGTAGCTGTGGCGGTTGTAAAATAGGCGAGCGCAACACTAACTGATGAGGTTTGTCAGTCGTTGATCCCTGATAAAAATTGGGTTTAGGGCCCAGTGCCACGCGCAATGTCATACCGTCCGCTTCGCGAATGCTGTCGAGCGGCGGGTTGGTAATCTGAGCAAAGCGCTGGCTAAAATAGCGCGACATGCCTCCTTCATCGATATTGAGGGCGTTGGGAGCGATGCCGTAGCCCATGGCCGAGATTTTCTCCATGCCCGATTGCAGCATAGGATCGAGCATGAATTTAAAACTCTCCTGATTCAAACTGTAGGCGACCATGCGTGCAGCGATAGACAATTCAGAGCGAATTTGCACATCTTGTAGCGTCAGCGCGGGTAAACTGGATAAATGCAGTCGGGTTTTTTCCAGCAGTAATGGGTAGTCTTCCTTTGCCGCCAGGGACGCTAATATCGACTCGGTGTACTGTATTTCACCACGGGCGTGGTCAAACACCACCATGCCGCCAGCCTCAACGCGACCGCGACGTACAATAGTGTCAGCGGGGAAGTCGATTTGCCCCGCCTCGCTCATCACCGCGAAGTACTCTTGGGTCTCAACGGTGCGTAGTGGTCGCAGGCCGAGGCGATCTAAACGCGCGCCTATTTTTATGCCATCACTGAAGATAATGGCAGCGGGGCCGTCGTTTTTCTCTTCGCTGAGGCTGTAGTACTCCAGCATTGCGCGTACTTCATCACTGAGTGTGGCGTCGTTTTCCCAAGCGGGCGGCATCATTGCCAATATCGCTTCAACGATGTCCATCTTGTCTTCTGTAATACGTCTCGCTAGAGTTTGGTCTAAACGCGCCGAGTCAGACTGACCCTTGGGGAAAATGACAATTTTGATCTGAAATTTGGAAATCGCATTTTCACTGAGGCGATTCTTTTTATCAGTGTTGAGCTCACCGTTGTGCGCCATGCGCCTAAAAGGTTGGGCAAAAATGGGGTTAGGTGCAGTGTTAGTAGAGAAGCGGGTGTGAAAGAATAAGGTTTTAATGCAATGTTGTGGATGTTGTAAATCTTGGAAGTAGGGCATCACCTCCCAACTGTTTAGGCGACCTTTATACACTTGTGTGTACGAGCTAATCGACAGTGGATAAAAACCTTGTAAATTCTCAGCTTGAAAAGCGGGTTCTTCTATATCGAGTATCGCTTCATTGATAAGCGCTTCAAAGTCTGATTGATTAGTCAGTGCAGCTGGGCAGCTGAACACTACTTGGCGTATAGATAACTGTGCCTGTTGGCTCGCACTATTTAAAACATCGGGATTTACTTTTACATCGCGCCAAAGCAGTATCTCTAAACCATATTCCTGCAAGGTATCACTGATGATTTGCTCCGCTTGGGCATGGGCGCTTTCATCGATAGGGTAAAAGAAGTTACCTACACCAAAACGGCCCTCTTCGAGGGAGTTGTTGCCAGTTAAGTGGCGATAAAAATTAACCGATAAGTCAATGTTAACGCCAGCGCCATCGCCAATACCTTGGGCGTTCATGCCACCGCGATGCGGTATTTTGCACAGTGCTTGATGGGACAGATTTAAAAGTTCATGGGTTTGAACTCTGAGTTTGTGGGTTATAAAGCCGACACCGCAACTAGAATATTCCAACGTTTTATCATATAAACTTCTCATCTTAGCCATCCTATCGCTTAAAACTAAATACTATAAATTGTCCTGTTGATGTTAATCCTAGATTCAACGGTTGAATCTAGGTTAATGACTCACTCCTGTGGATAGCCAGTTATGCTCTGTAAGCCTTGATTTACAGGCGCTGACATCAAGTTCCTCAAGCAGGGCGATGCAGAATACACATTGATAAAAGCTAATGCAAATCGTTATTGTTTCTATTTGTTTGTTGTTTGAATGGTAATTACCCATTTGATCAGTAATCTCGAGGCTTAGAACCAATTTGGAGGATTGAAAATAAATGTTGTTTATCTATTTAAAAACAGCAAAAAAAGTTTAATAACGCGCTTAAACAGCAGAAAGTTTGGTGAAATGTGGTGTGACATTTAACCATTATCACAAAACTGTTGGGGATTAGTTAAGACTGCAATGCAAACACTGCTGACACAATGCTGGCAGTAGCCTGCATATATACTCTGTTCTTTTATATAGATAGGGCGATTGAAATGCAGTTTGATAAAGATCTAAAATCAGAATATAAACAACTCTTTTTGCAGGTAAGAAGTCTTCTGCTAGAAGATAACAATGTTTCAGAGTCGAAAAAGGCGCGAATTACCACTTACCATTATGCTGGATCTGGTTTGTGCCATGTAAGAACAATGGCCAATGGTGTTGATATTGGTTTCTTAAAAGGTGTGTTGTTAGAAGACAAATTTGGCGGGCTCAAGGGCAGTGGGAAAAAGATCAAAGTGTTCCATATTAATAAGCCCTCTTACCAGGAACTTACTTATTATATCAACCAAGCAAAACAACTTAATGTTTAACTAGTTGCCTTTATTACAAGTCGAGCCACAAGTGTAATCTGCGCACCGCTTAGCTAATTGCAGCTATTGCAAAGCAATGGATTAGCCTTTCTTTTTGGCGCATAGTCGTACAAGCTTACCTTGAACTACCTGCGGTTCGCTGTGAAAAATATCACCTTTTCACATTGATCCTCTCGATAGCTCGAACACAAAAAAAGTGATAGATAAGACGGCCCGACTGCTATCGAATCTACTGTTTAGAAACTTTTTTCTTTCACATACTGATCGCGTATTTCACTGATACGACCGCTGGTTTTCATCTGCTTTAAAACCACTGCCAACTTATCGGCAGTCGCTTGATGTTTTTTGTTAATGTAATGGAACAGGGAAAGTTTCATCAGCGGTTCACCGATAGGCAGTACATTGGGGGTGCCGGCATCTCTGCTGGCGGTTATGCCGACGATGCGGGGAAAAATAGCGGCGTCTGCCCGGCCGCGATCAAGCATTTTCATCGCCTGAGTGAAAGAGGGTAAAAAATTACAGGCAATGTTGCGCTTTTTTAAATTATTCTCAACAAATTTAATACCTAATACGCTAATCAGGATTTTGTCTTTAAGGCTGTCCCAACCATCAATAGCGAGAGATTTGTCTGCCGAAAAAGCTTGTGCTTGCAAATAGTTAATTTCAATAGGAACCCGAATGAGATTGGCGAATTTAGCTTCGATACTTTTAACTCTGGAGACATCGCCGTCAAAAGTGCCGTTATTGGCAGATTTCAGGGCGCGGGCATTGGGCATTTTTTTTACTTGAATATTGATATCTAGTTTTTGGTAGGCCTCGGTCAAAACCCGCATTGATATTTCTTGTATAACAGCACCTTCTCCCACGGTAAATACCAAAGATTGTTGTGCATGAGTAATGGATGCACTCAAAAAAAAGCTTAAAAGCGTTATTAGTTTAAATGTTAATCTCATAGGTTATCCTAAATATTATGGTTGTAAGGTTTCCTCACCGATAATCTCAGTAAGGTGCTGTTGCGCGCTGTCAAAGGGTAAACTCATGGTAAATGTAGTGCCTTTATCTAGTGCGCTCTCGACATGAATCTCCCCTTTTAGTTTTTCAGATATCAAAGTGTAAATAATATTCATCCCAAGGCCAGTGCCCCCGTTAGCACGTTTGGTGGTGAAGAATGGCTGATATATATTTTTGAGGGTGTCATCATCCATGCCACAGCCATTGTCGGTAAAAGATATGCTGTAATAAAGGTCATTAACTCTGTTAAATTTAATCGTTATCTCTCCGCCGTCGATATGTTCAAATGCGTGTAATACTGAGTTGCTTATTAAGTTGCTATAAACTTGAAAAAGAATCCCTGGATAGCTTGTAGCTTGTGTCTTAGCGGGGAGGTTATGACTGATTATTATGTTTTTTTCCTGTAGTTTTCGGCGCAAGCTACTGCAAACATCTTCTAAATTTTCATGCAAGTCAAAAGTAGATATAAGCTCTTGGTGTTCCTCTGGGGAGAGCATTTTAAAAGAGCGTATTAAACTAGCCGCTTGCGCTAGACTGGCACTGATAGAGGAGGACATATCACTCGCTGTTGATAGATAGTTATCTAAATCGGATTTTTTCATCTGATTAGCAGACAGTTTTGCTATCAGTCCATGGGTTTCTGTCTCTATGTGAGAAACGCCAGTGATAGAAAGTCCCAGTGGCGTATTAAGCTCGTGGGCTACTCCTTGTACCATGCCCCCCAAAGCGGCCATTTTTTCTGAGTTAACCAGTTTTTGTTGAGTGACTTTCAAGGTGTTTATAGTAGTGGCTAAACGGTTGTTTTGTTTTTCTAGCACTTCGTTTTTTTGTTCCATTAAATGTCGATGATTTTTCTGCAGTATTACCTTTTCAGCATTTTTCTCCAATTCTACCTCTAGTTTTACGGCTGTTTGCTCAGACTCAAACAGTTTCTTTAGATTTCTTTTAGTATCGTTAAGTGCTTTAACCATTAAACTCAGCTCGTCGGGACGAGAGTATTCGTCCCGATCAAGTTCAAGTAATTCGTCGAGATTACCTAAATTGGTTGCCCTTGAAAAATTGGCCATCAGCGTGAGGTGCCTAGTCACTAAATAATTAAAAGTCGCTAAAATAAAAATAGAAACAAGTAAGGTCTTTATGATCTGGAATATAATGATGAAGATAAATTGATGGAACAGTTCGCTGTATAAATCCTCTAAGGTTATAAATATTCTCAGATTACCTATCGCAGAACCATCGAACTTTATCGGAATATCCCGTGTTACAAAATTACTGTTAGGTCGCTCGCCAGTACTGGTTAAAGTAATATTGTCATAGCTGCCGCTAGTGATGTTCCTGACACTTTCATAAATTTCAACGCTGATTACTCCAGGCATTTGTTGGATGCCGATGGCGCTACTCTTTAATTGCTCGATGTGCATTTCCCATAAACTTTTAGTTAGGCTGTCTTTGTAACCAAGCTCAATCTGCGAGAACATTTGTTCGATATCTTCTATGCCCGAATCATAGTTCCATTTGAGTTGTAAGCTGGTTTGTATCAATACAAATAGGGAGCTGATGAAAAGCACTGAAAAGAGTAATCTACGACCAATACCATAGGCTTGTTGATTGCCGACAAAAGGCAACACTTCTCTTAGATTGGTCGCAAAAGTTTTAATTATTCGAATCAATGTATAGCCCTCAATATCTAATAACTCTCACGCAAGGTTTTCATAGAGGTTTTAGGCTACCCATGTTCCTTGCATAGGATGTATGAAATACATCCTATGCACCGCTAAAACTGTGAAAATCTGAATCTATTAGATTAATGTTAAATAGCCTGCTGTTACTCATATGCCTTTATGCTTACACTTTCGGGGCTGTATGATTCATGACTCAACACAACTTGTGTTACGCATACGCCACGAAACCAGTCTCGAACTTGCTTAATTAGGCTGAGGTCGACCCAACTCGACAAGCATCTGAAAGCAGGTATAGCTATGCCCGCAAATTCGATGTTAAAAGCCTAGTAAAGGAAATGAGTTTAGTAAAGAAATACCCGATTTTTGATTGAGTGTGAGATTGTTACTTAATATGTGAGGTTGTTGAACATGGACGTTGCAGTGGCTGGCTATGAATTAAATAGACAACTAGTGGTTAAAAATCCAGTTCAACTGCCGCCAATTTTGGTTCGCGGCAGCGATGTTGGAAGATGCATTTTATGATTTTTTGAACAGCGATAATATGATCCTTAAAAGCTGCTTACACTTTAAACTTCTTCAGCACATTATCTTGCTCATCGGTAGATTGCACCATGATTTGACACAGCTCGCTCTGATCTTGCGCTTGCTGGAATACTCCCTGGCTAATGTCACGAATTTTATTGGTGTTAGTATTTATCTCTTCACTGGTTTCATTTTGATGTTTAGCCGCTTCGGAAATTTCGATACTTAACTCTTTTATATCGCTGATAGAAGAGCGTATTTTAGAGAATATGAGGTTGGCTTTTTCAGCCGTTTGATTGGTTTCGCTGGCAACATTTTTACTTGAATCTATTTTGTTAATGGCATTTTGTACCCCCTCCTGTAAGTTTCTGATAATTTTGCTGGTCTCATCTGTGGAGTTTTGGGTACGTACTGCCAGTGTGCGTACCTCATCGGCTACCACAGCAAAACCACGGCCAGACTCACCGGCTCTGGCGGCTTCAATGGCGGCATTTAAGGCGAGTAAATTGGTCTGTTCGGCAATGCCAGTAATGGCCGTCAAAACCGATTCAATCTCATTGGAGTAAACCTTTAGCTTATCGACTGCCTCGCTTGCTTGCTCCATTTCCTGCAGCAAATTCTCAATATGTTGTGAAGTGTCTGCCATGATAACGGTGCCATCTGCTGCTGCTGTATCAGTCAACTGACTAAGTTCCACACTAGCCTGCGCGTTATGCACCACTTTTTTTGATTCTAGATTCATCTCATCCATGGCCGCCGCTAAGCTATCTAGCTGTTCTAATTGTTTCACTAACCCTTGAGCTGCCTCAATAGATACAACGGAGCTCTTTTGGGTATTGGAGCGGATATCAACGGATACGTGTTTAACATCGATGATGATGCTTTGTAACTGGGAGATGAAGCGGTTGAAGTTTTTCGAGACACTGCCAAATTCATCGGTACTGTCGGTGTGTAATCTATGCGTTAAATCTCCCTCACCGCTGCTGATGTCTACCAGCGATTGGTTGAGCTTCTTCAGTGGGCGCAAGGTTCTAGTAATAGAGATGAACAAGGCAACAGAGCAGATCAAGGCACATAAAAAAGCACCGATAATGGCTGATATACCGAAGGAGGTGGCTTGCGCCAATACTTTGTCTTTCTCTAGTGCAATACCTAAATACCACTGCTTGTCTCGCAGCTCAGTGAGCGATTGAAAACTGACGTATAAGGTTTTGTCATTGAGCGGTAGCTCCTGAAATTCATGGCTAATTTCAGGGGTTTGAGTCACAAATAGGTCTCGCAGCTTTTTACCGTTCAAAGCAGGATCTGGGTGGCTGACAATAAGGCCCTCTGCATCAATCACAAATGCATAGCCGGTATTGTTGAAAGTGACTTGGTTGATGGCTTGAGAAATTCCCTCTAAGCTAATATCGCCGCCAAAAGCCCCTGCAAATTTCTGCTCGTTGGTGAGCTTAGCGACTGCTGAAATAAGCATTTTTTTAGTACTTGAGGATTGATAGGGCGCTGTTAAGATGGCGCGATCATTGTCACGAGCCACGTTGTACCAAGGACGTTTTCTGGCATCCCAGCCAGGGGATGACCAAGTTTTACTGTTGGTAATTGGCTGGCCATCAGTGTCTAAACCGCCAAAAATCAGCACGAACTTATCTTTTAAAATCGGGTTGTTAAATTCTTTTTGAATATTGCCAGGGCTAAAGTCATTATTAATAGAGCGGGCGACAATATCGATTAATTCAAGCTTGTTATTCAACCACCTAGCTATTTGCCCCGAGACAATTTTAGAGGTTTGGTCCACATTTAACTTAGCCGCTTGGTAGAGTGCAGTCTTAACCGATTGGTATTGTGTCCATGAAAATAGGGTGAAGGTTACAATGACGATGACTGATGAAATAATGACGACTTTGTGTGAAACCTTCATATAAATCCCTATATATTGAGGAGGCAAGTTAAGTTTTTACATCAGTATAGTCTAAGTTTTGGAATGTATAGAAAGGTTTACAGTAATAAAGCCCCTGTATTTCGTAGGTTATTATTTGCAGATTCACAAGAATAAGCCATTGATGTTAAATGATAACAACCTTGAGCCTGGATGATTAATTGAGTCTTGTATTAGTGATGTTTTCGGTTGTTGTTAATAAAGATTATTACCTGTTTTTCTAAGCTCTCAGCGTTTTGAATGGTTTTCGTAGGTGTCGAGGTGAATCTAATAAATTGTTTGTTGAAATAGGCAACACACTTGAATGGTCTTATTGTGCAAATCTTGTTCGCGCAATGGTGGCGATACGGAGACGATTTTAGTTGTGCGTGTGTAAGTGAGTTCTCCAAAATAAAAAAACAGCTAGTGGCGACACTAGCTGTTTTTATTTGGGTTACTCTCTGTGCTAGTGACATTGCTTGATCTCAAGTTAGAAATCGTACCTAGCGATTAGAGAAGCTTAAGGGCTACCAGTTATATTTTATTTGAGCGACAACTTTACGAGATTCGCCTAAATAGCAGTAGTAGTCACAACTTGAAACGTACTCTTTATCGGTCAAATTACTTACATTTAACTGTGCCTGCCACTGTTTGTTGAACTGATATTTTGCATGAGCATCTACCACAAGGTGACCTGGTACTTCTAAATCACTGCTTCCTGGATTATCGACACTAGCGCCTGTGTAACGCAACCCACTACCAAAACTAAAGCCCTGTTGAGCGGTTGCTTTCATATCATATTCGAACCAAGTTGCAGCACTGTGGCGTGGGACTAACCCGGCTTGTTGGGTGCCTTGGCCACTCGTTTCATCGGTACGTACATCTGTGTAAGTGTAGTTAGCGCCTACTTGCAGATGATCGTTAAGCTGCGCAACTACTTCTGCTTCAATACCTTGTGAGGTAACTTCGCCCGTTTGGGTTTTAACCCAAGTAGTAGGGTCGGTGACTAAGGCATTTTTCTGTTTTATATCAAACCAGGCAACATTGAAATAGCCATCGAAATCTTCGGGTGTATATTTAATGCCTATCTCAGTTTGACGTCCCTCTAAAGGCTTGTACAGCTTACTAGTAGTGGAGTCGACGGTGCTTAGCACTTCAAAAGATTCTGAATAGTTTATATAAGGTGCAAGACCGTTTTCAGCGAGATACATTAAACCTAAATTGAGCGAGGTTTGACGATCTTTACGCTGTTCTTTAACGTTGCTACTCAGATTGTTGTTCTTAGTATTTACAAAATCGAAGCGCGCTCCTAACACTGCCACCCACTGTTGATCAAAAGTGGACTGATACTGTGCATAGGCACTTATCTGTTGCTTGGAAATTTCGCGTTTAGTCGCTGTGTCTGTGTCAACAGGGGTGTGGTTGCCATAGACAGGATTAAGCGCATCGATGGCATTAAATCCGTAGCTATCAATTTCTTTGCCATCATTGATATGCTGTTGTAAATCGACTCCTAATAACAAGGTGTGCTCAGTATTATCGCTATCCCATTTGGCGATTGCTTTGTTATCTAACGTAGTGCTGTAGCTGTTGCCTTCGCGATAGACATGGCCGCGAGACAAAGTGGTTGATGTCGAGTTGGGGAATGCATAAGTGCTGTGTAATAACTGGTCATTGTAGCCATAGTTAAAGTTTTGGCTCAGTGTCCAAGTTGCATCTAATTGATGTTCAAGTTGATAACCAATTGAAGCTTGCGTGCGCTCATAGGCATCATAACCTGGCTCACCGAAGTTGGTCGACGGATCGATTTTTCCCTCTACAGCGGAGATCAAGGTACCGTAAGCGGGGAAAAACGGGTTGGTCGGCACGCCAGAGTCTTTAAGGAAACTGCCTAAAAATGTGATTTTGGTTTGCGCTGAAATGTCGATGCTTAAGCTGGGAGCTAAATACAAACGTTGATTATCTGTACCCTCGAGTTCACCGTCTTGATCTCGCAACACAGAGACAACGCGATAGCGCTTATCGCCATTTTCGTCAAGCCATCCGGATTGATCGAGAGATATTTGAGTATGATTACGACTGCCAACCTCCACTGCTATATTTCCTTGAGGTGTCTTCGTCGGTGTTTTTTGTACTGCGTTAACTGCGCCACCAGGAGGCGCTGCTCCAAACAAGATAGAGGCGGGGCCTTTAACAACTTCAACGCTTGCAAGGCCAACTGGCTCAATCATCCATGAGTAATAGCCGTCTTTAAATACGCGGTTACCATTGAGGTAAGTTGCTGCATCAAAGCCGCGTACTTTAAACCAATCTGCATCATTATCAGCGCCATATGGTGCCGATAGTACGCCTGCGGTGTAACGCATCGCCTCATCTAATTTTTGCACGCTACGGTTTTCTAGTGTTGTTTGACTAATAACAGATACTGACTTTGGCGTCTCAGCCATCGGCGTGTCCACTTTTAAAGCGCTGGCCGTGACCACTAAGGTTTCAGTTGCCTGTGCACTAATGGCTACTGTAAAAGCTAAGGTAGTCGACAGAGTTCCGAGGAATATTGATTTTCTAACAGCCTGCTGTAGCTGCTTTGGTTGAGTGGACATCATGTTATTTGTGCTTTCCTTTTTCTTGATTTAGAAAGTTAAATCAAAATTATGAATCATTGATATTTTTCGGCATATTGGTCTCGGGAACTTTTTAAGTCAATCGTTATCGTAATGATAATCTAAATCATTAACTTTAAGGTCAAAAAAGTATTGATTGTTGTGCTAAAAAGTATAGGTTTTTTATGATTGAAAAGAACGGCGAGTTTTTGGCTATACAGCTGTTAATAATTGACGTGTGAAAGCGTGAAAGTTATAAAATTAAACAATAACAATAAATATATTGTCGGTGGGGCATAAAAAAAGCGCTGAATTAGCGCTTTTTAAAGTGAGGTACAACTAAAGTGAAACGGAAAAAATGGATTTTTAGCGGTACTTATTAACGATTTTTAAGCAAGAGTCGCCTCTTTCACCGCATCGATGTCACTGATAAAGCCGCCACTTTGGTGTGCCCAAAGTTGTGCGTAAATACCTTGTTGCGCCAGTAAACTTTGATGAGTTCCCTGTTCTACTATGCGCCCTTCATCAATGACGATCAGTCTGTCCATGGCGGCGATAGTGGATAAACGGTGCGCAATAGCGATCACCGTTTTGCTGCCCATTAACTGTTGTAAGTTTTCTTGGATGGCCGCTTCGATTTCTGAATCAAGGGCGGAAGTGGCCTCATCCATTATCAAGATAGGAGCATTTTTCAGTAATACGCGGGCGATAGCAATGCGCTGTCGCTGCCCACCTGAGAGCTTAACACCGCGTTCACCGACTAATACGTGATAGCCGGTTTTTCCGCTCTCATCTGCAAGTTCTATAATAAAATCATGCGCCTGTGCTTGTTTGCAGGCGTTTTGTACTTGCTCAAAGGTCGCATCTGGATTGCCGTAGAGGATGTTGTCGAGGATGGATCGATGCAACAGCGAAGTATCTTGGGTGATCATGCCGATGTGGTGGCGTAAAGACTCTTGAGAAATCTTGGCAATGTTCTGTCCATCAATTTTAATCTCTCCACTTTGAATATCATAAAAGCGCAGCAGCAAATTGACCAAACTAGACTTACCTGCACCAGAGCGGCCGACAATGCCGACTTTTTCCCCGGAGCTGATAGATAAATTGAGTTGCTCGAAAACCCCTTTGCCGGCTCCGTAGGCGAAACTAACTTGATTAAAGTCGATAACGCTTTGGGTGACGACGAGCGCTTGAGCACTATCAATATCTTTAACCTCTACTTCCTTGGCGATAGTGTTCATGCTATCTATCACAGTGCCCACCGCCTCAAAGAGGGTGCGGATTTCCCACATGATCCACTTCGACATACCTTGCAGGCGCAGGGCAATACTGATGCCAATGGCGATGACACCCACGGATACGCTGGCATCTAACCAAAGAGAAATCGACAGGGCAGTAATGCCAAAAAGTAGTAGGTAATTAATAATATCGATGCTGAACAGTAGGCAAGTGATGGTGCGCATTTGACGGTACGAAGTATTCAAAAACTGCTGCATACCGCTTTTTGCGTACTGGGTTTCACGTGCGCTATGGGAAAATAATTTTACGGTGGTGATGTTGGAGTAACTATCAACAATACGCCCACTCATGGTGGATTGCGCATCGGCTTGGGCGCTGGCTATGTTTTTTAAGCGCGGCAAAAAGTAATATTGAATACCAATATAAAGCGCTAGCCAAAGCAGTATCGGCAGTGCTAATACCTTGTCGGCCTCTGCAATCATGACAATCATTGCGGTGAAATAGACGCTGATATAAACGGCAACATCGACTAACTTCATCACCGTTTCGCGAATGCCATGGGCATTTTGCATCACTTTGGTTGATATGCGTCCGGAGAAATCGCGCTGAAAAAATCCGACGCTTTGCTTGAGCAAATAGCGGTGGGCGCGATAGCGAATAGACATCGGATAATTGGTTAATATTGACTGATGTAAAATCATTGAATGAAAAAACGCCAGCAGTGGCATAACGATCACCACTAAGGCGCCCATCCAGAATAAGGTATCACTTTGCTCGCTTAAAAAATTAGCGCGCTCTTTAGTATGTAACATATCCACCAATTCACCCATAAAACCAATCAGAGTGACTTCCACGATAGCGACACAGGCACTGAGAAAAGACATGATAAGCAAAGGTTTTTCAAAGCCTTGCGTGTAATGACGGCAAAAATCGACAAAGCCGGTTGGTGGTTGGCTAGGGTCTTGATCGGGAAAAGCATTGGTGAGGTTTTCAAACCATTGGAACATGAAATAGGGACCTTGGGGGCTGTAAAAAAGTGAGGGAGCTGGGTTGTTTCTAAGTATAGGGCGCTATTATTGATGAGTTTTTTTTAAATTAGTAGTGTTAATGATAATTAAAGTGGTTCTCATTTGTGTGCTGTGCCAGTATACTGCCGAATTTTTGATATTTACTGAAAAGCTATACTTTTTAGCACTGTGTGCTAGCACTAGGATCCCATGTTTTTATTGTCTGACATAAAAATAGTACGAGAAAAACGCACTATTCTCGCTATTGAACAGCTATCTATACCGACTGATAAGTTAACCGTGATATTGGGCCACAATGGTTCTGGTAAATCGACACTGGTTAATTTGCTCTGTGCGCAACAACAGCCCGATAGTGGCAGTGTGTTATTAAACGGGCGCAGTGTCGCCAGTTTTAGTGCCAAATCGCTGGCCAGAGAGCTGGCTTTCCTGCCGCAAAAATTACCGACGAGTGCCGGTTTAAGTGTGCGTGAATTAGTCCGCTTAGGGCGTTTTCCCTGGCGGGGCGCACTGGGGCGCTGGCGGCAAATTGACGAGCAGATTATCGATCAGTCCATGGCCAAAACCGGGGTGAGTGATTTCTCTAAAATGCTCGCAGACCGACTTTCAGGTGGCGAGCGACAGCGCGCTTGGGTGGCGATGTTATTAGCGCAGCAGACGCCGCTGCTGATACTGGATGAGCCAACATCGGCGCTGGATGTGCATCATCAATACCAATTGATGCAATTATTGGCGCAACTCAATCGGGATCAAGGCTGTGGCATTATCGTTATTTTGCACGACTTAAATCTCAGCCTGCGATTCGCCAATCATGTCATTGCCCTAAAAGAGGGAGCTGTCGCCTTTGCCGGGGGTGCCGAGTTGCTGTTAGATGAAAAGTGCCTATCTGCTTTGTACAACACTGATATTCGATTAATTGACCATCCTAAACCTCTGGATACATCCAAGATCAACAAGGTAGCGATTGTATGTGCATAGCCCCTAAAATATTTGCGCGGGTGTTTTTATCCCTGTTTATCGCTATCAGCAGTAGTGCCACTTTATCCGCTCAAGCTATTCAAGTAAGTGATAGTTTAGGCGCTAAAACGCTCGCCCAAATACCAGTGCGAGCCGTGGTATTAGATTGGGATCTGTTAGAGCAAGTAATTGAGCTGGGAATTATGCCAGTGGGCGCGCCAGAAATTTCCTCCTACCAGCACTGGGTTATACAGCCAGCTATCGATAGTAGCGTGTTGGATGTGGGCACACGATCAGAGCCTAACCTTGAAATAATTGCTGAGCTAAACCCTGATGTGATCATTATCAGTGCCACCCAAATAGATTTGATGCCCGCTTTAGAGAAGATTGCCCCGGTGCTGTATTACAGCAACTTTGCAAAGCAAGATAAACACGCGCAATTGGCCATAAAGCATTTTAAACAATTGGCGCAAGTCTTTGCTAAGAGCACCCTAGCTGTACAAAAGCTGCAGGGGATGAACACCGAGCTAAGCAGATTGAAAGCGCAATTGGCCACAGCCCTTCACTCTGATAAGGCTGCTGTATTACTGATGCGCCTTGCCAGTCAAACTTCCAGCTTTGTTTACGCTGAAAACTCAATCCCCCATTACGCTTTGCAGGCACTAGGTTTAAGTGCGGCACTGCCACAAAAACCGGCAAAGTGGGGCATAGTGCAAAAGCGCTTGAGTGAATTGCAGCATATTAATGAAGGGTATGTGCTCTACATATTACCTTTCGCCCAAGAGCAACAATTGAAACGCTCAATCCTTTGGCGAGCGCTACCTTTTGTGCAACAAAATCGCGTCAATGCCGTGCGCTCTGTCTGGAGCTATGGCGGTGCGATGTCAATTTTGTATACCGCTCAAGCCATCACCGAGAGTTTACTTGAGCTCGTTGAGACTCAATGAAAATTCAATCACTGCTGATCATTGTAATAGCGCTACTAATTGGGATTTTTGGGGCGTTGCAGTTAGACCAAGCATTAAGCTTTGTGGAGCAGTGGAGGCTGCTGTTAGATCCTGCTAAAGCCAGCTCGTTTGCCGAATTTAACTTTGTTTACGCCCAGCTGCCACGTGTGGTTATCGCTATTATGGTCGGTGCTTGTCTGGGGTTAGTGGGCAGCTTGATGCAGCAACTCACGCAAAACTCGCTCACCTCGCCACTGACGTTAGGCACATCATCCGGCGCCTGGTTGGCGTTAGTGGTGGTGAGTATCTGGCTGCCAAATACTGCGGCTGATGGCAACGCAGTAGCGGCGATGCTCGGCGCAATGTTGGCTTTTACCTTAATCGTCTTGATTAATGGCCTTAATAATATGGCCGGTCTAGGATTAGTGGTGTCGGGGATGGTGGTTAATATTTTGCTGGGGGCCATTGCCAGCGCCATTATTCTGCTCAATCGTGAATTTGCCAGTCATCTGTTTATGTGGGGTGCGGGAGATCTGGCACAAAATGGCTGGGACTGGGTTTTATGGCTGTTGCCTAGAATATCACTGGCGGTGTTGTTGTTAATCTTCGCTCCTAGAGTACTCACGTTGATGCGCTTGGGTCAGCGTGGTGCTGCATCGCGCGGTCTGGCCGTTGTTCCGGTGTTTTTTGGTTTAATGCTCTGCGGTATCTGGCTGGTATCGGCGGCGATTACCGCGGTGGGATTAATCGGTTTTATCGGATTGCTAGCACCTAATATCGCCAGAATGTTTAACCCAAATTCGGCAAAAGCTGAGTTGTATATCAGCTGTTTGCTCGGGGCGCTGTTTTTATTGTTAACTGATATTTTATCAATAATACTCAGCTTGTGGTTTTCTCAAGTGGTACCCAGTGGAGTGACGGCTGCGGCAATTGGCGCACCTGCACTGTTGTGGTTTAGCCTCAGAAAATACCGGGCGCAAGATAACATCGCGCTCAGCATCAGTGTGAGTCGCGCTGCAATCAGCTACCCAGTGGTAACGGCTATCTGTGCTGCCTTTATACTGGCGGCGTTTTTGTATTTTAGTGTGCACATCAGTGTGCAGCAGTGGAGCTTTGCCCCCCTTAGCGATTATCAGTGGAGTTTGCGCTGGCCACGGGCGTTAACGGCGATCAGTACTGGCGTGGGCCTCGCCATTGCCGGCTGTATTTTACAGCGCATAATTTACAATCCACTGGCTAGCCCAGATATTTTAGGCGTGTCTGCTGGGGCTACTTTTACTTTGGTTTTTGCCAGTTTGTTTATGGGCCAGGCCCTGTTGGCAAGTCAATGGCTAACGGCGTTAGTGGGCAGTTTGGTAGTGCTTGGATTGATTTTAGCGCTGGGCAGACGTCATCAATACGCCCCTTCAAGTGTGATTTTAATGGGTATTTCGATCACCGCTTTGCTGCAAGCATTTGTGCAGTTCTTTTTGGCTAAAGGTAATCAAGATAGCTACAAAATATTGCAGTGGTTGGCGGGTTCTACCTATAGAGTAACGCCCTCGCAAGCACTATTAAGTATTGGTTTAGTCATAGGTTTATTAGTGCTGGCGTTCTCAGCGAGTCGCTGGTTGACGCTGATCTCTATAAGTCGCAGTTTTGCCGGAGCTAGAGGTTTGAATACTCGCACTTCGATGCTGTGGTTACTCTTGTTAGTCGCACTGCTGTGTGCTGTGGTGACTGCGACCATGGGGCCGGTATCTTTTGTCGGCTTAATCGCGCCGCATATGGCGATGATGCTGGGGGCTACGCAAATAAAAAGCCAGCTGGCGCTGGCGAGTTTAGTCGGGGCTACTTTGATGCTCTGGTCGGATTGGGCCGGGCAAGTATTGCTGCACCCCAATCAAATCGCCGCGGGTACTATTGTGGCGATACTGGGATCAAGCTACTTTTTGCTACTACTCGTGGTGTCTCGCTTGCAGCGCAGAGCATAAGTGACTAGAGCTCTGGTTATCTATTTAGGCATAGCCATAAGATCACACCGCCAGCGAGGAATACTGTATTAAGTAGCAGTAGAACAATAGGGCGCCAGCCAAGTTTGGCTAGTTCTTGGAACGAGGCTTTCATACCAAGACCCACCATCGCCACAATTAAACACCAACGTGAGAACTCAGTAGTTGCACTCAATAGAGCTTCGGGCAAAGTCACCGTACTGTTAAGTGCCACAATCGCGACAAAGGCGATCAGAAAAAACGGTAGGGGTATGGGCGGCGAGTTGGCATCGTTTTTTTGCCCGAGTTTGCTGCGCGCGACTATCACAGAAATAACTACCACCACAGGGACTAGCGCTGCCACTCTTAATAATTTAGTGAAAGTAGCGACGTCTCCTACTTCATCCGAGACCATATAACCTGCGCCAATTACTTGGGCAACATCGTGAATGGTGGCCCCTAGAAATATACCGCCATCCACTGCGTTTAACCCCAGCGCAGAGAGAATAAACGGGTAGATAATCATTGCCCCAGTGCTGAGTGCAGTGACTCCGATAATAGTGAATATTAGCTGTTTTTCGGACTCTTTGTTTTGCGGCAATACGGCAGACACCGCCAGCGCCGCGGATGCGCCACAAATACCCACCGCCGCACCGGAGAGCACACTTTGTGAGGTGCTAAGTTTTAACCATTTGCCACACACAATAGCAAAGAAAATAGTCGCGGGTACCCCGACAAGTACCACGATAATAGGGGTGAAGCCTAAGCTGAGAAGTTGCTCAAAAGTAATTCGCGCACCGAGCAGCGCGATCCCTAGCTTTAGAATGGCGGTGGCAGAAAATTGAATGCCCGCAATGCATTTGCCTTCAAGGGATAGATAATTTAGCGACATGCCCATCAATAAGGCATACAAAATAGTGGGGCCGCCGTAGTGCTCAGAGACAAATTTCGCGGCCATAGCCACCACTAAGCACAATGAAAAACCAGGTAAAATTGTTTGTACCTGTTGCTGCAAGTTAGTACCGAAATAACGTTTTTTTATTTTTAAAATAGACATTTTAATCACAACAAGGCACTGGCTCTCTATTAATAATCAATGGATATTACTAAAGAAGTGGCAGAAATAAAATAGAGACCAGCAGAATTTTATTGAATAGATGATCGCTAGATCAAGCGGTTTAATGGTGCTGTTTAAGATTGATAAAGATCACAAAAAATTTAGCAGTACAAAAATATAGGCGGATAAAATCCGCCTATATGGATTTAAATATCCGCTTAATTTAAATCTGACTTGTAGCTGACCTCAAGTGAGGATTGCACTTTAGCCGTCTCTGACTTTAGCAAATCAAACCACTTTTGGCCGTCTTTAACATTGCCTTTGAACCAAGTGTAAACAGGCTCTGCAGACTTTTGAAACATCATCTTTTGCTCAGGGGTAGGTACATAGATTTCGCCGCCATTGGCTTTGAAATCAGCGTAAGCTTGGATAGATTTACGCTTAGGCGAGGCAAAGGTTGCCTGCTGTAGAGCAGAGAAACCATCGACGATCACTTTACGCATGTCTTCAGGCATCTTCTTGAAACTGTCGTTATTCATGTACCAAAGTGCTGACATGTAAGCATGTCCATCTAAAGTAACGTACTTGAGGCCCGCCTCTGGAAACTTCATCCCCATGATATCAGTGATGCCGTTTTTAGAGCCCTCAACAATACCGGTTTGGAACGAGGTGAATAGCTCAGGCCATGGAATTGGAGTTGGGCTTGCTCCCATCGCTTTTACCAGCTCTTGGGGAAGATCGGCAACCACGGTACGAATTTTCAATCCCTTTAGATCAGTAGGAGTTTTAACGGTGCGTTTAGTGTTGGCGAAGTTTCTCCAACCACCGGTATTACCGATAGTCATCAGACGCACTTTATCACCAGAGTCGGCGAGGATAGCCTTGCGCATTTCGCGAGTGAAATTACCCTCAAGTACCGCTTCTGCGACGCGATCGTCGGTTAGCAGGTAAGGCAAGTCTAATACTTGTACGTAAGGGTACATGTTAGCTGCACCGCCAGAGGTAGAGATGTAGACATCGACAGAACCATCTTCTAAAGCTTGTAGACACTCTGTGCCATTGGCGCAAAGTTGCGTACCAATGAACAGATCTACGGCGATTCTGCCATTAGAGTGAGACTCAACATAATCTTTGAAAACCACTAAACCATCGTAGTCTTCATCGTTTTCATTGGAGTTGGCAGTCGCTCTTAAGTTAAAGTCAGCGGCGCTGGCTCCCATGCTTAAAACCATCGCAGCAGCGACCATTACAGAACTGATGGTACGCTTAAATATTTTTGTTTTTATCATTATTGCTTCCTCTATCTTCTTGTGTTGACTCAGCTGATTGATCTGCAATCGCGGAGTGTGGTTTTTTCTGACTCGTTTAGGCAAGCCCGAGCCATTGGGGGACGGACATTGAAAGTGCTGGGAAAAAAGTGATGAGAAAGATCACCACCACTTCGACGAATAAAAACGGCAGTATGGCCCTGGCGATACTCTCAACTTTGACACCGGAGACGCTGGAGGCGACAAATAATACTAAGCCCATCGGCGGTGTAGCGAGGCCCACGGTCAAATTCACCGACATAATAATGGCGAAGTGAATGGGATCTACTCCGATGTTAATAAAAATGGGCGCCAGTATTGGGCCGAGAATGATAATTGCGGGGCCCGCATCTAAAAACATACCGACGATAAACAGTAATATATTGATCAAAAACAACAGTATTAATGGGTTTTCGCTAAAAGAGAGTACCCACTGCGCCAGTTGTTCGGCAGAGTGGGAGAGACTGACCACGGTTTTGAACGCAATCGCGGCACCTACCAGTAATAAAACCACCGCTGAACCTTTGGCGCTACGGTTGAGTATTTCAGGTAGTTCGTGGATTTTAATCGTTTTTAATATAAAGATGCTGATGAATAAAGCGTAGCCTACCGCGATGGCAGAGGCTTCTGTTGGGGTGAATATGCCGAATAAAATACCGCCTAAAATAATAACGGGCGTAAATAGCGGCAGTGCCGCAGATTTACCAGCCTTGGCGCGCTGTTTCCAGGTTTGTTTGGGTGCCGCTACTGGGAAATCGTAGCGCTTGGCCATTAGCGATATCATCCCCATCAAGCCCAGTCCCACTAACAGACCCGGGACAACACCTGCGGCAAATAGTGCTGCTACAGACACTTCCATAGTGTAGGCGTAGATAATCATGATTCCAGAGGGCGGAATGATCGGGCCGATAACCGAGGAGGCGGCAGTAATGGCTGCGGCAAATTTACGTGAGTAGCCATTTTTTTCCATGGCTGGAATCATCATTGAACCAATGGCGGATGTGTCGGCGACTGCGGAGCCGGACATGCCGGCAAATAACATACTAGACATGACATTCACATGGGCCAGACCACCGCGAACATGGCCAATAAAAGACTGTGCAAAATTGACCAGGGAGAGGGTGATTCCCCCTCTATTCATCAGTTCACCCGCCAGCATGAAAAATGGAATTGCCATCAGTGGAAAAGAGTCCATACCGTTGTAAATATTGCGAAATAACATCGGTAAGTCACGGTCCATACCCTCTGACACTAACATGAAACCAGGGGCGGCAAGCATGGCAAAAAATACGGGCATTCCCAACAGCAAAAATATCAGAAAAAGTGGTAAAAAGAGTATAAGCATTAGGTGTTTGCCTCCGCGCTTGGTGTGGGACTAATGAGCATTTTTAGCGAGCTGAGAACCAGTTCAATGTTGACCAGCAACATAGAGCCAAAACAGACCGGCATCGCTAGATAAATCCAAGCTCTGGATAGGTGGAAAGAGGCGGCGCGGGTGCGAAATCCGCGTTGGAAGAATTCAATACCCATGGTAAATAACTGGTACAAAACCAGTGTGGCAATCACTAACAAAATGAATTTTAAAAGGGATGAGAGACGATAGGGCAGCACATCATGTAATAAATCAATCGCGACAAAAGATCCCTGGCGATAAGCTTCGCCAGCGACCAGTGCCAGCATCCAAATCATCAGTGCTCTGGCGACTTCTTCGGGCCAGGGCAGGGCATTATTTAACACATAACGACAAAACACTTGCAGTAAGATGGTCAGTACCATCGCCGCGACCAGTATCCAGGCAACACTGCGGCCCGCTCTGGCGAGTAATAAATTTATTTTTGCTAACCTATTGATAACATTATCGAGAAAAACCATCAGCTACCTCTTGTATGATTTGTACTAATCAATCACTTAAACTTAACCCGAATATTGCACCCAACTGTTCGTGTCCTAGCTTGCTCCTTGTTTTTACAGGTTTTTCTTTCTCAATCAACCGGACGCACCAGTACGGTGTTCAATCGAAAAAAAGCCTGTAAAAACAACTAGCAGCGCTATCATCACGGCATTGCATGCAATATCCGGGTTAAGGGACTTCGCTACCTTGCGCTGCACTATACAGCTCAAACCAGGTTTCTCTATCTAGTTCAATGTCACAGGCTTTAGATAACAGGGCGATGCGCTGCAGATTATTAGTGCCTAATACGGGAATGATATTGGCCGGATGCGCCAGTAGCCAAGCCACCGCAATGTGATCTGGTGAGCAGTCATAACGTTCACACAAGCTTTTGAATAAAGGTTTAATCCTAGTCGCCGCATCGCTGTTGGAAAATAGCGCACCGCCCGCTAAGGGAGACCAAGCCATTGGCTGGATATTATCTAATTGCATATCGACTAAGGTGCCGTCAGTAAAACTCTGAGCTTGCAGCAGACTGATTTCAATTTGATTCACTTGCAAGTTATGGTGCATATGTTTTTGCAGTAGACGCCAGTCTGAGGCGCTAAAATTGGAGACGCCAATTGCTCTCACTTTGCCGCTATCTACTAGGGAATCTAGCGCCGCCCCTGTTGCCGCAGCATCCATAAACGGATCCGGGCGATGCATCATCAATAAGTCTAAATGGTCAGTGTGCAAGTTAGTTAAGCTTTGCTCAACACTGTTGGTAATGTACTGTGCACTGGTATCGTAGTGTTTTACCCGCCGATTCGGAAAATGATCAGAGGTAAGGGCGATGTTACATTTGCTGATGAGTTGCATTTGTTGGCGCAATTGCGGATTTTGCCCTAGCGCTTTGCCGAAAATAGCTTCGCATTGATAGTCACCGTAAATATCAGCGTGGTCAAAACTACTGATCCCCTGTGTTAGACAGGCGTCTATTTTTGCAGTGACATTCGCTACAGAGGTATCGCTATCATCCCCGAGGCGCCAGACACCGTAAACTAATCGGGATAATGTTAGATTATTATCTAGCTTGATAGAGTTAAGCATTTCTTGTCCTTGATGCAATCGTTGTTATTTTTATAGTCTTATCTTGTTTAATCACCTTATCAGTGTATTCTTTCCATGTAAATGAATTGTGAATGAATTTTTCGAATGAATTTCTTAAAAGTATAAATTTTTGCGAAACTGATCTATTGGAAATTTCCTGCTGGAGCGTTTTATCTCTGTGGGGCAGCCGCCAAATACTTTCTACCCACAATTGTATTTATGAAAAATCTAAATACTTCTATCAGTAGAGAGAAATAAAAAATTAATCGTTAATGACAGGTAATAATAAATGACAAAAAGCGTCAAATACGCACTACTTGGTTGCGGCATGATGGGTTTAGAGCATGTAAAAAATATAGCTTTAATAGAGGGCGCTGAGGTTGTCGCTGTGGTTGAGCCAAACCTTGAGATGAGAGCGCGGGCCAAGGCGTTATTGCCAGATGTCTGTTTTTACGATGATTTAGCTGCGCTAATTACTCACCCCCAATTAGATGCAATAGTGATAGTGACGCCTAATTATCAGCACGCTGAGCAATTATTGTATATTTTAAACCACAGCGATTTAGCGGTGTTGATAGAAAAGCCAATAGTGACGGATGTGGCACAAGTAGCAGCGATAAAACAAGCTGCTGATGCCCACAGCGCGCCGATTTGGGTAGCGATGGAATATCGCTACATGCCTGTTATTCAACAGTTTAGAGAAAGTTTAACCGAGTCTGAAATAGGCTCTTTGAAAACCCTGACTATTTGCGAACATCGTTTTCCGTTTTTGTCTAAGGTGGGTGATTGGAATCGCTTTAATCAAAATACAGGGGGCACATTGGTCGAAAAATGTTGTCATTTCTTTGATTTAATGCGCTTGCTCAGCGGTAGTGAAGTGGTGCGTGTTTATGCCAGTACTGGGCAAGATGTAAACCATTTAGATGAAAGTTACGCGGGTGAGGCGGCGGATATCATTGATAACGCTTATGTAATCTTAGATTTTTCCAGTGGTTTAAGGGCGATGTTAGAGCTCAATATGTTTGCAGAAGGTGCGCAGTATCAAGAGCACATCAGTGCTGTGGGCGCATCCGCCAAACTTGAGTGTTTTGTGCCGGGGCCCGGTCGTTTTTGGCCTGTGGATGAATTGGGGCCTGCGCCTATCGCCAAATTGGTCAAATCACCGAGGCTGCCAAAAGGCCCTGTGACTACTTATGTGGAAGTCGATGCAACATTATTAGCGGCGGGTGATCACAACGGATCAACCTATTACCAGCACTTAGGTTTTTATAAAGCCATTGTGGAAGGTGCCAGTGTAGAAGTGTCCGTTGATGATGGGCTAAAAGCAGTAGTGATCGGTATGGCAGCGCAATACTCTGCAGCGACGGGAAAAGCGGTAATGATGACAGAGGATGGCTTTAATTTTCAGTTAGCTGAATAAGTTATCCGAAAGTCATGATAATTACGCTCGATAATACGGTGTTAAAAATCGTCATCAAAAAAGATGAATGAGGCGGAGTCTGATTCATCTGGGAGGTCGCGTTTCGTTGCCAGCTCTCTGGTGGGTTATGCTCATTATTCCCACGAAACGGGGCACACTCGCTCCGTTTTGTGCCTTGTATTACCCTCTCTCGTTACGTTTTACAGCGGTCTATTTCTAGTTTAAGTATTTTTTTCGCACAATAAATTTATTGATTTTGGTGGGAATTCCAACAGTAAATGTAAAATTCATTCACTATTGATTTACTCTTTGTTCGCTGCTTGATAAGCTTGCTGCAGATTAAAAAATCAGCGGGCTTTTGTCATCTTGGGTTCTGGAATGTTATCGATATATTTGCAGTTAATTTAAGTGCTGAACACAGCTTATTTGGAGAGGTACTATGAGTATATTAATAGATGTGATCGATGAGCAAAAACAGGTCTCAGGGTTGGATTTCCCACTGGTCATTAAGCCGCACAATTCACAAGTAGCAGAAAATAAAGAGCAATTTAATGATTGGGTCGCACAAAATTATCCAGAATTAAAACAGCGCTTAATTGTACATGGGGCTATTTTGTTTCGTGGTTTTCCATTGTCTGGCGCCGATGATTTTGAGCAGATGCTCAATCATACCGATTTTGAAAATATGCCTTATGTCGGTGGTGCCGCTCCAAGATCACAAGTAACCGCTTCGCGAATTGTCACTGCTAATGAGTCTCCAGCAAGTGAGAAAATCCCCTTTCATCACGAGATGGCGCAAGTGCCAAAACCACCGGGATATATCTTCTTTTACTGTGATATAGCACCGAGTGAAGGTGGCGCGACTTCGATATTACATTCAGCAGAAATATGTAAGAAATTTTTTGAGATCGACCCTGAATTTGCCGCCAGTATAGAGGCGAGCGGAGTCAGTTATAAAAGAGTGATGCCATTAGAGACTGATAAGAGCTCGGCTATTGGTCGCTCTTGGCGCGATACTTTTCTGGTTGAGACTAAAGAACAGGCTGAGCACGCCATGCAGGAAGCAGGCATGAGCTGGGAATGGCTTGATGACGGTGGTGTTGCCACTCAAACGGCGCAATTACCGGCTATCCGCCTCGATCCTGAAACCCATGAGAAGGTGTTTTTTAACTCAATTGTCGCCGTTTTTACCGGCTGGAATGATAGACGCAATAAAGGTGAAACATCGGTTGTCGGAGCGGACGACAGTGTGATGAACCCGGATGTTATCTCCCAGTTGGTCAAGGATATGGATGAGTTATGTGTGAATTTTAAGTGGCAGGAAGGCGATGTGCTATGGGTTAATAACCATACCGTTATGCATGCTAGACAACCCTTTAAAGGTGATCGATTAACCCTTGCATCTATCTGTTTTAAATAAGGCTATGTAATTCTTAAACCTAGATTCGGCGATTGAGGGTGAAAAAGAAGTGCTAGACATTGGTGTGCATACAAGACTAGGAAGCCTGTTGTTAGAGTAATGCTGGAGCAATTACCGAGGAAATTAGAATTTTTTAGGGCACCTTTAAATGATGATGAAAATACTTTCTGGTTTTCTAGGTGCATTAAGGGATTTAAGGGTTAGTCTGTTAAGACCTTCCTCTGTGGTGAACAAGTCCTTTAAAAGAATATGGATCACCGAGATCGCAGCGGCGCTGTGCTACACAGAGAAAAGCAAAGGGTTGCAGGTTTTAGTCATTTAATCCCTTCCTCTGTGGTCTCGGTACCCTCTGTGGTGAAAAAAGTCTGGATCACCGAGGACACAGAGGCGCTGCGCTACACAGAGAAAAGCAAAGGGTTGCAGGTTTTAGCCTTTTAATTCCTTCCTCTGTGCTCTGTGTGGTGAAAAAATCTTTTAGAGAAGACCGACCACGCTACGCTGCTTTGTAGAGCGCGAAGTGCATCGTGTAGGGTATCGGCGAATAACATATCGCTAAATTTGTCCCTATTAGTCTCCTTTCTCAGTGATCAAAATCCACTCGTTTAATCAACGCTAATACGCGGCCTCGCTGCTCAGCTATAGCGGCAAGTGAAACGTTATCTTGCTTGAATTTAGGCATGTATTGTTGCAGTAATTCTGAGTGGAGTGTGCCTTTGCGTACAGGAAACTCATGGTTGTCTTGCGCGTAAGTATATTGGGCGTTGTCGCCACTTAAGTACTCCATTAGTTGGATGGCATGTGCTTTGTTAGGGGCGTTTTTACTCAGCGCAATACCGCTGATATTCATGTGGGAGCCGCGGTTGTGCTGATTGGGAAATATCAGCTTCACTGATTTTGCCCAGACTATTTGTTCAGGCTTGCGTTTGTTGGTCATCATCTTGCCAAAGTAGTAGCTATTGACTAAGGCTAGATCACACACACCCTCACTAATGGCTTTCACTTGCGCTCTATCATTGCCTTGGGGCTTGCGCGCTAAATTTCCCTTTACTGCCAGCAGCCACTGCTCGGTGAATTGCTCTCCTTTGGCGAGGATCATCGAGCCGATGAGAGAGAGCATATAGTTGTGTTTGGCGGAGCGTGAGCAGATGCGCCCGTGCCATTTTTCATCCATCAGCTGTTCGTAGTTTTCTATCTCGTGGTCTGCCACTCGGGTTTTTGAGGCGTAGATAATACGCGCTCTCGAGGTAAGGCCGTACCAGTGGTTTTGTGGGTCGCGAAAGGGAGCGGGAATGTTTTGTTGCAACACTGCACTATCAACTTGTTGGGTTAGATCTAGGCTTGCCAGTTGATACAGTGGCGCGACATCCGACGTTAAGATTAAATCCACCGCGCTGCGATCCCCCTCTAATTTTAGCCGGTCCACTAAATTGCTACTGGTATAAACAATGTTGATAACAATGCCGGTACGCTCGGTAAAATCGTTTAAAATGGGTGCGATCAAAAATGGCTGCCGTGCTGAGTAAATATTAACTTCAGCCGCCGCTAGAGAGTTTAATCCCGCGGTGTATAGAAACATTGACATGACGCTTAGTAACGGCGCTTTGTTGCGAAAGCCTCTGTTGTTAGAGGAAAAAACCGAATTACCCAGTTTTTTAAATGGCATGTGGTGATCCTTTGCGATGTCGCTGGTCTGGCAATGGCGATGGTACTGGCTATGCTAATTGAATGGTGCATCTGTTGAGTATTAGTTGTTCGGCATGTAATACCGATAGTGGTTTACTGTACAAATACCCTTGGCCGTGTAGGCAGTCTAAGTCGTTGAAAAAATCTTGCTGGTACTGTTGCTCAATGCCCTCAGCGGTCACTTTTAAGCCCAGTAACTGCGCCATCTGCACACTTGCTTTAAGCACTATGGCATTATTTGAATGCAATTTTAACGCGCTAATAAATGATCGATCCAGCTTGATACCGCTCAGTGGAAAGTTAACTAACCTTTCTAGCGAGCTGTGACCGGTGCCAAAGTCATCAATGTAAATACCCACTCCCATCGCTTTAATACTGTGCAATTGACTTAACAAAGTAGTGCCATCACTGTACAGCTGTGTCTCTGTCACTTCTATATTAATTTGGCTAGTGGGTATTTGATGGGTGCTGGTGAGTTGCTTAATTAAACTGGCAATATCATTGACGATCAATTGCTTAGGCGAGACGTTAATATTCAGAAACAGTTGGTTTGCTGTGTGTAGCTGATTGAATTTTTGTAGCTGGGCAATCGCCTGGCTCATGATCCAAGCGCCAATGGGCGCTATCAAGTTTAACTCTTCTAACACTGGGATAAACTCAACGGGGGAGACCTCACCAAGCTCGGCACTGCGCCAGCGCACTAAGGTCTCAAACCCCGCCAGAGATTGATCGCTTAAAGTGACAATTGGCTGATACACCAGATAGAACTCTTGATTTTCAAGGGCATTTTTTAACAGCACTTCTAATTTTAAACGCCGCTCAATATTTTGGCTTAAGTTTAAATCGTAAATTGCACTGTTGTTTTTTCCGCTGTGTTTTACTCCGTACATTGCCAAGTCTGCCTGCAATAATGCTTCAGATGAATCTAGACATTGCGCGGTTAATAAGCTTGCGCCAATGCTGGCGGTAATGCTCAAGCTGTGACCTGAGTCCAATTGAAAATTAGACTCCATCGCCTGTGAAATAATGTTGCAGTAATTTGACAATAATTTTATGTCAGTAACGCTCGGCATGAATAATGCAAACTCATCACCGCCAAATCTCGCTACTTGAGCGCTGCTAAAACAGTTCTTTAAACGCTGTGAAAATTTGATTAATAGATCATCGCCCACTGCGTGACCGTAGCTATCGTTAATCGATTTAAAGCGATCGATATCGATAAATATCATCGCTAGCTGACCATCGTTATGGGCTTTAATTTGCTCATCGAGCAAGCGCATAAAAGAGGCGCGGTTGCGCAGCCCTGTCAGTGCATCGTAGTCCGCTTGATATTGCAGTGATTGCTCAGCCTGTTTACGCTCGGAGATAATACTGATAAAACCTTGGTAATGGCTGGCAACTCCCTGATCGTCTTTGACTAAATAGGCATTTTCGGTCAACCATACTGGCTGATTAGTTTCAGTTACACCTAGCCATTCATAGTTAGTGACTTTGCCATGGGCGAGTAAACGTTTGATGAAATCTTGATGGCTAGTGGCACTTAAATGTAACTGGTTTTGAATCTCGGTTACCTGTTGGCAAATTCGCTCATTAGTGCAGTAGCCAAAGGCTGTGGCAAATGCCGGATTGGCCTCAAGTAGGTTTCCTGTTAAATCAGCTTTGTAAATACCATCCACAGATAACATAAATAATTGCATGTAATCTTCACTAATGTCAGTAATACGCGCTTGTTTTTGTTCAACTAATTTTTCAATTTCTAGGGTTGCTTTACGCGCTTGGTAGAGCGAGTGTAAACCAAAAATTGCAGCCAGAAAAAAGGCAAGAATACCGAGTTGGGCGGTGCTGATTAGGCTGAGTTTGTCTTTTTTATCTAAATTATGAAACCTAAATAGCAGTGTCTCACCCGCGAAAGGGTAGGGGATTTCTAGGCTGTCTTGTCCGTGAGTTTTCTGACAGTTAGAAAATAACACTTGGCCACTTTCAGGGTAGGTATTGGCCGTTTGGCCTGTTTTGCGCTCAACTTGTAAACATAAATTTAAAGTGCCCAAGCTGTTGCCCATTAAGATATTGATCGTTTCTTCGAAATTTAACGAAGCACCGACATAACCTAATAAGTGGGCATAGTCATAGCGATCAGTGTGGAAGGCAGCGAGTAAAAATCTTGATTCGTTAGTGAGTAGCTGTGCATTGCTATCGGGTGTTTTGATGGCCAATTGGATGCTAGAACTAGTCAGTGCCTTTATCAGTAGTGGACTAAAAATGGGGTCTTGGGCTAAATTTGTACCTAGCGATAAACCCTGCATTTGACTGGATGCGCTGTATTTAATGGGGAAAATATCACGGATGCGAGGGTTTTGTCGCTGGGCATTGTAACTGGCGATAAAATTAAAATGACCGGCTCGGCGCATTTTCTCAACCCACTGAGGGTAATCAGCCTTTTTAACTTTAGGGATCCATTCAAAGGTGCTGATGCCGTAGTCAGATATTTTCTGTGAGGCGACAAAGGCATCAAATTCACTGCTGCTTATATCCGGTTTTAATTCGATAACACCGCGAAGCGCTTGCAAAACCCCGGTTATTTCAACGAAGGCTGATTGCAGTAGCTGAAATTGCGTTTGCGCACGATTTTGCAAAGAGCGATGTCGCTCGCGCTCCTCTAGCTCTATCAAAGTGTAAAAAAAACCAAAGACGCAGGGAATCAACAAAATAGAAACTAAAAGCGTCAAAGTAAACGGAGAGAGTTTTCTTTTAGCGTTCAATGCCAGGACCTACTAAAAAATGGTTAATAATAATAATCATTATTATTTGATTAGTCTGATGATAAATTAATTGAAAACTTTTGCAATCAATAACTTAACAAAAAATAGGGGAGGATTAAGCGCAGATAAATTGAAGGTTTATATTAATCTTTTAAGTTGAGCATAATACGAATAGTAGATGAGGGCAGTGTCGTCCTCATCTACTAAGGGGGTCTAATTGTTGAGTGGATGGTACTTAATAAGTACGCACTACGGGATCAAAATCGCGTTGAAACTTATAACCCTTCCAAGTGCGGTAGATCGCCGCTGCAATGAATAAGCTGATGACAATACCTATTGCTACAAAACCTATCGTGGCAAAAGCGGCAATAAGTAATCCGGTGATAATAATAGCGACGGCGTAACTGAGTAACATTTGTAATTTTTTCATGGTGTAGCTCCTTAATTAATTCTTTATTAGCTCTGTGTTTGATGTAGCTATTATCTAGCCGTTAGCTGCGCTGTGGCTGACACTAAGTTTACAATTTTGTAAGGTTAGTGATTATCAAAGCAAATATTAACCATAAGGCCTGGATTTTCTGTATCTGTGCTGGTTGCACTCAAGCGTAATTGGGCATGATGCAGCTGGCTGATTGTCTCTACTAGGGAGAGGCCTAAACCATTACCTGCAGTGCTTCGACTATGCTCTAAGCGATACATAGGCTCCAGCACTTTAGCGCGTTTGTCTGCCGCTATCCCCGGGCCATTATCGCTCACGCTCAGTTGATTATCGAGACAGCTAAGGGTGATGGTAGAACCGATGGGAGTGTGACGCATCGCGTTTTCTAATAAATTGGCCAACAGCTGGATAATCAACTCTCTATCGCCTTGTATTTGCACTTGAGTAGCAATTTTTAAGACAAATAGATGTTGACTGTCTTCAATGACCGGCTGATAAATCTCAGCAGTTTCTCTGACTAATTTATCCAGTGAGAGGGTGGAAAAGCGCTGGCGGTACTGACCGGAGCTTAAGTGCGCGATACGTAAAATAGCTTCAAAAGTGGCTATCATTTGGTCGCTTTGATCCAGCGCCTGCTCGATATTTTGATTGACTAGTTCGGCATCATCTAGGCTCAGAGCGACTTCTAATTTTGCGCGCATCCTGGCCAGTGGCGTTTTCAAATCGTGAGCGATATTGGCACTGAGCTCTTTGCTTTGGCGCATTAATGTTTCTAATTGCACGGTGGCGGCATCGATGCGTTGCGCCACTGCGCCTAAATCATCGTCATTAATTTTGGCGTTAATACGGGCGCTTAAATTGCCAGCGGCGATCTCTTCCAAGGTGTTGTGAATATGGTTTAAGCGCCGTTGGGTACGCAATCCCATACTAATAGCGACTACTAAAGTAATCAGCGTAGTGAGTGCTCCCATCCAAAAAAACAGTCTGCCGACATGCCTAAGTACTTTGTAGCGAGATTCCATATTAATGGCCATAACCAGTTTTCCACTGGCGGTGGCTGCACTGTAAACTCGCCAGTTATCATCATCATCGCCGATCTCTATCTCGATATTTTTGAAGCCTTTAATGCGAAATAACTGCGCTTTTCTCGGGCCGAATATTTGTCCGTTAGGGGTTTGTAAACTGGCAAATAACAAGGGGCTAATGGGCAGTAAATTTTTAAAATCTTGGCTGTTGGCTAATTGCTTGCTCAGTAATTGGTGTCTGGTGCGCAGCTCATTATCGACGTTGTCGGTGATGTTTTGGCTCAGTAGCCAAGCACTGGTGAGCCCCGCTATTAACAGAATCAGCAAAAATAATCCGGTCAGTATCACGGCTTGACGGATGGCGCTCATTTTAGGCAGCGCCATTAAAAACTTAAGAGGGTTGTTCAAGAACATAACCGGCTCCGCGAACAGTTTTGAGTAATTTAATGGCGAAGGGTTTATCTATTTTATTGCGCAATCTACTGATGTGGGTTTCTACCACGCTGGTGGTGGGATCAAAGCGCAAGTCCCATACTTTTTCCAACAGCATCGTTTTGGTTTGGATGCGACTAGGGTGTTTTAAAAATATCTCTAAGAGTAAATATTCCTTGGTATTAAGCGCAATTTTTTGCCCTGCGCGATGACACTGGCGGCTCATTAAGTCCAACTCTAAATCGGCGAATTTTAGTACTGAACTGCTTTCACTGTGACTGCTGTTATGGCGACGCCCCAGGGCATTTACGCGGGCCAATAACTCGGAAAAGGCAAAAGGTTTACTCAGGTAGTCATCGGCACCCGCCTCAAGCCCTGCCACTCTATCATCGACCTCGCTCAGGGCAGAGAGAAACAATACCGGCACAGTGTTTTTGGCCGCGCGCATCGCCTTTAATACACTCAGGCCATCCAGGCCTGGGGTCATTCTGTCGAGCAGCACTAACTCGTAGTCAGTGGTCGTGGCTGCGGCCAACGCGTGGCGGCCATCTACCAGCAGATCTACCACATGGCCGGCACTGTTTAAGCCATTTTGGATCCAAGAACCCAGTTCGGTATCATCTTCGAGTAACAAAATTCGCATTTTTGATCCATTCTATAGAGCCTTTAGGAGGCAGTTTAATCGCTAACAACTTTTTTACTATTGGGCTTAATATTTTATAAATTACCGGTAACTTGGCAGCAGCATAACTGATCAGTACCGCAAGTGCGATAGCGTTGCGAAAGTCGAAACTCTCATCTTTAATCGCCGCCTTGCCACCACCTTGTAAGTAGAGTTTACGGGCACTTTGTTTGAGGTTATCGCCACCGCATAACAATAGCTGCGCAGTTTGCCAATCTTCAGTCAGTGCGTTGAAATGTTGAGCTTGTAAACGCTGCTGTTTAGGTAATAGCTGCAGTGAAAATTGCGGCAGCTCTTTAGCATATTGTTGCAGTTGCTCAACCATTTGGCTGCCAAGCGCTTCACTCGGTGCGTAAATTAACTCTATCATCGCACCATTATCACTCTGGAGGCTCTCCAGTGCAGCCAAAAAAGGGGTGATTCCAACGCCTGCTGCCACCCATATCTGGCGTTTACGATTTACTGCAGTGGGGATCACAAAGCTGCCGCTGATACTGTGACAGTTGATTTTATGCATAAGAGTAAGCTCAGCAGCTAAGCGGCGCGTGTAATCACCAGCAGTATTAATAACCAAACGTAGTTCGTCGCTATCGGGGGAGCTGGCTATGGTGAAGGGGTGCGCTTCGCTTAAAGCGCTGTTATCGACACTGATACTGGCAAACTGACCGGCTTTGAACTTAAGCCCCGCGGGCTTTTGCAGGCGAATATCGATAGCGCCAGGTAAGTGATGTATATGTTTGATGTGCAATTTGGTGGGTCTGGTTAGATTGACTAAGGTGAACATCCAAGCGATTACCCCCAGCACGGCGAGGTTGAGTTGATTCCACCATAAAAAGCTATCCATGGGGATCGGCGATTGTGAAAAAAAGCTGTGAAATACCAATACTAAAAACAGCGGCCCCATTAATAAATGACTTTTTTTCCACCAGTGATAGGGAATGATTTTTAAGGCTGAGATTAATCCAAGTAACAGTAGCGACAGCACTGCGAATTCGCCACTGTCTCCCGCAGCATCGCCCAGCGCGGGGACGATGGACGGTAGCGCATCGTCGGCGCTAACCCAGTGACCGAGACTGCCAATGACAGCACCGTAACCCAACCATCTGTGCCATTGGTAACTTTTATCTGGGCCACCTAAAAGGGCATCTAACCAACGCCATCTGGCCGCTAAGATCAAGCTTAAAGCCATACAGTTAAAGGCGATAATACCCGTGCTGGCACTTAATATTTCACTGGCACTCACACTGCTGAATGTCAAAGCTAAATGGGCGCTGATAAATAGGGCGGCGGCTATATAAAGGGTTCTCATTTTGTTGTCCTCTTTTATTTGAAATTAGTTTAAAAGAGGTCGCTGTCACTAATCTGCCAGCGAGTTTACAAATATGTAAGCTTGGTCATCTGTCGTTGCGAGAGAGCTGATCTCGCTACGGAATTTTTCATTATGCGCTAAAAAAAGGCTTTCGCTATAAAAGGGCACCAAACTAGGTCGTTTAATGCACAGCTAGTGAACGGGGTGATAATCATTCTCCTATTTTTGTGTCATTTGGCAATCCGGCAAGCTTTTTGCATAAGAGCTAATAATTGTCATTTTTCGATTTTAATAAATCGCTTTATTAAAAAATATTCAGGGGATAAAACGTTGTCATCAGTATCGCAACCGGCAGAGCCTATTGTCATTGCTAGTTCTAAAAATAACGGCTTTAGTGCTGAACAAAAACAGTACTTGGCAGACATGCTGACTAAACTTAATCTGCATCTGCTCTTGGGGGATAAGCAAGGATCTGCTGAACCCGCAGGGCCTGAAACTTTTTGGGGCACAGAGATAGAAGATCTCTGCAAGGAAGAAAAAGCTAAATACGAAACCCATGTATTAGATATCTGGGAGCAAATAGTTGAGCACAATAGCGCTAATAAAATTGCCGAGGGCATTACCCAGTTTATGTTTCGCCACTACGGCATCTTTAATGTAGAGCCCAATAGTGAAGGTTACATGTGTCGACTGCGAATTCCCTCCTGTAAACTTCGCGGTGACCAGTTAATCGGTTTAGGCAATATGGCGGAAGATGTTGCCGGTGGGTATGCGCATGTGACAACCAGGGGCAATCTGCAATTTAGAGAAATCATGCCCGATAGAGTGATGGATTTGTTTGCCGGGCTCTATGACATAGGTCTCTCTTGTAAAGGCACTGGCGCGGACAGTGCGCGTAACATCACCGCCTCACCAACCGCGGGTTTTGATCCCTTAGAAGTAACCGATTTACACCGCTATGGTCTGGATCTTAGTCACCGTATTTTAAATACCCGCGATTTACATGGATTGCCACGTAAGTTCAATTTCTGTTTTGATAATGCCGGCTCCATCTCCTGTGTCTCTGATACCAATGATGTGGGTTTTGTCGCAGTGACAGTATTAGCCAATGACGCGGCTGTTGAGCCAGGTATCTACTGCCGATTATTACTGGGGGGCATTACTGGGCACGAAGATTTTGCCCGCGACACTGGTATTATTTGCAAGCCTGAAGATACTCCTGAGATATCGGAGGCGATTTTACGGGTGTTTTTAAAATACGGTGATCGCACCAATCGCAAAAAATCTCGTTTTAAGTATGTATTGGATGAGCACGGTTTTGCTTGGGTTTGCGCCCGTATTCAAGACGAGCTAGACCAATTTGGACACGGGGTTAAATTGATACCGCTGCAGCAGCGCTTTGATGCACCGCGGGCAAAAATTAATCGCCAGGGACATGTGGGCGTGCACCCACAAGCGCAGCAGGGATTGAATTACATCGGTGTGGCCTTAAAGTTAGGTTTTTTGAGCCCAGCGCATATGCGCGGCCTTGGCGCTATCGCACAAAAATATGGCTGCAACGATATACGTTTGACTGTCTGGCAGAATTTATTAATTCCCGGTATTAGCGATGCAAATGTAGCAGCGGCACTAACAGAGATAGAGGCGCTGGGGTTGAGTGTGGATGCCACGGCATTTTCAGCAGGCGCCATTGCCTGCACCGGTCGCTGGGGTTGCAAGCTGGCTAATGCCTATACCAAACAAGATGGTGAGGCCCTTATTGATCATTTAGAGGCGCGCTTTGAGCTGGATCAGCCAATTAATATTCATCTCACCGGTTGCTCAAACTCCTGTGCACAACATTATATCGGCGACATAGGCTTGATTGGTACCACCGCAGAGGATGGTAGCGAGGGTTATAACTTCTTTGTCGGCGGTGGCACCGATGCCGATCAAGCGCTGGCGCGCCCATTGTGTGGCCCCATTGCCGCGCGTGATGTTTGCACATTATCTGAAACTATTATTGGCAATTATCTCAAGACACGCCAGAGCGATGAAACTTTTCTAGCCTTCACCAAGAGACACGATGAAGGCCAATTACAAACCATTCTTTTAGCCGGGTAGCCCAATGACCAACTCTATCTTAACGACACTCTCTAGTGCAATTGAAGAGCAAGCAAACAATAACACTGTGATTGAAATGCCCGAAAATGCCCCCTTTGATGCAGAGCAACGCCAGTGGTTAAATGGCCTGTTGACCGGCATTAGTACCATTGCCGCCGCCGTTAATGCAGGATCAGCAGCAGATGTTCCAGGGACCGCGTTGGCCATACTGTACGGTTCACAATCGGGCAACTGTGAAGTACTAGCGAAAAATTTAAAAAAATACGCAGCGACACAAGGCTTTGATGCCGTCATTGAAGAGTTGGACAACACTACAGTTGCTGACATGGCGCAACGACAACATGTATTAATTATTTGCTCTACCTTTGGCGAGGGCGAACCGCCAGACAATGCTAAAAAATTCTATCACAGCATTCTCGCAGAAGACGCACCCTCATTACCGGCATCCCTTAATTTTAGTGTCTGCGGTCTCGGAGATTCCAGCTATCAATTTTTCAATAAATGCGCCGAAGATATTCATGAGCGCCTGAGTCAATTAGGTGCCACCCCAGTCAGTGAATGCTTGCTGTGCGATGTCGCCTTTGAGGATGATTATGAGCAATGGAAAAATGCGGTGTTTGCAGCAGAGGCATTTTCCTCAGCGGCGGGCGCTGCTGGCACAGCGGTTACTGGTGGTGAAGAGGAGTCAGCGCCGGTTTATAGCAAAAATCATCCTTTTATAGCCAATTTGATTCACACTGAAAAACTCAGTAGTGATGGTTCGGCCAAAGTGGTCAACCACGTTGAAATATCCCTCGCTGGTGGTGGTGAAGACATGCACTACGATGTGGGAGATGCGTTGGGAGTATGGCCGATCAATTGCCCTGAGCAGGTCAGTGAAATACTCGCTGCTGGTGGTTTTAGTGGACGTGAGTTAGTGGCACAAAAAAAGGGTAGCGCTACCTTGCGAGTACTTTTGACCACTGAACTAGACATCATGACCGTCAACGCCAAAGCGCTGGAAACTTGGGGCATAGTGGCAGGGGCTGAAAACTATCAAGTATTTGATGTATTAAATGAAATCAAGCCCGAACTAGATGCGCAGACCTTTGTCGATGGTCTCAGGCCGCTGCAGCCAAGGTTGTATTCAATAGCCTCGAGTATTGCAGCACACCCAGGAGAAGTGCACTTAACGGTGGGTGAAGTGCATTATGATTTACTGGATAAAAAACGCAAAGGCGTGGCATCTACTTGGTTGGGTGAGCGCTTAGCGCTAGGTTCAAATATCGGCGTTTATGTGCAAAAATCGGCGCACTTTCATCTACCTAGTAACGATGAAACACCGCTTATTATGATTGGCCCAGGTACAGGTATCGCGCCTTTTAGAGCCTTTTTAGAAGAGCGTGAAGTACGCGAAGCCGCCGGAGATAACTGGCTGTTTTACGGCGATCAACACCAGGCCCACGATTATTTATATCGCGAGCAGTTAGGCGCGTGGCAAGCCAGCGGAGTGCTGAATAATTTAAGCTTGGCTTGGTCCCGCGATACGGATAAAAAAGTCTATGTACAAACCCTAATTCGTCAGCAGGGCGAAACCTTTTTCAATTGGCTAGAGCGTGGTGCCAGCATCTATATTTGTGGCGATGCCTCGCGCATGGCAGCTGATGTTGATACGGCGATTCGCGAAGTTATCGGACAGTTTGGTGACTTGGATGAAGAGGGCGTTAATGACTATATGGATAAATTAGTGACTGAACATCGTTATCAGCGGGATGTGTATTAGGGGCGGTTACGGGTTACGGGTTTTGAGCTAAAAGCTATGAGCTAATAAGATGAACATAAGTCTCTGCTCTTTATCTTTTTTTCTCCGTGTAGCGAAGCGCCTCTGTGACCTCTGTGGTGCAAAATCTTAAAAAAATATTTACCACAGAGAGCACGGAGGAAAAGATAAAATAAGGCAATCGAAAGCTATGAGCTAGGCGCTACGGGTTTCGAATTAGGTGTTAAAAGCACCGGCTTTTGCATAGAAGGGTGTGCTGTTTCATTTATATTGAAATTGAAGTTAAAAAGAATCGCTTCATGCTTAGTTGCAAGAAATAGCTGATATCAGCCTCATAATTGATTAGAACTCAAAAGTCTGAAACTGACATTTTAACGCCTCAATAATCTGTAGCCAGTGGCGAAGCCACGTTAAGGCTGTCTGCCGCTGAAAGCGTGTAATAAATTGACTTGTTATATTTTCAATACTACAATCGTACGACTATTCAGTACATAAGAAGCGAGTGAATTATGAACAGCATAAGCGTAAATCAGTTTAGGGAGAACCTAAAAACATATGTTGAAAAAGCTGTAAGTGAGCATGAACCTATAAAAGTAACTAGGCGTGCAGGTGACGATTTCATAGTGATGAGCGCCGACGACTGGGAAAGAGAACAGGAAACATTGCACATATTACAAAGTAGCACCTTAATGCAGCAAATCGCAGAATCTATGTCGACACATCAAGACAGCAAAGGATATAAACCAACACAAGAGCAATTAGATGAGATCACTAGTTTTTGAGGGTAAGACTTGGCTGGTTTATGAGCAATTAAGAGAAAATGATAAAAAACTTCACAAGGCGCTATGTAAAATATTAAAAGAAATGCTACGTTCAGATCCTACAAGTGGTCTAGGTAAGCCAGAACCTTTAAAACATAAATTATCAGGCTTGTGGTCAAAACGTATTTCTCAAAAAGACAGACTGGTTTATAAATTTGATGAAGATAATGTTTATATTTTTGCTATTGGCGGGCACTACGACCAGCATTAGATAAATACAACAGCTTAATACTGCACATGCGCGTTCATAATATTTAGATCATGAGAGTAAAAAAGAATTAATCACCAGAGTTTGTTGGTTGGTAGGGGGATTCTCTAGGCTTATAGTTTATGACTGTCCTAGATATCTCACTGAAACTGACACAAAGCAGCCGTTAAATATGACGGAAAGCTAATAGAAAGAACCGAAAGATGCTCCATAGCCTTCCACAAAGGAAGCCTCATACTGAGACCTCCTTCATCAATTTGTTAGATACATTTGGCATGTGATAGCTCACATGAATAAATAAATTGCTCTTTATCTGATTTAAAAAAAGGCTTGATTCCTTCTTCAATCCAACGTTCCACACTCTCTAATGAATCGCCATTGTCGATTGCCGCGTCAATATTCGATTGCGTCAACAAATAATTACGTAACTCAAGGCAATCTAGATCGATCGACAGATCCATTGAATGATTTTCGATAAGCTGAATTTGCTCATTGTTTTCAAGTAGCTTGTTTAGCGCAGTATTGTGTCTTTTAGGATTAGGATATTTGCTCCAATATTCCTTAGTGTGCCAATCATTATATCTTGGATTTTGTACCATTGTTCCAGGAAAACTCATGTTGTAAACAAATAGTAAACCTCCGCTTTTCAATGTTCTACGTGCTTCGGCTAGGAATTTTTTCTGATCGAACCAATGTAAGGCCATACATACAAATATTGCATCAAGAAAACCATCATCAAAAGGAAGATCTTCGGCAGGCGTTAAATAGTAAGTGACTCTAGGGTTCTTTTCTTTAGCTATATTTAACATTTCTTTGGAGATATCGGTTCCATAAACATTCTCAGAATAATCTAGTAATGGGATGGTGGAATGTCCAGTACCGCAAGCGATATCAGCAACGTGTTGAAATTTTTTTTCGCACGAAGCCAGCTCCAGCATTTTTTTTATCACGCTCTTGTGTACTTGGGGACGAAACTGATCATACCTCTCGGATATACTTTTTTTCTCAAAGTGCCTCATTTATTCCTCCTTGAACTTAAGTATTAAGTAAAAATCTCGATAAACTACTCAATATATTAATACCTTACACTAAACATAGACGCTCTTCTCAAACAGCTCACTTCCAAAGATTATCTGACAGTTTAGGGATCTAAGGGCAATGGCAGGTGGTTTATAAAAATGTAGTATGCTGAATCTGTGGTATTGGTGCTTGCGGTTCATGTGTGTTATCCAAAACGACCGCTTTAGCCGTTAACGGACTTCTAAAAACTGACTTAAATAAGGTAGGTTTAATCTCTTATATAAACTTAGTAACACCTCAAACTACACTACGGAGCCATAAAATCCCTTGTATTGCCGCCGGAGCAATTTGCTAAATTGATGGGTGGAGCGACAGGACGTCGCGAAAAGCGAAGTTGAGCCATGGATGGCGAATCTGAGCGGTCATCAATTTTGTGAATTGAGGAAGAGTCTGATGTAAAAGGAATTACAAATGCCGTGATCACATGGATGTGAATGAACGGCGGAGGCAATAGCAGGTCGAAATTTTATGTACAGGATGTACGGTATAACGCGGTGACATGGATGTCATAGAGCGTATTTGTACAGGATGTACGGTATAACGCGGTGACATGGATGTCATAGAGCGTATTTGTACAGGATGTACGGTCAGTTTTTTTGTTCCCGACAAAAACTAAGTACTTACATCCATGTAAGTAATTTGGCGGTGCCAAGGATGGCAAAGAGCCTCTTTGGTTCCGTTTCTTTTTTTCGTAAAAAGAAATGAACTCGACGCAGTCGAAAAATCTTTCAATATATTGATCTTAAACCATTATACGCTCTTTGGCATCCATGCCACCGCGCTATACCGTACTTCCTGTACATAAAAGAAATCATTTAAAGTATTCTTGCATTTTTAAACCACAAATTTATTACACAGGCTTACATTCAAATATCGATAAGAGCGTGCCATTATTAATCGCCTAACGTGGCCCTACTTTACGCAAAGTAACTAAAGTGCGTAAAAGTTAAATTAGTCATAAATAACGAGCCAAAAACTATAGCAGCTTTAGAGAACTCAACAAAACGATAGCGATAGTGGTAGTGAATAGAGAACCTAGGCTAGTCAGCGCTATGATGTTTGCAGCTAAGGTCGAGTTACCGCCTAAGGCACGTACCATCACGTAGCTGGCACTGGCGGTGGGGGCGCAAGCGATGAACAACAATACACCAAGTTCAATGCCTTTAAAGCCCATAGCAAGAGCGATAAGGACTATGACAGTCGGCATTAATATTAACTTAGCGGCGCAGGTCAGTAGCGCCTCAGTAGAGTTGTTTCTCAGTGACTTAAGGTCTAGCGATGCACCGATGCATAACAGGGCGAGAGGTAATGTCATGTTGGCAAAGTATTGACCGGCTTTCATGGCAAATTCTGGCAGTGAGATATTAAAATAGGAAAAGGGCAGTGCCAGTACAATCGCGATAATGAGCGGGTTTTTGACAATGCCGGATAAGGTATCAGCCAGCGATAAATTTTTATTGAGGGCGCGGTTTAGAGTGATGATCGATAAAATATTATAGACAATAGTGAGCACCGCTAAATAGAGTGCAGCGGTGGTTAAACCTTGATCGCCATAAGTGTTGTAGCAGTAAGCTAAACCAAAAATCCCCATATTGGAGCGAAAGCTGCCCTGTACTACCACCCCTCTATCACTGTCGCTTTTCACCCAAAAAGCGGCGGCTAGTTCTATCAATAACCAGCAGACAATAGTAACGACTACGCCGGTGGCAATCAGTGAGAAATTCGCGGATTGCTGGAAATTTGCCTGGGAAATGTTGAGAAATAGCAGTGTCGGTAACGTGATATTAAACACTAACTTTGAGCTAGTCTCGATAAATGGCTGGTCTATGCTCTGGCGTTTACCTAAGTATATACCCAGGAAAATGACGATAAATATGGGGCCTGTAATCGATAGCGAAAACAGAAATGTCGAGGTCAATATAGTCATAAAAGGTACGGATTAGCCAACTTAAAAGGGCTGCTGAAAGTGTTCAGGAGGGTGGTTTTATGGAATTCATCACGCCTGAACTCAAGTTTAACGCGATGAATTGTAGCATAAAAGTGGTGGTTTTAGTGGCCTGCGCTAAATCCTAAGTAATTATTTGTAAGTATTTCAACCCTAGCACCGTTTTCAGGTTAAAATGTGCAACCTTTAAAACCGACTGGCTTTAATAAGTCTAGATTTGGTTATCACCTAACAAATGAAGAAAAGTACTCTATGAATTTGTCTGACTTTTATATCGATAGCAGCAACGATCAATTTAGCTTTTCCCGTGAGCATGGCAGCCATTTTGCCAAAGATATCGCTGGAGATTTTAATCCGCTTCACGATGAGCAGGCAAAAAAGTTTTGTATTCCTGGAGACTTACTTTTTAGTTTGTCACTGGCTAAGTTAGGGGTGAGTAAAAATATGCAATTCACCTTTAACGGTATGGTGACTGAAGGGGTTGATTTACATTTTAGCGAAGCTGATTCAGCGCTAGTTAAAGTGTTAGATACTGCGGGTAAAGAGTATATGACCATCGAGCGCAGTGGTGATGCCGTGCAAAATAGCGACTTTGCCAGTCTTTTAGCGCAAAGCTACGTGGCTTTCTCCGGTCATACTTTTCCCCATGTATTAGTGCCGTTAATGGCTGAGAAAAACGTGATGATTAACCCTGCTAGACCGTTGGTTATCTACCAGAATATGTCTATTGATCTACAGCGCTTAGATTTTAAGTCGGTCTCACTGGAAATTACCAATACGCAACTGCAAGTTGATGGTAAGCGCGGCAAGGCAGTCCTGCAATTTTGTTTTAAAGAGGGTGACGAAATCGTAGGGCACGGCGAGAAAGTGATGGTATTAAGCGGTTTGCGTGAATTTGATCAGCAGGTCATAGATAACTTAGTCGCTGAGTATGATGTTTGGAAACAAGCTTATATATGCTAGCTCGTAGCGCTCATTTTGATTCGAGAAAGCTTGTCGTTTTCTCGAAATATCCCCCTTTAGTATTATTTCATTCCTCATATATAATCGCACCTTTCTCCCGTTTTTCTCAAACTTATCCTTTTTAAATACATCTCAACTATTTGATAATAAATTTTAAATTATGGATGTTTTTTAAGGTGGGAGAGTTTGTGGGATTCGAAACTGAAAGTATTAGTGTGCCGGTTATTTGGCTGACTTCGCTGTGGGGAGTTGTCTCCATCCCCTTAAACTACACCAATCTATTAGGGTAACCTATGAGCAATAGCGGCGGCGTTGGCAATTTGACGACTCAAGGAATGACCCAGTGGGGTTTTTAGTCCCCATTGGTGCCAAAACAGCGGCACTTCGATCTGTTTATTGGGTGTGAGTAGCACCAGTTCTCCGGTATCTAGTAGTGGCTGAATTTGCAATTTTGGTGCCATGCCAAAGCCCATGCCCAGCTTTATCCATTCATTGTAAGCTTCTAGTGAGGGAATAGAGTGTTGTATATGCGTGCTGGCATCGATGTCAAAATAGCGTTTAAGGTACTGATGTTGTAGTTGATCTTTGTGATTAAACACTACAGCCGGGGCTTTTGTAAACTGCGCTTTACCAATGCCTTTGGCAAAATATTTTTGTTTGAAGCAGGGGCTCACCACGCAGTGATAGTGAATGATGCCCAGTGGATCACTGCTACAGCCTGGAGCGGCTTTTTCCAGAGAGCTAATGCAGCCAAGTACCTCGCCTGTTTTGAGTAGTTGGTGAGTTTCATCTTGATCGTCTACTTTCAGGTCTAATAGTATTTTATGTTCGCTGCACCAAGGTGCAAGCGCACCCAATAACCAAGTGGCGAGAGTATCCGCATTGGTGGCGATTGATATTTTTAGCCAGTCGAGCTGTTTTTTAGGTGCTAGCTCGCCAATTAAATCACGCTCTATTTGCGATAAATTATGCGCGTATTTAAGCAGTGCTTGACCGGCAATGGTGGCTTTTATCTGTGGGGAACGCACCACTAGGCTGTGCCCGACATTTTGCTCAAGCTGCTTCAAACGCTGAGAAACCGCAGACTGCGTGATGAAAAGCTCAGCAGCTGCCCTCTCAAAGCTGGCATTTTTAACAATCGCTGAAAATGCAGCGAGTCCTTTTGAATCAATCAAGTATTAGCTCTCTATTAGAAATTCTAATGATATACAAAAATCTTTAATTTTACTTATACTGAATCTATCAGCATAGTGCAACTTCTTTAAACGTGCGGTGAGGAGGTTGGTCATGTGGTTTTTCCCTTTGGTGAAAGGTATGGGTATTGGGGCGAGTTTAATTATGGCAATTGGCTCGCAAAATGTGTTTGTTTTAAGCAGTGCATTACGTGGCCAGCACGCCTTGGTGATTGGCTTGGTCTGTGTCTGTATCGATATTTTTTTAATCTATTGTGGTGTCTTAGGTTTAGGTGCGCTAATCAAAGAGATGCCGATTTTGATCGATCTCGCTAGCTATTTTGGGGCGCTATTTTTATTCACTTATGGGTCTTTAGCTTTTCGTAGAGCTTTTAAGCCTCAGGGATTAGCGACCAATAATGTAAAAAAAATGACGGTACTAGCGGCGATAACCACGACAGCGGCATTGAGTTTATTAAACCCGCATGTGTATTTAGATACGGTTGTTTTACTTGGCAGTATCGGTGGGCAATTACCAGGATCTGAACCATTGTGGTTTGCCTTAGGTGCCAGTATTGCTTCGGTGCTTTGGTTCGCAACTTTAGTGGTTGGCGGCAAAGCGTTAGCGCCTTGGTTTAAGAATGATAAGAGCTGGCAAAAACTAGATGTATTAGTGGGCTGCACTATGTGGGTGATTGCGGGGTTCTTGTTGAATAGTGTTCTGTAAATCCATGGAGTGCTTGAGGTGAAATAGAGGTAATCCGCTGATCTATCTAAAAATAGATCAGCTATGTTTTCTAAGCAGGGGCATCAATCAGCACGATTTCACAATCGCTTAACGCCTTAATAGTGATCGAGGCGCTGTTAGTCACTTGCGCGCCGTCGCCTTTATTGAGCGTTAACTGCGTGCTCTGATCATCGATTTCAAACTGGCCCTTCGATGCTAGTACATAAGCTTGATGAGTAATTGGCTGGGTTAAGGTGTCACCAGCACGCATGAATCCACCAAATATTCTTGCCTGCTGATGGATAAATAGGGCCTGCTCTCGATCCTCTTCATAACCTGAAACCAAAAGTGGCAGTTGATCCACAGCGGCCTGATTGGGGAATTCTCGGCTTTGCCAGCGTGGCTCAACGTCTTGCTGATTGGTCTCTATCCAGATTTGATACAAAGTCAGGTCTTCGGCTTCCAGATTGTACTCAGAGTGAACGATGCCAGATCCTGCGCTCATCACTTGAATCACACCGGAGTTAGTCACGCCTTTATTGCCTTCACTGTCTTGATGCGTAATGGCACCGCTACGCACGTAAGTGATAATTTCCATGTTGTTATGCGGGTGCGGTGGGAAACCCTTACCCGCTTGTATCCAATCGTCATTAATGACGCGCACACAGCCAAAACCCATGCGTTGCGGATTGTAATAGTTGGCGAAGCTAAAGTGGTGTTTCGCTTTGAGCCAACCGTGGTCGGCGCCACCTAAAGATGAATAGGGAATATGTATTAACATGTATCTTTGCTCCTTTTATAAGCGTTAAAACTTAGCTCTATCATGGCTCGCAGCAAAGTTTTGCTCAGGACCAAGTGGTACGATTAGTGTCGGGTTAATCGTGTCATGACTAGCGTAATAGTGAATTTTGCTATATTCAATATCAACAGTGTCACTCACACCCGGCACTTGGTAGAGCTCGCGCAAATAGTGGCTGATATGGTGATATTCACTCAGCTTGGCTTTGTTGCATTTAAAGTGACCGTGGTAGATGGCATCAAAGCGAATCAGGGTGGTGAACAGGCGCCAGTCGGCTTCGGTTAATTGATCTGCTACCAAATAACGTTGTTTGCTCAAGCGTTCTTCCAACCAATCTAAGGTATCAAATAACTTCGTATAAGCGCCGTTATAGGCCTCTTGAGTGGTGGCAAAACCCGCTTTGTAGACGCCGTTATTAACGGTGTCATAAATGCGTTGGTTGACCTGTTCAATATCATCGCGCAGTGCGACTGGAAAGTAATCATCAGTATTACCGGTTAGCGAGTTAAAGGCTGAGTTGAAAATACGGATGATATCAACCGACTCATTATTAACGATGCGCGCCGTTTTTTTATCCCAAAGAATAGGCACAGTAACACGTCCCTCATATTCAGGATTTGATTTCAGATACAGCTGGTAGGCATAGTTAAATTGATACAGAGGATCAGTATAAGGACTGCTATCTTTGGTATCAAATTCCCAGCCATTTTCCAGCATTTCAGGTCTGACTATGCTCACTGAAATAATAGACTCTAACTGCTTTAATTGACGAAAGATCAAAGTGCGGTGTGCCCATGGGCAGGCTAGGGATACGTAAAGGTGATAGCGACCTGCTTCGATAGGAAATAAGCTGTCGGCTTCATCTGAAATAGAGTGTCTAAACATGCTGTCTTGGCGCACAAATTTGCCATCACTTTTTTTGGTGTCGTACCATTGATCGACCCATTTACCGGCAACGATTAGTCCCATTTTGCTCATCCTCAATCTGTAGCGCTTCGCCTTGAAAGTGTTTAGCTGTGTTGATTGGCTGCGCTGTTACTTGACCTGATCAGTATAGTTCTTTAGTATTTTGCAATAAATACCCGTTTAGTTAAAAGATAGTTACGCTATATGCAACAATATGATTTTATCGCACTGCGCAGCTTTGTCGCAGTGGTAGAGGTCGGTAGCTTTAAAGGCGCCGCTGAATTTTTACAGGTAAGTACCGCCGCCATTAGCCGCAGAGTCTCAGGGTTAGAGGCTGATATGGGGGTGAAGCTACTCAATAGAACCACCCGTCAGATAGATTTAACCCAAGCGGGCAGGCAGTTCTATCAAGATGTGATTGAGATCTTTATCTCCCTTGAGCAGGCCTGTGAAAAAGTGCAGTTGGGCACGCAAACTATCAAAGGCACCTTGCGTATTGCGGCGCCTTTGAGCTTTGGTATTTCGAAACTGTCCCCAGCACTGCCCGAGTTTATGCTGCGCTATCCGCAAATCGATGTGCAGTTACAATTAAGCGATGGTATGACAGATCTAGTGGCCGATGGTATTGATGTGGCTATTCGCATTGGTAAATTGCAAGACTCTAGTTTAGTGGCCAGTCATATTTGCGATATTGAACGGGTATTTTGTGCCAGCGCTGATTATATTCAACGTTTTGGGGAGCCTATGACCTTGTCTGCATTAGCTGGGCACAATTGGTTGCAATACTCTTTGGTAAATACTAAAGAGGCGTGGCGTATTGTTGATGGTAAACCGCTTAATTTGTCGGGATCACTGGTGAGCAATAATGGCGATGTTTTAAAAGATGCCATGATACGCGGTTTAGGGATTACCCTGCTGCCCAAATTTATTGTCGAGCAAGCTTTAACCCAAGGTGTATTACAAGAGATCTTAGTGGCGCATAAACCAGAGCCACTGGGGCTGTTCGCTCTTCGCCCCTCCCGTAAATATACGCCGAGCAAGGTAAAAGTACTGATAGATTTTCTGCGAGAAATTACTGAGCATAAAGAGGATTAATGGAAAATTACTGCTCCGGTATTTTTTAGTTAAATTTCGGTTCAGTTAACGTGGTATCTAATCGATATTTTTATAAATGTTGTCCCAGCTAAAATCGTATTTTTTAACGTTGGGAGTTAGATGTTTTGAGAAGTGCTGGAAGTTAATCTGTCCCCAGTTTTGCTCGGCAAAGACTTTATTGAAATCCTCGATATTGGTTAAATCTATTTTAGCAAACTCGGTATTAATTTTTAGTCCAGGGTCTTCGATAAAGTCGATGCCGTGAAAGTAGTCGTAGAGTAAGACTAGTGCGAAACCGCCTTCTACAAAATGACCGCCATAGCTACTGATTAGTTTATTATTGAGTACTGCCTTTAGACCGTCACTGGACCAATCTGTACCGGAAATCATTATTTTTTTCTCGCCAATCGCCTGCACTGCACCCAGTGCAATGCTGTCATTGGCTGCCCAGATGATATTAGTGTTTGGGTATCTGTTGAGTAATCCTAAGGTTTTTTTATAAGCGTTTTCTTTACTCCAGTCAGTGAATACCAGCTGGTTTAATTTGACTTCAGGATGTTCTTCTAAAGCTTTATAGAGACCTGCGTTTCTATCGTAACTAGCGGATGAATCCATGCTGCCACTGATGGCCAATAAAGTAGTTTGCTTTTTGGCTGTGCCATTATTGCCAACCTTCTCAATCAGCTCTTTCGCCATTAAATAACCCGCTTGTACATCATTGGGCAATGAATGTCCCAGCCAGTGTGTAAATTTGTTTCTGGGCGTCGCTATTAAATGCCTTCGCTCTTCGGGGACATCGGTATTGATAGCGTAAAAAGGAACATTGTATTTCTGGGTGAATTCGAGTACTTGCAAAGCCGTCTTTTTTTGAAAAACACCGATTAAAAAATCAGGTTTGTCGGCTGATCTTATGAGTTTAATCGCATTTTTAAAACTCTCGTTACGATGGTGAGAAGGAGTGTAAAGTACTGTTAAATCAATATTTAAGTCATCAGCACTGGCCTGCATAAAAGACACCACTAAATCCCAAAAGTCGTTGCCTTGAGGAGCTGGATTAATAAAGGCCACTTTAATGGGGGATTGAGCTTGGCTAAAACCAGTGATGCTAATTAAAAAGAGGACTAGGATGAGCTTTTTGAGAGTTAGTCGCATATATCGTACTCACTGCATAGATACAGCATATTGATCTTAATATTTAAGTTTGGTTTACTAAGCAAAAATATTTATAACTAGCTGCTTTAATAGAGATGAATTAGGCGGAGCCTATTTCTTCAAGGGTTTAATGCTCCGCTCCTGGGGCGTCAGCTTGTAAGAACCAAAGTAACTATGGATACCTCGCTTCACGAAGCGAGAGGGCTGCCCCGAGGATCTTTAATTAGAGTTTAACTATAGCTTTATTGATCGTTGAGGTAAATGACAGGATTTCTTAATCTGAAAGCTTGTATCACAGCGAGCTGCAGCGTATTTGTTCGCACTATAATTGAGAACTCAGAGGTCTATCTATTGTTGAAAACTCTCTATATGTCTGACATGTTTTGTGTTGATATTAGTCGATCAAGGTAAAGCTACTGCGCTGTTTTCTGAGAGAATATACGCTGATTAAGTTGGATTATCATGCCTTTTAGTTTAAGGAAGCAGCGATATTATTTGATTATCAAGGGGATATAAATACTGACACAAGCACCGCCTAGTGACGATTGCGAGATCAGCAATTTTCCACCGTGCTGCTGGACAATAGCGCGCACTATCGAAAGCCCTAATCCATGGCCCCCTGATTCACGGGTACGTGCATCATCTAAACGCTCAAAAGGGTCTAATACTCGGTTTCTCTCATCTTCAGGAATACCTAAACCGTCGTCCTCAACACTAATGATGCAGTATTGCTCTCGTACCAAATAGCTGATCTTAATCTGCTCTTGGGAGTGAGTGTCGGCATTGCGCACTAAATTGCTTAATGATCGCATAATTAATCGAGAGTCAAAGCGCAGTGCTAATTGTGGGCCTATTTCGATGGCTAAACTCTTTTTACAGCTGCGTTGTAAAATAGATCGGTGGTCGCTCAGCCAACTTTGTAATTCATGGGGTTCTAGTGAAAATAGTTCTTCATTTAATTCCATTTTAGCAAAACTTAGCATCTCATTAACGAGCTGATCCAGTTCGGTTAAATCTTCCTCAATGCCTTCAATATAGTGTTTGTGATCGATCTCGCTAGTGCCGTACTCGAGTAATTCCGCCTGGCAGCGAAGACGAAAAATAGGCGTGCGTAATTCATGAGCGACAGCATTTGTTAAACGTTGGTGACTGGCAATGAGTTGCTCAAGACGTTCTGCCATTTTATTAAAAGCAGAGTTTAACCCTCCGACTCTATGTTTGAATTTCTCAGGTACTCTAGTGCTGAAATCACCATTGGCAATTTTAATGGCGGATAGCTCTAAAATTTTTAACTTACGGTGCAGAAAATATACCCAAGGTCCTAGTATCAGCGCGATAGTTAAGAAAAAACCAAACATATATATGTTGCCTAAGGTTTTTTCAGCCTGCCAGCGCCGCGAGTTCTTATCGGGGAATACTCGATAAAATTGATTGTCTTGCATGCGCATATAGACTGTCGCATTGCCGGCGAACCCCGTTTTAACAAATATGTCATTGGCCTTTATTTCTGTGAGGCCAAGCGTATCGGGTTTCGACACTTTTTCGAGCAGTAAGTCTTCAGCCTTGAGTGCTTTGTGCATCGCCTCAAACATGGTTTGCTCGCCTCCAAGGGTATGAATTTGATCAAATAAAACTGAGTATGCCTCTACAGACTTACTGATTTGTTCAATTTCTACGTTGTAGTAGTGTTTACTACTGACGTAGTCAATGGCAAAAAATATGGCAAATACTGCGCCAATGATAGTGATGTACAAGCTAAAGAATAAACGTGCCATATCGTTAAATACCCTGAAATATTACTCTTATACTCTCATAACAAGACTAGGCAATCTGTCTGCTATTGTACTGGTTTGTATGCGCTACCATTCACTGGACACTAATAAATAGCCTTTGCCTCTTAAGGTGATGATGCGTTTTGGTAGGGCGGGATCGTCGTTGAGTTTTTTACGCAGCAATACAATCTTGTTATCGATAGTCCTGTCGATACCATCGTAATCAATGCCCCGGGTTAGTTTTACCAATCGCTCACGAGTGAGTACTTGATCGGCGTGCTCAACTAGAATCCACAGCAGGTCGAACTCGCTCGGGGTTAAGTTCATTAATTGATCGTTGAGCAAGATGCGTTGCGTGAGCTTGTTTAAAGAAAGGCCGCCGAGCTGGGCCAAATTACTGTCTACGGGATTGATTGCGGTGTTGATCTGCACATCATCAGTACCGGTTAAATCTTTGCGGCGTAACAACATGCGAATCCGCGCGAGCAATACCCGTGGTTGAATAGGTTTACAGACGTAGTCATCCGCACCCATTTCCAGTGCGGCCACTTGGTCCATGTCATCATCACTGGCGGTTAAAATTAAAATTTTTCCGTTGAAGCTGCCGCGAATTTCCCGGCAGACGCTCAGTCCATCCATGCCTGGTAACATCAGGTCTAAGATCAACAAGGTGGGTGAGTGCTCTTTTAATAGTTGTTCTGTGTCTAAACCTGAGTGACCCACAGCGACTTCAAAACCATTGCGATTAAGGTATAAACTCAATAATTGCGTGAGCTTTTTATCATCTTCTATTAATAATATTTTTTCTTGCATGGGCAGGTATCTGAATGTGGTTAATAGTGAAGGCTGTTTTTAACAGTTTTTAAGCGCAATATACAGTCGTTAATGCATTCTATTACGTGTTTATGATGAGATTTTGCGCGAGATTGATCAAAAATTAACAAGCAGGGTGTTAGAGTTTTCTGAGGTTATTTAGGCTTGATTTGAATAATAAACAGCTTGTTATTAAACAATGAGTCTTTTAGAGGTGGCTATTCTTAGGTCGCAATCAGTCTCTAACAGACTCACGCTATATTAAAATAAATATAGCTATTTCAGTTCTATTATCCATGCATCAAAGGAGAGTCTTTCATTAAATGATTGCTCTGACTAAGATACAAACCAGCATCGGCTGTGATTTTTAGATAATGGTGCCAAGCGGGATCCGCCTGCATTGCCGCGCGTTTTTGCTCGCGATCAGCCGCGTTTTCATAACACCAGATATGGGTAAATGAATTGATATCCCCTGTTTCAGGCAATAGAAAGGCAAAGGGCTTGCCAAGGTGTTTGGTTTGCGTGGCAAAGCCATGTTCTTTATACAGGTCTAATTGCTTTTTCAGCATACCAGGATGGGTGGTATAAATGCGCACATCGTAGAGCATAATAATTCCTTTAAATAGCCCAGTATTTCACCGGGCTGCGGTATTAAGACTAGTCTTCAAAGTGACCAGCAGCGGCAAAGCGCCCACCCTGATATTGGGTTCTGGCTTCGTTGGGATCGACTACTTCGTCGCGAATGTAAGGTTCATCTGCAAAAATCTCGGAGCTGTCTTTGGGGTGCCAGCCAAGGTAGGAGACTTTCTTGTTGTCCCACCACACACAGCGGTTGTTGGAGACGCCGTAAATAATAGCATAACCTAAACGGTCTACTTCAAAGATACGTTTAACTAAGGACGTAAGGTCTTCGAAGCTCAACCATGTATCCATCATGCGTCGATCGAGGGGCTTTTCAAAGCTTGAGCCGATGCGAACGCAGGCAGATTCAATGTTGAATTTATCATAATAGTATCTAGCCATTAATTCACCATAACCTTTGGATACTCCGTAGATGCTATCAGGGCGTAATTCAGAGCTAGCATCTAATAAGGTCTCTCTGTCGTGAAAGCCAATGGTATGGTTGGTACTGGCAAAGAGGATACGTGTAATACCCTTTTGTCTGGCTGCTTCGTATATGTTGTAAGTGCCGATTAAATTAGCGCTTAATATATTGGCGAAAGTGTCTTCGATAGACACACCACCTAAGTGAATTATCTCGTCAACACCGTCTAAAAGCGCTAAAACACTGTCAAAATCAGATAAGTCACAATAGACAATCTCTTCGTTAGCTTGCGCTTGGCCTAAATCACTGATATCCGATAAACGTATAGTGTCTCTGAAATTATTTAATCGCTTTCTCAGCTCTTTACCAAGACCACCGGCAGCACCGGTTAGTAGTATCTTTGACATCTTTATTCTCTCCTAATTGACAGTTGTGCTCATATGTTTTTGCGGGTGTAAGCGGAACCTTTATAACAGCAGATTTTCGTGAAAGTATTCATGTTCCAAACTCTGGTAGCAAGAAAGTAAAACCTTGCTGTTTTTATAAAGCTATTTACCTTGCAAGTATTCCCAGTGGATGCTTTCAGCTAGAGTCAATAAATAGCAGTAGTCACTATTTTAATGGTCTCGCCCTGATGCTAATTACTTTGCTCTGTTTTTCTTCCACTGTTCAAAATCTGCCAGCGTTTCGTCTTTAGTTGCTGGGTATAGGCCAATAATCGCTTTCCCTGCTTTAACTTGCTCGATAACAAAATCTTCAAACTCTGTCATTTTCGTTGCCTCAATAGCAACTTCATCCGCAATATTTGCGGGGATACAGATAACACTATCCGCATCACCGACCATGATGTCGCCAGGGAAAACGGCAACTTCGCCACAGCCGATTGGCACGTTTAGATCCAATGCTTGATGTAATGTTAGGTTTGTCGGTGAAGAGGGGCGATGGTGGTAAGCGGGGATGTCTAGTTCACCTATAACCGCTGAATCTCTATAACCGCCATCAGTGACAACACCTTTAACACCGCGAACTTGTAGGCGAGTAATAAGAATGTCACCCGCACTAGCTGCACGTGCATCTCTGCGACTATCCATCACTAATACAGCGCCTTTAGGGCATTCTTCCACAGCAACACGCTGCGGGTGCAAAGGGTTCCTGAATTCGGCTAAAGTGTTCAAATCCTCACGGGCAGGGATGTAGCGTAAAGTGTAAGCAGGTCCGACCATGTTAACTTTTTTGGCTGAAATTGGGCGCACATCTTGTATTGTTTGATTGCGGAGACCGCGTTTGTATAAAGCGGTACATAAAGTTGCAACTGAGACAACTTCTAGTTTTTTTCGTGTTTCTGGGTTCATTGTTACGTCCTGATTATTTCACTTAATAAAAAATATTTGCTTGCTGCTAGAAAAAGTAGCGATGATTAACTCACCGTGTTCCAACTTCCTTTTCTGTCTGTGGCGATTGATATCAAATAGTCGTCACACCTTTCGAAAATATAATAAGTAGTCGCCACTAAAAGGATAGATCAGCGTTGCGGCATAAGTCTGGTACAGACACAACTGAGCGCTGTAAGTTACTAATGCTAACGACAGTCGTAATCATGAATGAAACTCCTAAAAATACCTTTGAATGATTATCGCGTTCACAGTGTAATCAATTTACAACTTGTATTACAAGTCGCAAGGTTGTTTTATTTGTCGCTAATCGGTTATCATTTTGTTTTATAAAGATATAATTTGTTTGTTGGTGCATGTTTATGTCTCATTAATTATTTAGTTGTAATTATTAATTGACAAGTTGTGGTTAATTGATCATCTTGTATTACGAGTTTGGAGGTTGTTAAAACTTTAAGAACTTGGTAAAAAATAAAAATTAATGCATGCAAGATATGCGAAGTGGGGTTTTAAAATGTTGAGATTAAAGAAAATAGCAGTGGCTTTTGGTTTAGTAACTGCAGCAGTATCCATGTCAACTTCGGTGATGGCCGCTGATTGGAAAGGATGGAACATACATGTAACAGGTTACCCAAATACTGTCGCTATGGATGATTTCTCTCGTTTACTAACAGAGAAGACTGAAGGTCGTATAAATTTAAAAATGTACCATGCTGGTACTTTAGGTAATCAGAGCGATGCTATTGAGCAAGTGCGTTTAGGTGCATTGGCTATCGGTAACTTCAGCTTAGGTCCTATTGGTCCAATCGCGCCTGAGGCAAACGTTGTCTCCCTACCTTTCGTGTTTAATTCTGTTGAGCAAGCATTTAGAGCAATGGATGGTGAAGTTGGTAAGTTAATTAGTGCCGGTTTAGAAAAGAAAGGTTTAATCGCACTGGCTTATCACGATTCTGGTTCGCGTTCTTTTTACAATACTCAAAAGCCAATCACCCAGCCGGATGATTTGAAGGGTATGAAAATTCGTGTGATGAACAACGATTTATACTCGGGTATGATTTCTGCTCTAGGTGGTAACCCATCACCAATGGCTTTCTCTGAAGTTTATCAAGCGTTGAAAACTAACGTTGTTGAAGGTGCTGAAAACAACTTCCCTTCATATGAGTCAACTGGCCATCATGAAGTAGCAGGTTTCTACTCTCTTTCACAGCACTTGATCATTCCTGAATGTGTTTGTATCAACGCGAAAATCTTCAATGATCTTTCTGATGTAGATCAGAAGGCTGTACGTGAAGCTGCACAGGAATCTGCGTTGTTACAACGTAAGCTATGGTCTGAGCGTAAAGTTGCTAGTCGTAATAAAGTTGAAGCATCTGGAGTGAAGATCAACGAGATTAGCGCTGAGCAAAAGCTGGCTTTCCAAGCGGCAATGGTACCTGTTCACGAAGGATTTTTAGCTAAAAACCCAGAGCTTAAGTCTCTAGTAGCGCTAATTAAAAGCACTAAGTAATCATTTGAGACTAGAGTATAACTAGGCTTAAGTGCATGAATACTATGCTCGCTACGTTATACAAAGGTCTCAGCGGTAAGTATTATCCTAGATTTGATCGTTGAATCTAGGATTACAGCAACAGTCACTGGGCAGAATCAGTGACTGTTTAGTGTGAAAATGACTGGTATTAATTTATGTCTAGCGAAAACATCTCCTCCTCTAAATCCCGGTATGACCAACTATTAGATAAACTTTGTGATCTTTGTACCTTGGCAACAGGCGTATCTATGGTGACTTTAACGGTTATCTTCGGCTGGCTGGTCTACGGTCGTTACATTTTAAACTCTACTCCAACTTGGGTCGAGCAAGTCTCATTGCTACTGATTATGTGCATAGGGTTTCTCGGTGCAGCAGTGGGAGTGCATCAGCATACCCATCTTGGTGTTACTTTTTTCAGGGATATCAGCCCGACGCCCATAAGAAGGTCTTTTGAACTGATTTCATATGTCACTATGTTAGTTTTTGGCTGGCTAATGGCGATTAACAGCTACGAGCTGGTTTTGTTTAAATGGGGTAACGAAATCCCTTTGATAGGCATTCCAGAGGGAGTGAGAGCGATCCCGATTACTATCTGCGGCGGTTTGATTTTTCTGTTCTCTATCGGACATCTAATACATTTCTTTACAGATGCAAAAAACGCATCTTCTACAGTCGAAAAATAGGTTTAAATCATGGGTTTGTTCATATTACTCTCGGTCTTCGCCATCTGTGTGGTGGTAGGTGTCCCCGTTGCGTTTGCGCTGGGCGTTTCAGCACTCGCTTGCTTTTTTTATGAAGGTTTGCCGATGCTGGTGGCCTTTCAGCGGATCGTCTCAGGCATTAATGTATTTTCACTAATGGCAATTCCATTTTTCATCTTTGCCGGTGAACTGATGTTTCACGGCGGCATCGCGATGCGCTTGGTTAGATTTGCCTCCTCCGCAGTGGGTGCCGTTCGCGGTGGCCTAGGGATTGTAAATGTATTTTCTTCAATGCTGTTTGGTGGTATCTCCGGATCTGCCATCGCCGATATTTCAGCACTGGGATCTATCTTAATCCCCGTGATGAAAGAGAAGGGTTACGATGCGGATTACGCAGTCAATGTCACTGTGACCTCTTCGGTAGCGGGTATTTTAATACCTCCTAGTCATAACATGATCTTGTTTGCAGTGGCCACCGGTGGTTCTGTCTCTATCACTCAGCTATTTCTGGCAGGTGTGGTGCCTGGAGTGTTGATGTGTGTCTGTTTGGCAGCTACTGCCTATATAATTGCGGTGAAACGCGGTTATAAAGCAGAGAAGTTCCCTGGATTTATGGTGTTATTAATCCATTTTGCGACGGCTTTACCCGGTTTGTTAACTGCCGTTATTATCGTGGGTGGTGTGCTCAGTGGTGTCTTTACCGTCACGGAATCCGGAGCCTTTGGTGCAATTTACGCTTTCGTGGTTTGTATTGTTGTATATCGTTCGTTAAACTGGGCTAATTTTAAATTGTCAGTCAACAACTCAGTGCGTACCACTGCGATGGTGATGATACTGATAGCCTGTGCGGCAGCCTTTGCTTACATGCTGACGTTCTACGACGTGCCAACGCGTATGATTGAAATGATGTATGCGGTTTCCGACAATCCGATAGTGATCATTTTAATGATCAACTTGATGCTGTTATTGCTCGGTATGTTGATGGATATGGCGGCGCTTATCTTGATTTGTACCCCAATATTTTTACCGGTAGCGGTAACGATAGGCATGGAACCGACTCAGTTCGCGATGATAATGATGATGAACTTGGGATTGGGGCTCTGTACTCCGCCGGTGGGATCTTGTCTTTTCGTTGGCTGTGTGGTCGGTAAGGTTAAAATGGAGGACGTCATAAAAACAATCTGGCCATTTTACTTGGCTATGCTGTTTGCATTGATGTTAACGACATTTATTCCCGCAGTATCACTGACACTACCTAACCTACTGATGGACTAAATTGATGGTCGAGCTTAAGCTAAAAATTCGTAAACGTGAAAAATTGGCTGATCAGCTATACGGGCAAATATTGGAAAAAATTGTCTCAGGTGTTCTAAAAGAGGGCGATAAATTACCTTCTGAGAATCAAATAGCACAGTCTTTTAGTGTGTCGCGACCGGTAATTCGCGAGGCATTAACACGTTTGCAAGCGGATGGTTTAGTTTACTCGAGGCAAGGGGCGGGCTCTTTTGTTAAGGCGCGCCCCCCAGAAGGATTGACCAAGTTTGTCGAGGCCTCGGATGTGCCTAGTTTGTTGCGCTGTTTTGAGGCGCGACTGCCCTTTGAGGGAGCGGCAGCGGGCTTAGCTGCAAGGCGTGCCACAGCCGAGGATATAAAAAGAATAGGGGAGGCTTTCAAAGTTTTTGAAGATGCGCTCATTAATGGTGAGGGAACACCTGCCAGCGCCGACTATAATTTTCATATGGCGATCGCCAAGGCAACGGCCAATGACTTTTATGTCAACGTGCTATCGCTGTTAAATACATCGATGGTGTCAGGTATCAGGGTGGCATTAAAAATCACCAAAATAGGTTCAAAAGAGCGTATGGAGCAAGTTTGTAAAGAGCACCGGGCGATTTATGAAGCAATAGCCACAGGTGATGCAGAAGGGGCAGATTTGGCAATGCGCTATCACATTCACAGTGCTAGATCGCGGGTGACAAATCATTTGCGCGATCAATAACTGAAAATTTAGAGCTGTTCTACCTTACAACTAAATTGATTAAATTTTATCCGGCTTTGATGGCTATATCAAAGTGCTGAATTCGTTTGGTTAAAATAAGGGAAGATGATCAAATATTAGACGATTTTAATGGCAAAGTGCAGATTACCGGTTCCCTTGCTACGCATGTAGGTGGCGGTGCTGGAGCGAGTATTTACGTAGGGGCAAAAGCGGCGGTACACAATATGGTTCGTGCTTACGCTAAAGAGTTCGCGGCAGATGGAGTACGTTTTAACTTGGTTTCCCCGGGTACTATTTATACGCTATTTCATCAAGTACACACTGCACCCGCAGTATTAGAATCGATTAAAGCGACTATCCCACTTCAGTGTTTAGGTGCTCCTGAAGACTGTGTGGGAAGTTATTTGTATTTAGCCTCAGATCAGATGTCCGGTTATGTTACTGGGCAAGCGGTTGAGGTGAATGGTGGTCAATTAATGCCTTAAGGCTTAATACCATCTGCTCGGGTATTGCATGCAATATTCGGGCAAGTAAAGAGCAGTGGAGTTGCACTGCAGATAGTGCATTTTTCCCGCTGTATAGAGTTCTCATGCTTTATCAGCGGGCTTTTTTTTATAAAGAGGGACGGTCAATGGCCAACAAAAATCTAAGAATAGCTTGTATAGGCGAGTGTATGATTGAGCTAGCGCCGACAAAAAATGGTCACTATCAGCGTGCTTTTGCAGGGGATACTTATAACACTGCAGTCTATTTCAAACGTCAATTTGGCGATCGTTTAGCCGTTTCTTATGTCAGTGCTCTAGGTTGTGATACAGCCAGTTCCGCGATTGTCACGCAGATGGAAGCGGAGGGCGTTGACAGCCAGTTGGTAGAACGAGTTGAGGGCGGCCAGCCCGGTTTGTATATGATAGAAAACGATGCTGACGGAGAGCGGTTTTTCAGTTACTGGCGTTCAACGTCCGCCGCACGCTCGATGTTTAAGGGCATGGATGAACATCAAATTTACCAGCGATTAGCCGCGTTTGATTTGATCTATTTATCGGGGATCACGCTGGCCATCTTAGATCAAGAGCAGCGCCGATGCCTGCTATTGGCGTTGGGTAAGTTGAAAGAGAAAAAAACCATTGCCTTTGATCCCAATTATCGTGCAGCTCTATGGGATAACGTAGAGGTTTGTGCCGACGCTTTTCGCCAAATAGCCGCTGTGACATCCGTGGTATTAGCCACGTTTGACGATGACCTGGCTATTTGGGGTGACGCTAGTATTGATAAAGCTGCACAGCGTTGGATGAACTGGGGAGCCAGTGAAGTTGTGGTTAAAGATGGCGCCGAAGGCTGTACGGTCTTTAACGAAAAAGACCAATGGAAAGTACCTACACCGCGAAAAATCATAGCGGTGGATACGACCGGTGCTGGGGATTCTTTTGCCGCGGGTTACTTGGGGGCAAGATTACTTGGTTCAGGAGAAAAACAGGCTGCTTTGGTTGCGCATCAGATTGCCGGGCAAGTGATAGCGCATGCTGGTGGAGTTATCGCTGCTGAAAACTGGCGTACGGTTGAAGAAATTAATAGTCATATATAAGGAATTCTAATGTCTACAAAATTAATGCCTGGGTCTGCATTGCCCTCTATAGAGTTACCACTATTAACCGGTGGTACTTATAGGGTAGGGCAAAAAAAGGGTGCTTGGGAACTGTTTCTTATTTATCGCGGAAAGCACTGCCCTCGCTGCAAAACCTATTTAAATAAGTTGCAGGGTTTGCTAGCCGCATTTTCAGAGGTGAATGTCAGTGTCATTGTGGCCAGTGCCGATCCCTTGGATAAAGCGCAGGCGGATCTAGAGGAGTATCAATGGGATTTTCCATTAGCTTATCAATTGACAGAGGCAAATATAAAATCCCTTGGGTTGTGGGCTTCCTCTCATAGTGATGGCAGTGTGTATGCAGAGCCGGGTTTGTTTGTGATTAATCCCGAGCGGAAAATCCAAATAATCGGTCTTGGCAATACCGCCTCGTGTCGTCCTGATTTAGAAGTATTGCTCGATGGCATTAAAGGCATACAGACAAGAGGCTTGCCAATAATGGGCAACATAACGCTTTAATAGAGATGAATTAGGCGGAGCCTAAATCATCAAGGATTTATTTCCCAGTCCCTTGGGGCGTGAATTTGTAAGGCTAATAGTCACTAGGAATTAATAGAGATGAATTAGGCGGAGCCTAAATCATCAAGGATTTATTTCCCCGACCCTTGGAGGGTGTCGCAAAAGTACTGCACTCGATAATTCGGCGTTAAATACTGGCTCAAAATGCTCATTTATAACTATAAATTCCGCTATTTCGCCAGTTTTTGCCTTGCCATATCATCGTTCGCTACCTTTTGCGACAGCCTCCTTGGGATGTGAATTTGTAAGGCCAATAGTCACTAGGAATACCCCGCATCCGTCAGTGAAGGCTCGCTAAGCGAGAGGGCTTGCCCCGGGGATCTTTATTGAATAACACTTACAGCACAATAGAAGAGAGTAATATGTTTAGAAAATTGAGCGGAGATGCTCCCAAAATAACACTCCCAGCGGGCGCTATAGATTGCCACATGCACTTTTTTGATAAGAGCAAGTACAGTGCTCAGCCCGGGGGCCCCCCCGCTCCAGAAGATGCATTGATCTCACACTACGACCAAGTTCGACAGTGGTTGGGCATCGAGAGATTGGTCGTTACTCAGGGCAACAGTTATCAGCGCGATAATCGCTGTACACTGGAAGTCCTTGAGCACTATGGAAATAAAGCGCGGGCTATTGTCGCTGTAGATGGATCTATCACTGATTCTGAACTGCAGTGGATGACAGATCTAGGCGTGCGTGGCGCGCGGATCATGGATATTATGCAAGGCGCTGTGGGTTTAGATCAGATGTTGCGTGTAAACCAAAGGGTGTCGAATTTTGGCTGGAGTTTAATCGTACAGCTTGACGGACGAGAGATATTGGAGCACCAGGCGTTGCTCAATAATATTCAAGGTAACTATGTTATCGATCATATCGGCAAGTTTTTAGAGCCGGTAGCGGTGCAAAGTGAGCAGTTCCAAGCATTACTTCGCCTTATTGACAAAGGTAATTGCTATGTGAAAATAGCGGCCTGTTACGAGACTTCTAAAGAAGGTTACCCACATTATTCCGATGTGGCTTGCCTAGCAAAAAAGCTTATTGAATACGCGCCTGAACGGGTGATTTGGGGGACTAATTGGCCGCACTTAATGTCTAAAACGGCAGATACTTATCCCTGTGATGTGCATTTATTAGACTTGGTAAATGATTGGGCGGGCACAGAGAAAAACAGGCAGAGACTATTTGTTGAGAATCCCGCTTTGTTATACGGGTTCGATTAAAGGCCCTGTGAGCTGCTTACGCCCAAGTTATTTGTTGGGTGTGAGTTGTTCTGACGGTTCTTAAGGCTTAGGGAAACAGCGAACAAGTCCCAAGCGCCCCTGGCGTACAGGATTGTTTGTGATTGAGGCAATGGTTACAGGCGGGCTGGTTGTCCAGCGAAAATCATTAACAAAGAGCACGAACTATCCTGTACGCCCCGTAGGGTGGACACCTAAGCGGTCAGCTCCATTGTCAGAACGCTTGTAAAGGACTAGCCATTCACTTCGCGTTCTTCCGCGGGTCTAACCGCTTAGTTATCCACAGGGAACATTTGGGACTTATTCGCTGTTTCCTTAGTCGTCATCATCAAAAAACCACAAAAGGCCGGGTTGTTAGGGGATAAAGAGGGGTGAACTTGCGCCTTGGCTTCATTGATCAGGTCGCGATAGCGGGTGTAAAATTCCCAGCTCGGTGTTGGTTTATAGGTGATGTCAGTGATTTCAAAGTGTTTTAATATATTTTTAACCGTCGTAGGTTTAATAAACACTTCGTCTTGGGGCGAGAAATAGGCGGGGATTATCGTTAGTAAACTCCATTTAGCGAGATTCTCCATCGCCAATATTTGCATCATGCCCTCAAAGCCGCGCTGCTGATTGCCGTGTAGGTACTCAAGTAGCGAGTCCACCAAATAAGCTTTGTCGTATTCGTTTAATACGTTGATAAGACTTTTAAATTTTGGCTTTTCGAACATGGAAATCATCGAGGATCGAGAAATGATCTTCTGCATGTTTTGTGCACATAAATGCACATTGCCCGAGGCGCTGGGACTGAAGTGTTGATGAGCGAAATCGGTCATTTTTGCAATGGGATGTTTCTTGGTAATCACCTGCATTTGAGGATCATCAAAGCCTTGAGGGTACTGAATTAAAAAGGTCCCTTGTAGCTGCTTTAATTTGGCTTTATCTAACATGCTGCTCCCCGCTGTGATCGGCGTATATTAACAAATATTGAGTAGCGATAATCTATCATTGGTAGTCGCTTTTACTCAACTCAATAATATGTTTTAACCTGTAATTTTATTAATTAGACATATATCCTTCATCTTGGTATCGAAAATGAAGGATGCTCGGGTACGAGCTTTTTACGATTCGTGATGTTGTTCTTTACTGATCATAAAGCCATTTTTTCCGTTGTGTTTTACCTGATACATTGCGGCGTCTGCATAGTTTTTTAAAGTGTCAAAATCTTTGCCATGCTGCCCATAATAAGCAACGCCAATACTCAAAGTAACGTCTAAAGAAATTTCTCGCTGCTGTATAAAGCGATTGAAGCTATTTATGATCCGCTGGCAAAGGCCGGCGATATCTTGGTTTTTATGTTGCGTGATCAGCATGATAAATTCATCTCCACCAAAACGTGCAATAGTGTCTTCGGCTCGACAGTGGACACTTAGCTGCTTAGCAGTGTCTTTTAATAACTCGTCTCCTGCGGCGTGGCCGAGTAGATCGTTAACTTGCTTGAAGCCATCCATATCAATGAAGAGCAACACTATTTTATTTGGATTGCGGGTGAGTTTTTTGATCGCTTGCTGCATTCTATCTTCGAGTAAAATTCGATTTGGCAAGCCTGTTAGGTTATCGTGAAAGGCTAAGTGCGCCAGTTTTTTATTGGCACTACTAAGCTCTATGGTGCGCTTGGCAACATCCTCTTCAAGCTTTAAATCCCGACTCTGTATGTGTACTAACATTTGGTTGAAAATTTTAGCCAATTCGCCTATTTCATCTTTGCTATCGATATTGACTCGAAGTTTGTAATTACCACTATCGCGAATCTCTTTAGAAAACTCAGAGAGGGTCAAGATCGGATTTGATAAGCTTTTTTGCAGTCTAAATGACAGTATCAACGAGACAAAGATAGAACTGCATAATACCAAAAAAGCGACTAACAAATAGGCCTTAATCTGACTGCGAAAATTTACATTATCGCTAATGATCAGTAAGTTTCCGTGCAAGTCAGCATCTAAATAGAGCGGTTTGTTGAATATTAAATAATCTGAATTCATCATGGCGGTTAATTCGGTAGAGAAATCAGCGTCTTTATAACTGGCGATTATTTCGTTATGTGAATTTCTTACTTGGGCATAGACAATGCTTTTATCAGCCTTGAGCATATTCAATAGCTGCATCACTGACTCGCGATCATCAAACGCAACCGCGGCAACCATGTTCTGGGAAACAATGTTAGAGATTAATTCCACATTTTTTTGAGCTTGTTCTCTCGCTGAATAAAATTCATAGGTTATGAATGAAAGCGTGGCGAAAAGAACGGAGATTGAACTAATAGCCACCAATAAAAAAACAATTTTACTGGCAATTTTCATACGATTAAATAAGGGCTTTATCATTTAGATGCCCCGCTAATTTTAATTATTTTGGCTAATCTAAGCAGTTGCGAGTGCATTGTTAATGATGATTTTTGAAGGAGTTTTAAATTGATTTCAAAGCGTATTTTATTCGCGGCGAGGAAAAAGTTTATCTGACTACTACTGTGGGCAAAGCCGGGTGTTTCGCCGATGATTAATATTCCCGGTAAATGCTTATTGGTTAAATATGCCTCCCACAAATTACTTTCTGTTTTACTGACGAACAATAAATGGCAACCTTGTAGCTTTTCTATGGTTATGTTTTTTACTTCAATAACACGGTTGTTCATATGTTTGCCTTTGAAAAATGCACTGGCTAGCTTGGCGACTTGAGCATTGCTACTGCAAAAGTAAAACCTGTCCTCGAATTGATCGTGTTTTGGCCATTGAGTGTATTTGATGAAATTGTAAATGAAGGCAATTTTAATGTTGTACTCACGTTTTCCTGGCGTGGCGGCGACCAAACTGGTGCAGCTGAAAATAAGAAGTGTCGTTATGGCTAGATGAAAAACGGGCTTAAATAGGATTGTAAACATAAAGTTAAAATTTATATTCCGCTTTTAATAACCAGTCTCTATCAATTTTTGAACTCTGATAGAAAAGTTGAGAGTAGGAGAAATATTCCTGTTGATTGCTGTGGAGCAAATTGTGACCGTATAATCCTATGTTTAATTGTTTGTTGGCCTGCCAAGAAAAACCGGCATCTAACGTATAATAAGAGGGGACCGTGCTGTTATTTTCCCCTTTTAAACGATTCTTGTAGCGCAGTTTTAAATAGGAATTGATCTGGGGTGATAGTTGGTAGTCACTGCGAATAGCGTATTGTTTAACGGTACCACCAGGGTAGGCAATGAATGAATCCTTCTTAATGTTCAAGCTAGATGCTTGGCGCAAATAGCTAGCTTCAAATTGCAATTCCCAATTCTCACTTGGTGCGCTTGAGAGAACTAAGTCAAAGCCGGTTAAAGTGAGTTTTGAGGCGTTAACGGGGACAAAATTTAACTGGGTAGGGGGAGTACCTATAACATCAACCCTGGTCCCATAATAATTATTCGATTGGCTATGAAAAATACTCAAGTCGATATTGCTAGCACCAATTTTATTTCTGTAGCCCAGCTCAATGTTAGCCATCTTAATAGTCTCTATTTCTGGATTACCGATCGTATAACCAGGAACATAAGTACCAGGGATAAATGGGTTTTCAACGCCAGATTGTTGGGCAACTATAATATGTTTTTCCGCATAGGTCTGTTGCATGGCGGACTGAGAGATGTTCATCCAAATAACTTCATCTGAGGTCAGTAAATGCAGGAATTTAAGGGATGGCTGATTTTGTAAATCAGCGGATGATTTATCTACTCGTAGAGCACCAATGATTTTGCTGCGACCTTGATTGAATTGCCATTCACTTTGAATAAAAGCCCCATAGCTGTGAATTGAATAGTCATTAGATATTAGAGATTTAATGTAATTATTTTGCTTTAAGTTCGTAGAGTTGTTTTGGTATTCAATGCCCCAATCTAGTTTTCTATTATGCCATTCAAGATTCATCGCATAGGTTAAGTTGAAACGTTGCATTTGCGCAGAAATCACATCAGATTCACTGCTGCTGTCAAAATAAGAAATTTGAATTTGTTGAGAGCGGCTATCCGTTAACCTGCTGTCAATTCTTAGCATTAGCTCGGTATTTGTATCCGCACTCTGATTTGAAATAATCTGGTTGGTGTAGGTAGGTGGGGTGGTAAGAGAGTAGGTTTTATTAGTAGCAGCGTTTAAGTGTGATGCAGAAATGATGAAAGATAAGTCATCGTCAACGCTATAATCTAACCTGAAATCGAGACTAGAAAGTTGCTGTGCATCACTTAGTGCCGCCTCTAATGTAGATGATTTACCTATGTTGTGGTGCTTTATGTTTAAGCGATAGCTGCCTGATTGTAAAAACTGGCCTGCTACCCGTGCGTTGGTATAGTGGCGGTATTTTGAGCCAGCAGCAAAGGTTATGCTTTGCTTTTGAGTATCTAAGCTGTGTTTAGTGATTATATTGATAACACCATTGGCAGCTTGGCTGCTCCATAAGGTGCCAGATGACCCCCTAATTAATTCAATCCTCTCGATATTATCAATATCAATGTCTAAGTGGTTCCAGGCGATGCCGGGAAAACCGATGTTATAGATAAAGCGTCCATCTACCATTAATAAAAGATTGTTGATGATAGATACTGGGGCTGAGCGAATAGAGACTATCGGCCATGTATTGGAGGTATTGCGTACCGACACCCCAGGCAAAAGAGTTAAGGCGTCAATGAGGCTGGTGGCCCCCGCAAGTTTGATTTTTTTTGCTGATAATAAATAAATAGAACCTGGTGTCTCTTTCGCAGATACCGCTCTTTTCATCACGGAAGTAGTCTGTGCATCAAGTGACATCAGGTTGTTAAGGGAAAGCGTACTCAACTCTTTTTCACTAAATTGCTCACTAGCAGCTATAAGTGTATTGGTTGAGATAAAGAATGCTGTATATAACATATAAACGACAACACGCATGATTACCCTCCTATATTATTACCTTAAGGTTAGTGTATTTTTGTTCTTTATCTAATGTGAATTATTTTAGAGTTAATTCTGTATTCATTATCAGTAAAAAGCAGTATATGCTAAATCAATCTGTTTGGGATGAACTATGTTTGAATTTTGAAACCTTTTTCTACAAAATACATAAAACAAAAGGAGTTTTCTTGTTGTTAAATTAATTTATGCGCCATTGCTTGTTTTAAATTTGATAGAGAAATATTACATAGATTAGGTATAATTCGTTTTTTAAATTTAAGGTCTATTTACTCCATGATTTATTTCGCAATTGTCACCGGCACTCTTTTTATCATCGCTTTAAGTGTCTTTATTTATCGTCATTTAAAAACAGCCAGTGATAAGAAAATTGCGCAACAGAAAATTGTTGAGCAACATTTAAAAGAGCATAACGAGCGTCAAGAATATGTATCGAGTAGTATCAATATTATTGTTAAAGCGGTTGATACAGCGCAGATTGAAGTGGTTGAGGCAAGCATTCGCCTGAAGGTATTAGTCGATCAGCTACGGCCTAATTTACCGGAAAACAGTTTTCCAGTAATGGAGCAAGTGTTTGAAAAAACAAAACATATTCCTAAGCTTAAAGATTGGAAAGCGTTAGAGAAGAAACAGCGAAAGCAATTTTCTAAAGATCTTATGTCACTAGAAACCAAGCACTTTGAGGCGGTAAAAGCAGAAGTGAAAGAGTTAGCACAGATGATGTCGCAACGATGATGGCTGAGTTTCTAGTTATTTTTGGTGTCACTTGTGTGGTGCTTTGTCTGCTGGCTTTGGCGATGTATTTTGGCCGCCCGCCAGTCTATCGAATTTCTAGGTTAGAGGCACTGGCGCTGCTCAACGATTTAATGGCGGGAAGACTGACTGAGCTTAAATGGTTAGTGTTTATTGGCCATGCCATACCGAGCGACCCCGAGCTAGATGAAATTCGCTCCCAGTGTAACCAAATTGAGTTAGCGGCAGAGCAAGGGCAAAAAGTAGCTTTTAGCATCAGCGCTAAACGTTACGATGAAGCGGGGCAAATTCAGTTGAGATATGTGGTGCTCAAGCTAGAAAAGCTCATCGGTGAAGCTCCCACTTATCGCGAATTCTAAATTATTCCATAACAGGTACGGCATCAGCGCTTTCTACAATACGAATGAGCCGCGAGAGGCAAGTCCAAACTTGGCGAGTATTGTTCTCTTTGAGCATGGTCTGTAGCTCCATAGTGGTCAATTCAACTTCCGGTAATTCATAGAGGCCTGCCAATCCCACCAGCTGGTGGGCGAACTCGCGCATTTGTGTGACATCGGCTTGTCGAAAAGCTTCTTGTAATAGTCCTAATAGCCGTAGTAACTCATCATTCAATACCGATTGATCTAAGTTGTAATCAGCAATGTTGGTGCCGGTGCCGGTGCTGGTCTCAGGAGTTTCGTTTAGCCCTATCTCTTCTTGCTCCGTTGTTATCTGTTGCTGTTTTTTCTGCATTGCGGCTGCGGTGAGTTTTCTGATGGTTGAGACGAGTTCTATATCATTGATTGGCTTTAAAATTATACAGTTGCTACCGGCTTTGGTTATCTTTAAGTGATCTTGTTCAATAATATTAGCGGTCAGTGAAATGATTGGAATATCACTGTCTTGGCGAATGATTTTGGTCGCTTCAAAACCGTCCATTACCGGCATATGTATATCGATAATGGCGATATCTGGCTGATGTTTTTCAATTAAATCAATTGCTTCTCTACCATTAGAGGCTATGTAAGATTTTATTTGGTGCTTTTCTAATATCTTGGAAATTAAGATTTGGTTAAAGGTATTATCCTCTGCCACTACCGCACAAATCTCAGCATGTGCCGGTAAATTTGGCAGCGCAGCAATTGGCGCGATCTGATCCGCACATTCTTTTGCGAATAAGGCTTCGGGTCGTATCGGTTTGTTAATAATGTGAATAGTATTGGGTAATACTGGCAGAGGATGGCTGTTAGGCACGGCTAAAGTGATGGTTTTATGATTGTCATTGAGCAGCGGTAAGATAAGGTCTATCAAATTATTTTGTAAGTCAGTAGATTTTATCCCGATCACTAAATGTCGGTAATTGGGGATTAGTTCTAGTAAATTGCTTTGACTAGAGGCTGATTTATAATCATAATTTTTACGTGATAACATCAGCGCGATAGCGCGCCTAGTGTGTTGGTTCTCATCGTACAGGAGCACTGTTTCGTGGTGCAGTGGAATGTTTTTCTCCTGCTCTTTGCGGGTATCACTGAGTGTCGGGATCTGTAAAGTGACATTGGTGCCACGGCCTTGTTTTGAATAGATTTCAAGCTTGCCACCCATCAATTTAGTGAGCGTTTTTGCGATAACGAGCCCTAAACCAGAGCCTCCAAAACGCCTTGTTATGGATGTGTCTGCCTGGACAAAGGCTTTAAATAACTTATTGAGCTGCTGATTAGAGATGCCGATGCCAGTGTCGGTGACGCTGATAATAATTAACGATTGATGCGAGCTGATGTGTTGAATGTCGGCGCTGATAGCCACTGATCCAGAGTCGGTAAATTTTATGGCGTTGGACACTAGATTGGAGATGATTTGTTTAAACCGAGTAGGGTCGCCTTTGATTTTAAAAGAGCGTCCGTTGCTGCTCACTAGCGATAATTCAAGACCTTTGGAGTGCGCCATAGGCGCCTGCATCTCTAAGATATCTAAAATGGCGGTTTCTAAATCAAAGTCAATCCGCTCTAAGGTGATGGCGTTTTTTTGCAGTTTAGAATAATCCAAAATGTCATCGACGATGGAGAGCAGTAGCTGTGAGGTATGGTTGATAATTCTTATCGGCTCTACTTGCTCGTCGGTAATTTTAGTTTCTTGCAGTATTTTAGAAAAGCCCAACACTGAGGTAAGTGGCGTTCTTAATTCGTGGCTCATGCGGGCTAAAAATTGATCTTTTGCCTGGTTGGCCTCCACTTCTTTTTCCTTGGTCTGCTGTAAAGTCTCATTTTGTTGCTCAAGGTGATGCATCGCAGACTGTAACCGCCGTGTGGCGCTATCAACTCTAGTCTCCATGTCCGTCGTTGATACTTTAATGCGCATCGCCATCCGGTTAATACCATTGGCCAGTACATTGAGCTTTCCCACGTGAGACTTGCGCGCCCGTGCATCAAAATTACCTTTTTGAAAGGCATCAACTACCGAAGTTATCTCTGAAATAGGCTGCATAATTTGGCGGGCAAAACGGGTGGCAAACCACAGCGATATCATTAACAGCAAAGCGATTGATAAACCTATTTTAAGCATAACGTTAAAGTTGCGCTCACTCACTGATTTGGTGTCTAACACCACCACCACCCAGCCGATAATTTTACTGGATTTAATCACTTGGTTACCGTGGCTAAACAAGGTAACCCCCTGGCTATTGATGCCGACTGCTTGAATAAAATAACAGTGCTGATCGTTGCCGTAGACAGAGGGGGCAGACGCTTTTAAATCTAGGGTAAAGCTAGCGTTGCGGTGTAACACTTTATAGCGAATATCTAAGAACACGATATCGGCTACATCGGGCAGCTTGATAGGGGCTTGGGAGAGTTTAATCATCTTTAGGATGTCGGTGTTAGCGATGGCCGATTCTGCGTCGACTGACATGATTTTGGCGATGGTATTGCCTTGCTGCATCAGCATGTCGTTACTATCAACGCTTTTATTCCAAAATACATAAGCGCTTAATATTACTGACAGTAAAATCAGCGGTGACAATGTAACAAGCAATATTTGTTTATTTAGCCCTGCGCTGGAATTATCCAATATTTTCAACTTGTAACCTCTAAAGTTGTTCCGTGTTTTGATCGCTACAGTCAATATTTTATTATTTATTTGAGGACAAAATATTTTCACTCAAAACTCATGCGCCGATCAATAATTACGCTTAACTATAGTATATATAACGGATTCTAAAAACAGCGGATAAAAGGGGGAAAATATAACAATTATCGAGCATTCACTAAAAAATAAGTAAATGGCAACCAGCAAAGTCAGCATTTACTCTCATCGAGGGCTTATAATTTTTTAATAGCGGCAATAGAAATTTCTGATAAACCCTGACCACCATTGTTTAAGTGTTGAATAATATCTTGCTTCATAGAGCGTGCCCAAAATTTTTGGATGTGCGTGCTAGTAAAAGCGGCTGCACTTTCGACGCCGCTGTGTTGATTGTTTTCGCCAATCTGATTCACCATATGGATGAGTTGCTGCTGTGCGGATCTCATAATTGTCTCTCTGTATGTGCGATTATTGTTAAAGGCCGCAGTGATAAACGTTATTTTTACCGTTGCGGGCGAAGCCAATTAAATTCAAGTTGATCTGTTTCGCTTGAGTGATGGCGAGCGATGTTGGTGCCGATACAGCGACTAAGTTCGCACAGTCTAAAAAACTGGTTTTGTGGATCATCTCATAACTTGCCCGGCTAGAAATTAAAACAAAACCATCTTTGGCGCTAAGTCTGCTGCGGTGGACGGCGCCAATTAATTTATCCAGTGCATTGTGACGCCCTACATCCTCGCGTAGTAACTGTTTTTCGCCCTGCATATTGCACCACACAGCCGCGTGACAAGCACCGGTATGTTGCTGCAGTAGTTGCCAAGAGGTGAGTGAATTGATGGCTTGTTGAATGGCGCTTGAGGCGGGTAGTGCGGTCTTTTGCAACTGGCGCGCCGTGCGCAATGCGCCTGCGAGTGAATCTACCCCGCACAATCCACAGCCAGTGTTGCCGGTCATATTGCGACGATAGGATTTAAGTGCCAGGAATTTTTCGCTGGATATTTTTAGCTCTGCAGCAAAGCCGCTATCGTGCTTCGTTATATTGATCTCATACACTTGCTCAACAGTGTCAATTATCGATTCAGATAAACTAAAACCCAGCGCAAAATCTTCTAAATCACAGGGTGTTGCCATCATCACCGCTTGTGTAATACCGTTATAGACAAGGGCGATAGGCACTTCTTCAATGACTTGATCAGTAAAAGAGTGGAGCTGATGGTCATGCCATTTTTGCGTTTCAACTTGAATGTAGCCGGGGCTAGTGGCGTCGATCAATTTATATTCGCCCATAACATATGGTCCATTAGTAGAGATGAATTAGGTTTCGCCTAATTCATCCAAGATTTATTTCCAACTTAAACATCAACTGACGTCGTTTGCTTGCCTTTTAACAGTTGCTGCTGTTTTTTATCACTGTCTTGGAAGGCTTTTTGCCAGCGCGAAGGCTGCGATACTTTTTCAACTTGCACGGCCGTCACTTTATACTCTGGGCAGTTAGTGGCCCAGTCAGAATTGTCAGTGGTGATAACATTGGCGCCACTGCCGGGATGGTGGAATGTCGTGTAGACAATCCCCGGTTGCATGCGCTCACTAATTTTAGCACGAAGTACCGTGTTGCCAGCACGGCTGGTGATGCCTAGCCAATCGCCATCATTAATACCACGCTCCAAGGCATCGTGTGGATGCACTTCAAGTACGTCTTCGCTGTGCCAGGTCATATTCTGTGTGCGGCGTGTCTGCGCGCCAACGTTGTACTGAGACAAAATACGGCCAGTGGTCAACAGTAGTGGCAGACGGCGTGTGCTGCGCTCTTGGGTCGGGATAAACTCAGTGATGGCGAAATTGCCTTTACCAATCGGGAAGTCTTCGACGTGCATGGTTGGAGTGCCCAGTGGGTGCTGCTCATTACAGGGCCACTGAATGCTGCCGAGCTCTTCAAGTTTCTGGTAACTAACTCCGCTGAAGGTTGGCGTTAGCTGCGCAATCTCATCCATTATCTCGCTGGGGTGATCGTAGTGCATTTCATAACCCAGTGCCTTAGAGAGACCTAAGGTCACCTCCCAGTCTGCGAGCCCTGCCAAGGGTGGCATTACCTTGCGCACGCGGTTAATGCGACGCTCGGCGTTGGTGAAAGTACCGTCTTTTTCAAGGAAGGTGGCACCTGGCAGCAATACGTGGGCAAATTTGGCGGTTTCGTTGAGGAAGATATCTTGTACGATCAAACATTCCAGTGAGCACAGCGCCTTTTCTACGTGCTGAGTATTGGGGTCGGATTGAGCGATATCTTCGCCCTGTACGTACAAACCTTTGAAAGTGCCGTTGAGGGCAGCGTCAAACATATTGGGAATTCGCAGACCCGGCTCTGGATCAATTTTAACCTTCCAGGCGGCTTCAAATTTATCCCGTACTTGTTGCTCTCCCACATGTTGATAGCCAGGTAACTCGTGAGGGAATGAACCCATATCGCAGGAGCCCTGCACGTTATTTTGCCCACGCAGTGGGTTAACACCTACTCCTAGGCGGCCCAAGTTACCAGTGGCCAGCGCCAAATTGGCGATACCCATCACCATGGTGGAGCCCTGTGAATGTTCGGTAACCCCTAAGCCATAGAAAATGGCACCATTGCCAACGGTGGCATAAAGCCTTGCAGCACTTCTGACTTTATCGGGGGCTACTCCGGTGATTGCTTCTGTCTCTTCAGGGGAGTTACGGCTTTCGCTGATAAAGGCCAGCCATTGCTCAAAGGCATCGCTAGCACATCGCTTGGCAATAAAATCTTTGTCTAGCAACTCTTGCGTGGCGATAACATGCGCCAGCGCATTAATCAGAGCCACATTGGTGCCCGGGCGCAGTTGCAAATGTATCGCCTGATTGAGGTGAGGGGTGGCTAATAAGTCAATATCTCTGGGGTCCACCACAATTAAACTGGCACCCTCGCGCAAGCGGCGGCGCATTAACGAGCCAAATACTGGGTGAGCATCGGTGGGGTTAGCACCTATTACCATAATGCAATCGGCTTCTCTGACTGAGTCAAAGGTCTGGGTGCCGGCGGACTCTCCCAAGGTAGTTTTTAAACCAAAACCGGTGGGGCTGTGACAAACTCTGGCGCAAGTATCGGTATTGTTGTTGCCAAAGGCGGTGCGAATCAGCTTCTGTACTAGGTAGGTTTCTTCGTTGGTACAGCGCGAAGAGGTGATACCACCAACGCTCTCGCGCCCGTATTTTTTCTGAATTCCCTTGATTTTGGCAGCGGCAAAGCTGAACGCTTCATCCCAACTTACCTCGCGCCAAGGCTGGTCGATATGGTCGCGAATCATCGGCGCTTTGATGCGGTCTTTATGGGTGGCATAGCCAAAGGCAAAACGGCCTTTTACACAGGAATGCCCCTGATTGGCCTCGCCGCCTTTGTAGGGGACCATGCGAATCACTTGATCGCCTTGCATCTGCGCTTCGAACGAACAGCCAACACCACAGTAAGCACAAGTAGTGACAATAGAGTGCTCGGGTTGACCTTGTTCGATGACGCTCTTTTCCATTAAGGTTGAGGTGGGGCAAGCTTGCACGCAGGCACCACAGGAGACACAATCTGAATCTATAAAATCTTGGTTGACCCCCGCGCTGACTTTGGAATCAAAGCCGCGACCGTCAATGGTCAGTGCAAAAGTGCCTTGTACTTCTTCACAGGCGCGTACACAGCGTGAACAGACAATGCACTTGCTAGCATCAAAACTAAAATAGGGATTGGAGTCATCGGTGGGGGCATCTAAATGATTACTGCCATTAAAGCCGTAACGTACTTCGCGCAGGCCTACAGCACCGGCCATGTCTTGTAGTTCGCAATCACCATTAGCGGGACAAGTTAGGCAATCTAGTGGGTGATCGGAGATATATAACTCCATCACATTGCGCCGTAGTTTAGCCAGCTTAGTGTTTTGTGTGACCACTTGCATGCCTTCGCTCACCGGTGTGGTGCAGGCCGCAGGATAGCCGCGACGCCCTTCAATTTGCACTGCACACAAACGACAGGAACCAAAGGGCTCTAAACTATCGGTCGCACACAACTTGGGGATATTAATGTTGTAAAGGGCGGCTGCGCGCAACACAGAAGTGCCCTCGGGGACGCTAATGCTGTTGCCATCAATATCAAGTGTAATGGAGGTCGCGCTGAATATTGCCGGCGTACCTAAGTCTTTACTGGGGTCGAAGTACTCTAACATTTTAGCAAACCTCCCTATTCACGGCTGACGTTTTAGGTTGTTGGTTTAGTTGCTGCTTTTTATAGCTGCGCATCGCGCTTTGCACTGGGAATGGCGTCATGCCACCCATCGCACAGAGCGACATATCTATCATGGTTTCACACAAATCATCGAGTAATTCATAATTGGCCTCGATATTTTGCTGATTGCGGATCTTCTCGATCACTTCAGTGCCGCGCACTGAGCCAATGCGACAAGGAGTGCATTTACCGCAGGACTCTTCCACACAAAACTCCATCGAGAACTGCGCTTGCTCCGCTAGATCAACACTGTCGTCAAACACCACAATGCCACCGTGGCCCAACACTGCGCCCATGGCAGAAAACGCTTCATAATCTAAGGGAGTGTCCCATTGCTCAGGGGTTAAATAGGCTCCTAAAGGCCCGCCCACTTGGATGCTGTGCATAGGTCTGTTGCTGGCAGTGCCCGCACCAAATTCGTCCAGTAAATCTTTTAAAGTAGTGCCAAAAGCCAGTTCAACTAAACCGCCTTGCTTAATATTGCCCGCTATTTGAAAGGGGAGGGTGCCTTTGGAACGCCCCTGACCATAGTCGGCATATTTTTGTGCGCCATCGGCCAATATATGCGGGACAGCAGCAAAGGATAGTACGTTATTGACCACAGTAGGTTGGCCAAATAAACCTTCAATGGCAGGTAGTGGCGGTTTTGAGCGGACTAGGCCGCGTTTTCCCTCTAAACTTTCTAGCAGTGAGGTCTCCTCGCCGCAGATATAGGCCCCCGCCCCCAAGCGTACTTCTAAGTGAAAGTGATGAGGTGAACCGCAGAGATTGTCGCCTAAGAAGTTTCTACTGTAGGCGGTGGCAATGGCCTCATTGAGAATAATCAGTGCCTGTGGGTATTCAGAGCGCAGATAAATATAGCCTTGGTTGGCGCCAACTGCGAGAGCGGCGATAGTGATGCCTTCGATTAGGGCAAAGGGATCGGCCTCCATTAATAACCGGTCAGCAAAGGTACCTGAATCTCCTTCATCGGCGTTGCAGACAATATATTTCTGCTCACTGTCGCAGTCTAAAACCGTTTGCCATTTGATGCCGGTGGGGAATGCTGCACCACCACGACCACGTAATCCCGAGGCTTTTATTTCATCGACAATTTGCTGATCAGTTATTTGCAGTGATTTAGCCAGACCGACAAAACCGTCGTGTGCCATGTAATCGTCAATATCGGTGGGGTCAATGACACCGGCACGGGCAAAGCTCAAGCGCTGCTGTTGTTTAAGATAGGGAATCTCTTCAGTGAGACCCAGATACAGCGGATGATTACTGGCAGATTCACTGCCAAACACTGGATTGGTAAAGTCAGCGGCGAACAAGCTCGCTACATCAGCGGGTGTGACAGGGCCAAAGGCAATACGCCCGCGATCCGTTTGCACTTCAACCAGTGGCTCTAAGAAAAACATGCCCCGCGAGCCATTGCGCACTAAGTTTATAGGGGTATTAGTGTTAGCGGCTTGCGTTTGTAGCTGTAGTGCCACTTCTTCGCCATCTAGCGATAAAGTAGTGGTGTCTCGTGGCAGGTAGATAGTTGTCATTGAGTAAACCTATTGAATTTGAACGCCTTGAGTGGCTAAGTTTTCCACGATACGATCAAATTTATCATTATCGACCCTGCCGATAATGTCATTTCCGACACGTATGTTAGGGCCACAGCTGCAATTTCCCAGACAGTAAACAGGATCTAAAGTAATGTTTCTGTCTGCGGTGCTCTGGTGATAATCCACGGCTAAAGTTTTTTTTGCGTGGCGCTCTAGTGTGCGAGCACCTCGCGCTTGGCAAGCTTCAGCACGGCAAATTTCCAGTCTGTGACGGGCGTTTTTTTCAGTGTGAAAATGACGATAAAAGCTAATAACACCATGAATCTCGGCACTGGTTTGTCGTAGAGATTTGGCGATTATCGCAATAGCGATGGGAGGGATGTAATCAAAGGTATTTTGTAACTCATGTAAAATCGGCAAAAGAGCGCCGGGTTTGTGCTCTAACAGATCGACAATGACCTGTATTTGCTGCGCTGTTGCCACGGTTGGGGTGTTCATACACTCACCTATTTTTATAATATGAAATAGAATGCATATTTGATATTTGGTTAAGCTGATTCTATATAAGACGTTAACACTGTTGGGAACTTCAGCAAATATGAAAATAAATGCATATATAAATTGGATAAGTTTGTTACGTTTTTAGACCTTTATTTCAAGCGGGAGTAAAAGGTGACTGACATCGCTAGCTATAAATAACCTTATGAAATAGAAGTCTTTTGTTGTATGTTTGAGATTCAGTATGATTTTTAAACAACGCCGAGCTAGCAAGGCTGCTGATCAGTGCTAAAATATATTGGATCGCATAAGTTAATAATTAACAGTGTTTCCAGCTATCCGATAGCGGTTAATTAGGCGCTGTCCAAATTATAGTGGGTGAATTTAAACCTTCAGACCTGAATAGTTTATTCCGCCAAAGTGACTAGGAGCCTGTCCGAGAACTGCGATCGTAGCGAGAGCAAGGCTATTTGAGGAAAAATCAGCGATCATTTGAGGCGAATAAATTGTCTGGAACAATTTATCATGCCAGCCCCGAAGGGGTGAGGCATAGGGACATGCCGAATAATAGCGTGCTATTTAACGATAATGAGCGTTAATTTTAACCAAATAGGCTTGGTCACAGTAGATTAGTCTGTTCTCGGACAGGCTCTTAGCAAACCCCTTTCACCAAGTGAAGGTAGGCCTTATCGAAAAGGTTTTCCCTGGGGGTCTTTATTATTCGATAATAATTACAAAGTGAGACGAATATGCAAGAGCCAAGAGAGCAACAATTAGCAGAACCTTTAATAATGACGATGTTGATGACTCCTGAAATGGCCAATTTCAGCGGTAATATTCACGGCGGCTCCATCTTGAAAATGTTGGATCAAGTCGCTTACTCTTGTGCGGCGCATTACGCTCATCACTATGCCGTGACATTATCTGTGGATCAGGTGAAATTTAAAAAGCCGGTAAAAGTGGGGGAGCTACTGACCTTTTATGCGCAAGTTAACTACGTGGGGCGCTCGACCATGGAAGTGGGTATTAAAGTGGTCGCTGAAAATATACTCTCCAAAGAGAGCCGACATACCAATAGCTGTTATTTTACGATGGTGGCGGTAGGCGATGATGGTCGGCCAGTACAAATTCCACAGTTGTTGCTTAATTCGGCGAAAGATAAAGCGCGTTTTGTGGCCGCTAAGCTACGACGTCAGTTGCGCATAGAGCACGACTCTACGATGCAGGCTATCGATCTTAAATGGACAGAACAATTAGATACGCTCTCAGAGGAAGAAATTGAAGAGGCGTTAAATGCTGAGATGGGCAGCAGGTAATAATATTTATCGTGATGGGGGGCGCTGAACTCAGCTCCCCGGCACAACTTTATTGCTGCTTGTAGTTAAATGCATAGACGTTATTTTCAATCAGCCAGTGCGAAAATTCAAAGCTAAGTTGCCCTATCTGGGTAAAGCCTAGATGTTGATAAAAGGCATTGGATTCATTTTCAACCCATGTATATAACCAAAACCTCTCACCACAGTTTGTGGCTACCTCAGACAACAGCTGACGCGCTAACCCTTGTCCCTTAAATTTTGAGTGCACGTATAACTTGTCAATTTCAAAGCCATTTTTCTTGGTTTTAAAATGAGAGTCCAAGTTAACCAGAGCATATCCTTGTAAAACCTGATCTTCTTCACTGATAAATAATCGATATTGCGGCTGTTGGATTAAATCTTCGAAGTAGTCTTTGGTAAAAGTCGTTAACACATAATTGGCATATTCAGCACGTATACCTTCTAGCGCATAAGTTTCAAGCCAGACCTGGATAGATAAAGCAGCTAAATTAATAGCGTCTTTTGAATGTGCTTCTCTAATCATCGTTTTTTACCTTACAGGTGGCTTATTGAGCTTAAGGGTTTGTCTGATTTATATTCATAACAAATAGCAGTAATGTTTCACTTTTTATACTTAAAACAATCAATCCAAGGATGTTATGTGAACAACTGGACTTATTTACTAGTCACTATTTTTGTTGTATTTAGCGTTGAGTTGACAGCGGAAATACTGGTATTTAACACCTCTTCAACAGGCTACCCGCCCTATCTAATTAATAGTTCGCAGGGAGATAGCTCTGGAATTATGGTGGATGTGCTGGAACATGTCGCGCGTAAACATAATTATATCGTCAAGTTCGTGCAAGTGCCTAAAAAACGAGTAGAGAAGAGGCTAGACAGAGGCAGTATTGATGCATCAGCGAGCGCTAAAGAGTGGGTGACTGCAGCAGATAAATATATCTTTAGCGATGTGGTGTTGGTGGTTAAAGACGTACTATTCTCTCCTATCAACAAACCCGTTGACTATACCCAAGCCAGTGATCTGTTTGGCAAGAGGTTAGGAGGCTGTCCGAGAACAGACTAATCTACTGCGACCAAGCCTATTTGGTTAAAATTACCGCTAATTATCGTTAAATAGCACGCTATTCTCCTCAAATAATCTTGCTCTCGCTACGATCGCAGTTCTTGGACAGCCTCCAAGGTATTCATTTAGGTTGTAGCTATCCAAATTTGCAACAGTATTTTGATCGCAATGAAATACAAACAACAGAGGCTATTGGAGAGTTGCTGATGTTAAAAAAGACTTTGAGTCATCGCAGTCAAGCCACCATAGTATCGGACTTAGTGGGTAGGTGGATTATAAAAAACAATCCGACGATGCAGGACAAATTCTACATATCAGATAAGGCGATCAGCAGTTTTGATTACCGATTCATGTTTACTAAAAAATGGCAGCCATTTGTGAAAATGTTTAATCTCGAGCTTGCTGTTATGAAAGAAAATGGTGAGTTAGCCCGCATTATAGAGAACTACAAATAGACAAGCCGTCCTATAACCCATTAGCGTCGCTAATGGATTACTTGGTTTTCCGATTTTCTTTGGGTTAAGTGCGTTTCGCTAAATTTAAATCCAAGGTTGCTTTGAGTAATTTAAAGAGCTTGATTGAAGCGTCAATTTCCTCTTTGCGATTGGTTAAACTCTCAATGTTCAAGCCCAGCGGTATCTCTAGCGATAAACAGTAGTTTAAGATCTTCTGTAAATTCTCTTCGCAAATATGAATAGATTCAGCCAGTGAATCTTCTGCATCTAAAATGCGTGTCGAGATAGCACTCGGAGTTGCTATACCTAACCACTGCATGAAATCTAAGGTTTTTTGGCTACCACAAGGGGTGAAGGTCAAGATCACGCGGTTAGCCTTAACACCTTGCTCTTTACAAAGTGCAGCGTACTGCTGCAGTAAATCGATAGTGGCATCGGCATCATAGACTGCTTGGGTGATAAAGAAATTGCAGCCATCGATGCTTTTTTGTTGCATGCGCAGATGCTCATCGCCTTTTTTTGCATGACGTTCTGCAATGGCAACACCGCCTAAGTTAAAGCTGCGCTCATGGCTTTCAAGGGCCTTGTAAGCATCTTTAAGGGGGAGCTTAATAGTGCCGGATGATGAGGGGCTGCCCACTAATACAACATTGCGAATGCCGTACTCTGTCCAAGCTTGCTCTAACCACTGGTTGAATTCTTGCTCTGATCTCGCAGAAACACTTTTATAAGTAATAGTCGGATGATTAGACTTCTGCGTTAATACACTTGAGTATATTCTGCTGTCGTAAGTTGCCTTAAAGGGAAACGGCCTGGGTGTTGAAGTACGGCTACTCTCATCTTGAATATCATAGACGACCAAACCATCGTAATCGATTGAGGTGAGGCGTTGTAGGAGTTTGTCGGCAATGATGTGCATGTCCATTTCTGCCACTTCTGCTCTTGGTGGGGTCGTTCCCACAAAATATACCCCACGGTTTGGGTCTGAGAGTCGAGTTGCTAGATTGGCACGCATGCTGTGTTTCCATTATGATTAAGTGAGTTATCCTTATTTCGATTATCGAATCTAGGATTATGCAGCCAGTGTATCAGTGAATTATATTCATGTTAATAGTTCTGCATATGATATAAATTAACGTTAATATGAATAATCTTAATGTAGCGCTATTTTTAATAGTGCAGCTTTAATATTTCATTAAATTTGTGATTAGATAACTAACGACTAACGACTAACGACCTTATGCCAAATACCTTTGATTTCGAAAAAATATTAACCAGTGTCGATCAGAACTCACTACCGCCATTGCATTTATGGCAGCCTGAGTTGTCGGGCGATATAGATATAAGCATAGATGCCCAAGGGGTGTGGCGCCACTGTGGGGATATTTTTACCCGTACTGAAATCCCTAAAATGTTCGCTAGAATATTAGTGAAGGAGCAGGGGGAGTATTTTTTAAAAACGCCGGTTGAAAAGTGGCGAATAAAAGTGGCTGATGTGCCTTTTTATTTTGTTCACTATCAGCAAACCGCTAGTCAGTTTGGTCCCCAGCTCAGCTTCGTCAGTTTAACCCAGGATGTCGTGGTGTTAGACGATACCCATTCACTGCGTATTGAAATAAACAAACTCACAGAAGAGCCAACACCTTACATTAGTGTCAGAGGCAATATGGAAGGGAAGTTGTGCCGCAGTTTGTATTATCAGTTAGTTGAATTGGCGATAGACGATGAACAAGAGCAGAAAATTTATCTGCAAAGTGGCGGTAAAAAATATTTTTTAGGGAGTTATTAAACAAATAGAGAGGGCTTATGATCCCTCTCGTTGTGGGTTAATCGTGATTTTTAAAGTGTAGATAGACACTCATTAGCTCTTCTTCAGTAAAAGTCACAATGATTAGCTGTTGGCCTGGTCTAATCACGTCAGGGTTTTTGCCTATATTGCCCTGTTCAAAATTGTATACGTAAGTGGTCAGTACTTTGTTGTTGAGTAACTTACCTAAAAAAGAACTTCTTTTTGAGAGCAGCATTTCATCGGCATCTTGCGGGATAAGCGCGGTAACTTCACCTTCCGCTTGAGAGAGCGCTATGCCTTTAGAAAAAGTCCCCATTAATCCGTGTTGGATAATCCCCCAAATTCCCTGATCGTCTTTTACATTGACCGCGTGGAGGTAGAAAATCCTTTTTTTATCGGATTGTGTTTCGGTCAATAATTCACGTAACTGAATTCGGTTTTTATCCGATAAAGTAATTTTTTTACTCTGAACAATATTTTTTGCTTTAACAACAATCACCTCTGAACTAACTGCAGCAGTGGTGTTTTTGTTAGTGGCGGGGAGAGTGCTAGGGGCTGTTGCAGAAACGTTGGTTGCAGCTGTTTTCTCAACAGTCACAGCGTCGGCCGCTACAGTACTACTTTCACCCGTTATTTTAGCAGTGACTAGCTCCGTTAACTCACTGACCTTAATATCGGATAGCTGTTCTAGATTCTTCTTAATAACATCGATTATTGAATGATTGGTTTTCTGTAGATTGTCGGTTATTTGTAGTTTAGGCGAACTGGTGGCTGTAACGGCTTTCTTTTCTACAGTACCGGTAACAGTCCCTAATATTTTGATGTTATCAACATCGCTACTATTCTGCGCTACCGTGGCAGGGCTGGCTGTTATTGAAGCTTCAGCTTTAATAACCGTTACAGTATTAGCAGCTAGCAGTAGTTGGCTGCTGGCATCGTTGTTTTGCTGCGGCTTCTTGAAGGTGGGTATTTTGATGGCAAAGCTTTGTGCTGCCGCTGCATTTTCGGCGTTTTTATCAATATCGTTTAGCTTCGCTGTCTGCTTTGCGGGAGCGGATACCAGCAGGGCGGGTGAGTTTTCAGTGCTGATGATTTCCGCTACTTCTGGTGCGTTTAAAGCAGGGAGTAGCAGTATTTGGTCTGCGGTGACGAAATGGTCGGCGCTGGTTATTTCAAGAGGAATAGCGGCTTGTGTGGTTATGCTATCGACGTGGGCTTGTGCTTGCTGCTTTTCTGCCTTCGTCACTACCGGTTGTGTCACTTTTTTCACCACACTTTGCTTTACAGGGGTGACTTTTGACGCAACAGGTGGCTCCACAGCGGGCTTTTGTAGCACTTTTGGCTGTTGTTTTGGTGCAAACATTGAATCTTCAGTTGTTAAAAAATAGGCAGCTGCAGCGATAGCGACAACTAAAAAAAGACCAATCAATCTTAACATGTACGCTCCAGATAATTTTTATGTGTTTAAGAGAGTATGTTGTTTTTGGTTTTTTTGAAAGCGCTTTTTTTTAAGAAAATAAAATAGATTCAATAATATAGCTGATTTTTTTGAAAACAATATTGAAAGGAAACTAAGTGGTAGATTATAGAGGGAAAGATTTAAAAAGAGGTAAAAGTAAGTAATCGTTGGCGGGGGAAAGCTAGCACCCTATTCTTAGAATATGAGTGCTATTTAGAGTTGCTAAATAAGCGTTTGTTTATTCGAACTCAAGGCTTACTTGCTGACACCACTGCTCGATTCTCTCTTCGCTGAGTTCATTTTGGCAGTCGTCATCGATACCGAGGCCGATAAAGAATTTCTTATCGGGGGTCAGTGCTTTCGACTCATCAAATTCGTAGCCGCCGACAGGCCAGTGACCAACGATGGTAGCGCCTTTCGCGACGACTTTATCATGCAACATGCCCATGGCATCTAAAAACCATTCCGCGTAACCGTATTGGTCGCCTAAGCCAATGAATGCGACAGTTTTACCGGAAAAGTCCAATTCATCAACACTGTCCCAAACTTCCTGCCAATCTTCTTGTACTTCGCCATAATCCCAAGTGGGGATAGCAAAGATGATCTGCTGATAGTTGTTAACAATCTCAAGAGGAGAGTCCGCTACGTCAAAAAGTTCAATATCGTCTAGATGCTGCTGTACTTTTTCAGCTACATCCCCTGTGTTTCCGGTCGTAGTGCCGTAGAAAAGTGCTATGCTCACTGGTTATTCCAAATGTATGTGGTGGTTTTTAAACGATAATCATTATCATTTCTGTAAAAGGATAGGTAAATCGCTTTTAATTGTCAATGATTAATCATTAAATTGATGCGGGGTAATGTAGCATTTTTCTTGAAGAATTTTGACTGGTTTTTGTATAAATTTTATGTTTTTTCAGTTTACTAAGTAACTAGCTTATAGCGTTTAGCTATAGTAAAAAAACTGGGTGAGTAGTGAAGAGCTGAGGAGGGATGAATTTTTAAACTCCCGAAACTTATAGTCTCAGGAGTAGTTTGCATAACAATGATGACTGCTAAGCTTCAAATGCCTCTATATCTTCTTCGGAAATTGACTCAGGTATCGGTTCCATATGTCGAGGGCCGCCTTTTTTGGAGGTCATCTTCTCTTTGGCTTTGGTGAGTTGTCGGTCAATTTTATCGGTGAGGGAGTCTATTGCTGCAAACAGGTTAGGCGCTTGGGTCTTCGCGTATATTTCTTTGCCGCTGGTATGCAGTGTCGCTTCTATTTCGTCGCCACGTTCTGAACTATCTATGGTTACTTGGGCGCTGGTGATGATTTCGCATCGCTCTTGGGCGTGATTTAACCAGTTTTCAATTTTTTCTCTTACTGCTGGTGATACTTTTTCGCTACGGTGGGTAATGTTTATAATCATTTGTGTATCCTTACTGTTCTGGATGATTCTGAACACTTGATTGAATCAAATGCTCTCAAGTGAGCCTGATTATTAATCGGCTGGTAAGGTGCAGGGGGCCTCTCTTTTAGCTGAATGAAAATTGAATGTATTTGTAATTACCAAATTTGTTGGTGATTTCACTATAGCTTTATTTTTGACTAAAAGGGAAGTGTAGATGCAGATAAATATTAAAAAACGCTTAGCGGATAACATGAGGGCGCACTAAAATGACAATTATGAACTTTTATCTCGCTCCGCTAGCACTAGCCGAAAGATGAGTAAAACTTAGCTACAATATCTAGAGTGTTGATCGCGAAGTTAGTTTTTTAAAGGGGCAGCGGTTGAGCACCTTACAGGGTGCGTCTGGTGGATTGAGCAATAAATAGTTTTTAAAATAGGCAGCAGGCGGGCTGTTGTAAGAATACCAAGGCTATTGTTCTACCCAAACCTCTCTAAGGGGTTCGCCGAAATCGTCGTAGATAATTTTTTTAACACGCGTGAGTTTGCGTTTGATAGGTGTGACGTTGTGGTTTGATCGGCGATGATCAATGACTTTTAAGGTGTTGGGTATGGGCGTGCGCAATTGCTTAGGTAACCCATGCACGAATTGGTTGCGATCATATCTGCCATCGACAAGAGAGCTATCTCCTTGATCGTACTCTTGGATCTTTCCGCCATCATTTAGGAAAGCGTGAATTTGATCATCAAGGGTTGCTCTTATTTCAGATTTTGAGGGTCTTTTTATCATGGTTTATATTATGCCCTAATTTAACTTAAAGGAACATGTTCCATAGCATCGTAAATAGCCTAATTTTATTAAAGAATTAAAATTCTCGGCGGTTAATATAATATATACTAGAAAAAAATTGTGGCGCACAAACAATGCAGTATATACCTTTAGAAGAATATCGTTATGCTTGGTTTTTTAAGCACAAAGAGTTACCTATTAATGAACAGGGACTTGCATTTATCAAGCCTTTGACCGAAACGTTATCCAACCAGATCTGGCATCAATTAGTCAGTAACAATGCCAATCACCCCGATTTGTTCCACAAAGAAGATTGGCCGCGTAAACAGCACACTTGGACGCAAGAAGGACAGTGGCAAGCTAACTGGGAAGCGCCGGGCATAGAATTTCCTCAGGCAATCGAAGAGTTTATTGAATGGGAGGGCAATACTGTCGTCTATTTCTGCTATTGCGCAGACAATATTATTGAAACTACTTGGGATGTTTTTCGCCAGCATTGGAAAAATTTCCTGTTCTTGGATAATGGTCCTATTCTTATCGCTAAACGCAGAAAAGAAGTGATTCAATTTACTGACAACGGCCACTTTAAGTTAGGGATGAAATAATAGACATATTCGCTACCTTCCTAACCGTCCTATTTAAATGGATTTATATGACTGTTCTCAACAGGTAAAGTAATGAATAATCGTTGTTTCCCTTTTTTAGTATGGTTTAAATATTTAACCTTTGCGGATGTAAAAGCCGATTTCTTAGCGGGACTTACTGGTGCTGTAATTGTATTGCCGCAAGGTGTTGCCTTTGCCACCATTGCAGGATTACCGCCGCAATACGGGCTGTACACCGCCATGGTGACGCCCATTGTTGCCGCGCTTTTTGGCTCCTCTAAACATCTTATATCAGGGCCAACCACGGCAATTTCTATCGTGGTTTTCTCTTCTATTAGCGGTTATGCCACCCCAGGCAGCCCTGAATTCATTTCTATGGCGTTAACATTGACGCTGATGGCGGGGATATATCAGCTCGCGTTTGGTTTAGCACGCCTAGGTAAATTAGTCGATTTTGTCTCTCACACTGTTGTGATCGGTTTTACTGCAGGGGCAGCAATACTCATTGCTACTAGTCAAATCAAACATTTTACCGGGATACCGAGTGAGAAAGGCTCTTCGTTTATTGAAACTTGGTTCGGTATTGTCAGTCATTTAGAGCTGCTAAACATTGCTGTATTTACGGTGGGTTTAAGCACCTTTCTAGTGGCTGTATTGGTGAGGTTATATATTCCTAAACTACCCAATTTATTATTGGCGTTAGTGATAGGTGGGCTTATTGCGCTCTTTTTAGGTGAGGAGTCAGGCGTGGTATTTGTAGGGCAAATTCCCGCGGGATTACCGCCTTTCTCTATGCCGGATTTATCATTGGCTACATTACAGATGTTAGCCCCTGAAGCCTTTGCCATCGCTTTGTTAGGTTTGATTGAAGCGGTGTCTATTAGTCGCTCCATCGCAATTAAATCCGGTCAACGTATCTATCCTAACCAAGAGTTTATAGGGCAGGGCTTGTCGAATATTACCGGGAGTTTCTTTTCTTGTTATGCGGGGTCGGGCTCATTTACACGCTCAGGTGTTAACTATGCCGCGGGGGCTAAATCGGGTCTTTCGGCAATTTTTGCAGCGCTGATTTTAGTATTAATTGTATTGCTCATCGCCCCACTAACCGCCTATTTACCGGTGGCGGCAATGGCTGGGGTGATTATGCTGGTGGCCTATAATTTAATAGACACTCATCACATTAAAAAAATATTAACCACCAGTAAGGCTGAATCATCGGTGTTACTGATTACATTCTTCTCGACCTTGTTTTTGGAGTTAGAGTTTGCGATTTATTTAGGGGTGATGATGTCGATCATTTTATTCCTCGCCAAGACCTCCACCCCTGAAATTACTGAGATGTCACTCAATGTCAGTCAGCGTCGCTTTGTTGAAACACACACGCACAATGGTTTGTACTGTCCGCAACTTAGAGTATTAAGAGTGGATATGTCGATCTATTTTGGCTCGGTAAACCATATTCAAAATAGAGTAGAAAGTATTTTAGTACAGCCAGATGTGAGTCGGATTTTAATTATTTGCGGCGGCATTAATTTTATCGACTTGAGCGGTACTGACCTGTTGATTAATTTGGATAAAAAATTAAAGGCTAAAGGCGGTGCATTGTACTTTTTTGCAATGAAACCCGCAGTAAAACAACGGGCTTTTAAGTTGGGATTTAAAAATGTGTTATCTGAATCACAATTTTTTGAAAGTAAGAAAGAGGCGATAGAAGCAATTTTTCCCACCTTAGATCAAAATATATGTGCCACATGTTCACAGCATGTCTTTAAAGAGTGTGAAAAGTTCGAGCAACCCACCGTCATTGATGTAATTCAAAGAGACTAATAACGCCCTTAATTTAGCGGCTCATCACACCAGTGCATGGCTTTTAAAAACTCAGCAGTGGCAAAGTGTTGTACCTCTGCAGTGTTAAAGCTGCTGCATAAATCATTACCACTGCCATCGCTGATAATCGCCATTCTGGCTATATCGGTACCGGACGCCTTAAATAACAGCTGCGCATTCCAGTTGGAATCTTCATCAAAGTGGCTAAAATCGTGATCTAGATACAACAAAACCCGCAGCGTAGATCCAGGTTTTAACTGCTTTTCTATCTGTGCTAGAAAAACATCTGTGTAATCTTTTTGGCTGAGATTGCCATTGCCTTGAAGCATTAACATGTCGCCGGCGGAGTCTGGGAGTACGTATAACATAGAGACCAAATGAGTAAACAAAGGAGAGGCGCAATTATAAGCGGTTAGCTGAGTTTAACAAGATAAGGATGAGGCTTTTCTATTTAGAGGGGATAAAGATACCTCTCGTTCTGAAAACGAGAGGTGGGGAGTATTACTTAGCGGTCTTGCCTTCAAAAAACATATTGATGGTAAAATCTGACACGCCATATTTAGCGGTATCGATTTTGAAATCTGCAAAACTTAGGTCAACTGTAGCTTCAAAGCCCGCACGGTAGTCGCCCCATGGAGAATCGCCTTCACCGATTAATACTGCATCAAAAGAGATTGCTTTAGACACGCCGTGCAAGTTTAAATCACCAGAGACTTTTACTTTACCGTTGCCCATGTCTTCAATTTTAGAGCTTTTAAAGGTAGCAGTAGGATATTTATCAGCGTCTAAAAAGTCAGGGCTCATAATGTGCTTGTTGCGTTTAGCGTGGTTTGAATCAAAACTACTAGTGTCGATAGAGACCTCAACGCTAGAATCGTTTGGCTTGGCTTTATCGTATTCAAAAGTACCAGCAAAGCTATTAAAGCGTCCTTTTACCCAGCTGATGCCAATGTGTTTTACTTTGACGTCAATTTGCGAATGGGCGCCAGCTTTAGCATCATCGATAACATAAGTCGCGGCTGTGGCGAAAGAGCTAGTGGCAATAGCCGCTGCTAGTAAAGTACTTTTAATTAATGTGTTCATTATTTCTCCTTGATCCCCAACATATTTGTCAGGGTAGTGTCTTTATCAATATAGTGGTGTTTTAGAGCTGCTACGGCATGAAGAATCACCAGAGCGATTAATCCAAAGGCAGCTAGTTCGTGAATATCTCCGGCGAAAGTCGCCTGGTTGTCAAAAAATTCAGCGGGTCCTGGAATGATAAACCAGTCAAATATCTGTAGTCCTTGGCCCCCCGCAAAGCTAATCATTAAGCCCGTTATGAGTATAGCGAACAGCACAAGGTAGATTGCATTATGCGCGAGGTGGCTGGCTAAGTTGATCAGTTTACTATTGGTGGCTGGAGGCTTAGGTGTCGTGCTAAATAATCGCCAGCATAGGCGAAACAGCATCAGCGCCAGAATGATAATCCCGATCGCCTCGTGTATTTGGGGGGCTAATATATACATATCGTCGTAATAACCCAAATCCATCATATACAAGCCGAGGGCAAAGAGGCCGATGATTGGTAGTACTAATAGCCAGTGTAGGACGATAATAACCCAGCCCCATTGAGTGTCAGTGTTCTTGTAGTGCTTTACTAAATTCATAAATAACCAAATTGATAAATTAAACAGGAAATGCTTTTTCCAAGTCTCGTTAGGATTTTACATTAGACGATAAGTTCCAAAGCTTCACTGCATATTTATTTAAGTCACGTTAAGTTATGTAAAGTTAACTGAACTTGATAAATATTAGCTGGGAAAGCGTACTTTATCGATATATCATTGAGGCGTCTAATGCATAATGATGATAATTGCCATGCGCGAAGTGAATTTAAGATCGGTCGATTTAAACTTGTTGACAGTGTTGCAAGTATTGTTAGAAGAGCGCCATGTAACACGCGCCGCAGAGAGATTACACATGAGTCAGTCGGCGGTCAGCAGAGCGCTACAAAGGCTGCGGGTGCTGTTTCATGATCCACTGTTAGTCAAATCAGCCCAAGGTTATAGCCTTTCTAGTAGAGCCGATAAGCTGGCAGCTGAGTTGGATATGGCCTTGAAGTCAGTAACTAGGTTAATCCAAGAGCCAGAGTTTGACCCTTTAAGTGTCGAAGCGACGATTAGGTTTTCCGGTATCGATTTAGATAGTTGGATCGATATGCCAGCATTAATGGCGCAGTTTCTTAGCCAGGCGCCTAAATTAAATATTGATGTATCCTCTATGCCTGCCGATTACTTTGAAATGTTGGCAAAAGGCGATGTCGATTATGTGGTTACCGGAATAGGGCCGAGCAAACATCTGGGGGATATTCACCGTATTCAACTAGGCGAGTCAGACTTAATCGTGCTGATGGGAGAAAACAACCCCCTGGCATCGCAGAGCTTAGATCTTGAAAAATATCTAGCGGCAGTACACGGCTTTGTAACTATCACTGGCAAGGGGCCGACTTATCTAGATAACTATCTCTCCTCCATTGGCATGAAACGTAATGTAGCACTGAAAATTTCGGATTTTAGATCCGTGATTGATTATGTAGAGAAAAGCGATATTTTATTTATGTTGCCGCGCGCATTAATATTGCCCCTAATCAAGGGGCGCAAGGTGGTGCTAAAGCCTTTACCCGAAGAGATTAAAATGCCGAAAGTTAACTTTTATCTGTACTGGCACTCGCGCTTTCATCAAGATCCACTGCACCTCTGGATCAAGCAAAAGCTACTCTCAACGAGGCGGTTATCGGATTGAATTGCCTATCTTTTATTTTAGCCAAAATACTGCACCCAATAACACGTGTCCTAACTTGCCCCTTGTTTTTACAGACTTTTCTTTCTCAATCAACCGTACAGACCAGTACGGCGCTCAATCGAAAAAAAGCCTGTAAAAGCAACTAGCAGCGTTATCATCACGGTATTTTATGCAATATTCGGGCTAGTTGAAAAAACTGGTATATAAATCCTAAAACTTTTTGCAATCTAGATTCACCTTGGTATACTTCGCGCTCTCAATTGAGAACAGGCGGTCTCGCCGAGCTATGGTAGCTCTGTCGGTCCTCCCGCAACGATAAGTCGTGAACTTGGTCAGGCCTGGAAGGGAGCAGCCACAGCGACCTCTTCGTGTGCCGGGATGTGGCTGGCGGAGTTGCTTCCAATCTCCCCGTTATAATTTTCTTCGTTGTATCTTCTGTTTTATTACTCTATAAATTTATCTATTTAAAACTTGTGATTTTTGCCGTTTCTATTATTTAAAAGACTTTTACTGATTTCTTTTTTGATGTTTTAGTTCAATGGATTTAAGTGCGGTTTCGACTGCGTCGAGTTCATTTCTTTTTGCGAAAAAAAGAAACCGAACCAAAGAGGCTCTTTGGCATCCTTGCCACCGCCAAATACCGTACATCCTGTACATAAAAATTTCGCCCTACTATTGCCTCAAAGCTCCTCCACGATTCACAAAATTGGCGGCCGCTCAGATTCGCCATCCATGGCTCAACTTCGCTTTTCGCGACGTCCTGTCGCTCTACTCGCCAATTTGGTAAATCGCTCCGGCGGCAATACAAGGGGATTGGTGGCTCCGTAGCTAGGTTTGTGGGATGCATAAGCTTTTTCTGCAATAGTGTCCAGTGGTAGTAAAAATAGCTAATTTATTCTTATATCGTAGTGATAAAAATATCCTGTCTCATGTTAGTTTTTTGATTTAGGTAAGTATTCGATTATAGCTGTTGTTGTGTTTAGTTTTGAACAGCGATATATTCAAGCAACGCAAATTATGAACCAGAGATGAATATATGAGTAGTTCAAACAACAACCCATCGACAACTTCACTCAGTCCAGCCTCTTCAAATTTAGCCTCCGATTTAATTTGGCATAAAGTGCTAGATGATGCCGAGCAATTGCCAGAAGGTCGGGTCACTACCGCCAGTGCTGGTCATAAAACAATTGCTCTTAGCAAGTTTAAAAACAAAATAACGGCAATGGATAATGATTGCCCACATCAAAAAGGGCCTATTGGCGAAGGTTGCATCGAAGAGGGGATGATTCGCTGTCCTTGGCATGGCTGGGCCTTTGATGCCCACAGTGGGAAATCACCAAATCTAAGAGTCAGTTTAGCCGTTTATCCTTTAGAGATAAGGGATGATGGTGTGTATGTGGGGATGGAAGCCGAACAAGAACACCAAGAAACGGTGTCAGATATCATGGTAAAAACCATGATTAATTGGGGCGTCGATTCTGTATTTGGTATGGTCGGCCATTCTAACTTGGGGTTTGCAGATGCGTTGCGCCGACAAGAGCTTAAAGGCAATCTGACTTTCTATGGTGTGCGCCATGAAGGTGCCGCTTCATTTGCAGCGAGTGCTTACGGAAAACTCACTGGTAAACCTGCCGTCTGTTTTACTATTGCAGGCCCTGGCGCCACCAACTTATACACAGGCTTGTGGGATGCAAAAGTTGACAGATCACCTCTACTTGCTATTACGGGTCAAGTTGATACCCAAGTGATGGGAACGGGTAACTTTCAAGAAGTAGATTTAACCGCGGCTTTTCAAAGTGTTGCTGAATTTAATCACCGAGTATTAGCCGATAGTAAACATGCCGAGCTGATGAGTAGAGCATTAAAACAAGCGATTATTAACAGAACAGTATCCCACCTTACTCTTCCCGATGAGGTTCAGACTCTTCCTGCACATAATGAAAAACCGCAGCAACCTCAAGGTCGTGTCGCCGATGTCGAGATAAGCCCCAGTGTAACGAGCATCAATGCAGCACTTATCCTTATAAAAAAGGCCAAGCGACCGGTTATTATAGTAGGTCATGGGGCCAAATTTAGTATCGATAAAATCATTGCTTTAGCAGAAAAAATAAATGCACCAATAGCCACCACCTTTAAAGGAAAAGGTATTATCGCTGATAGTCATCCACTTGCTTGTGGAGTATTAGGCAGAAGCGGCACACCCATTGCCTCGTGGTTTATGAACAGTGCAGACTTGTTGATTGTACTAGGAGCATCGTTCGCCAAGCACACCGGGATTACCCCTATGAAGCCAATTATTCAAATCGATTTTGACCGGCTGGCAATAGGTAAACACCATGCCGTTGATGTACCTATTTGGGGAGAATTAGCGATTAGTACTGCAATATTAACTGAACAGTTAGACAAAGTTGCCGATCAGGGTTTACAAGCAGAGGTCGCGTATCGCTGGTCGCTGTGGCGAGCAGAAAAACAAAGTCGCTTAGCTGACCCAGAGGTGGCAGGTTTAAGTTCTATTGCTGTATTTGACGCTTTAACCCGTCTAGCTCCAGCTAACGCGGTGATGTGCGTAGATGTAGGGAATAATGCCTATTCTTTTGGGCGATATTTTGAGTCTAATCAGCATGATTTCTTAATGTCTGGCTATTTAGGTTCTATAGGCTTCGCCTTACCCGCTGCGATTGGGGCAAAAGCCGCGGTGAAAGATTCACGCCCCGTGATTGCCGTTGCAGGTGATGGCGGAATTGGACAATATTTGGCTGAAATCACAACCATCGTCAAATACAAACTGAATATTAAATTAATTATAATTAATAACAATGAGATAGGGAAAATTTCTAAAGAGCAAAAAGCAGGGCAATTCGATGTTTGGTCTACCGCCGTACTTAATCCACACTTTGCAGATTTTGCTGCTAGCTGTGGCGCTTGGGCAAAACGTGTAGAGCATAGAGATCAGTTGGATGATGCGCTCAAGCAGGCTTTTTCACATCCCGCAAGTGCAGTGGTAGAAATTATGACTGATGTTAAGCTAATTTGAAGCCTGATTTAATCGTTAATTTATTATTTAAAAAGTTATGGGATAGGTTCTATTTATTAGAGTAAAGAGAGGACCGGCTGGTTTTATCACTAGTCATCTGCCAAGAAGCAGCTGTATTCACAAACTTTTTGACAGTATTTAAGTTAAAAGCATCGAGAAGTAGCAGGTTGATTATTAAATCACACTGTAAAAAGTGAGTGCCCCATATGCTGTGTTATATGAAGGTCCAGCAAAGTAATTTACCCTTAGCCTTTTAAGCATTTTTATCAGGCCATTGCCAAGAAGGTCGATCCAGTATTCCCTGTCCCATCACTTGCGTTTGACCCAACGTTTTTCCCAAGTGCACGCAGTTACATTCGTCACAAGCTTCAAGCGTGGCTATTAATCGACTCGCGTGTGATACCACCCAAACTTGAGTGCTGGTAGATGCGCGTATTATTAGTCTACCTAAAGCAGGAAGCAAATCAGGATGTAAGCTGGTCTCTGGCTCATTGAGTACCATCAGGGTAGGTGGTCTAGGTGTGAGAAGGGCGGCGACCCAGAGCAAGTAGCGCAAGGTGCCATCCGACAGCTCGGCTGCCGATAGGGGCCTTAGCAATCCCTCTTGGCGCAAGTTAACATTGAAACGGCCATCTCCTTGCACGGTAATGCTCAAACTGGCGCCTGGAAATGCGTCTGAAATGGCTTCGTTGAGTGCGTCTACATCACCTATCTCTATGATGGTTTGCAGAGCCGCGGCTAAATCTCTTCCATCCTGGTGTAGCACTGGAGTACGAGTGCCCAGTTGGGGTAAACGTGCTGGCGCTTGCGTGTCAGATCTAAAGTGATCATAGAATCTCCAACCTTTTATTTGCTCCCTCAATGCTATTATTTCTGGCGCTTTGGCAGGGTCAGCTACTAGCCCAAAAATGCTTTCAAAGTTGTTGGTGTGTTGAGAGAGAATTTCCCAATCACGTTTTGCCCGCACTTTGATATAAGCGCCTGTTCTATCGACCAGTAAGCTGGCAGGGCGATATGAATTCCCCGCCCAGATACACTCTCGTTTTATTTCGGGGTCCAGTGCAAATGCAGTGGGGCCCAAATTTCCGGGAGGCGGTAGCCCGAGTGAAATTGAATAACCAAAATCATCGCCACAGAAACCTAAGCGCAATCTTACCGCTTTTTGTTTGGAGCTTCCCTGGACCTCTACTTCGCCGTTGCGCATTCGATGTGAAATGTTCTCAGGCCCTGCCCAAAAGGTTGAATTAAGCCCTCCTTCTCTGGCTAATGAATTGATTACTCCCCCCTGGGCTGTTTCCGACAATAGTCTAAGTGCCTTGTATAAATTTGATTTTCCACTGGCATTATCGCCGGTAATGACGTTTAAGCTGCCAAAGGGAATGACTAAATTAAGTAAAGATCTATAGTTACCAATGGCAAGTGTCTTGATCATGGCTAGTTACCTGCTCGAAAAATTTATGATTAAGATTATATACGACAGCGGGGCTTGTCTTTGCTCCCATAATGCTTGTTGCTGCCTAGAGTATTTAACACCTAAGCTGCATAGGCCAATGCATATCTGTTTTTCTAAGCTCCAGGGCGGTCTTCTAACGGTTAATTGTGGGTGAAGTGGATCGCAAACGACTCAGAGAGACCGGAGTGATGCCGAGATATGTCGCTATGATTTTAGCGGTCACCACTGATTCTATATCTGGGTGTTCCATCCTAATCCTTGCTAATCGCTGCGCGCCGGACTCGGCTGCGAGAGACCATTCTCGACGTGCACGTCTAATGAGTTCTGCCTGCAAAACTTGATTTCCCCAGCGACGAGCACTCTCATCTTTGACCATGAGGTTCACCAATTCCTTTTCTGAAAAACGCACCAAGCGACTACTTTGGATTGCCTCACAAGATACTAGAGATCTGGAATTATCGCTGCGTGCTATACAAGGTGTAATCACACAGGGGGCAGTGTAGAACGCGACAGTCACTTCATTGCCATCTACATCCAAGATGAATGATCTGAGCAATCCATTCAATAGTATATATTCGTATTGATTTTCCTGGCCCATTTGAAAAAGCATTTCATTTTGGCAAACATCATGACGGCTCATCATCGGTATTAATGTTTTGAAACTCTGACCACAACCAGGTTCGATAACATCAATTAGCTGTAACACTGAAGCGGCGGTAAATTCATCAAGTATGTTTATCATTTGTTAATGCCATCGTGGAGTTTGTGATAGAGAATCTCAATTTGATCCCGCAGATACAGGAATATAGCAGATGATACATTTCGAGAAAAGTTTGCCTTCTTTGGCTCTTTATATGCAACCAGTAAGGGGACAGGCGACTGAATGGATAGCATATCGCTGGCGATACGTGATAACCAGAGGTTTGATGATTCAATTTTTTATATTGCTTTTAGTTTTTATTATGTACAACGCAACACTATCTGCTGGAGAAAATGTCGTGAAAAACTCAAAGGTCGCTCAGCTATTATCTGAATTATCGTCAACTAACGCACCAGGGTTTCAATATGTGGTGGTCAATAGTGATTCAGTGCTTTTGGAGTATAGTGCTGGCAAAGCGGATATAAAAAATAAAGTAGCATTAAGCTCTAGTCATACGATGGCTGCATTTTCTATGACCAAGACGCTAACAGCCATTGCTGTATTGCAATTATTAGAACAGCAAAAATTACAATTGCATGACAAAATATCTCACTATGTTGAGCACCCCTATAGTGCAAAGATCACCATTAGACAGCTTTTAAACCATACTTCTGGTCTGCCTGATCCTATCCCCCTTAAATGGGTACATTTAGCCAACAAAGATAGTACCTTTGATGAGAAAAAGGCACTTGCAAAAGTATTATTAGAACACCCAAAAACTGCATCTAAACCGGGTGAAAAATACCAATATTCTAACATTGGCTTTTGGTTGCTCGGAGGTGTTATAGAGACAGCCAGTGGCTTAAGTTATGGCGAGTATATTAGAAAAAATATATTCGAGCCGCTTCATTTATCAGAAAACGAAATCAGTTTTAGTATCATTCAGGCAGATAATCACGCGAAAGGTTATTTGAAAAAGTACTCATTTATGAACTTATTCAAGACTTTTTTAATTGAGGATACTACCTGGGGTGAATATGAAGAAAATTGGCTGCATATCAATAACCTGTATCTCAATGGCCCAGCATTTGGTGGTGCCATAGGTTCTGCTAGCGCTTTCAGTCGTATTCTGCAAAGTCTATTATCCGAGCAATCAGTATTACTTGGCACTAGTGTGAAGCAACATCTTTATGTCCAAGAAAAAGACAACTCAGGCAATGCAATAAACATGACACTAGGTTGGCATATAGGTGAATTAAATGACAAAAAATATTACTTTAAAGAAGGGGGTGGAGCTGGCTTTCATTCTGAAATGAGAATTTATCCAGAGATGAATTTAGCGACGGTGTTAATGGTCAATAGCACCTCTTTCAATACATCAAGGCAATTAAATAAGCTTGATCTTGCGGTTATGGATCAATAAAGTTCATGGTTGGCTTTTTGATACAAAACCACTATTTTAGTGGTTTTTTTTGGGGGGGGAGAGGTAAAGGCTTTTACATCTATATTAATAAAAGCTGTTTTTACTGTATGACTGATGCAGTGGACGATTTACCAAGATTACTTATCATTTGTTAATGCCTCAATGGGGTTTGCGATAGAAAATATCGAGCTAACCCCATATATAAAGGAATAGTCAGATGATCGATACAGAGAAAAGTTTACCTTCTTTTGCGTTGAAGATGCAGTCAGTAATGGTGCGAGCCACTAAGAGGGTAGTGAGTCGCATAGGATGCCGGAAAACCGGGAACACTATGAATGTGAAAGCTGGTAATCGAATGGCATTCTGCTTGCCCTTCATTATGGGAGTTACCTCTTGCGTTCAAATTCCCCAAACTGTTGAATTCGATAAGTCTTTATCTTATACCGAGATAAATGATTACAAATTTCACACGCAAATAGCTGGAAACCCAGATGCTCCTACGGTTATTGTTGTTCACGGTGGCCCCGGCGGAGACTATGGGTATTTAACGTCATTAAATGAATTATCTCAGGACTATCGGGTTATTTTTTACGACCAAAGAGGGACTGGGTATTCGCCAAGGGTCGATAAAAGCAAACTGACCTTGGAGCAAAGTTTAGATGACTTGCACGCTATTGTTCAGCACTTCTCCGATCAAAAACAGGTAAAGCTTATTGGCCATTCGTGGGGTGGAATGCTGGTGACGGGATACTTGTCTGCGCACCCGGAGAAGGTATCTCAGGCGGTTATCGTAGAGCCAGGTATGCTTTATCCTGAGTCTGCCCAAGCATTCGTAGCAAAGATGAAAGCGTCGCAATCAATTTCCAGTATGCTCGCGCTGGTAAGCTATATGCTGGTTTACCCCTTTGTCAGTAAAAACGATGGGCATGAGGGTTTCGATTATGTGCTGACAAAACTTTATAACAGAAATACAGCGGGCGCTCCTTTTCAATGTGCGGGCGAGTCTATGCCGTCGAATTCGTTTAGTAGGGGAGGTTATGAGGCCTTCAACAATATGCTAAAGCCTGTTATGGATGATGCGACGACCTTTACCTACGATCTAACCAAGGGAATATCTCAATATAATGGCGATTTGCTGCTAATCAGCAGTGAGTGCAGCCAATTTGGTTTTGAGTATCAAGAGCAATATCACCTGCCTAAATTGCCTCGCCAAACAGTGCATTTAAAGGCCGAGAAGATGGGGCACAATATGTTAACGCTGAATCCTAAATGGAGTTTAAGTAAAATTCGTCAATTTTTTGGTACATAAAAATTAACAAATTGTTTCATATTGCTGTCTTGCCTGTCGCTAGGTGTTTCAATTAATAGGTACTCAAGGTTTGAACTCTTGGTATTAGGGGATATGGGCAATACTGAGACCACTTGTATCCCAGAAGCAACCTTGGATTTTAGACAAAGTATCGACACTGATAGACATATTCTTTCTTATCGCTAGAGCTATTAATTAACGGGTCGGTTTATTTAAGCTGACAGGGGAAGTGTTGTAGGCATGTATATAACCAATTAATCGTAATGTAGCTATAATGCATGCATTATTAGGGGTAAAGATTGATTGCGCCCGATAAAACAGGCTCAATAAAGAAGGCTTAGACGGGGCCTTTATCATCCAGGAGACAGCTTTCTGGATGGACACGAAACTGATCTAAACTAGGGATAGTCAATGTTGCGGCACACTGACTTCGCTATGGTGTCTGTTTATAGTTAAAATTTTCCGGACCGTTGTTGCAGCCTTTTTATTGTTCGCTAGGCTATTCAGAAGTATCAGAAAGGCAATGTTATAGTCGTTAATAGTTTGTAGGAGATGTTATGTACCGTCTTATATTGGGGGTTTTCCTCTGTTTTACTTCCCAATTTAGTTATGGCGCCTGTAATTTATCTGTGCGAGTGACCGATTATCAGCCGCAATATTATCAAGATTCCAATGCGCAGTGGCAGGGGTTGGCTGTTGAGATAGCCGAGGCTTTATTCAAACAGGCCAAGTGCGATATTACCTATGTTAAGCTCCCTTGGAAACGGGCTATATTTTTATTAGAAAGAGGTGGTTTAGACCTACTATTGAATATGACGATCACTGCACCGCGTGAACAGTTTACTCATTTTATAGGCCCAATGATGGATGAAATTCAAGTGTTAACAGTCGCCAAAAATAGTCATCTGAAGATTAATACTTTGGATGATATTAAGCAGTTAAACAAGCGGATAGGCATAGATAGAGGTGTTTTCTACGGGCCTGAATTCGCGCTAAAAATAAAAACAGATAGTTCTTTTACAAAGAAATTTGAATATGCAGATAACAGCAGTAATATGGCAAAATTAAGCGCCGGCAGAGTGCTGGGAATTATAAGTAGCCACTATGCCGCGGTGTATCGTATAAAAAATGTATTAGCGAAAGGGCAGTTTAAGCTGCATCCATTTTATTTTCATAAAACCCTCGTCCATTTAGGTTTTAGTAAAAAAACAGTCTCTAAAGAGCTGCTGAGACGTTTCCAGCAGGCTTTCGATGTTATTAATAAAAACGGAGTATTACTCAAAATTCAGCAAAAATATCAATAATAGCCTGCTCTGTATCACTGGCCGGTGCAGTGATAAAAGTCATGTATGGGTTCAGTTAAAACCGACACTGTGCAGAAAATGAAGACTGTCTGTGACATCTTGTAAGCTTGTATCGACATCGCGGGGATCGCGCTCTTGCTCAATAGTGATGTACCCCCGGTAATTGATCTTTTCTAAGACGCTGCGGATCGCCTGGTAGTTAAGTACCCCTTTGCCAATAGGACACATTACACCGGTGGCAACGGCATCGAAAAAAGCCAATTTAGCCTCCATCGCCTGCTGGTATTTATCCAGATCAATATCTTTGAAGTGCACGTAATCCAAGCGTGCTGAAAACTCCTCTAGCCAAGTGACTGGATCCATTTTTGAATAGTATAGATGCCCAGTATCTAAACAGAGACCGGCGATACTGTGGGGAATATCGACAGCGAGCTGGCGAATTTCGTCGGCGTATTCTATATAGCCTCCTGCGTGAGGGTGAATGACCGTACGTATGTCAAACTCTTGCCAAGCTACCTGGGCAATTTGACGTATATGCGCCATCATCTGCTGCCACAGCTGTGGTGCCAGGCGAGGGGCAATATCTGGGTGACCAGAACATTGGTCGCGCTCAGAATGTCCCCAATCGATGATCACTAAATAGGGTGGCGCCTGAGTTTTTTTAGGATCCACGGGTAGCGCGGGTAGCTGGGTAATTAAAGTGCAAATGTCTCTCGCTTGCTGCAGTAGGTTATCAAGATTTTTTGCATCAACCAAGTTGTCGAAAATAGTACCTGCGACAATTTGAATATCATGTTTGTTTAGGGCTTTACTCAAGGTTAATGTATCAAGGGGTAAATAGCCGTAAGGCCCTAACTCAATACCTTTATAGCCAGCGTTCGCGGCTTCAGCTAAAACTCGCTCCCAAGGTGGAAGGTGTGGATTTTTAGGATCATCGACTCCCCAACAACAGGGGGCTGTGCTAATTTTTATGCTCATAATTTAACCCTTAAGCCTTTTATTAAAAAGCTGCCGCCACTAGGACGGCAGAATGTCGATTGAACAGTGCAATGTTATTGAAACTCAACCCAGACAGAACCATTATTCGCGCAGTGAACGCAGTAGTTCTCATCTTTAAAAAGCTGCCGCCGCAAGGACGGCAGAA
>JABSRB010000010.1 GCA_013215375.1 Oceanospirillaceae bacterium | reverse complement strand
TGAGAAAGCTGAAGATGAGAAAGCAGAATCTGAGAAAGTAGAATCTGAGAAAGTAGAAGCTGAGAAAGTAGCAGCTGAGAAAGTAGAAGCAGAGAAAGTAGCAACTGAAAAAGCGGCAGTCGAGCAAGCAGCTCAGCCTAAAGTTAGCTTTTTCTCTAAAGTTAAAGCGGGCCTAGCTAAGACTAAAGCGGGCATGTCCAAACAAATGGGCGACTTGTTCCTTGGCGCCAAGGAAATTGATGAGGAATTATTAGAAGATTTAGAAACCATCTTAATTACTTCTGATATAGGTATGACGGCGACCGCGGAAATTATTGATAAGCTGACTGCGCAAGTAGAGCGCAGCGAGTTGAAAGACCCGCAGGCGTTACAGGATGCGCTGAAGAAAGAGCTTTCAGATATCTTGCACACAGTAGACAAGCCGCTAGAAATAGATACATCTAAGGCTCCTTATGTGATTTTGATGGTGGGCGTTAACGGTGTTGGTAAAACCACCACTATTGGCAAGTTGGCTAAAAAGTATCAAGGCGAAGGTAAGTCAGTAATGCTGGCTGCGGGCGATACCTTTCGCGCAGCAGCCGTTGAGCAGTTACAGGTTTGGGGCGAACGCAATAATGTACCAGTGGTAGCCCAGCATACAGGAGCAGACTCCGCTTCAGTCTTGTTTGATGCAGTGCAATCTGCGAAAGCCAAAGGTGTTGATGTATTAATCGCTGATACAGCGGGCCGCTTGCAAAATAAAGACAACTTAATGCAAGAGTTGCAAAAAATAGTGCGTGTTATGAAGAAAGTGGATGGCAGTGCGCCCCATGAAGTGATGTTGGTACTAGATGCCGGCACTGGGCAAAACGGCTTGTCGCAGGCGAAAGTCTTTGGTGAGTCGGTGGGGGTTACTGGTATTACGCTGACAAAACTCGATGGCACAGCAAAAGGCGGCATTATCTTCGCTATTGCCAAATCGCTTAAATTGCCGATACGTTTTATCGGTGTTGGTGAGCAAATCGATGATTTACAACCCTTTGACGCTGATCAGTTTGTCGAAGCACTTTTCGATAAAGAGAGTTAATCACCCATTTGAGAATAGGCTAAATCGATGATCAATTTTGATGCAGTAAGTAAGGGATACTCCTCAGGATTTGAGGCGATACAAAATGTGTCATTTTCAATTGCCCCCGGTGAGTTGGTGTTTCTCACCGGTCACTCCGGTGCAGGGAAAAGTACTGTTTTAAAATTGATCATGCTGATGGAACGTGCGACGAGTGGCGATGTGCAAGTAGCCGGTAGATCGTTATCGCAGATGGGGGTTAAAGATATTCCCTTGCATCGTCAGCAAATGGGCGTGGTTTTCCAGAATCATCAATTGCTGTTCGACCGTTCCGTGTTTGACAATATCGCCTTGCCACTGCGTATCTGTGGCTACGATGCTACCGATGCGGCGCGTCGCGTGCGTGCAGCATTAGATAAAGTGGGTCTGTTGAACCGTGAAAAATTTAATCCAAAAATGTTATCCACAGGCGAGCAGCAGCGCATCGGTATTGCTCGTGCCATAGTGCACAAGCCAAAAATACTGCTCGCTGATGAACCTACCGGCAATTTAGACCCGCAGTTATCGGCTGAAGTGATGACTTTGTTTAAGCAGTTTAATCAAGTGGGCACTACGGTTTTAGTCGCCAGTCATGATCTGAGTTTGATACGCCGCATGAATTGTCGCACGCTGACCTTAAATAAAGGGAGCTTAGTAGACGATGTCTGATATTAATAAAGCGCAAGTGCGCGGCGCTGCGCAGCATCAGCCAAATGCGCGTGATAAACGCAAACATTGGCGCGATCACCATGCGCAAGTATCCAAAGACTGTTTAAGACAGTTGCTGTCGTCGCCAATATCCACTTTTATGACAATATTGGTACTGGCTGTGGCACTGGCGCTGCCTAGTTTCTTGTTTAGTACCTTGGCGAATGTCTCTCGTTTGAGTGATGGCTGGGACACTGAGAACAAAATTTCTTTATATCTACAAGCCAATATGTCGGATAGGCAAGTAGACAGCTTTGTGCAAACTTTGCTGTTGCGCCCTGATTTGATCGCTATCGACTTAGTCGATGCCTCCCAAGGGTTGTTAGAGTTTAAACAGCACTCTGGGCTTTCTGAGGTGTTAGACGCGCTGGAACAAAACCCGCTGCCCGCAGTGGTTTATGTGCTGGCAAAAGATAGCTCCGAGCAGGGGCTAACGACTTTGCGTGATGAGTTGAAGGCTTTTGCGCAAGTGGAGCAAGCGGTATTAGATCTAAATTGGATCAAACGATTTAATGGCATCTTACTGGTCATAGAAAGAGCGGTTATTGCCTTAAGTGTACTATTGGCTTTTGCGGTGTTGTTGATAATCGGCAATACCATCAGGCAGAGCGTCGAGAGCCGCAACGATGAAATATTGGTATCAAAGTTAATGGGAGCAACCAATGCTTGGGTGCGCCGACCCTTTTTATACTCAGGGGTCTTTTACGGAGTAGTGGGTGCGTCGATGGCGCTGGTGATACTCGAGGTATCTATGTTGGTGATTAAAAATCCGGTATTGCAGCTATCTCAGTTATACCAAAGTGATTTTCAGCTCACGGGACTCGGAGTACTTGGCAGTGTCGTGGTGGTGCTGGTCGGTTTGATATTGGGGTTGTTGGGTGCACTTATCTCCGTCAATAAATTCCTCGCTAAGTTAGAGCCGAAATAACGGCCATTTTATATAAGCCACTGATTTATAATTATCTTGTTGCTCTGTTTGTCTCGCGATTTAAATTCGATACGGTAGGGGGATAAATATAGACCTTTTGCTTTTTCTTGCTATAATTTAATTAGTGTGTATGCTTTCATGTCCGCTGCTTGTCTGCATAGATATTTAGGTCTTTTTTACAGTAATTAGGCGAATGTTTTAGTCGATGTTAAGACGAGTATTCGGGAACTATTGGCAATTATATTTGCCATACTATTTGCAGATTATCGGGTGCAAACAGCGGGGCGCAATAAAAATGCGCACTGAAGAGCACACATTAAGTACAGAATAAACGAGGTGGTTAGGTACATGGGCAAGAGCTTATTAGCAATTGATCATATTTCTCCAGGACAAAATTTAGACGCATACCTGCAAACAATTAGCGCAATTCCAGTGCTGACCGTTGCAGAGGAGCGTGTGTTGGCTGAACGTTTGAAAGATCAGAATGATCTGGAAGCCGCTCGTCAGCTCGTTATGTCACACTTGCGCTTTGTCGTACATATAGCCAGAAGTTATTCGGGCTATGGGCTACCCCTTGGTGATTTAATCCAAGAGGGCAATGTCGGCATGATGAAAGCGGTTAAACGCTTTGATCCAGAAGTGGGCGTTCGTCTAGTTTCTTTTGCCGTGCATTGGATTAAAGCCGAAATGCATGAGTTTATTTTAAAGAACTGGCGCATCGTTAAAATCGCGACGACGAAAGCTCAGCGTAAATTGTTTTTTAACTTGCGCTCGAAAAAGAAAGATCTAGGTTGGATGAACAGCCGAGAGGCATCAAGCATCGCCGAAGATTTAGGGGTTGAATTGAAAACCTTACGTGAAATGGAAGGGCGCTTGGCTTCTACTGACACGGCTTTTGATATGACCGGTAGCGATGATGATGAAGGTGTAAGTTTCGCGCCCGCTCAGTATTTAGAAGACCATACAGGTAACCCAGAGACTCTGTTAGAGAGTTCTAATTGGAAAACCCACTCTGAAACTAAATTGATTAGTGCTATGCGGGATTTGGATGAGCGAAGCCGCGATATCCTATCCCAGCGTTGGTTGAGTGATACAAAATCGACCTTGCACGATCTGGCGGCGCAATATCAAGTATCTGCTGAACGTATTCGACAGTTAGAAAAGAATGCAATGAAAAAGCTTAAAGATGCGATGGGCACTCAAGAAAGTGGTTTGATGGCGTAATCTCATTGCGCTAAAGAAAGCCGTCCTTAGGACGGCTTTTTTTTTGCATATAAATTATGAGCGAGGAGAGGGCGGTAGATGAAGGCAAAATATTGGTTGATGATAGGGGCTTTTTTAGGTTTTACGGCGGTTGCCATTGGTGCATTTGCAGCGCATGGGTTGAAGGGCGTGTTGAGCGTAGATGAATTGCAGTGGTTTGCTAAAGCCAGTCAATATCAAATGTATCATGCTCTAGCGCTGTTGGTAGTCGCGCTGATTATGCTCAGTACGGGGGCGAATATGTGGCTGCAATTGAGTGCATACGGATTTAGCTGTGGCGTGCTGTTATTTTCAGGCAGTCTTTACGCCCTGGCATTAAGTGGTGCAAAGTGGCTGGTGTTTTTAACCCCACTGGGCGGGGTGGCCTTTTTGTTTGGCTGGTTGTGTTTGATGCTAGCGGCCAAAAATTTAAAGCACACTAAAGAATAGGCAGTTTGTTAATCCCTTAAATTTATAGATAAATTAGGGGATTAGATAGGTGATATGTTTTAGCTGCACGCATGCAGTGCAGAAATGCATTATGGAAATAGCTAAAGGCTAAATTTGCAGTTAAAATATGTCCCTAATTTTGGATAGATAGTGCTCCCATAGGAGCTGGAAGTTAATTGGTAGGTGAAATGACAGAACAAAAGCAACATTTACGCACAATACGTAGTTTTGTGATGCGTGCAGGGCGAACCACTTTGGGACAAGAGCGGGCGCTGGAAGAAGTCTGGCCGATATTTGGGCTAAGCGTGGCAAACGGTATGATTGATTTTAAGCAAGTATTTGGTCGTGAGGCTGAAACCGTTTTAGAAATTGGTTTTGGCATGGGCGAGTCGCTTATTTCAATGGCTAAAGATGCGCCACAAAAGAACTTTATCGGTATTGAAGTGCATCGCCCGGGAGTTGGCCGTCTGTTGTCTCGTATTGCCGAGGAAGGGCTGGAAAATATTCGTGTCTACTCGGAAGATGCAATTGACGTTTTAGGGCAGTGTATCCCCAATAATTCGTTAAATACTCTACAGTTGTTTTTTCCAGACCCTTGGCATAAGAAAAAACATCACAAGCGCAGAATAGTGCAGGCAGTGTTTGCGCAGTCGATTAAAGCCAAATTAGAAATAGGCGGCGTTTTTCATATGGCTACTGACTGGCAGCAGTATGCAGAGCATATGATGGAAGTGATGGAAGAGGCGCCTGGCTTCATTAATAGCGCCGGGGCTAATGTATACTCACCACAACCACCTACGCGCCCAGTCACTAAGTTTCAGCGACGTGGAGAAAGGCTAGGTCACGGTGTTTGGGATCTGATTTATCGCAGAGAACTCTGATAAATGAATTAAGCAGGGTTTCATCAGCAACAGTTAGCTCCTTGCCTTCAAGGTGATTGTTAATTCACGTTTACGGGTTGTTGAGCAATAAAAATCCTCGGGGTTGAACCTGTAGCTGAGTGAGGCTTTCTTTGATGATTTAAGCTCCGCCTGATTCATATATTATTAATATGCTATTGTCTTACATAAAGGTTTAATCTGTTGATATACTAGGCTATATCTAATCTAAAAGCGGCGCTTTAGCAGTGGGCATCACTAAGATATTGATAGAATTCTCTCTATATAGATATTTATAATTAGCAGACTTGAAAGCATAAACATGGTTTGCATTTAATTTTATAAGATCTATATTTACTGACGGGGCTAGAATATTTACCGTTTTAAATATTTATTTAAAGGATAAAACCAGTGGCAGATACAAAATATCGTTTAGTAACTCGTAGTGATTTTGATGGTTTGGTCTGTGCTGTATTGCTCAAGCATTTAGATCTAGTGGATGAGATTAAATTTGTGCATCCCAAAGATATGCAAGACGGTACTGTGGATCTCTCTAAAAATGATATCACTACCAATTTGCCTTTTGTGCCTGGTGTTTACATGGCGTTTGATCACCATTTATCTGAAACTATCCGCAACGAAAAAGCAGATAATCATATTATAGATGCAACCGCTCCCTCAGCAGCTAGAGTCGTTTTTGAATACTACGGTGGCTTTGACGTATTCCCTAAAGAGTGGGATGAAATGTTAACAGCTGTAGATGTTGGCGACTCCGCTCAGTATAACCGCGACGATATTTTAGACCCTCAGGGCTGGTCACTGCTAAACTTTTTGATGGATGCGCGTACTGGTCTAGGGCGTTTTCGCGAGTTTAGAATTTCCAATTACGAGTTAATGATGGATCTCATCGATCACTGTAAAGATCAAAGCATTGATATGATTTTGGAGCTTCCTGACGTAAAAGAGCGTGTTGATCTCTACTTTCAGCACCAGATGAAATTTGTTGAACAGATCAAACGTTGCTCGCAAGTATTTGATAATTTGGTGGTTTTGAATTTATTAGAAGAAGAAGATATTTGGGCGGGTAATAGATTTATGATCTATGCGTTATTTCCAGAGGTCAATATTTCTATCCATAAAATCTGGGGCATGAGAAAACAAAATACCGTCTTTGCTACTGGCAAGTCTATTTTCGATCGCAGCTCTAAAACGAATATTGGCGAGTTAATGCTGCAGTATGGCGGCGGCGGGCACGAGGCAGCGGGCACTTGTCAGATTGATAATGACAAAGCAGAAGCTGTGTTAAAAGAGTTGATTGAAACTATTAATGCCGATGGTTGATCTTCATTGAGCGGCGCTGCGCTCTGGTATTGATAATGCGTGACTACAAAAAAAGGGCTTGAAGCCCTTTTTTTGTGCCTGCATTTTATGCGGTTTGGTTTTAATCTAACATTGATACGTCTCTGACAGCGCCTTTATCCGCTGAGGTCGCTAGTAATGCGTAAGCTTTCAAGGAAGTTGAGATCTTTCTTGGGCGCGACTTTACTGGCTTCCAAGCGAGTTTTCCGCGTGCTTCCATCGCTACCCGTCGCTCGGCCAATTCTTCATCACTGATTAATAAATTGATACCGCGGTTGGGGATATCGATTAAAATTCGGTCGCCGTTCTCAACCAGGCCAATGGCACCGCCTGCTGCAGCTTCAGGAGATACATGGCCAATAGATAGTCCAGAAGTTCCCCCGGAAAAGCGTCCGTCGGTTAGTAAGGCACAGGCCTTGCCCAATCCTTTGGATTTGATGTAGGAGGTAGGGTAGAGCATTTCTTGCATGCCGGGACCGCCTTTAGGCCCCTCGTAGCGGACGATGACGATATCACCGGCCTTTACTTTGTCAGCAAGAATATCCGCTACTGCTTCGTCTTGTGATTCAGTTACATAGGCCGTGCCTTCAAACACTAAGATAGACTCGTCGACACCTGCGGTTTTAATCACACAGCCATTGAGGGAAATATTGCCGTAGAGAATAGCCAGTCCGCCCTCCTGTGAGTATGCGTGTTCAATAGCACGTATACAGCCGCCTTGCCTGTCAGCGTCTACGCTACTCCAGCGAGTGGCCTGACTGAAAGCGGTTTGGGTTGGAATTCCCGCGGGGCCTGCGCGAAAAAACTTAAGCACTTCGCTGCTGGGATTGCGCATAATATCCCACTTATCCAGCCCTTCTTTTAACGTGGCGCTGTGTACTGTGGGAATATCGGTGTGTATTTTTCCGGCACGGTCTAGTTCACCCAAAATGGCAAAGATGCCCCCGGCACGGTGCACATCTTCCATGTGGTAGAGCGGCGAGTTGGGTGCAACTTTACACAGTTGAGGCACATTGTGAGACATCGCCTCCATGTGCTCTAAAGTGAAATCAAGTTCGGCTTCTAGAGCGATGGCCAGTAAATGCAAGATAGTATTGGTGGAACCGCCCATGCAAATATCCAGTGTCATGGCGTTTTCAAAGGCCTTGATACAGGCGATACTTCTTGGAAGTACGGCGTAATTGTCGTCTTCATAATGACTTTTGGTAATAGCGACTATCGAGCGGCCAGCCTCTAAGAATAACTCCCTGCGATCTGCATGAGTGGCCAGTAGAGTACCATTACCAGGCAGTGCTAGCCCCAGTGCTTCAGCGAGACAGTTCATTGAATTCGCGGTGAACATTCCCGAGCAAGAACCACAGGTTGGGCAGGCAGAGCGCTCATACTCCGCTACTTTTTCATCGGAAGCGGTATCATCTACCGCGATAACCATTGCGTCGACCAAGTCCAATTTGTGTTCTGAAAGCTTGGTTTTGCCTGCTTCCATAGGGCCGCCGGAAACAAAAATAACCGGGATGTTTAAGCGCATAGCCGCCATTAACATGCCGGGAGTGATTTTGTCACAGTTTGAAATACATACGATTGCGTCTGCGCAGTGCGCATTGACCATATATTCGACAGAGTCGGCGATTAAATCTCTAGAGGGCAGCGAGTAGAGCATGCCATCGTGACCCATGGCGATGCCATCATCAACCGCAATTGTATTAAATTCTTTAGCGACGCCGCCTGCTTTTTCTATCTCGCGAGCAACCAGTTGTCCCATATCTTTTAGGTGAACGTGACCGGGTACAAATTGCGTAAAAGAGTTGGCGATCGCAATAATAGGTTTGCTGAAATCGTCATCTTTCATGCCTGTGGCGCGCCAAAGAGCTCTGGCTCCAGCCATGTTACGGCCTCCAGTGGAGGTTTTGGATCTATATACGGGCATGTCGGTTCCTTTACGTCTTATTATTTAGCAGGCAATTATAGCAGACTATAGCGACAGTGATATTCGAAAAAACAACATTGTATATCCCAGAAAAGGGAACGTAACTGTTAGCTTAAAGTTATTAAGGTAGTGTGAAATATAGTGGGATTTAGACTATTATATGAAGCGATAAGGTCGTTAAAAGATAAATTATTATGGATTAGTGTAATTGATTGGTAACGACTGATGATTTTTCGCTGATTTACGCGGTAAATGAATTAGAAATTGAAGACATTTATTATTAAATTTTAATTGTATGGCATCAAAATAAATCATGTATAGTGTTGCGAGATGAGAAATGCCTAACAGTTGATTGTGATTAGCGTTAAAATGCTGTAAAAGGTTATTTTATAAGAATTTTTTTCATTGGTTAAGTAGAAAGAACAACGTTGAAAGAAGAGCTGTATTTAAAGTAGTCACGTTAATTGCAGATGCAATTTTCACTGTAAGCAGTTGTGTAATATCGCTACGTCTTGAATTTTAGATGTAGCTATTTTGTTGATACAAAATAATTGTTAGCGATAACACCATGGGCAACACGCCTAAATATAGGGTTAACAGATCTGATTTGTATAGCTAAAAGTTGAAGTTATTAAGCTACACCGATTTGTTAACATGATAAGTAATCAAATTTTTTTAGTCACAGGAGTATTGAGATGAAGCTATTGGTCGTAGAAGACGACGCGGATTTACGTCGTCAACTGGTCAGTGGACTTGAATCAAGAGGCTACACCATCGAGGAAACTGGTGATGGTAGAGAAGCGCTATATATGGGATGTGAGTTTAATTACGACCTGACTATAGTAGATTTAGGTTTACCTTCTCTCTCTGGTGTTGATTTAATAAAACAGTGGAGAGCTGCAGAGCGTAACTTTCCTATTTTGATTTTAACAGCCAGGGGAGAGTGGCAGGACAAGGTGGAAGGATTAGAGGCCGGTGCCGATGATTTCTTAGTGAAGCCTTTCCATATTGAAGAGCTAGTGGCGCGCTTGAACGCACTATTGCGTAGAGCTGCAGGTCACGCTAAGCCCGTACTGGAATTTGGTATTTTAACCTTGGACACGGTAGGTAGAGTTGTCGCTAACGAAGGGCGCCCAATCAACCTTACTAGTTACGAGTATCGCACTTTAGAATATTTGATGATGCACGCCGGTAAAACAGTTTCTAAGGCTGAATTAACTGAGCATTTATATCATCAAGATTTTGATCGTGACAGTAATGTATTAGAAGTATTTATTCGCCGTCTACGTCAAAAACTGGATCCAGATCAGACTTTGTCACCTATTACTACTGTGCGTGGTTTGGGGTATCGTTTCGATTTAGTACGCACTTCTTAATGAAGAAATGGTTGGAAGGTAAATTTAAGTCGGTCAAATTCCGAATTCTATTTACCTTCTGGCTAATCTTGCTGGTGGTTTTTTTTGGCATTGGCTGGTTTCTTGATGGGCTGATGATCGCCACCAAAACTCACCATATGGAGCAGCATTTTTACACGCAAAGTAATGTCTTTCGCAGTTGCTTAAATAGTGAAATTACCTCTGAAGAAGGCAAGCTGAACGTTTGTAGCAATGCACTAAAACAAGGTTCTACCACCACTAACCTCTATCTATTTCACCTCGATAATTCACTTGCTTGGAAAATAAAGCAATACCCTAGTGATATCGTCTATTCCAGAGCATTAGTTTCACAGTTATCAGCGCAAGCGTTATCTGCCAGAGTGGTGTTGCGTATGAAAGATAGCTTTGTCACCAGCTTTGCACTCAATAATCAAAAAATACTAATTCTGAGTACCCCGCTGAAAGCCTTTGATGCCGATGTGCTACGTAGTCGCGGGTACCTAGGTGCAGCACTGTTGTTAAATGTTTTGTTGTTAATGACTTTTCTGGCTTGGGTGATCAATCGTGCGCTCAAACCATTAGATAAAATGGTGTTTGATTTAGAAAAAATTGCCTCTGGTGAGGCCGAGCGATTGAAAGATGGCTATGCCTCTGAATTTGTAGTGATGCGAGACAGTGTCAATAACTTGTTAAGCGCAGAGCAGAAGCAGCGAGAACGTTACCGCAATACCTTGGCAGATTTGGCGCATAGTTTGAAAACGCCTCTGGCAGTGATCCAGGGGGCTGCTAATGAGCAGCTAGACTATGAAAGTTATCTTAAGGTTGCCAGCGAACAAATTCGGCGTATGGATCAGATTATCCAGTATCAACTGACCCGTGCGGTGAAAAGCATTAATGACGGCACTAAAACTCAATCGGTTAAATTAGTGCCCATCATAGAAAGAATTCTCTCGGCGCTCGCCAAAGTTTATCGTGAAAAAGAAGTGCGCGTAATACTGAGTTTAGAGCATAGTATAGAGCTAAATGCCGATGAGCGTGACTTGATGGAAATGCTCGGTAATATGCTGGAAAATGCCTTTAAATATAGCAGATCTGAAGTGGCTGTCTCAGCTTATTCCGATAGCGACAATGTTTTTATCGTAATAGAGGATGATGGCGGTGGTGTGTCGGAAAACTTACGCCATACCATACTGGAGCGTGGAGAGAGGGCCGATACTTCATCAGCACCTGGTCAGGGAATAGGCTTAAGCGTCTCTGTGGATATTCTAAGTTCCTATAACTGTCGTTTGGAAGTAGAGGATTCGTTCTCTCTTGGCGGTGCAAAATTTAGCATTACTTTTCCCAAATCTTAATCCACGATTACTAACCTGCGATTGTTGTCACTTATATTGAAATCCCCCTTATTGTTTTTTGCCTTTAAAAAATATTGATCTATCCTATATTTATAGATTGCTTGCTGCGATCAAAAATAGCTAGTCAGGTTTGCAAAGAGGCCCAGCCTAGTGTCAGTTCAACAAAAGTATAAAAATAATAGATTAGTCTCGTAGAATATATCGAATAATTCTAAACAAGTAACATGTTTCAGGGCGGTTGGGTTTGTCTGGGGCTTGTATGTTAAAAACATGCACTCGTTTTAGCAAATTAACTAGAGGTCCTTAAAGGAGATCAAATGTCTTCATCATTAAGAGTATTAGTTGTCGATGACTCGCTTAGTATGCGGTTGGTTATTAAACAGCTATTGTTAAATATTGGTCATGAAGTGGTGGCTGAAGCTAAAGATGGCTTAGAGGCGCTCAAACAATATATGGAACACAAGCCAGATGTTGTCTTACTGGATTTAGTAATGCCAAAATTTGATGGAAAAAAGACCTTAAAGAAATTACTACAAGTCGATGAAAATGCCGCGGTGGTTATTTGCAGTTCGCTAGGGGCTGAGGGAGATATTGAATTTTGTCTGAGGGCTGGTGCCAAGTTTTATTTGCAGAAGCCTTATGAGGTTGAGAGCATTAAAAGAGCGCTAAATAGCTTGTCGGAAACAGTGGAATAATATAGGTGAGTTATGTCGAATAAATTTTTTGGTCAGTACTTGCTGGAGCTTGGGGTCATCAATAAACAGCAGTTATTACTGGCGATCGATTTACAGAGGGCCTCGCACCTCACCTTGGGTGAAATAGCGATAAAAAAAGGCTACTTGACGAATCTGCAAGCGACTGCAATTAATATCGAACAGCAGCGTACTGATGAACGCTTTGGAGCTCTGGCGGTATCTATGGGCCATTTAATTGGCAAGCAGGTATCCGAGCTGTTTATTACCCAGCAAAATGTGCGCAAGTTTTTTGGGGAAGTACTTGTTGAGCAAGGCATACTCAGTAAAACGGTATTACTAGAGCAATTGGAAGCCCATTCAGAATTAAAAAAGCTATCAACTCTCAAATTAGACAGTGCAGTGTATGCGCACAAACATGGCAAATTTATTGCCGATACAATCAGTATGACCGTTCGGCTGTTTTTACGTATCGCTAAGATTAATGTCCAAGTATCTAATTTATCAACTGAAAATGTTAAAATAAAACCTATTGAATTAGCTTTTTCTCAATTCGCCCAAATACCTGACCCGATTAGAATTGGCTTTATTATGGAACAGGGATTGATTCAAACGGTGGCAAATAATTTTCTCAATTTAGAGATCAAAGACAACCCAGCAGTGAGCCAAGATGCGGTTTGTGAGTTCTTGAATATTGTCCTTGGAAACGCCTTGGCCAATCATTGCAAAGAGGGTATGACATCACTTTCTCCTCCAGTAATTAGTGAAGTCGAAAGTGATATACGAGAGTCTTACCAGTCTTGTTTTAATATCGAGATGGCGACTCCCGATCAAAAATTCGTGCTGTTTTTTTATGATGATTAATCCCTTTAGCTAAAGATAGGCAACAAGAATTGATCAATTGTTATCCAGATATGTGTCTATTTCTATAAAGGTTTTAGAAATACATTCGAGTTGCGTTGTAAGTTGTAGATCGATTGTTTCTCTTTGGGGAGTTGTTCGACATTGATTGCGCTGAAACCTTGTTCAAGAAACCAATGGGCTGTTCTTGTAGTCAGCACAAACAGCGCATTAAGGCCTTGTTCTTTAGCACGATTCTCGACCGCTTTGAGTAACAAGTTACCGCGATCTCCTCCGAGATAGTTCTGGTCGACGGCAATACAGGCGAGCTCTCCCATTTTTTCCTCGGTAAAACTATACAGTGCAGCGCAAGCTATAATGGCACTGTCTCGTTCTATGACGATAAATTGCTCTATTTCTGCCTCCAAGCGCTCTCTGGAGCGGCGCACTAAGACGCCACTTTCTTCAAGGGGGCTGATCAACTCAATAATTCCACCGATATCTTCAACGCAAGCGTGACGCACTTGCTCATAGGACTCTTCTGTGACCATAGTGCCACTGCCGTCGCGGGTATAGAGTTCGGCCAATATGGCGCCATCTTTTCTGTAGGATACCAAATGGCAGCGCGGTACTCCGGCATCGCAGGCGGTGATGGCTGTCTCTAATAGCGAGGCAATTTCTGATTGCGCTTGATCCGGATCGGCTATTTGATGTTGGTATTTGTTTAATAGACGCGAAGCGGTGCCGCTAAGTAACTCGCTACGAGTCTTGCCTGAACTATCGGTTATCCCCTGTTCGCGCCCCATCAGGATTAATTTATCGGCTTTTAAAGCGATAGCGGCGTGGGCAGCTACTTGTTCAACAGGTAAGTTGAAGGTCTCGCCGGTGGGTGAATAGCCTAATGTCGATAACAATACTATAGTATCGAGATCTAATACCTGTGAAATTGCTTTGTGGTCTACCCGTCTTATCTCGCCGGTAAAACATAAGTCAACGCCATCGAAAATGCCCGCGGGACGAGCGGTAATAAAATTGCCGGAAGTTAAGCGAATTTTGGCGCCGTGCATTGGGGTATTTATGAGGCCCATGGAAAGCTTGGCTTCTATCAAAGCTCTATTAGAGCCACTAGCCTCTATAGCGCAGCGTAAAGTGACTGCGTCTGTGACACGTCTACGGTGGTGTAATTGAGCGCTGAGGCCTTGTTCCGCGAGTTTGAGTTCTATTTGCGGGCGGGCACCATAAACTAGCACCAGACGAATCCCTAAACTGTTGAGCAAGGCAATGTCGTGGATCACATTATCAAAATTTGGATCGTTAATCGCCTCGCCACTAAGCATAATAACCACGGTATTATTACGCATGGCATTAATATAAGGGGAAGATTGGCGAAACCAGTTTATATATTGGTTAGTGTCGGCCACAACTAGCTCCAAAACAGAGAAATTGCTTATTGTGCAGCGTTTAACAAGGGAGGGCGAGAGGCAATTAAGGATTTTGTATAAGTTCTACATCTGATTGCGTTTATGTCGACAATCAGATGTAGTTTAAGGCGGGATTTTGTTTAGCTAAAGATGCCTTTAAACATGAAGAAGAACATAATCGATAGACCGGCGCCGGCAGGTAATGTCACTATCCAAGAAATAAATATAGTGCCAATAACTTTGAGGTTAAGCGCTGCCAATCCTCGTGCTAAGCCCACTCCTAACACCGCTCCTACTAAGGTATGAGTAGTCGAAATAGGTAAGCCTGTGCCAGATGCAACCACCACCGTTGCCGCTGCTGCAAGGGTTGCAGCGAAGCCACGAGAAGGTGTTAGTTCAGTGATATTGTTACCGACAGTCGCGATGACTTTGTGTCCGTACATGACTAAGCCTGTTACGATACCAGCACCACCTAAAAGTAGTATCCACGGAGGCATTGCGGTTTTTTGCAATACTTCACCACCGGCATTGACGATACCTACAATCGCGGCGATAGGGCCCACTGCATTGGCTACGTCGTTTGATCCATGGGCAAATGCCATGGCGCATGCGGTGAACATCATCAGTACGCCAAAGACTTTTTCGACACTGCTGAAATGGTATTCTTTGTCTGCTTCTTTGTCCTCTTTGACTCGCTTGAGCATGATTTTACCAATAATCATGGTAACCGCAGCGAAAGCTAGAGAAATCAGAGCGCTATTGGCAAAGCTTAAATCTAGGCCTATATGTTTTAGCCCTTTAGTAAAGGTCACCATGGCGATGATGAAGCCGACTAAAAAGATGTAAAAAGGAACGTATTTCTGCGCATTTTCAAAGGGGTTCCTAGTATCAAGCACTAAGCGCTGTACGGACCTAAACAAGAAAAATGCGAGGAATCCGGCGGTGAGAGGAGAGACCACCCAGCTCGCCACTATTTTAGCTACTTTTCCCCAGTTAACAGCGTCTGGGGATATTCCCACCGCGGCAAAACCGACGATAGCGCCGACGATAGTATGTGTGGTGGACACAGGCCAGCCAAAAAAGGTCGCTACTAATAGCCAAATTGCCGCCGCGAGTAGTGCTGCCATCATGCCGAAAATAAGCAGTTCCGGCGCGCCAGCGAGTATAGTGGGGTCAATAATGCCTTTTCGAATAGTCGCAGTAACAGCGCCACCTGCCAAATAGGCTCCGGCAAATTCGAACACAATAGCGATCATAATGGCTTGTTTTAACGTCAGCGCTTTAGAGCCGACTGAAGTACCCATGGCATTGGCAACATCGTTGGCGCCAACTCCCCAGGCCATAAAAAAACCGAAAACACAGGCTAAGATGATGATCACATCACCGTACTGAGCAATAATATTCATATTTGTATAACTCTTAGATTACGCTACTAACGAGCGAGTAGTAATTGAAGTCTTCCGCCCACATCTTGGGCACGGTCGGCGAGATCTCCAGTCCATGAGATAACTTTGTAGAGAAACATGGCGTCGATAGGATCGAGCTCTTTTTCAACTTTAAATAATGAATAGCGAATATGGCGTTCAAGGTCGTCAGTTTTGTGTTCTAAATCATCAAGCTTATCGATCAATGCTTCAACAATTTGAACTTCGCGGCCACGAAATCCTGCGGCGATGAGTTCGTCTAATTCATTGAGTGCGGTAAGCGCTTGTTGAGAGGTTTGCACGGCTGTTTTGACAAACTCAAGCATTTCAACTTGAATTAAGCTTGGGATAGTCATTTTTCTGCCTAGCATTATTCCTGAAATGTCTTTGGCAGTATTGGCAATTTTATCTTGCATGCGCAATAGGTTTAATAAATCTGTACGCGGCACAGGCAAAAACAAGCCACTGGGGAGGGATTGACGGATATCTTTTTTGATATCATCCGCTTGGTGCTCTAGAGAAGCGATGTTCAGTTGGATCTTTTCAGCACTTTCCCAGTCATCGGCAAATGAAGCTTCAAAAAAAGGGATCAATTGCTCTGCACACTGCTGCGCTTTTGCGATATGTTCTTGCATAGGTTTGAACGGCGAGCGTGCAAACATTTGCGTAAAAGGATTCGTTGAGACCATAATCTCAAACCTCATCAGCTATAATTTTGCGCAGTATAAATGCTGATGTCACAAAATTGTAGCAAAATGTTATCCTTTTGGTGTTTTTATTGCCAGTAGTCGGGCATTTAAAGAGATGTTTATAATCTAATCGATTGATATATAGGTGGTTAACGATTGAAACAAGAGATTGAAATAAAGTTGGGTCTAGATCCCAAAGCCGTTGAAAAACTCCTTCTAAGTAAGTTTTTTGTTAGGTTAGAGGAAGGTAATACATTAAACAGGGTACTGAGAGAGAAAAAGACACTCAGTAATGTTTATTACGATACCTCTGATTGGCTATTACATGCCCGCAAGATAGCTTTGAGAATACGCACTGATGGTGCGTTATTTATTCAGACTTTAAAGACTAAAGGCGTCAGCGATAAAGGGCTACACAAACGTTTCGAATGGGAATGGCCGCTTAAAGAGAATCAATTAGACACACAGTTATTACCCCTTGAACACTGGCCGGCTGATATTGCGTTTGATCGTTTAAAAGCGCAGTTTTGTACCCAATTCACCCGCAACATCTGGCTGTTTAGCTACAGGGATGATCAAGGTGTGGAATCGCAAATAGAAATGGCACTTGATCGTGGAGATGTCAGTTCAGTGCAGAGTTCCCAACGTGTTGCTATTTGTGAGCTGGAGTTAGAATTAATCAGTGGCAGCGCCAATGCATTGCACGAAGTTGCAGGAACTTTAATTGCACAGTGCCCTGAACTCTCGCCCTGTGATATTAGTAAGGCAGAAAAAGGTTATCAGTTACTCGCACAATGTTAATTAAGATTTGAATCAGAGCCGAAAATTAGGAAAATCTATGTCCAGCGTCAATCTAAATGTATTTCCTCCCGCATTGCATGCATTCATCGAGCAACAGTGGGACAAGTTATCAGTCTGTTTGGAACACTGCGTTTTAACTGAACATCAGCTTCAGTGCCTGGCGGTGGTTGTCGCAGGTAGTGACTATGCTCTAGAGCAGCTGGTACTAAAAGTAGGCCTTCTTAACAACTTAGTAGAAAGTGGAGATTTGGATAGGGTTTATCTTGATGACGAATATGCGACTAAATTAGCCAAGCGTTTACAAAACATTGAAGAAGATGCTGAGCTGGAGCATCAATTACGAATATTTAGATCGAGAGAGATGGTGAGAATTATTTGGCGTGATTTGAACCGCTTAAATGATACTGCCGCGACGATTAAAGAATTGTCAGCACTCGCTGATGCCTGTATTGATCTAACGTTAAAGAAACTCTACGGGTGGATGTGCCTGCGTTGGGGTACGCCATATTCGCCTGCAGGTGGAGCAGGGGTTGCCCAAGAACAGCAGATGGTGGTGCTAGGAATGGGCAAGCTAGGGGCGGGGGAACTTAATTTATCATCAGATATAGATTTGATGTTCTGCTATCCCGAAAATGGTGCCACCCAAGGGCAGTCGAAATCTATTGATAATCAGGACTTTTTTATCCGCTTGGGTAAAAAATTAATCCGAGCATTAGATGCGCCCACCGTCGATGGCTTTGTCTTCAGGGTAGATATGCGCCTGCGGCCTTTTGGCTCTGTCAGTCCGCTGGCCTGCAGCTTTACTGCCATGGAGAATTACTATCAGCAGCATGGGCGCGAGTGGGAGCGCTATGCAATGATTAAAGCGCGGGTGGTTTCAGGAGATAGCGATCAAGCTCAGCAGTTAATGCAAGGTTTACGGCCTTTTGTGTTCCGTAAATATATCGATTACAGCGCTTTTGAATCGCTGCGCGATATGAAAGCGATGATTAATTCCGAGGTGCGGCGTAAAGGCTTAGTTAATAATGTAAAGCTTGGTTCTGGAGGCATCCGCGAAATTGAATTTATAGTGCAGGCGTTTCAGTTGATTCGCGGTGGGCGTGATCAGCGTCTGCAGCAGCGTTCTTTATTAGCGGTACTACCGCTATTGAATGAAGCGGTGGGGATGCCCAATGAAGTGGTAGAGCAACTGCGAGCAGCCTATCTTTTCTTGCGAGATACCGAGCATGCCATACAAGCTATCGCAGATCGGCAAACCCAAGAGCTGCCTAATGATGAGCGTGGCTTATTGCGGATAGCTGTCAGTTTAGGTTTTTTGGATAGCGGGATTTTTTTAAAGCAGTTAGATGTACACCGAGAGTTAGTGCGGCTTCATTTCGCACAATTATTAGCGCACAGTGAGCAAGAGTCAAAGCTCTCAAAGGCGGATGCAGATTGGCTACTGTTGTGGGAGTTGAATCTGTCTCCTGAAGAGGCGACTACTTTATGTGCTGAAAAGGGTTTTGAAAAGGCATCAGAGGCCGCAAAACTTATTACAGATATGGCGCAATCTAAAGCGGTGTTAATGCTTTCGCCAATACCAATAGAGCGTTTAAGACAAGTGATACCTAAGTTGTTGGGGCAGATCTGCCTACAAGGCAACGCTCTACAAACGCTTGAGCGTGTGCTTGTCTTGTTAGCGGCAATATTGCGTCGCTCAGCTTATCTGGTGCTACTGAGTGAAAATCCAGATGCATTAAAACAACTGGTGAAGCTTTGCTCTGCGAGCAGCTGGTTCGCACAGACGCTCACCAAACAGCCAGTACTGTTAGATGAGTTAATTACTCCGCAGACACTCTATACCCCGCCTGGTAAACGACAGCTTGATACTGAGTTGAACCAGCAGATGTTGCGTATTGCAGAAGATGATGAAGAGCAGTTAATGGAGAGCTTGCGTTATTTTAAACATGCGCATGTGCTCAGGGTGGCAGCGAGTGATATCACAGGAGTTTTACCATTAATGAAAGTCAGTGATTATCTGACTTGGTTAGCGGAAGCTATTTTACAACGAGTGTTGGATATTGCCTGGCGCGCGCTAGTGCTCAAACACGGCCAGCCTTGTAATGAACAAGGTGTAGAGCAGGGGCGAGATTTTATTGTGGTGGCCTACGGAAAGCTTGGAGGGATTGAACTCTCATATGGCTCGGATTTGGATTTAGTGTTTTTACACGCCAGCGATTCTAACGCCTATACCAAAGGAGTGAAACCGGTGGCGAATTCGGTGTTTTTCACCCGATTAGGCCAAAAAGTTATACACATGCTGAATACATTTACTGCCAGTGGACAGTTATATGAAATTGATATGCGATTGCGTCCAGCAGGTAACTCTGGTTTGTTAGTCAGTACCCTACAAGCGTTCGAGAATTATCAGCATCGTGAAGCTTGGACTTGGGAGCATCAAGCGTTAGTGAGAGCGCGAGTGGTCTGCGGTAGTGAATCTCTAACACGGGAATTTAATAGAATAAGAAATAAAGTGTTACAACAGCCGAGAGACTGCCAAAAGTTACAAGTTGAGGTTGGTGAAATGCGTGAAAAAATGCGTAATCATTTGGGCTCTAAAGAACAGATGGCAAACCAATTTAATTTAAAACAAGATCGAGGCGGGATAGTTGATATAGAGTTTATCGTGCAATATTTCTGTTTGGCTTTCAGTGACCAGCATCCCGAGATTATTCGCTACACGGATAATGTGAGAATTCTGCAAAGCATTGGTGCTGCGAAATTAATATCAGGTGAAGATTGCGGGAAGTTAATTGACGCTTATATTTTATACCGTAGTAGAGGTCATCGAAATGCTATGCAAGAGCTCTCAGCAACGACCACAGACGTGGAGCAGCTACAAAATAGCAGGGTGGCTGTAAGGAAAATATGGGCGCGCTATTTAATAAACTAAAACTAAAGAATTTCCACCACAGAGAACACAGAGGCGCTGCGCTACACAGAGAAAGGCAAAGAACTTTGTTGTTTCTCTGTGGTGAATAAGAGGCTGTAAAAGTAATTAGAGTAATGCTACTAATTAATGATGAACAGCTTCGTTAAGCAATTCACTTAGTTTGAACTGACTAAAGACTAAAGACTAAAGACTAAAGACTAAAGACTAAAGACTAAAGACTAAAGACTAAAGACTAAAGACTAAAGACTAAAGACTAAAGACTAAAGACCAAAGACCAAAGACCAAAGACCAAAGACCAAAGACCAAAGACCAAAGACCAAAGCTCTATACGTCTACTAACCAGTTATGCTTATCTTCTGCAAGTCCCCACTGAATATCATTCATTGCCTGGCGCAACTTCCTAGTGACAGGGCCCTCTTTACCATTACCCAACACGTATTCTTTATCGTTATGGATAAAGGTGCCGACTGGCGCTAGTACAGCAGCAGTGCCTGATAGAGCAGCCTCGCAGCCCGGTTTGGCAGAGCGTTCTAGTAACTCTGCTACTGAAATTTCGCGCTCTGAAACGGTCAAGCCCATGTCGCGCGCTAATGTTAAAATGGAATCGCGGGTCACGCCGTGCAGAAAGCTTTCATCTAATGCTTTGGTAATGATCTCGCCGTCATCGATCAGAAGGAAATTAGCGGCACCGGTTTCTTGGGCAAAGCCGCCCGGGCAAAATAGTACTTGATCTGCTTGGTATTTATCTCGGGCGTCCATAATCGGGCGCAATGCGCTGGCGTAGTTACCACCACTTTTAATCATGCCGTTGTGCGGTGCGCAGCGCATCCCTGTCTCATCTAACAATAGGCGCAATCCACCAGCATCGCTTGAAAAGTACTCGCCCACGGGCGAAAGTAAGATGTATTGCATAGAAGTTAAAGAAGGCGCAGCAGCTTTGCCGATGGCGGGGTCTATACCAAAGTGAGTGGGGCGTATGTACATAGAGCCTGGGGGGGCTGGAACTTCACTGGCGTATTGTGCCACTGAGTCGGTAATCATTTTAGCAGTAGCGGATTTATCGATGGCGGGAAGCGACAGCAGTCGGCTGCTCTGGGCAAAGCGCTCGATGTTTTTATCCATACGGAATAATTTGATGCTACCGTTTGGCTGCTTGAAAGCTTTTAAGCCTTCAAAGCAAGTGCTTGAATAGTGTAAAACATGGGCACCGGGATGCAATGTAATGCTATCACTAGCGACCATTTCGGCTGGGCTCCACTGGGATCCTTCGAAACGAGAAATTGCCATCTGTGGCATGAAAACTGTACCAAACGCAGCCATTTGTAACCTCAAGAAATTGTCTAATAAAATAGTCTAATGATTGCTAACAGACATCCATATTAAAAACCTGAAAAACGTAGCAATTTAGTGCTTTGAATATTGACAGGTTAGTGAGATGTTCGCGATTTAGCTAAGACTGTAAGTCTATCGAGCATGATTGTAATCATCGCAGCGCAAAAAAGGAATTGGCTAAAGAGATAATTACCAGTTTTTTTTTAATATGCTGGGGGTGGGGCTTCATTTTTAGTATGATGACCCGCTATGCAATTGGAATTTTGGAAGGCGTGATTTGAACATACTGGTAGTAGGCCCCTCATGGGTCGGGGACATGGTGATGAGCCAGTCGCTGTTACTTAGACTTAAAGCCGACCACCCAGATTGTAATATTGATGTATTAGCGCCTGATTGGTGTCGACCAGTATTGGCACGCATGCCACAAATTAATCAGGCCATTGCGATGCCGGTGGGCCATGGGTCGCTACAGTGGTCTGTGCGCAAGGAGTTGGCATCGACTTTAAGCGCTAAAGGTTATGATCAAGCGATTGTGCTGCCTAACTCTTTAAAATCAGCTCTAGTACCTTGGATGGCCAAAATACCGAGACGCACCGGATGGCATGGCGAGATGCGTTACGGCCTGCTCAATGATAGGCGCAAGTTGGATACCACGGCCTTCCCGCTAATGGTGCAGCGTTATATTGCTCTCGCTGAGCCGAAAAAAGACTCCGCTACCGAACTGCAGCAGCTACTTAGACCAAAACTAACGGTAGATTTATCGCAACAGCAGGCAGTGTGTGAACAATTTTCACTGAATAATGATGTTGTAGCGTTTTGTCCAGGGGCTGAATTTGGTCCCGCTAAACGCTGGCCACACTTTCATTTCGCCAAGCTAGCCTCCCTATTAATTGCTGAGGGTAAACAAATATTTTGTTTAGGTTCTGCTAAAGATAGCGCGGCAATCGGCCAAATAAAATCGCTATTGAGTGAAGTAGAACTTGGCAAGTTTGTCGATGTATCAGGACAAACCAGCCTGACTCAAGCCATAGATATCTTGGCGAAAGCCCAAGCAATTGTTTCAAATGACTCTGGTTTGATGCACATTGGCGCCGCCGTTGGTACCCCTTTGGTTGCACTCTACGGGCCTACCAGCCCAGATTTTACCCCGCCACTGAGTGATAACTGCGAGGTGATAAGACTCATCGATGGTTTTATCAAAGCGCGCAAAGGTGATGCTGAGCAAGGTTATCATCAGAGCATGATTGATATAACACCACAGCTGGTGCTGGAAAAACTGCAACTTCTGGGTGTCCAATGCGAGTATTAGTCGTCAAAACTTCCTCCATGGGGGATATTATTCACACCTTACCCGCTTTAACAGATGCGATGCGCGCCATTGAGGGGATCCGCTTTGATTGGGTGGTAGAAGAGGGTTTTCAAGAGATTCCTCGCTGGCACGCTGCGGTGGATAACGTCATCCCTGTTGCTATTAGACGTTGGCGAAAACATCCTATTCAAGCGTGGCGTAGCGGTCAGTGGCAGGCGTTTAAACAACAACTGCAAGCACAGCACTACGATGCAGTCATCGATGCCCAAGGGTTATTAAAAAGCGCCGCATTAGTGGTCAGAAATGCCCGGGGTAAGAGTTATGGGCTAGATAAAGACAGTGCTAAAGAGCCGCTGGCGAGCCGTTTTTATCAGCAGCCAATTAACGTGGCAAAAGATCAGCACGCTATAGAGCGTACTCGACAATTGTTTGCGCTCTCGCTAGGGTATTCACTGGAAAAGGAGCAGCAGGGAGATTTTAATATATCTTCGTATTTCTCCAGCAACGAAAAATCAGAATATCTAGTGTTTAATCATGGTACCACCCGATTTGATAAACACTACCCGCAAGTATATTGGCAGCAACTCATTACAATGGCGACGGAACAGGGATGGCAAGTGAAGTTGCCCTGGGGGAGTGATACAGAGCTTGCTAGAGCTATAGAACTAGCCGCTGGTAATCCAAAAGTAACAGTGTTAGATAAGTTGTCTTTGTCGCAAGTGGCGCAAGTGATTGCAGATGCAGCAGGTTGTATTTCAGTAGATACCGGATTGTCTCATTTAAGTGCTGCATTGGATAAACCCAACCTGACTTTGTTTGGTCCCACAGACCCAGGTTTGGTTGGCGGCTATGGTAAGCATCAGCAAGTGTTGCAGGCGAGTGACTATACTTTCACGGGTGTAGATGTAGAGCCAAAAATATTTAGTGCTTTGACTCCAAGTACTGTCTGGCATGAATTTCATCAGCTAATCAACAGCTCTCAGCAGTAGGTAATATCTTGCCCTTTAGAGTTTCTTTGCCAGTATTCGCCAAAGCGTATGTTACTTTTTCAGTCTTTACTTTCTTGGCGCTCTCCTCAACCTTCAAAGGCAGCTATTCACTCAGTGGCTCGATAATGTTACTCGGCTGTTTGTTTTTATTGAGTAGTGAGATACGTAATAAAATTACTCTCTCAAAATATGAAAAGGGTTTGATTGTTGTATTAGTACTGTATTTCTTGTCGGTGCTTATGGAGGTTTGGTATTTTGAATTATCCATTAACAGGGCAGGTGAAGCGTCTAAAGCGTTGTTATTGGCGCCTTGTATACTGCTGTTAAATTTTGCAAAAATAGAATTTAAAACAGTGGCGTTAGGGTTGATAGTCGGCTGTTTTGGTTTATTGACGCTAGGGTTATATGAGCATGCCTATTTGGTAAAATGGCGTATCGGAACAAACATAAATCCGATTAGATTGGGCTCGGTTGCTGCTATTTACGCCACTATGTTACTGCTTTATATTCCGTTAATTTATCAAAAGATAAAATATGGAAAATATTTGGCGATATTCGCTGTGATTGGAGTGTGTGGAGCGTTTTATACCTCTGGGCTAACAATATCTAGAGGAGCGTTTATCCCATTGCCTATACTGGTTCTTATTATTGCATATTGCTATCGAAGACAAATTGCGGGAAAAGCCAAAACAGCCATTATAATTTTTGTTTTAATAGTGACAACGGGGGCTATATGGCTTCCGTCTACAAGTGTCGTTAGCAGATTTGATACCGCTATTAAGAATTTTGATAGTTACTTTTTTGATGGAAATTCTAATACCTCAACTGGTGTAAGATTAGAACTGTGGAAATCAGGGCTCATCATCGCCAGTCAGAGCCCTATCATTGGGGTTGGTTTTGAGGGTTTTCAAAGTCAAAAATCAAGCCTTGTTCAACAAGGTAAAATTGCTCCTTCCGTTGATAAGTATGACAATGCACACAGCGCTTATGTGAACGCTTTGGTGCGTCGTGGAATACTGGGGCTTGCCGTGATAATAATTTTTATAGGCTTCCCAGTTTATATCGGTGTACAAAAGCTACGCCAAAGGACTATAAAAGTTGATGTGATTGCTTTGAGCTTAGTGGTTTTTGGCGTTTACTTTGCCGTCTCAAATATTACCTTGTCTTTTTATCTTAGAAATGGCGGTGTAATTCTCTACTCGGGTATGCTGATTATTTTGGTGGCATTATTTGCCAACAGCTACAGAGATCAAGAGAAGAACTTGCCCGATAAAACTGAAGAAATCACCAGTTAAGAAATTACTTATACAGCTGGTGCTTCCCATCCGGTTGCGTTTTAAAACGTTTGTGCATCCACATATACTGCGCTGGGTATTTCCTGACCGCTTTTTCAATACAGTTATTCACCACTTGGGCAAGCAGTGCCTTATCTTTAGGGTCACAATCCTCCAATTGGCTAAACTCCAAAATGTAGCCGCTGTTATCGGGTTTGCGATAGTGGGCTAACATTAGTATAGGCGAGTCATTAAAACGTACAAAGTTGGTAGTTGCTGTCACTGTTGCAGCAGTTTGGCCGAAAAAGGTGGCGAAAACGTTGCCCTTGCCACGTAAGTCTTGATCTGGGGCAAACCAAATGCACTGATTATCTTTGAGTTTGCGAATCACCAAACGCATATTCTTGCGCTCAATCGGTGTACAGAACTTGGAGCGTCCTTCAATAATAGCTTTATCTAGCACTGGATTATTGTGCTGTCGGTACAAAGTATTTAGCGGTGCTTTGGTATAGGAGAATAATAATCCTCCTAAGTCTAGGGTGCTAAAATGTGCGCCGAGCAACACTACACCACGTTTTTTGGCCAGAGCATCATCCAATAACTGCTGTCCAATTATTTCTACGCGGCCATCAAACATAGTTTTATCCCCATAGTGTGCCCAGGCCGTTTCAACTAGGCCGATACCATTGGCGACAAAAATATCTCTTACCAGTTGCCTCTGCTCAGCAGAAGAGAGCTCTTTAAAGCAAAGGCGGATATTAACTTCGGTAACTTTACGTCTTTTTACCGCGAGTATCCGCAGCGTGTGTCCGAGAAAGGCACCCACTTTAAGTCCGGCTTTAAAGGGAAGTTTCGCCAAGGCGCGGATTAAAGCTAAGGTAAGCAGTGCAGGCCAATCTTTTTTTTGATCATTCACAATAGTTAAAGGTTATCCCGCCAAAAATTAAGTTACAATAAAATTAAGATGTAGCGAAAAGAAAGAGGCATTGTATACTTGTGCGCTACTTCCTTATTATATTCAGTTGATGGAATAGGCGCTACCCCAGTGCGGTTTTGTTAAAATTTTATAGGTTAATTGTATTGAAAATATCCCCCTGGCAAGTTTATAAACGCCTATTAAGTTATTTAAAACCTTATCTCGGCTTTTTCTCATTAAGTATCGTCGGCTACATCCTCTACGCATTCACCCAGACAGGCTTCGCCATCTTAATGGAAAAAATTGTCTCGGAGATGGATGAACCCTCCGGTAATGCTTATATAATTTTGCCAGTAGCCATCATCTCGATCACTTTTGCCCGCGGGTTAGGTAGTTTCGTTGGAGCTTATTGTCTAGATAGAGTCGCTTTTAATGTAGTGTATGAATTGCGTAAGCAAATATTTTCATCGATTTTACAGTTGCCTCGCCAGCAATATTTGCAACAGGACTCAGGACACTTTCTGGCAATATTGATTTACAATGTTGAACAAGTAACCTCCGCATGCACCTCTGTAGTACGTACTTTGGTGAGGGAGGGAGCGACGGTATTGGGGTTAGTTGCCTATCTTTTTTATCTCAACTGGCAGTTGGCACTGTTGTTTTTTGCATCCAGCCCCTTTATCGCCATTACTATTAGTATTGCCTCAAAGCGCTTTCGCAAGCTGGCGAAAAACATGCAGAGTTCCATCGGAGATATTACGCATGCCGCCAGTGAAAGCTTGCAGGGTAATGAAGTGGTAAAAACCTTCGGCGGCTATGAGAGCGAATTGGCGCGTTTTAATCGTGCCAGTGACGATTTTAGACGCCAGTCATTAAAGATGACGGTGACTTCAGCGCTAAATTCACCGGTCGTACAAATGCTCGTGTCAATTGCGCTGGCGCTACTAATTTTTGTAGCGCTCTATCCTGGGTTTATGGAGCAAATGCCCGGCAGTGAATTTGTCGCGTTCTTGATCACCGCGGGCCTGATTGCTAAACCACTGCGCGCCTTGACCGAAATTAATGGGCCGCTGCAACGTGGCATTACTGCTGCCAATAGTTTGTTTGAAGTGATAGACGCCGAGTCAGAGATAGACAAAGGTGAAGTTATTGTAGAGCGCGCTAAGGGTGAGCTTAGTTTTAATAACGTTAGCTTTAGCTACACAGACACTCAGGTATTAAAAGACATAGACTTCTCTATGAGAGCAGGACAAACTATTGCGCTGGTGGGGCGTTCAGGCAGTGGTAAAAGTACCTTAGCGAATTTGATTCCACGATTTTTTGAATATAGCAGCGGCAGTATTAATTTGGATGGCGTGGCACTTAACGACTATAAATTGTCTAATTTGCGCGAGCAGATAGCCATCGTTAATCAGCAAGTAGTGCTCTTCTCCGGTACCATTAAAAGTAATATTGCCTATGGCAGTTTGAGTGAAAAAACCGATAGTGAAGTATTAGCGGCACTTGAGACGGCTAATGCCACTGAGTTTGTCGATAAGCTACCTCAGGGGATGCATACCCCACTAGGCGAGAAAGGATTGATGTTATCTGGTGGCCAGCGCCAGCGCTTAGCCATTGCTCGCGCAATCCTCAAAGATGCACCGGTATTGATTCTCGATGAAGCGACCTCGGCACTGGATAATCATTCCGAGCGTTACATCCAGCAGGCGTTGGAGCGAGTAATGAAAGATCGCACTACTTTAGTGATCGCCCATCGTCTATCTACTATCCAAAACGCCGATACTATCTTAGTCATGGATAACGGTGCAATAGTAGAGCGCGGTACTCACCAGCAACTATTAGACAAGCAGGGCCTTTATGCGCAGTTGCATCAGCAAGGCTTTGATAACGAAACGGTGCCAACCGATGGATAAAATTATACACTTTAGGAGTGAGCGACTTTGCTTGAGTTAAGAATGCCAGAATTTGCTAAAACCCGCATTTTAGTGGTGGGCGATATCATGTTAGATCGATACTGGCACGGCGCCACAGAACGAGTATCTCCAGAGGCACCAGTGCCAATCATTAAAGTATCTAAACAAGATGACAGGCCTGGTGGTGCAGCCAACGTAGCTTTAAATACAGCGGCGCTCGGTGCCAGCACACATCTGTTAGGGCTTGTGGGGCGTGATGAGGCTGCACAAGTACTTGAAGCGCGTTTAAAAGCTGCAGGCGTTGCCTGTCATTTTAATCAAACAGATTCAGAGCCTACCATCATGAAGTTGCGTGCGATTAGCCGCAACCAGCAGCTATTACGGATGGATTTTGAACAGCGCTTTAGCAGTGATTATGCGCCGGCAATTCAGGCATCGGTAGCCGCGAAAATTGCAGATAGCGACGTGTTGATTATCTCCGATTATGACAAAGGTACACTGAGTGATTGTCAGAGCATCATTGCGCTAGCGAAAGCGCATAATAAGTTGGTACTGGTAGATCCAAAAGGCAGTGACTACCGTCCATATAAAGGCGCAACGCTGCTAACGCCAAATATGTCTGAGTTTGAGGCAGTGGTGGGCAAGTGTCACACTGAAGAGCAAGTGATCAGTCGTGGTAGCGCGTTAATCAAAGAGCTAGCGCTAGAGTTTTTGCTGATTACCCGCAGTGAAAAAGGGATGACTCTATTATACAAAGAAGGCACTGAAGTGCATTTTCCGGCACGCACTCACGAAGTTTTTGATGTGACAGGGGCAGGGGATACGGTCATCTCTACTTTAGCGGCTGCGCTAGGGGCTGGCGAGGAAATGCAAAACGCAGTGGCTATTGCCAATATGGCGGCGGGTATCGCCATTGGTAAGTTGGGTACTTATGCTATATCTGGCCCTGAAATCCGACGTGAAATTGCCGCGAATCAGCGCAGTGCACGTGGCGTGGTCAGTGAAGAACAATTGGCCATCGCCATCGAAGATGCGCGTTTGGCGGGTGAGAAAATAGTCTTTACCAATGGTTGTTTCGATATTTTGCACGCTGGGCATGTTGGTTATTTAGAGCAAGCTAGAGAGTTGGGGCAGCGCTTGGTAGTAGCTATCAACAGTGATGCTTCTGTAAAGCGTTTGAAAGGCGAGGGAAGACCTATTAATACTGAAGATCGGCGCATGATTGTATTGTCGAGCTTAGAGGCAGTGGACTGGGTGGTCTGTTTTGATCAGCCAACCCCAGAGCATTTACTGGAGTTAATTCGTCCTGATATTTTGGTCAAGGGTGGCGACTATGGTATTGAAGGCGTAGTGGGCGGTGATTTTGTGCGCAGTTATGGCGGTGATGTACAAGTGCTATCCTTACTGGATAATTGTTCAACCACGGCGATTGTCGAGCAAATTAAGGGCGAGGAGTAATCTCTAATTCCATTTAAGATAGCTGCGATCTCAACTTCGCAGCTTTTTTATTTAACTTATTTCTTTAATGACTTGCTGATACTTTTCAATATTTTCCCGTAGGTTGTTCTCATTGATAGTACCTATAACTGCACTGCTTACGCCGGCCTCGGAAAAAATCAACTTGAAACTCGCGACAATGGAATCTTCACCAGCGTCGGTTGATTCACTAGATAAATGCCCAGAGGCAAAGGCTTTTTTGATAAAAATACCTTTGTTATGCAGGTGTGCGTATTCGATCACTTCGCGCTCGCTGCGCTCATTTAGGTTGTAAGTCACCATGACGCAATCGCTGTGCTCTAGCGCTGCGATACCCCCAGCGATGGTTTTAGTCGACATGCCAGTAGCGCGAATTTTTCCGGCTTGTTTCAGTTTAGCAAGAGTGGCTAGTGCTCCTTGTCGCTCGATAATATCTAAGTCATCACCGTTGGAGTGGATCATCACAATGTCGAGATAGTCTGTCTTTAAACGACGCAAGCTACGTTCTACACTGGCAATGATAGCGCGCTCGCTAAAATCGTAATGGGAAGTGCCGCTGTTTTCGTCAAACTCCTCGCCTGCTTTAGAGCTGATCAGCCAGTCTTGACGCTGTGAAGGCGATAACAATTGCCCCAAGCGCTGCTCGCTGTTGCCATAGGCGGGGGCGGTATCCAGCAAGTTGATCCCTAGCTCTGTACAGATTGACAATAAATTAAGCACTTGCTTGTCATCGGGAATGACAAAGCTCTGCGGGTATTTAACGCCTTGATCGCGACCTATCTTGACCGTACCAAAGCCAATCGCACTGACATTGACACCAGTGTCGGCAATTTCGCGATATCTCATTGCTTACTCCAAATGGTAGCTGCAACTTGTGGATGACCAATATTCTGCAGATGCTGTTCCGTCAGCTTAAATTTGGCGGTGATCTGTCGTTGTGCTAACGAGGCAATCACCTGATCGCTTAAGTCGGGCGTTAGTGCAAGTTTAGTCGGCCAACAAAGAGAGAAATTGTCTTCACTGTGCACAAAAGCAGCATTTGGTCGAGTGAGGCCGCTCTGTTTAGGTTCTGCTCGATTTACTCGTAAAGTACTCCAAATAGGATTTTTAAGAGTCACCCATGGCAATATTTTGGCCATTAGCTGCTGGGCTTTATCAATTTGCGCTGCACTATCACGCTCCACTCCGGATTCTGCAATGTCACCGCCAAAGTACCAAGTGAAACTGCCATCGGCATTGAGGTGATGGGTAATAGTCGCCAGTGGTTTGCTGCTGGCGCCAATGCAATGGGCGTAGATGCTTAAATCTGTTTCATGAGTCAGCATTACCATGTGTAGCGGGCGCAACTGCATTTTGGGTCGCTCAATATTGAGGGCTTCTAAAATTTGGCCGTTACCTTCTCCCGCGGCAAAAATAAAGTGTTGAGCACTGATGTTAAGCTGTTGCGCAGCAGTGGTGAAAGTCTCGATATTACCGTCTGAATTTTTTGTCCAGCTGCCGTGTTTAGTATCAATTTTCAGAATGCGTGATTGATAGCCCTCAGTAAGCTTGGCCATTAGTGAGGGCACGTCTAAAACGATTTCGTTAAGCTTATAAAGATTGCCTTTAAACTCAGGATGAGCAAACACCGCTGGATAATTGGCTGTAGCCACGCTGTCGACCCGACCGCTCATGGCTTTTTTGGCAAAAAAGGAGGTGATCTTGGCGCCAAGCGAACGCTGCGACCATAAGTAGTGAGCATCACTGAGCTGGGTCACACCGCGTAAATCTAACTCACCGTCACCTGTTAGGCATTTCTTCCAGCGCAGCGGCATGTCTTTGATGCTATCAGAGGCCTGGGATAACACGCCATTAAGGGCGTATTTAATGCCGCCGTGGATGATGCCCTGAGAGCGCACACTTTGTCCGCCACCTATGCTATCCGCTTCCAGCAACAGTACATCAAAGCCCTGCTTGCTTAAACTATTAAGCAGCCAAAGGCCCGCTATGCCGCCGCCTACAATGACAATGTCGGTGTGAAGTTTTTTCATTTACAATCTCTGTTTAGCGGGTTAAAAGTTGTTGGCTGAAATGTAAAAGATCGTCATATATTGGAATGTCTGCGCCGATAATGCCCTGATCTACACTGCGTTGCCCCTTGCCGGTTTTTACCAGCATAGCTGGCATATTAATCGCCTGTGCCGCTTCTATATCTCGCAAACTATCGCCAATAAAGCACGCATCAATGTCATGCGGATAATGCTGGAGGATTTGTTGTAACATCCCCGGTAACGGTTTTCGACAGGAGCACTGATCATCCGGTAAGTGTGGACAGTAGACAATCTGCGCGATATCGCCTCCTAAAGCCTTCACTAACTCGAGCATCTTTTGGTGCATGGCGGTTAGTGTTGTTAAAGAGTAATAACCTCTGCCTATGCCCGATTGATTGGTGGCGATGGCGATACTGTAACCGGCCTTAGATAACTCGGCGATGGCCTTAATGCTACCAGGCAATGCAACCCACTCATCGACAGTGCGGATGTAATTGTCACTGTCGACATTGATAACGCCGTCGCGATCTAAAATAATCAGCTTCATTTTTTTGTCACTAGCCTCTGGCGAGCGCTCGGCGGTCCGCATCTTCACAGAGCCAGTGGCCGGCAAAGATATGCGCCTCTTGCACACGAGCAGTCTCGGTCGCGGGGATCGCTAATAAGTGGTCGGCGATAGCCTTTAACTTACCGCCGCTCTGACCTGTCCAGGCCCAAGTGTTAGTGCCGATGGCTTGTGCGGTTTGAATAGCATCAATGATATTGGCACTATTACCAGAGGTGGAGATACCAATCAAAATATCCTCAGGCCTAGCCAGAGCGGCTACTTGGCGACTAAATACGGTATCGTAAGAAAAGTCATTAGCATGAGCTGTTAACATTGAAGTATCGGTGGTGAGTGCTATAGCGGCTAATGGTGCTCGCTCTTCCTTGTAGCGTATTACAAATTCAGTGGCTAGATGCTGAGCGTCAGCGGCGCTACCACCATTACCGATGAACAATAGCTTTCCACCACTGGCAAAGCATGCATCGACTTGGTCGGCTAATAGTTGCAGAGCGCTCTCGCACTGCGTCATGTTTTGAAACAGCTGCTGGTGGCGCTCGAGAGCATTTAAATATGTCGACATGTAGGTAGTGCCTCTAGAGTAGAGAGAAGTCAGAATGAACGCTTTTAATAGAGATGAATTAGGCGGAGCTTAAATCATCAGCGAATTCATTATCCGCAGCTTGCTACGGAGTTGTTGATTAATTGCGTAAATTCTAACTGATCTGGCGGGCGCGATAAACTATAATCCACCATTCTCTATCACTGGCTAGGAGCGAGTCTGTTGCGATTGATCTACAGTTGTTTTTTTTACCTGATAACGCCGCTGTTATTATTAAAGTTGTGGCGCCGTGGAAAACAAGCACCTGCGTACCGCCAACGCATAGGCGAGCGCTTTGGCTTTGCCGAAAAAACGTCAGAGACCGCCCCACTTTGGGTACATGCAGTGTCCGTAGGGGAAGTGGTCGCCATAACGCCTGTGCTCAAACAACTGCTGGTTTGTTATCCAGAATTACCCATTTTAGTGACAACCTCGACCCCTACAGGTGCCGATAGAGTAGCCAAACTATTTAAAGATTTTCCACAGCTGTGGCACCAGTACTGCCCCTACGATCAGCCTGGCGCCGTGAGCCGGTTTTTAACCCGCCAACGGCCATTGGGATTATTGATCGTTGAAACCGAGTTGTGGCCGAATATGTTAGCCAAATGCGCAGCGCGTGGCATACCGGTGATGTTAGCCAATGGACGCATGTCAGAGAAATCGGCAGCGGGTTATGCCAAAGTTTCAGTGTTAAGCAAACCAATGTTGCGCCAGATCTCGCTGTTAGTCGCTCAATATAAAATCGATGGCGATCGATTTACCCAGCTGGGGCTACCCGCAGAAAACTTATTAATAAGCGGGAGTATCAAATTCGACTTAGAAATAGATGCAAAAATACCAGCCAAAGTGCAATTACTGCGAGAGCAAATAGGCGCTCGCCCCGTGCTTATTTTGGGCAGCTCCCACGAGAGTGAAGAGTATGGGGTACTAGAACAGATGGCCGCGCTTTGGCAGTCACAGCCCAATTTACTGTTAATCATCGTGCCACGTCATCCGGAACGTTTTAAAGCGGTGGCGGAACTCGCCGGCAATTATTCCTCCCAAGTACTCAAACGTTCAGAGTCGGCTCCTAACAAAACCTGCCAGATCTATATTGGCGATACCATGGGTGAGTTGGGCATGTTATATGCCGTGGCCGATGTGGCGATAGTGGGTGGCAGTTTCATCAGTGTTGGCGGGCAAAATCCCATAGAGCCTGCGAGTGTTGCCACTGCTGTATTGATGGGACCCGAGCAGTACAACTTTTCGGTGATCTGTCCCGCCCTTGAAGCTGCTGGTGGGATGCGCAGCGTAGCGGATTACGCCGCTTTACAAGTGCAGCTGCAAGCTCTATTTGCCGCCCCAGAGCGAATAACAGCAATGAGTAACAGCGCTAAAGCACATGTGGAGTCACAGCGTGGAGCTACTCAAATACTTTTGCATAGTATTGAGCGGGTGTTGCTGGCCACGCTAGAGAAAAACACTGCGCACTAACTATGCAAAAGGAGCAGATGTGAGGCGATAAATTCGCTATAATCATCAGCTTTTTAGTACATTACTGAAACAGGATAAAAAACATGATGATATGCGTAAAAAAGAGCCAACAGTTATTGAAGCTCACAGCGTTTACCAGTATTTTATTGCTGGCAGCTTGTGGCCAAAAAGGCGCGCTGTATCTGGAAAAGGCTGAGCAAGTAAACAGTAGTGAAACTGCTGAACAGCCTCAGGGCGAATAAAGTAGCATAGAATTTAACATGAAGGCGAAAAAATAGATGGATAGCTTTGAGTACCGCGATAATAAACTGCACTGTGAAAACCTGCCTCTGAGCGAAGTGGCTCGCCAGTTCGGTACCCCGACCTATGTCTATTCTAGAGAGGCTATTGAAGTCGCTTATTTAGCTTATGCCAATGCGTTAGAAGGGCGCGATGACATGGTTTGTTTTGCGATTAAAGCCAACAGTAATTTGGCCGTGTTAAATATCCTCGCGCGCTTAGGTGCAGGCTTTGATGTGGTATCACAAGGCGAATTAGAACGTGTATTAAAAGCCGGTGGTAAAGCTGAGCGAGTGGTTTTTTCAGGAGTATCCAAGCAGTCGGTTGAAATTAGACGCGCCTTAGAAGTGGGTATTCACTGCTTTAATATAGAATCCGAAGCTGAGCTTGAACGTATCGATCAAGTGGCAGCGCAACAGGGCAAAGTGGCGCCGATCTCTTTTCGGGTTAACCCCAATGTAGATGCGGGTACCCACCCTTATATATCCACCGGATTAAAAGAAAATAAATTTGGCATCGCCATCGATGATGCGCTGCGTATATACCAGCGCGCCGCCAGTTTAAAGCACGTAAAAATTATCGGTATGGATTGTCATATTGGCAGTCAATTGACTGAAATAGCGCCTTTTATGGACGCGATGGACAAGTTATTAACATTAATAGACCAGCTTCAAGAAGCGGGCATTAGTATTGAACACTTAGACTTGGGCGGCGGATTAGGTGTTTGTTACACCGACGAAGTACCGCCAACTCCAGGTGAATATATTGCTGCTGTGCTTGAAAAAATAGGCGACAGACCTCTAAAGCTAATTTTTGAACCTGGTCGCTCTATTGTGGCCAATGCTGGGGTATTGCTGACAGAAGTTGAATACCTAAAGCACAATGAGAGCAAAAATTTTGCCATTGTCGATGCGGCGATGAACGATATGTTGCGCCCGGCACTGTATAGCGCCTACCTTGAAATAGTCCCTTTAATGCTGCGCGAAGCAGGCAGTACAGATGCGGTTAAACACCGTTATGATATCGTCGGTCCCGTGTGCGAAACCGGTGATTTTCTCGGTAAAGATCGCGAACTTAGTCTCTGTGCTGGGGATGTGTTAGCGGTGTGTTCAGCCGGTGCCTACGGTTTTACTATGAGTTCTAACTACAACACTAGAACACGCGCTGCTGAGGTAATGGTTGACGATAATCAAGCATATGAAATACGTGCGCGCGAGAGCTTTGCCGATTTGATCAAAGGTGAGAAATTACTACCTAATTAGAGACCTAGCATAACTACTGCACCCGAAAATACGGGGTTAAAAACCGGCTCAATAAAGATGAATTAAGTAGTGCTTAAATCATCCTAGAAATGCTCATTTACATCTGTAAACTCCGCTATTTCGCCGATTTTTGCCTTGTCTTATCTTCGTTCGCTACGTTATGCTGAGGTATCAATTAAGTATTAAGTGGGCATAGTAGCTTTATTAATCAAGAATAGATCTCTGCATAACCTAGTCGTTAAGTAGAAATCATAAGAGAACTGGACAGTACAATGTTATTACGTTTTACCAAAATGCACGGGCTTGGCAATGACTTTATGGTGGTTGATTTAGTCACCCAGCGCTACAAATTTAACCCGGCAATGGTAAAACGTTTGGGAGATCGCAAGCTGGGAGTTGGTTTTGATCAATTGTTGATCATTGAGATTCCCTCCAACCCGGATATGGACTTTCGCTATCGCATTTTTAACAGTGATGGCTCTGAAGTTGAACACTGCGGCAACGGTGCGCGCTGCTTTGCGTTGTTTGTGAGAGACAAACGCTTAAGTGCTAAAACGCAGTTAAATGTCGAAACAGCTAAAGGCAATATGCTGTTGACGATACGTGATGACCGCCAGGTGGAAGTGAATATGGGCCCGCCGATATTAACGCCAGCGCAGATTCCTTTTATTGCCGAGCAGCAACAAGCTAGCTATCCGTTGCAAATTGATCATCAAACACTGCAAATATCAGCGGTTTCCATGGGTAATCCACACGGTGTGTTAGTGGTCGACGATGTCGCTACTGCAGCCGTTGAACGCTTAGGTATTGCAATACAACAGCAGGGCGTTTTTCCTGAGAGTGCCAACATTGGCTTTATGCAAATTGTCAGTCGCAGTGAAATTAAACTCCGTGTTTATGAACGCTCTGTCGGTGAAACTCTAGCATGCGGCACCGGTGCTTGTGCGGCAGTCGTTGCCGGGAGAAAACTCGGATTGCTGGATGCGAAAGTGACAGTAAATGTCACTGGTGGCAGCTTAGAAATATTTTGGGATGCAGGGGATACTGATCCTGTGATTATGACAGGACCAGCCACTAATGTATTTGAAGGAAAGATGTTTGTATGAGTAACCCAGAAAATCAGTCACCAAGTGATGCTATCAGCTTAACTCGCGAGCAAGTTGCTGAGTACTTGAAAACAGATTCAGATTTTTTCGTGGAATATCAACACTTGTTAGAAGTGCTGGTGGTGCCACATGAATCTGGTAGTGCAGTATCATTTGTCGAGCGTCAGTCATCCATGCTGCGTGAGAAAAATAAGAAGCTGACCTTACACTTATCTGATTTTTGCGATGCAGCACGACACAACGATGTGCAGTTTGAAAAAACCAAGCGCATGGTATTGGCACTACTAGATGCCCAGAGCCTTGATGATTTAGGCGATGCATTGGAAGAGAGCTTGTGTCGGGATTTTTTTGGCGATGCAACTTCACTGATTTTATTTTCCGACAATCAGCTAACGGTCAACAACCGTCGTATGATGCCGCGCGAAATGGCAGGTATTGTCGAGCCGTTAATGCTGTCAAATATACCGAGCTGCGGAAACTTATCCGCCGCTGAAAATCACTTTCTCTTTGCTGATCGCGCCCCGATGATTCAATCGGCGGCGGTTATCCCACTAGTGCAAGGTGAAACTATCGGACTGCTGGGCATAGGTAGCTACGATGCGGAGTATTTCCAAAGCAGCCAGGGCACTATGTTCTTAAGCTACGTAGGAGAAGTTCTGAGCCGTGTCGCCAGTCGCATATTGCATTCCAAACAAGATAATATTAGCTAGTATTTATTCAAGATGGGATCTTTTAAACCAAGCACTAGTTTAATCACCCCCATCGAAGACTATCTACGTTACCTACAACACCAGCGGCGCATCAGCGATAGTAGTTTGATTAATTATCGCAGTGATTTGACGCTGTTTTGTGGTTTTATTGCAGACTATCGTCTGCTCAGTTGGGCCGACATTAGCTGTGTGCAAGCGCAGGCTTTTTTAAATGATGTGCAATTTCCAACGCTAAGTAAAGCGACCATCGCTCGTCGATACAGTAGCTTGCGCGGTTTTTTTGATTTTCTTCGGCGCCAGTCATTACTTGATATTGACCCTTTAGTTGGGTATGAATCAGTACAGAAAACCTCCCACACACCAGCCATGGTGGATATTGACCACCAACAGCTACTGGATTATAGCGCAGAAAATTTCATTGCCCGTCGTGATAAGGCCATTTTGACGATAGTGCTTAACTGTAAAATTACGCTTCCTCAGCTGTTGCAGTTAGATCTTTTCTCGGTAGATTTGGCCAATAGTCAATTACACATAAGCCAAAGAGGCATTGCCAATAGCAGTTTTGAGCTACCCTCTGGCTCTTTAGCTACCTTACAGGAATGGCTTAGTGAGCGCGTTGCTATCGTCACTTACGATCAGGGATTGTTTATCTCTCAAAGAGGTAGACGACTGAGTTTGCGTGCAGTGCAATTGGTGATTAATAAAGTAGGTCGATTGCGTGGTATCTCTGCTTTAACGGCAAAGATGTTACAACGTGATTTTCTATTTCGGCAAGAGGACGCGCTACATGCCAACAAAATCGTAGTGCCGGTTAATAGCCGCAATGACGATTCCCGCAGCGCGAGTTTGCTGGCAACCTATCAACAGCTTTCTTTAAAGGCAGATAAACATGATTAAGTGCTTAAGTTTTGATTTAGATGATACCTTCTGGGATATCCGACCTGTCATTAAGAACATGGATGCCACTTTGTATCAGTGGCTAGCGGCGAATGCCCCCGCTTATACCGAGCAATTTGCACTGGAGAACTTTTCATTGTTGCGCGAAGAAGTCGTCGCCGATTATCCGCATTTAGCACACAGTGTTACAGATATACGGATCAAGGGCTTGCAAATAGCGCTAGCGCGTTGTGGCTACAACAAGTCGCAAGTGTCACTGCTAGCGGCAGAAGGCTTTGCTATCGCCTTACAGGCGCGCCAGTTAGTGGATTATTTTCCCTATGTATGGAAAGCGCTCGACCAGCTTAAAGCACAAGGTTATCTGATGGGAGCTATCACTAATGGCAATGCTGAAATTGATAAAGTGGGCTTGAGCAAGCACTTAGATTTTGAGTTTAATGCGCATCAAGTAGGTGTTGCAAAACCACATCCCGGCATCTTTGAGGCGATGTTAGAACACACTAATTTACAGCCGGAGCAAGTCATTCATATTGGCGATAATCCGATAACTGATGTACAGGGCGCACAGGAATTGGGGATGGCGACTATCTGGGTGAATGTGATCACGCAACCATGGAACCACTCTTTTAGCGCAGACCAGAGCATCACTTGTATTAGTGAGTTGCCTGGAGCGGTTAAAAGGATAGAGGAGGGGAGAAGGTCTGGGTCGTAGGTTATTAGTCGTCAGTTACTAGTCGATAGTCAAAAGACAAAAGAAATTTTACCACAGAGGGCACAGTGGCGCTTCGCTACACAGAGAAAATCAAAAGCCTGCTCTCGGTGACATATGTGGTTAATAAAAAGGTTTGTGCGATATAGTTAAATTAATACAATCATCTTGTGTGAACATTTAATTTGGCTTGAACTGACTAACGACCTCTAAACAAAATATTCTAGTAAATCGTTTAAGAATAGCGCGCCGTGTTCGGTGGGGGCTATTCTATCGCCTGGCTTTATTAAACCTTTGGCTTGTGCTTGTTGTAGTGCTTGTTGCACGCTGCTGATTGGCAGGCCGGTGCGCTGGGTATAATATTCCATAGGCGCGCCTTCAGTGAGTCTTAGGGCGTTCATCATAAACTCGAAAGGTAGTTCATCGGCGGCTACAATATTTTGCCCGCCCAAGGGATCAACGCTGCTTAGATAAGCTTTGGGTGAGCGTTTTTTCCAGCGTCTAGTTATCTCTAACTGCGACTTATCTTCGTTCCAAAAACTCAACTTGCCGTGCGCGCCGGCGCCAACGCCAAAATAATCACCGAACTGCCAGTAATTTATATTGTGTCGCGCTTGAGCACCCGCTTTTGCATAGGCAGAAATTTCATATTGCACAAACCCTGCCGCTGCTATTAGTGCCTGCCCTTCCTGTTGAATATCCCAGAGCGTATCTAAATCTGGTAATGTTGGAGGGCGGGCATGAAATTCGGTATTGGGCTCAATGGTTAGCTGGTACCAAGAGAGATGGTCGCTACCTAGGGCAATGCCAGTGCTGAGATCTTGTAACGCCTGAGCGGGACTCTGTTTGGCCAAACCGTGCATTAAATCAATATTCAAATGTGCAAAGCCCAGTTTAGCGGCGGCTTCAATAGCCACAATCGCTTCTGCGCCAGAATGTATGCGGCCTAATTGCACTAAATGTTCGTCGTTAAAACTTTGTACACCCACGGAGAGACGGGTGACGCCGGCGGCCTTAAAACCTGCAAAGCGCTCCGATTCAAAGGTGCCAGGGTTTGCCTCCATAGTGATTTCTATGTTGCTGGCAAAGGGCACGATTTTTTCAGCACCTTGTAAAATATCGGCAATGCCTTTGGCGCTGAACAAGCTAGGCGTGCCGCCACCAATAAAAATACTGCTAATAGAGCGACCTTGTGCAGCATTTTTCTCTCGCGTTAAATCGGCGAGTAGCGCTTTAACATATTGTGCCTCAGGAATTTCACCACGTACCGCGTGAGAGTTGAAGTCGCAGTAGGGGCATTTACGTACACACCAGGGAATATGGATGTACAGGGCCAGCGGCGGCAGTGGATGCTGTTCAGTGTCTTTCATTAGCGCAGGTAGTTTTCTATTTTAGTTATAAATTCAGCAACGGCTTTACCGCGATGGCTGATACGATGTTTTTCCACAGAGCTGATTTCTGCTGAAGTGAGTGAGCGGCCATCAATTAATTCAGGTGCCACTAAAAACAATGGGTCGTAACCAAAACCTTCGTTACCGCGTAGGGTATCGATAATGCTGCCCTCCAAAGTCCCCTGGCAAATCAGCGGCGTAGGGTCTTTAGCGTGGCGCATAAACACTAGCGCGCAGCGAAATCTAGCGCTGCGTTTGTCAGTGGCTACACCATCAAGCTCTTTAAATAACTTTTGATTGTTGGCAGCATCGCCCTCACCGGAATAACGTGATGAATAGATGCCGGGCGCACCTTGTAAAACATCTACTTCTAATCCTGAATCGTCGGCAAGTGCCGGCAAGCCCGTTACTTCACAGGCGTGACGTGCCTTTAAAATAGCATTTTCGACAAAAGTGAGGCCAGTTTCGTCCGCATCGCTAACATTTAACTCCCCCTGGGAAATCAGCTGGATATCCATGCTGGCAAAAATTTCGCCGAACTCTTTTAACTTACCTTTATTGGAGCTGGCTAAGACAATTTTATCTATCATGAGGATTCTCTAATCTACGTAAAACTTTTGGGAGAGCTTGAGTGTCATTGGGCTCTGGTTCGGATCTGGTTGTATTTGTACCGAAAAATTCATCACTTCTTGATCGGCAAAAACAAAGCTGGCGATATAATAAATGGCCCCGCCCTCATTAATCGTTTGGAAATCAAGTTGCTGTTGCTGGCGCAACAAATTTTCGACAGTGCCGCTGTTAAAGCTTTTTACTGCACTGGTAGTGCCGTCGGCATTTTTTTTAAGTACTGCTATATTGATCATTGCGCTATATTTACTGCGGATCAATTTATTCTTTTTAGCCGCATCGGCATCGATAACGGTGCTGTTAAAAGCGTTGTAGTGAACCAAATATTGCTCATTCTCGAGTACTTGCTCGGCAATAGCGCTACTGCTGACCAGCGCAAACATGAGCAGGCTTATAAGTGTTTTCATTGTTATCTCACATTGTCTGACTAATGAAGTGTTGAATAGGTTCTAGTTTAGCATTTGGTAGGCTAATTCAGCAGGGATTTTGCGCGGTATTTATAGGCACTGTGTGTCAGGTAGGTAAACTATCATAAAAGGATGAAATGGCAGGAGGTCACTGTAGTACCTCCCCACCCTATTTAAGAGCCTGTCCGAGCACAGACTAATCTACTGCGACCAAGTCTATTTGGTTAAAATTAACGCTAAATTTCGTTAAATAGCACGCTATTATTCGGCATGTCCCTATGCCTCTCCCCTTCGGGGCTGGCATGATAAATTGTTGCCTACAAGGACGTAGGTAAGGGGCGTTAGCTGGGATGCGGAAGCTTTCCAGACAATTTGTTCGCCTCAAATTACCGCTAATTTTGCCTCAAATAGTCATGCTCTCGTTACGATCGCAGTTCTCGGATAGCCTCCTAGGTTATTCTAAGCTTTAAAATCAGATCAAGAATGGACGTAATTGTGATTGAATAATTTGAATCGCAATAAATATCACAATCGGTGATAAATCAAAGCCGCCAATAGGGGGCAGTGCTTTACCGACGAAGCGATAAATAGGTGCCGTCACTTGCAACAATAGCTGTGGTGCAGGGTGTGGGCTATCTGGTGCAATCCAACTGATAATAACGGAGCCCATAACCGCGTAGAAAATAATGTCTAAGAAGGTATTAAATACACCGACTAAGGCATAAACACCGAGCATAGGTATGGCGATTAAATGATTGGCCATGGCGTAAATTGCGTATAAAACCACGCCTTTAAGCACAATGGAAAATAGGATAGGCGAGATGTCTATGCCGAGTACTTTGGGTAGCATCTTTTGAAATGGATTAATCACCGGCTGGGTAACACGTACCACGCCCTGTGAGATCGGGTTGTAATAATCTGCTTTTACCACTTGTAGTATCAAGCGCAGTAACATGATGAAAATATACAGCTCGCCCAGTGTGCGAATGATCAGAATTAGCGGATTCGAGTCCATAAATACTTTTCCAAATTATTGATAAAGAAATAAAGTTTAGCATCCAATAGCAATTATTGTCTGCTAAATACCAAAATTAACCTAGGAGACTGTCCGATAACTGCGATCGTAGCGAGAGCAAGGCTATTTGAGGAAAAATTGGCGGTCATTTGAGGAAAATAGCGTGCTATTTAACGAAAATGAACGTTGATTTTAACCAAATAGCCTTGGTCGCAGTAGATTAGTCTGTTTTCGGAGCGTCTCCAAACTCAATCGCCAGTTGCTCAGATCGGTCGATATTTGCTTGCATGCCGTTTTTAATGATTTCGGCAAAACCCGCCCCTTGAAAGCTTAAAATAGCCTGTTCAGTGGTTCCTTTAGGGGAGGTTATTTTGCGACGCAATTGTGCGGGCGAATCCTCTTCACTTTGTGCCATTTCAGCGGCGCCACGAGCAGTTTGTAGTGCAAGCTGAGTAGCTACTTGGGTTGATAGTCCCTGTGAGACAGCCGCATCGATCATAGATTCCATCAGCAGAAAAAAATAGGCGGGGCCAGAGCCGGAGAGGGCTGTGACGGCATTAAGCTGTGTTTCATTGTCGACCCAGATGGCTAAACCAGTAGCGGCGATAATCTGTTCGGCAATGTCTTTTTGCCCCTGCGTAACGTTCTGATTGGCGCAAAGTGCGCTGGCGCCTTGTTGTACTAATGCGGGTGTATTGGGCATGCAGCGGACTACAGCAAGATTACCCCCTAGCCATTGCTCAAGACTCTGCGCACTGATGCCAGCTGCGACTGAGATAATCAGTGGCTGGTGCTCTTGGCAAAGGGCGGCAAGAGGTTTGCAAACCTCCTGCATCATTTGCGGCTTTACTCCCAAGACAATAACTTTGCAGTTTTTAATGGCTTGTGCATTGTCAGTCGTAACATTTAAACCCAGCGCCGCTAGATCGGCCAGTTTATCGATGTTACGCCCAGTAGCAGTGATGTTTTTTGCCGGGTAGCCATTTTTAAGCATGCCACCGAAGATAGCTCTAGACATGTTGCCTGCACCGATAAAGGCGATGGTAGGTTGCATATTATTCTCTCTGTAAAAGTATCTGAAAAATTAGGTCTTAGTAAAGCTAAATTCGGCAGTTGAATCAACGAGTTTAGGATGAATATGTTCTAGGGCCAAACAGCGCGGTACCGACTCGCACAATAGTCGCGCCAAGCTCAATGGCTGGGCCAATATCTGCTGACATGCCCATCGATAGGGTATCTAACTGAGGGTATTGCTGCTGACATTGTTCAAGCAGCGCCGCTAATGCAGCAAAGGAGGCGCGCTGCTCATTGAGGTCAGTGCTGGCTTTAGGGATCGCCATTAATCCGCGGACTTTTAGGTTAGGTAATGCCGCTATTTGTGTGATTAGCTCGAGGCACTCATCGGTAGCACAGCCCGCTTTATTTTCCTCATTGGAAATGTTGACCTGCAAGCACAGATTTAATGGCGGTAGATGGTTAGGGCGTTGCTCTGCGAGACGTCTGGCAATTTTTAGTCTATCGACACTGTGCACCCAGCTAAAATTTTCGGCGATAGCACGGGTTTTATTAGACTGAATAGGGCCGATAAAATGCCAAGTGATATCCAGTGCTTGCAGTTGATTTTGTTTATCTAACGCTTCTTGAAGGTAGTTTTCACCAAAGTGGCTTTGACCTTGGTGGTACAGCTCAGTCAATTGTTCAGCGGTGCGGGTTTTGCTAACAGCCAGTAACTGAACGTTATTAGTTTCACGGTGGGCGCGTTGACAGTGCTGGGTGATATCCGACACTACCTTAGTGTAATTGTTTGCTATGCTTGTCATATAAATATTGAGTGATTAAAAGTGGTTTATTAGGTGGATTCACTGTAACTAAATGATTTTTAACATTAGTATTAAGAGCATGTCACATCGTTAAACCCAAAATCAGAGCTGATGCTTTGGTACCCTATATATCTAAACGAGAACATAAAAATATGGATATTACTGAGTTACTCTCATTTTCCGTGCAACAAAAAGCATCAGATTTGCATATTACCGCGGGTCTTCCACCAATGATACGCGTAGATGGTGAAATCCGCCGAATTAAGATGGATGCATTGGAAGACAAAGAAGTGCAGAGCTTAATCTACGATATTATGAGCGATAGAGTGCGCAAAGACTACGAAGATAATTGGGAGGCTGACTTCTCTTTTGAGGTGCCTGGCTTAGCACGTTTTCGTGTTAACGCTTTTAACCAAAATCGTGGTGCAGCGGCGGTGTTTCGTACTATTCCGAGCGAAATATTGAGCATGAACGATTTGGGAATGGGCGAAATCTTTCAAAAGTTGGCCAATAAACCACGGGGCTTAGTCTTAGTCACAGGGCCAACGGGGTCAGGTAAGTCCACTACCCTGGCGGCAATGGTCAATTACATTAATGAAACCCGTGCCGATCATATTCTTACCTTAGAAGACCCGATAGAATTTGTTCATGAGAGTAAAAAAAGCCTGATCAATCAGCGTGAAATATCTCGTGATACGCGCAGTTTTAGTGCCGCGTTACGCTCGGCACTGCGTGAAGATCCAGACGTTATTTTGGTCGGCGAAATGCGTGATTTGGAAACTATCCGCTTGGCTATTTCCGCGGCTGAAACTGGTCACTTAGTGTTCGGTACACTACACACTACCTCTGCTGCTAAAACCATGGACAGAATCATCGATGTATTTCCAGGGGGTGAAAAAGACATGGTACGGGCGATGCTCTCTGAGTCACTTGAAGGGATTATCTCGCAGAATTTACTGAAAAAAGTGGGTGGTGGCCGCGTCGCGGTACACGAAATTTTGATTGGTACTCCTGCAATCCGTAACTTGATTCGCGAAGGTAAAGTAGCGCAAATTTTCTCGGCGATCCAAACCGGCTCATCGGTGGGCATGACCACAATGGATCAGTCGTTGTTGCAGCTCGTTCGCGATGGCTCTATTACTCGTGAAACAGCCAGAGAAAAAGCTAAAGTCCCCACTGCTTTTTAACCCGAAAACCCAACAATGAGCTGCCGGTTCCCTAGTGATCGGTAGCTTTTGTTAAACAATATTTGGTCATTAATGCGTTTGTTCTCAGCGCTCAACTTAGACAAAAACAAACCCTCCTCTGCTCTATTCTCTCTAAATTAAACGGCTATTTCTCACCCCAGTCATCGTTAAAATTCACCTAAAATTTCCTGTAACTGTATGAAAAATAGCTGTTTATTTTTTAAACAAATAAGTTGTTGACCAATTACTAAACAACTCGTTAATATATATTGACCATTTGGTAAAACTTTTCGATTTTCAGTGTCAAACAATAAGTCATTGAGGTCCGTTTTTTAGACCAGAGCGCAATGACAATACAAAAATAAAAAATTGTTGGAGAGCTAGGAATGTTATCTAAGTCAGAGGCGATAGCCCTCGATGGCCTCACCGGTGAAGCGCTTACACAGCTGTGCTTGAGTGCCACTAAGATCCGCGAACAACACTGGGGAGCACGCATTACGTACTCGCGCAAAGTTTTTGTGCCCCTGACTAACATGTGCCGTGATACTTGCAGTTACTGTACTTTTGTCAAACATCCCGACTCGCCCCAAGCCTACATTATGAGTGCTGAGCAAGTACTCAAGGTAGTGACAGATGGCCAAAAAATGGGCTGCAAAGAAGTACTGTTTTCTTTGGGAGAAAAGCCTGAGCGGCGCTATCCACAAGTCAAACAAAGCCTAGCAAATATGGGTTATTCAAGCATGGTCGACTACTTAGTCGACAGCTGTCAGATGGTGATTGATCAAAGCCAATTATTACCCCACGTCAATGCAGGAACCCTAACCCTGGATGAAATACGCCGCTTAAAACCCGTCAGTGCCAGTATGGGCATGATGTTAGAGACGGTCTCCAAACGGCTGTTAGTAAAAGGTAACGTGCATTACGCTTGCCCTGACAAAGTACCAGTGCAGCGGCTGCGTACTTTGGAGCGAGCTGGCAAGTTAGATGTGCCTTTTACCACCGGGATATTGATTGGCATCGGTGAAACTTGGACCGAGCGCGTCGAAAGCCTGATCGCCATCAACGAAATTCATCAGCAGTACGGTCATATTCAAGAAGTGATAGTGCAAAATTTCTGCGCCAAAGCCGATACCGCAATGGCAGGGGCTGCAGAGCCTGGTCTGGATGATATGCGCCGCACTTTGGCGATGGCACGTTTGATTTTAGATCCCTCGATTAGCATCCAGGCACCGCCAAACTTACAACAGCGCTATAGCGCCTATCTAAAAGCGGGTATCAACGATTTTGGCGGTATTTCGCCACTCACCCTCGATCACATAAACCCGGAGCGTAGTTGGCCGCAAATCTCACAACTAGCGACAGCTTGTGAGGCCAATGGAGATCAACTGCAAGAGCGCTTGGCGGTATATCCCAAATATCAGCGTAACGGCGATCGTTATTTAGCCGGGGAAATTCCCAGCAGATTATATTCAATGGCCCGTGCCGACGGCTTAGCTGCTGTGCAGTTTCACTAATATGGGTCAGATACTTGAGGGGAAAGTGTATGAATAGCATTTCAAAAATAAAATCTGAAGATTCGTTGCTCAGTTGCAATGATTCATATTGTATAAAAGATAAATCCAAAATAAGTTTTGATATTGCTGAGATCCTTGAGCAAGCATTAGCTGGGGACGAAATCAGTGAGCAGCAGGCGGTGCTGCTGTTCCAAGCCGAAGGTGTTGATATTAAAGCGATTGCACAATGTGCAGATACTCTTCGCCAGCGTAGTGTGGGTGATAGTGCCAGCTTTGTGATCACGCGCAATATCAATTTCACCAATATTTGTTACATGGGTTGCAAATTTTGCGGCTTTTCAAAGAGTAAAAATGACCCAGATGCGCAACTGCTCTCGATGCAAGAAATAGCCAATCGAGCGCAGGAGGCTTGGGATAGAGGCGCCACTGAGGTGTGCATCCAAGGCGGGCTACATCCCGACTTGCCCGCCGATCACTACCGCAATATCTTGTTGGCGATAAAACAACAAGTGCCGAAGATGCACATTCATGCGTTTTCACCCTTTGAAATTATGTTTGGCTCGCAAAATGCCAAGCTCAGTTACAAAGCCTTTATTCAAGATTTAATCGATTGCGGTTTGGGCTCGATGCCGGGTACCGCTGCTGAAATACTAGACGTTGAAATCCGCCAGCAATTGACCCGTGACAAGCTCACTAGTGAGCAGTGGTGTGAAATTATTAGCGCTGCCCATCAACTGGGGCTGCCGACCACCGCTACCATCATGTACGGACATATTGATGGGCCGAGTCACTGGGCGGCGCACATTGGTCTAATCCGCGAGATGCAAAAGCAACATGGGGGGTTTACCGAGTTTGTGCCGCTGGGGTTTGTCCACTACGAATCACCGCTTTACACCGAACGCAAAAAGCTAAAGCTTGCAGTACGTCCAGGGCCGACTGCCAATGAAAACATCCTGATGCACGCAGTCTCCAGAATTATGCTCAATGGCTGGATAGATAATATTCAAGCCTCATGGGTGAAGTTGGGTCCAGATTATGCGGTGCAAATGTTGCGTGCAGGTGCCAACGATTTAGGCGGTACTTTGATGGATGAAACCATTACCCGCTCATCGGGGGGGATTCACGGTGAAGAAATTTTACCCACAGACATGGTGAAGTTAATTCAGCGCAGTGAGCTAAAAGCCTATCGACGCGATACCTTATATCAACCGCTAGAGCACTTTAGCGCGCAGTTGATTGCCAGTAGCGCAGGATGCCTAGTATGAGTTTCTCTATTTTGTTACTCGCAGGGGGCGTCGGTGGCGCCAAAATGGCTGAGGGATTGCTACACGGCCCTTTTGGCGAGAATTTAAGCATCTTGGGAAATATCGCCGATGATCAAGAAATTCATGGGCTCTGGGTCTCCCCGGACATAGATACGCTCACTTATACCTTGACTGACAGAATAGATAAACAAAAGGGCTGGGGATTGAAAGATGAGAGTAACCGAACCTTAGATGCCCTCAATACATTGGGTGAAGATACTTGGATGTACTTGGGCGATCAGGATTTTGCCACGCATATTTATCGTACTGATAAGCGCAAAAAAGGCATTCGTCCGAGTGTCATCGCTGGAGATATTGCCAGAAATTTAGGCCTGAAAATCCCTTTGCTGCTACCCACCGATGATATCGTGCAAACTCGTTTGAATACCGATCTTGGCTGGTTAGATTTTCAGAGTTACTTTGTGCGCTATCAATGTCAGCCCGAGATTAAAGAGATTGTTTTTAGTGGTGCTGAAAATGCCACCGCCACCACTGAGTCATTAGCGGCAATAGCGGCTGCTGATTTGATCATCTTTGCCCCCAGTAACCCTATTGTCAGTATTGGCGCTATTTTAGCGGTGCCACAAATCAAGCAGGCAATTAGTAATGCTAGTGCCTATAAAATGGCTATTTCACCTATTATCGCCGGTAAAACGGTAAAAGGCCCCGCTGATAAAATGCTCAAGGCACTGGATATTCGCTGTGATGCTTTAGGTGTCGCACACTGTTATCAGGGGCTGATTGATCTCTTAGTGATTGATGAGCGCGATAGCAGTTTAGCCAACGCTATTGAAGCGCTCGGTATAGCCACTGCGCAAACCGATACCATGATGACTGATCGCAGCGATAAAGTGCGCTTGGCAAATTTTGTCACTGAACAGTACTTACAAACGCAGCAGGTCATGTCATGAGCAGAACTATTAATATGAATAGGGATATGAGCTTATGTATTTTGATTCCGATGAAAAGTCCACAGCAGTCGAAGCAGCGCCTCGCACCTGTGTTAGCACCCCAAGAGCGACAATCTCTGGCGTTAAATTTGTTTCACAATACGCTCAAATTTCTACAACAACATTTTAGCCACATCAGTGTTTTGGTGGTTACTCCCTGTGCGGACATTGCAAAAATCGCCCGTCAATATCATGCGCAAGTGGTACTGGAAACTGCTGCAACAGGCCTCAATAGTGCTATCAGATGCGGAACTCAGGGCTGTATCGAACAGGGGTTTGCAGCGCAGTTATTAATCCCCGCCGACATCATTGATTTAGATGTCGATGAGTTTAAGCAGTTAATTAACCGCCCAAGAGCCGCTCGCTCTGTGACAGTCTGCCCGTCCAGAGATGGTGGTACCAATGCTTTATTGAGCTCGCCACCGGATATTATTGATTTCCAATTTGGCGCTAATTCCAGCAGGCGTCATTTAGAGAGTGCTCGGCAATTACAGCTTGAATGGCGCGAGCTTAAGTTGGACAAACTGGCTTTGGATTTAGATACCGCAGCGGATCTAGTGTTATTAGATGATGCTTTTGTTAGCCAGCTGGTGCAGCCACATCTATCAACAGGGGAGCATATGCGAGGAATGATGAGATGAGCGAAAAAAATCCTGCTGTGCAAATGCGCGCAGTCGTAGGTATCCCCGATATAACTCCCGGGGACAACTTGAGCGAGCATATTCTAACAGCGCTTGAACAAATGGATCTCTCATTAACCGATGGCGATATCTTGGTGATCGCGCACAAAGTGGTGTCTAAAGCCGAGGGACAAATTGTCGACTTAGCCCTAGTAGAACCCTCTCAAGAGGCGTTTGAGTTAGCTGCGCAATTGAACAAAGATCCCGCCAAAGTTGAGGCGGTATTACGAGAGTCCTCGCGTATCGTGCGAGTGAGCAAAAGGCCAGATCAAGATGAAGGGTTGATTATTGCGCAGCACAAGTTGGGGTTTATCTGCGCCAATGCCGCTGTTGATGAATCAAATGTCGATCAGCCCAATCATGTGATTTTATTGCCCAAAGACCCGGATGCTAGTGCCCGAGCAATATGCGCGGCACTTGAACAAGCCACTGGAAAACAGTTGGGCGTGGTTATCACCGATACCTTTGGTAGACCATGGCGCATGGGTTTGGTCAATGTAGCTATAGGTTTAGCGAAGGTGCCCAGCACCGTTAGTTTAGCCGGCGAGTCCGATGCATACGGGCGCGAGTTAAAAGTGACGGTACCTGCCTTGGCCGATGAGCTGGCCGCCGCATCCGGCTTGCTGATGAGCAAAGAGGGCAAGAAGCCAGTAATTTTGTTTAGTGGAGTGGATTGGACAGCAGCTCAGAGCAGCGCGCTGGATTTAATTCGCCCCGCCAGTGAAGACTTATTCAAGCAGTGATTGGCACTGCCCAAAGGGGAAAAGTATGAAAATAGCAATTCTTGGGGGCACAGGGCCTCAGGGCAGAGGGCTGGCGCTGCGCTTTGCCATGGCGGGTGTGGCAGTGGTTATAGGCTCTAGAGATGGGGCGCGGGCTGCGGCAATAGCGAGTGAATTAAACGCACAGCTCAGCACACTAAATCCGGAGAAGCAGGCAGAAATTAGCGGCGCTGATAATCTGCAAGCTGTGCGAGACGCTGAAAAAATGGTTTTGCTAGCAGTACCTTATAGTGCCCATGACGCCACCTTAAAAAACCTAAAAACGCAGCTGGCTGAGAAAATATTAATCGACATTGTGGTGCCTTTGAAAGATGGCGACCCAAAAGCGGTAGATATGCCAGTGGAGGGATCGGCTACGGAGGCGGCGCAGGCAATTTTGGGCGAACATATTCCGGTGGTGGGTGCGTTACACAACGTGTCCGCGGCGACTTTGAATAAATTAGAGCAGTCCATTAACTGCGATATATTGGTCTGCGGCAATCAGTTGGATGCCAAAAACCAAGTGATCGCCTTGATCGAGCAGCTTGGAGTGAAAGCTTACAACGTCGGGCCCGCTGTCAATGCGCGTTGCGTGGAGGCGATTACGCCCATGCTAATCAGGCTAAACATTTCCAAAAAAGTGCCTTTTTCCCATGCGGGAATAAAAATTTGGGCGCCAGAGCATTAACAATAAAAAAGAATATTTGTCTCGAAATTAAACAGCGTTATTAATAAACGCTCAATAATTTCTCACTTTTGAAAATAAAAAAGCAGAGAGTAATCTCAGGAGTATCACTATGGATTTTGGTATCACTTTTAAAGGATTCGTCGAACCTAAACGGGCCAGAAATTTAGTCAGACAAGCAGAAGCTGCCGGCTTTTCTCACTGCTGGTTTTATGACTCACACATCTTGTGGCGCGAATGTTATCCCGCCATTGCGATGTGCATGGAACACACCACTAAGATGAAATTTGGCCCTTGTGTAACAAATCCAAACTCCAGAGATTGGTCGATTGCCGCCAGTTTATTTGCCAGCTTGGCGCTACAGAGCGAAGGGCGTTTTGTCGTAGGCCTTGGCCGTGGCGATAGCGCGATGCGAGTGATGGGTAAAAAACCTGCCAAGTTAGCGCGTGTGGCTGAGTTCACGCAAAAAGTGAAGGCAATGGTGCGCGGCGATGAGGTTACTTATGGCGAGAGTCCAGAGCCGGTAAAACTGCCTTGGGCGGTGGGATATGAGCTGCCAATATACATAGGTGCATACGGACCTAAAGCGCTCAAAACTGCGGGAGAGGTAGGAGATGGCGTTATTCTACAAATCGCTGATCCTTCACTAGTGAAATGGTTTGCCGAGCAAGCCATTAGCGCAGGTATCGATGCTGGTCGTGATATGTCTAACTATCAAATCATAGCCTCGGCGCCCGCTTACATGGGCGACATGCAAAAATGTCGCGATGCCACCCGCTGGTTCCCAGCCATGGTCGGTAATCACGTGGCGGATATCGTCGAAAAATACGGCGCTCACTCCGGCCTAGTGCCCGAGAGTTTGACCCAATACATCGAGCAGCGCAAAGGTTATGACTACTCCAAACACGGCCAGAGCGATAATCCTTACCTAGATTTTATCAGCGATGACATCATCGATAGCTTCAGTGTGCTTGGTGAGCCCGATGCGCACATCGCCAAGATTAAAGAGCTGGAGGCGGTGGGTACGACGCAGTTTAATATCTATTTAGACAGTGGTGAAGAAGAGCATATTATCGCCGATTATGCCGATAAGATTATTCCCGCATTTAGATAGGGCTGTGGCTTAAGGAGAGTGTGTATGAACAACATAACAATCAACGGCGAGCGCCTCTGGGACAGTTTGATGCAGATGGCGAAAATAGGCGCCACCGCTAAAGGTGGTGTCTGTCGCTTGGCCCTCACAGATCTAGATAGGGAAGGGCGAGACCTGTTTGTCTCTTGGTGTGAGGATGCCGGTTGTACTGTCACTATCGATAAAATGGGCAATATATTTGCCCGTCGCCCCGGCACGGATAATAGCTTACCGCCGGTGGTGACAGGTAGTCATTTAGATACCCAACCGACCGGGGGGAGATTTGATGGCATTTATGGCGTGTTATGCGGCTTAGAAGTAATCCGCACGTTAAATGATCACAATATCCAAACTTTACACCCGATAGAAGCGAGTGTCTGGACTAACGAGGAGGGCTCACGCTTTCCGCCTGCGATGGTAGCGTCTGGTGTTTTTGCCGGAGTATTTGATTTGGAATACGGGCTGAGCCGTGCTGACCTCGATGGTAAAACCATGGGTGAGGAGCTTAAACGTATTGGCTATGACGGTGCGTTAGAAGTAGGTAACCGCGAGTTTAAAGCGTTTTTCGAGACGCATATTGAGCAGGGGCCCATTTTAGAAAATGAGCACAAAACCATCGGTGTAGTAACCGATGCGCAAGGTCAGCGCTGGTACGAAATTACTTTAACCGGTCAGGAAGCTCATGCGGGGCCAACACCAATGGCTACCCGCAAGGACGCTTTAGTGGGCGCTGCGCGCATTGTGGAAAAGGTCAACCAAATAGGCTTGGCTAACGCGCCATTGGCCTGCTCTACGGTGGGTTTGATGCAAGTGTTCCCCAACTCGCGCAACGTTATCCCCGGGCAAGTGTTCTTCTGTGTCGACTTCAGACACCCAGAGGATGCCACTTTGTCGAGCATGGATAACACACTGCGTGAATATTGTGATCAAGTATCAACTGAGTTAGGCCTTGAGATGGACTTTAAAGAGATTTGGTATTCACCACCAGTGCCCTTTAATAAAGCTTGTGTCGACTCAGTACGAGAAGCTGCAAAGGCCAGTGGATACTCACATCGCGATATCGTCAGTGGTGCAGGACACGATGCTTGTTATATCTCAAGAGTAGCGCCAACGGCGATGGTGTTTGTGCCCTGCGAAAACGGCATCAGTCACAATGAGTCAGAAAATGCAGAACCTGCGGATATTGAAGCGGGCTGTAATGTGCTTATTACGGCGATGTTGTTGCAGGCTAATTGATCAAGTTAGTAGTGATGCTTTGAGGACTGCTTACAGGTCTGTTTGATATCTTGCAGATAAACACGCCGAACGTGTCGCTAATAGTCGTCAATTGTTTGGTTTTTATGATAATTGTTAATAAGCGGGTGGTTGGTTAAAATTTTTACAATTTTTACTTGCCATCAGCTTTTTCTCATCATAATATTTACCGGTTGGTCAAAAATAATAATAAATAATAGGCACATAGAAGTGAGTACTGTGCGCAATTAATGGGGAAATGCTGAATGTATAGTCACCATCGTAAGCGATTGTCAGCGCTATTTGAGCTGTTATTAATGCCTATTACCTGCCTAGATAAAAAATCTATCAGCCAATCTCTCTTTTGCGTACCAACTTCCTGCAATAATTCTTGTTTTCTACTGCAACGATCTCTGTCCATACATCAGCATAAGATCGATAAAACCCCATCCTTTTTCCGGTTCAATCACAAGGAGGTAATTCAATGAATAAACTCAAATGTGGCCTAATTCAAATGTCACTTAAAGGCAGTACTGATCAAAGCGTCACAGAAATCCGCGATCAGATGATTGATGCACATATTCCGCTGATAGAAGAAGCGGCGGCGCAAGGTGTGCAAGTATTATGTTTTCAAGAAGTTTTTACTACTCCCTATTTTTGTCCCAGCCAAGATAAAAAATGGTATGCCAGTGCTGAAAAAATCCCTGAGGGACACACTGTAAAGTTGATGCAGCAGCAGGCAAAAAAACACAACATGGTAATTGTGGTACCGATTTATGAAGAGGATCTCCCCGGAGTATTTTATAACACTGCTGCGGTGATAGACGCCGATGGCAGCTACTTAGGTAAATATCGCAAGTCACATATCCCCGATACCGCTCCCGGATTTTGGGAAAAACTCTATTTTAAACCGGGCAATTTAGGTTATCCGGTGTTCGACACTAAATACTGCAAGTTGGGTGTGTACATCTGTTATGACCGACATTTCCCCGAGGGCTGGCGGGCTCTGGCGCTCAATGGTGCCGAATATATCGTCAATCCTTCAGCGACAGTGTTGGGTAAATCTAAATACTTGTGGGAGTTGGAGCAACCAGCTTCAGCAGCGGCCAATGGTGTGTTCATCGGCGCTATTAATAGAGTCGGTAAAGAGGCGCCTTGGGATACACAAATGGGCGAATTTTATGGCTCCAGTTATATCGTCAATCCTATGGGGCAGATAGAGGCACAAGCCAGCCCAGATCAGGATGAACTATTAGTGCACGAGATAGATTTAGACATGATTAAAGAAGTGCGTACTGGCTGGCAGTTCTTTAGAGACCGTCGCCCAGAGACGTACGATGATTTAACCAAAGCGTAAGCATTTTTCAATAACCATAATAATTACAAAGGTAAAGAAAATGAATTCAAATCAACCAGCTACCTCCAGTGTAGTGCAAGTCGATGAGTTTTATGAATTAGAGGTTGGCAGCGATGTTGCCGATAGTGCTCACTATAATGAGGATATTGCACCCACCAAAATATCCCAGCGTACTTGGGGTACTTTTAACGTAGCAGCGCTGTGGGTAGGTATGGCCATTTGTGTGCCAACTTACACTTTAGGCGGAGTGCTCACAGCCTATTTTGGCTTGTCAGTGGGTGAGGCGTTACTGGTCATATTAGTGGCGAATATGGTGGTGCTAATACCTTTAACCCTCAATGCTTTTCCCGGTACTAAATACGGAATCCCCTTTCCGGTATTACTGCGTTCCTCCTTCGGTATTTTTGGCTCTAATATTCCCTGTATCATTAGGGCAATGGTTGCTTGCGGCTGGTTTGGCATACAAACCATGTTTGGTGGTATCGCCATTCATATACTTTTTTCAGCCATTATTCCTGGCTGGGAAAACTTGGGCGGCACCGGTGAAGTAATAGGCTTCTTTATCTTTTTAGTGATTAACTTGTACATAGTGATCAAAGGTTCTGAGTCAATAAAGATGCTAGAAACCGTTGCCGCACCTTTGTTATTAGCAGTGAGCATGGGCTTGATGCTTTGGGCTTGGCCACAAATCTCATTGACCGAAATATTGGCCGTGCCTGCTAATCGTCCGGCAGAAGCTTCTTTTTGGGGATACTTTTTTGGCGGATTAACCGCAATGGTCGGCTTTTGGGCGACTTTGTCCCTCAATATTCCCGACTTTAGTCGCTATGTTAAGTCGCAGAAATCACAGATTGTTGGTCAGGTAATTGGCTTGCCCGTCACGATGTTCTTTTTTGCCGCGCTCGGTGTGATATTAACGGCAGCCTCTACTACATTAGTGGGCGAGACTATCTCTGATCCGATTAACTTGATTGGTAAAATCGATAGTCCATTTTGGGTAGTGCTCGCAATGATCATGATCGTTATCGCGACCTTGTCGACCAACACTGCTGCCAACATTGTTTCTCCTACCAATGACTTTCAAAATATTGCTCCATCGAAAATCAATCAGACTCGCGGTGTGTTAATCACCGGTTTGATCGGTGTATTGTTGATGTCTTGGGAGTTGATGAAAAAACTCGGCGTGATTGAGTCCGATGTGAGTGTGGAAGCGATGTACAGTAATTGGCTACTAGGTTACTCAAGCCTATTAGGGCCTATTGCCGGCATCATGATTGTCGATTACTTCTTAGTGAAAAAGCAGCAATTGAATTTAGCTGAACTCTACATCACTGATGGCGAGTACGCGGGCATCAATATGGCGGGTATGGTTGCCTTTGCAGTGCCAGCTGGACTGACCATAATCTCAATTTTGACCGGTTCTTTGAGTTGGTTCTACCAGTACGGCTGGTTTACAGGATCATTCTTAGGGGCAATCATCTACTTTGTGATGGCCAAAAGGCCTAACTAACAAGAATCCAACCGGGTCTTAGGCTCGGTTATATTTTGAATATGCTCGTCAGAGCTCAAGTTTAAAAGGAGTTAGCTATGTCTATAGTGATTCGCGGCGGTACTGTAGTGACTGCCGAGCAAACATACAGCGCGGATGTTTACTGTGAAAACGGCAAAATAGTCGCGATCGGTGAGAACCTGGAAGTACCTTCATCCGCTGAAGTCATCGATGCTACTGGCCAATATATAATGCCCGGTGGCATAGATCCGCACACACATATGCAACTGCCTTTTATGGGTACGGTTGCCAGTGAAGATTTTTACACCGGCACCGCCGCGGGACTGGCAGGCGGCAATACCAGTATTATTGATTTTGTTATTCCCGCACCTCAGCAACCATTGATGGAAGCTTATAAACAGTGGCGTGAATGGTCAGAAAAATCCGCAGCGGATTACGGCTTTCATGTCGCTGTTACTTGGTGGAGTGAAGGTGTTAAAGAAGATATGGCGACGTTGGTCAGAGATCACGGTATCAATAGCTTCAAGCATTTTATGGCTTATAAAAATGCCATTATGGCCGACGATGAAATCTTGGTAAACAGCTTTGAGCAATGTGTAAAGCTTGGTGCAATGGCTACTGTGCACGCCGAAAACGGCGAGTTGGTGTTCCAATTGCAAAAACAATTACTGGCTCAAGGCATTACTGGTCCCGAGGGGCATCCACTGTCTAGGCCACCGATAGTGGAGGGGGAAGCTGCCAACCGCGCTATTCAAATTGCGCAGGTGATGAATGTGCCTATCTATATAGTACATGTCTCCTGCAAGGACTCACTTGATGCTATTACCCGAGCACGCAGTGAAGGTCAGCGAGTGTATGGCGAGTGTTTGGCCGGGCACCTAGTGATAGATGAAAGCGTTTATCGCAGTGACGATTTTGAATTTGCCGCAGCACATGTAATGAGTCCTCCATTTAGATCAAAAGAGCATCAAGCGGCACTGTGGAAAGGTCTTCAAGGGGGTAATTTACAGACCACTGCTACGGATCACTGTTGTTTTTGTGCACCGCAAAAAGCCGCGGGTAAGGACAACTTTACCTTAATACCCAATGGTACCGCCGGTATCGAAGATCGCATGGCGATCATGTGGGATGCAGGGGTGAATACCGGCAAGCTAACTATGAACGAGTTTGTCGCCGTGACTTCTAGTAATGCCGCTAAGATATTTAATATCTACCCGCAAAAAGGGGCGATAGCAGTAGGTAGTGATGCCGATATTGTCGTGTGGGACCCTGCGGGAACACGTACTATCTCCGCGGCGACGCACCATCAGAACATCGACTTTAATATTTTTGAGGGCCGCAAGGTCACAGGAGTGCCAACCAACACTTTAAGTCGTGGCAATCTGGTGTACAAAGAGGGTGATTTGCGAGCCGTCAAAGGCGCGGGTAAATACGTTAAGCGTAAGCCGTTTTCGCCAGTGTTTGCTGCAATGGCAAAGCAGGCTGAAATCAATAAACCTACGCCAGTCCCACGCGGCTAAACAATCGCAGGTATTATCTATAGCAGATAATACCTGCGCACTATTTTTTGAACTACTTACTTTAAAAACAACTATTCATTTCTGGTTTATAAAAATATCAACAATCTAATGGATTAACTCTGAATAGCTGATGTAGGATGTATTATATAGAGTCATGTTACTTCTAGATCCGGCGATTCAACTGCCGAGTTTAGATTAACCTAGATTCGGCGATTGAGCGCGAAAAAGAAGTGCAAGATATTGGTGTGCATAGGAAATTAGAAAATTTTGTGGTCACCTTATTGGTGATGAAAATATTTTCTGATTTTCTAAGTGTATCAAGAGCTTGTGCTTACTTTCGTGATTCAACTGCCGAGTTTAGGTTAAGTACATGCACTGTAATTTACACCTTCAAGAAGGCTATATTTTGGATCTTACCCAGCTGTTAACGACCATTGTCGATCAAAAAGCCTCTGATTTATTTCTAGTGGTAGGTGCTAAACCAAGTCTTAGAGTGAGCGGACAACTAGAGCAAATATCCGATCAGGCGCTGTCTGTCGAAGAGGTTAGCAGCTTAGTCTACGGTGCTATGAACGCTCGTCAAAAGGAGGAGTTTCAGAGTACCCAAGAGTGTAATTTTGCTATTGGTAACGATATTGGTCGCTTTAGAGTTAGCGCTTATTATCAGCGTGGTACTCCCGCGATGGTGGTGCGCCGTATTTATACTGATATTCCTACGATGGAAGAGCTGCAATTACCTAGTATTTTAAAAGGTCTGGCATTAGCGAAACGCGGCCTGATTTTATTTGTCGGCGCTACAGGCACCGGCAAGACCACATCTCTGGCATCCCTCATTGATTTTCGCAATGCCAACAGCGCCGGTCATATCATTACTATTGAAGACCCTATTGAATATATGCACAGTCACAAGCGCAGCATTATCACCCAGCGTGAAGTGAGCATTGATACAGAATCCTTTGAAAATGCCCTGCACAATAGCTTGCGCCAGTCTCCCGATGTGATTTTGATGGGCGAGATACGTAACCTCGAGGTGATGCGCTTTGGCTTAACTTTTGCCGAAACCGGTCAGCTGTGCCTTGCCACAATGCACGCTAACAACGCCGATCAAGCATTGAATCGCATCATTAATATGTTCCCTGCTGAGTATCACGAGAAGTTGCGGTTTGAGCTCTCTTTGAATTTAAAGGCAATCGTTGCTCAGCAATTAATACCGGCTAAAAATGGTGAAGGGCGACGCGTTGCCACTGAAATACTGACCAATACACCTTTAGTGGCGGAGCTAATCAGTAAAGGGCGTTTTAGCGAAATAAAAGAGGTGATGAAAAAATCCAAAAATTTAGGCATGCAAACCTTTGATCAGTCGATATATGATTTGTATCTACACGGTGAAATTAGTTATGACGAGGCGCTTTCACATGCGGACTCCGCCAATGATTTACGATTAATGATTAAGCTCAGTGCCGACACACAAATAGATGATGCTGTCACCGAATATCAGTTCTCGTTGCAGGATTAAATATTTTTGCTGGGTATCATTTAGGGATTGCTGATTTAAGAGGATAATCTTAATACAATTACCTGTTGTAGAACTTAACTATATCACCTTGAAAAATAGGATTATTTTTGATGTTTTAAGTTTGATTAATTTTTAAAATCACATAAAATGATGGCATCATAAAAAATACATAAGTATTGAATTATTTTATCCAGGGAATGGAAATGAACAAACTGAGCACTATCGCAATAGCGGCATTATTGGTAATGCCCACCTCAATTTACGCCCAAGAGCCCGAGCAAGTCGCTCCCTATTATTTTAAAATGGGCTTAGGTGTTACTAACTATAGTACCCAGACAAATATTTCAGCATTCAGCACCGGCTATGAAGTCGAATATGAAAAAGGCCTAGGTTTTTACGTGGTCATTGCCAAAAATCTAGGGCAACACTTTGCGGTAGAGTTGGAGCTGCATCGTCAACGCGCTAATTTTTCGGGAGTGGGTACTAATGGAGTCGCTTTTAATACGGCGAATTCAGATTATCGCAGTGTGATGGTCAATATCATCTTGCGTCCGGACATTGAAACGCCCTCAGAGTATTTAAGCCCTTATATTGGTTTTGGTATTGGCAAAACAAAAATGGGTTATGAAGTACCCGCATCTCCCTTCACCAAAAGTGATGATAATTTAAGTGCTAGGCAGTTTATTATCGGAAACCGTTTTAACTTAACCGATAACTATTTTATTGATGCGGAGTATCGTTATTTCTCCACAGATAACCCTCAAGTAAACGCGCAAAATGGCGTGCCGTTAGAGTTTGAAGACAGCGCCTCGCAAACCTTTATGCTCAGTTACGGCCGTAATTTTTAATCGAAACAGATCAGTGAGAGTTACGGGTTACGCGTCGCGAGTTAAAACCCGCAGCCCGAAACTAGAATTTTTATCCTTTCATACTCAATGATAAACGCTTTCGCTGCACATCGACTTCCAATACCCTTACTTGCACTATCTGACCTGTTTTGACCACCGTATGAGGGTCTTTGACAAACTGGTTAGCTAGCTGTGATATATGCACTAAACCGTCTTGATGAACCCCGATATCAACAAAGGCACCGAAGTTAGTGACGTTAGTGACGACGCCTTGTAAGGACATGTTTTCGCGTACATCTTTGATATTGTTGACGGATTCATCAAAGGTGACGGTTTTAAAATCAGGTCTTGGATCGCGACCGGGTTTTGCCAGTTCCAACAGCGTATCGGCTATTGTGTAGGCACCATATTGAGCGTGACTAAAGCGCTCTGCGGTCAATGCGGTTAGTAGTGTTTGGTTACCAATCAACTCGCTCGTTCTGACATTTACATGAGCGGCCATTTTTTCGACTAGCGCATAGCTCTCTGGGTGCACTGCGCTGTTATCTAACGGCTGTGCGGCATCATCTATGCGTAAAAAACCTGCGCACTGTTGATATGCCTTAGCGCCTAAGCGCGGCACCTTAAGTAATTGTGCACGCGAGCGAAATTTACCTTTAGTTTCGCGGGTCTGTACAATATTTTTGGCGATAGTGGCATTGATACCTGCCACTTGGGTAAGCAGCGCAACAGAAGCGCTGTTTAAATTAACCCCCACATTGTTGACACAGTCTTCCACTACCGCATCCAGTTTTAAATTGAGCGCCTTTTGATTCACATCGTGTTGATACTGGCCGACACCAATGGCTTTAGGGTCAATTTTAACTAACTCAGCCAGTGGGTCTTGCAGACGACGGCCAATAGAAATAGCACCGCGAATGCTCACATCAATATCCGGGAACTCATTACTTGCCAATTCCGAGGCCGAGTACACTGAAGCGCCAGCCTCGCTGACCACCACGGCAGTAAAGGGAGTGTCGGTCAGCTCCTGTAAGGCTTTTGCCAGTTGTTCAGTCTCTCTTGAAGCAGTGCCATTACCGATACTGATGAGCGCCACTTGATGTTGATCCACCAACGCTCTGAGTTTATCCAGCGCTTGTTGCCACTGCTTTTGTGGGGCGTGCGGATAGATCACCGCCTGAGCTAACAATGCACCAGTAGCGCTTAGTACGACGACTTTAACACCACTGCGCAGCCCAGGATCCAGTCCCATGGTGATTTTTTGACCGGCGGGTGCGGCCATTAATAAGTCGCTGAGGTTGGTGGCAAAGACATTAATCGATTCGGTTTCTGCCCGCTCGCGCAAGCTCTTTGATAAATCGCCTTCAAGTTGCGCCTGTAGTTTTTGTGTCCAGCTTTGCTCAGCCTGCTGTTTAAGCCAATAGTCTTGGGTTCTTCGCCCTGATGAGAGGCCCAGTTGATGTTCAATTAATTTAACGGGGTAGAGTGCGTTGTGGGTCGGTGGGCTAATTTGTAACTTTAAAATAGACTCTTTAATACCGCGAAAGACCGCTAGTGCGCGATGTGCGGGTACATCTTTAAATGCTTGGGAGTAATCAAAGTAATCGCGAAACTTACTCTGTGGGTCATTTTTACCGCGCTTGACGCTGACAGTTAAAATAGCGTTCGTATTGAGCCACTGTCGAAGTTGCGCCAGTAATAATGCATTTTCTGACAGTTGCTCCCAAAGTATCTGCGCCGCACCTTCAAGTGCTTGCGCAGTATTTTTAATGCCGCGTTTAACGTTGATAAAATCTTTGGCGATAAACTCAGGATTGACACTTTGTTCGGCGCTTAATTGTTCTGCAAGTGGTTGCAATCCCGCCTCTTTGGCAAGAGTCGCCTTAGAGTTTCGCTTAGGTTTAAAAGGTAGGTATAGATCTTCAAGTTCTGTTTTACTAAGGCTGTTTTGGATGGCGCTACTAAGTGCTGGCGTCAGTAGCCCCTGTTGCTCGATGCTCTGTAATATACTAGTGCGGCGCTGTTCAAGCTGGCGCAGGTAGTCTAAACGCTCGGCCAGTTTTCTCAGTTGAATGTCATCGAGACCACTAGTGACTTCTTTGCGATAACGGGCGATAAAAGGCACCGTGTCTCCTTGGTCTAGCAGCGTTATAGTGGCGCTTACTTGCTGCTCTTTAACTGCGAGTTCAGAGGCTATCTGTCGGGCAATGCTCATCAGTGCTACCTTGCAAAAAGCCAATAGTATAACCTCGGATAGCCTCCTAGGGCAGTGCTGCCACTAATTTTGCTCTGATGTTTTGTGTAAAATCGCGTAGAATCTAAAATAATTATCCACGATTTGATGTTTAGGGTTTAATGCTTTGATATTTAAGCGCTCGTTTATCACCATTGCCTTGCTGTTTGGCTTAGGCATCGCACTGTTTACTGTCTCTGAATACTCACGCGAGAATGCCATAAACGCGCTTCAACAGCGCACCCACGCCGATTTAAATCGCTATATATTGACCATGCGCCAAAAATTGGCGCGCTTTCGTGATATTCCGCAGTTACTTTCCACTCACCCTGACTTAGTCAGGGCACTGCGTGATCACGCCAATTCAAATGATATCGCCCGCGCCAATTTACACTTAGTCAAAGTAAACGCAATATTGGGTACTCGTGATAGCTATTTAATGGATAGTATCGGGACCACAATTGCGGCGAGTAACTGGGATGGCCCCGGCTCTTTTACTGGGCGTAATTTCAACTACAGACCCTATTTTACCAAGGCGATGGAGGGTGAGTTAGGGCAGTATTTTGCACTGGGTTCTACCTCTAAAAAACGCGGCTATTTTTACGCTTACCCAGTGCGTCATCGCGATGTTATTCTCGGTGTTATTGTGGTGAAAATTGATTTAAATGAAATTGAGCAAGACTGGAATGAACAAGAGATCGAACTGTTAGTCAGTGATGAAGACGGCGTCATCTTTATCTCCACTCGCGAACAATGGAAATTTCGCACCTTAAGTCCGTTAACTAAGACCGATAGGAAGAGAATTACTGCCAGTAAACGTTATGCCGAGCAAGCGTTACTGCCGTTAAACATTACCCAGCGCAGCGCAAGTGCTGGCAACAGTGAAATCATACGCTTGCGTGAACCTTCCACTAAAAAGACCGAGCAACAGTATTTAATTCAAAGTGGGGTAGTGGGTAACAGCGATCTCAATGTGTCAATTCTCGCGGATCTAGAGAGCGTACAGCGCCAGATATTGGTCAATATGTTGTATATAGGTACATTGTACGTAGCGATAGTGCTGTTGGTGATGGTGATCATTGCCAGAAGACGCATCGCCAAACAGCGCGCGCAATTCGAACTGCGTGAACTACAGGCATTGGAAAGCAGTGGGGCTAGGGTAAAAGCGATACTCAACAATACTTGGGCGGGACTGATAACCTTAGATACTACCGGTTGTATCGAGAGCATGAATGTCACCGCACAAAAGTTGTTTGCCTATTCAGAGCAGGAGTTACAAGGGCGAGAGTTCTACCCGTTGCTTGAGGGAGTTGAAGCCGCACTCTACCGCGAACAAATTAATCCACAGCGTAATTTGAGTACAGAGCTGTTGATAGAAGGGCGCGCCAAGTGTGGTGATGGCAGATTGCTACCCATTGAGTTTGTGGTGGGCAATATGCACCAGCAGGGCGGCCTGCATTTTTTGATCACTGTACAAGATATTACCGAGCGCAAGGAGTATGAGGATCAGCTGGCACAATCTAAGCGGCTACTTGAGAGCAGAGTGGAGCAGCGTACCACTGAGCTTACCAGCGCTAACGAACGGCTGCTGCAGGAAGTAAAGCAGCACAGCCAAACTCAAAATGAGCTGATTCAAACCGCTAAATTAGCCGTGATCGGGCAGATGTCGGCAGGTATTAATCACGAGTTAAACCAGCCGTTAATGGCTATTCGGGGTTATGCAGATAACGCCCGAAAATTTTTGGCATTGGAAAAAGAGCAAAATGTCGATAGCAACCTAAATGAGATAGCCTTGCTGACAGAGCGCATGGCAAAAATATTACATCCGCTAAAAGAGTTTTCGCGCAAGAGTAGTGGTTTACAGCAAAATGTATCGGTTAGGTCATTGCGTAGTGGGGTGTTGGCGATTTTGTACCCGCGTTTGCAAAAATCTAAAGTAACAGTGCTGTGGCCCGAGCTAGAGAGTGATTATGCAGTGCTGGGTGATTTATTGCGTTTAGAACAAGTGATGGTCAATCTTATTGGCAATGCGATGCAGGCGGCAGAGGGTCAAGAGCGCCAAGGGGCGGCGAAAGTAGAAATTAGTCAGTATCCACTTAGTGCCGATAAACTCTGCATTAGTGTCAAAGACAATGGTCCGGGGATTGCAGATGCCGATCTGGATAATATATTTGAGCCTTTTTATACCACCAAAAAAGAGGGCCAAGGGCTAGGGCTTGGACTATCGATTTCGCAGCGAATCATCGAAGATGTCGGTGGCGAGTTAGCGGCAAATAATTATTATAGTACTGATAAAAGCGCGGTGCTGGGTGCCGAATTTACTGTGTTATTGCAACGGGGAACACAAGTTTAAATGCAACAAAATACAAGCAAACTCACTGGCACTGTGCTGCTGGTAGATGATGAACCTTCGATTCTCTCCTCTTTAGGGCAAAGTATTGAATTAGAGGGCTTTAAAGTGATCCGCTGTGATGGTGCTAATCAAGCACTGGCAAAGTTATCCACCGGTTGGGAGGGAGTGATCGTCTCTGATATTAGTATGCCAGAGATGGATGGGCTGCGTTTGATGGAACGGGTCAGCGATATTGACCCAGACATCCCGATGATATTAATGACTGGTCACGGCGATATTTCGATGGCTGTCTCTGCGATTCAAAAAGGTGCCTATGACTTCTTAGAAAAACCCTTTGCACCGAGCAAACTCATCGACGTGATTCGTCGCGCCAGTGAAAAGCGCGCCCTATCTTTAGAAAACCAGCGCTTGCGCAATGAGCTTGAATCACAGAGCGCATTAGGCCCCAGAATAATCGGCAACAGCCCAGAGATCGTGCAGCTTAGACGCATTATCCAATCGGTGGCCGATGCGCCTACCGATATTTTGATCGAGGCCGAGACCGGCACTGGTAAAGATTTGTTAGCGCGTTATATTCACGAGCACAGCAATCGACGCGAGCATAAGTTTGTCGCAATCAATTGCGGTGCAGTGCCAGAGAGCCTGATTGAGAGCGAGCTATTTGGTCATGAAAAAGGCGCCTTTACCGATGCTAAAACCCGTCGTATTGGTAAGTTTGAATATGCCGATGGCGGCACTGTCTTTCTCGATGAAATAGAGAGCATGCCTTTAGTTTTACAAGTTAAACTGCTGCGAGTGATTGAGGAGCGCAGCATCGTTCGCCTGGGCGCTAATGAGCCGATACAACTCAATCTGCGTATTGTGGCGGCGACCAAAGTTGATTTAAAAGTCCAAGCTGAAAAGGGCTTGTTCAGAGAAGATTTGTATTACCGCCTCAATGTGGTAAAAGTGGAGATCCCTCCTCTTAGGCGCAGAAAGGATGATATTGCGCTACTTTTCCAGCATTTTTCGATCATAGCCTCGACCCAGTATGGCCGTGATGTGCCCGAGTTATCCACCGCGCGCATGGCGGCATTAATGCGCCATGACTGGCCAGGCAACATCCGCGAGTTGCGTAATATTGCCGAGCGCAACGTATTACTCGGTGAGCACGGCACTTTTGGTTTTGACGATAACTTGATCACGCAGGAGTCAGGAGTGCTTAACTTAGCAGAGCAAGTGGGTCAGTTTGAGAAATTGTTAATACATACCGAGCTTGCCAAGTGCGGCGGCTCTATCCGTGACACACAAAAGAGCTTGGATCTGCCGCGTAAGACCTTGTATGACAAAATGAAGAAATATGGGTTGGATAAGAAGGATTATAAGCCGTAAGTCTTTGGTCGTTAGTCGAAAGGCTTAAGACGTTTTCGCCACATTGGGCGCATAGGCTCCATTTGTACGGAGAATCAAAAAAGCACGGCTAGAGAGTGTCTAAGCCGTGCTTTATTCAAGCATTAAATCTGGCAGAACTGCTCCCTAAGGAGCAGAATCATCCATGCAAACTTTAGGTGGCTAAAGTCTTAATCAAATAATTCAGAAAAATATGGCGTCGGCACTCTATTGGTATACCAAGTGTTATTTTCTAAATAGCTGCTTAATCCGTCACTGACATTTAGCCTTACTAATAGCTGAGTGGGTGTATGTCCTTGTTGAATTAGGTTCGCTATCCGATCTGATAATTTCGATTTCAAGAGTGCCACTGGGTAAACAAAGTCACCGGAAGGCGATCTAGCTGTTTTGGTGATAGATGCTGTTCTTAACTCATTCTCATCACCATCTTTTTCATATTCGACTCTAAAGTCAACTCGGTAGTTATAGCCGTCCACCGGATTGGAAATAGAGCCATTGATCCAGCCATCGGCAAAATCACCTAGGCCAATGACAGGATCAGGGTAATTATCCATCTGTAGCTGATCAATACTAAGCGCAGCAGCAGCTGAGCTAGTATCTTGTGTTCCTAAATTCAGATAAAACTGGTCTTTATTATTGTCAGTATCTGTGACGGTGACAAGATAATGTCCAGGTAATGGATCGGATACAGAATTGAATTCAATGCTTTGGTAATGAGATGCCCAACCAGTACCATCGCCTTGAAAATATTCAGGGTAAGATTCTGCATTGGGATCATCACAAGTCGCTTGATCTCCAACTTGAGTGTTATCACAGCTGGTAACTTCTTCATAGCTGCCACCATTATGCTTGCTCAGCACCAAAGAGGTAAAACTAGGTACTTCCTGATCTTGCGGGGTTTCCATATCAATATCAAATCTAATTTGTTGGTACTTTCCAGCAGTGCCTGTATTACCTGTATGGAATTTTGCCCGACCGTGGGTTAATTCAACTTTTGATGAGGTCCTCGTTAAGTCCTGACGCAGATGTGCATAGATCAAATTGGTTGATTCTCTCGAGTCGCCATCGCGTGCATAGACAATCAAATACGCGGCATTATCCTCATGTTTGGCATCAAAATAGAAATAGTTTCTACCTCTTCTCCAGCCACTTGCGCCCAAATAATTATCATCTTCATCCCAAATAGTGCCAAGGTAATGGGTATCGATATCGCCTTGGGGGATGCTCACCATCAGATTGTTATATTGATTGTCTATACGGTAGTAGATTTCACTTCCAGTGAGTGAGTCAAGCATTGGGTCAGTGCTTTGATTGTTAAATTCATACTCAATGGAAGCTAGTTCGATTACTTCGCCACTAGTATCCTGTTTGGATACTGCCACAAACCGGTAGGTGCCATTATCAAGACTGGTGACTCTTTTCTCATAACCGACTCGACCTTCTCTTGCATAGACAGTATCGATATCCGCCTCTACAAAACTATGTATTAGCTGGTCATTGGAATCTAATAACTGAATGTTCCAATCACTTAAATCGCTGTGCAAGCCAAAGAAATCGATATTGAATTCAATATGAAGATCGTTACGTGAATCTGTTTTATCAACCAACATAAAGATCCCGGTGCTGACAATCTTAGGTACTTTCGTGCGTGCTATGTGTTTTTTAATGTCATCCACAGAAGTTATTTCAGTGGCTTTAGCCTTCCAGGTATCTAGTTGCTTAGCAAAAGCGTCTTCAACATTAAAGGTAGTAGGATCACTTTGGACGACCCCGACAATAGTTGAAATTTGGTCTGTAGCCAATGAGCTAGTAGCTTTGGCTATTTGGGCTTTAGTTGCCCCTATGTTAGCTAGTGCTTTTTCTGTGGTGGCAAAGTGCCTCGCCAGCAGCTGGGCAGTTCTAAACAAGTTTAAATACTGTGAGCTATCGTTGCCCGTTTTACTTGCGCTCACGTAATCTTGATACAAACTTAAGCTAGATCCTGAAATTCCTAACTGATCTTTTAGTTGATTCTCGACCCGTAAAATTTCAGCAGGAGTACTGTCTTGAATAATATTGTTAATTAAAGTGGTTAATGGGCTGATAAACTCAGGTTTCCCGGGAGGGCTCGATAATGTGTAACCATCTGTAATATTGGTATCGTCATCTGTAGATGATGTGTCTTCGCCTTCGTCGACAACCCCGGGGCCAACTTCTACCACCACAGAATAAGCGCTGGCATCAACTCCCGCAGGTATTGTTAAAGAGTAAGCCCCTCCTGAGCTGGTAGTGCTTATTATTGACTCGCCTGTACAGCTACCATCTGCGTTTTGGTCCAGACATACTGTGGCACCAAACAAATAGCCATCTGCTGCAGTACCAGCAACGTTAGATGTACTGCCAGTAGTTTCTTCACTAACACTGCCATCGCCACCACACCCAGAAATCAGTGTTAATAATGAAACTACAGCCGAAATTTTTATAATTTTATTCATGTCATCGCTCTTCCTTAAGTTATTTTTATTATGTTTATTTTTACAGTGCCCACAGTACTATTAATAATAGGCGATAGCCATGTTAAATGATTTTAGTGATTGATATATGTTGATATTATGGGTTTATTGTGATCTATTTCTGTCTATAGTATAGACAGTTTTGGTGTGATATTTATCAGTGGTTAACTTTATTGAGGAATTACCGGAATAATATTTTAAAAAATTAAGAGTTTTCACCACAGAGGCGCTGCGCTACACAGAGAAGGTCAAAAGCTTAATATAGCTTTTATTAAGCATTAAACTTGGCCTGACTTTTCCCGAAACCCGAAACCCGAAACCCGAAACCCGAAACCCGAAACTCAAACTTTCGTTTTCCTCTTGCGCAGCAAGATAAACATGCCGCTGGCAATAATTACCCCTGTGCCCAGAATAGAACTGCTGCTGGGTACATCGGCCCATACCAAATAGCCGATTAACATCGCTAGGGGGATGGAGGAGTACTTGAAGGGCGCGACAAAGGAGAGTTCGCCCATGCGGGTAGTGATGATGTAGGTGGTGTAAGCGCCCATGATGAAGAAGCTGGCGATACCTAATAATCCGAGTTGTTGAACGTTTAGTGCTTGCCAGCCAAATGGCAGTGTCGCCAAGCCTGCTAAGGTGACCATCCATGCCGTAGTAAAAGCGATCTGACTTGAGCTTAATATGCTGGGAATGTTGCGCACTGAAATATCTCGCAACGCGGTTAAAAAAGCCGCAGCTAAGGGCAGTAGTACCGCCCAAGAATTTAACGAGGCCTGCTGTAAATCGGCCACTAAAATGACTCCGATAAAACCTACCACCACTGCACCCCATCGACGCCAGCCCACTTGTTCTTTGAGCACAGTCGCGGCCAAAATCGTCAGCATAATTGGCCCGCAAAACACTAGTATGACGGCGGTTGCTAGCGGCAACAGCACTAACCCGGTCAGGTAACAGCCAGCAATTAAAACTTCAAACACTGAGCGTAGTAAATTCCAGCGGTTCCAAGCTTCCCTAGGAAGGATTGGCTGTTTTTTGAACTTGAGTAACAGGCAGAACAGCAGGCAGACAAAAATACCCCTGACAAATAAGATCTGGCCTATGGGTAGCTCGTCACTGAGGAATTTAATCATCGCATCGCCGCTGGTGAACAATGCCATCGATAACACCATAAACAGTGCCGATTTTAAGTTTTGTGAATCGTGCAAAATAACACCTTGAAGGTAGATAGAGATAGATTGGTTAATGTATTGGATGCTGAGCAAGAGAAATAGTGGCTGTTAACATTAGCTTGCACCATAAATTATAGGTAGATTCAAAGTCAAGTTCTCGGAGGAAGTTTGAGAGCTGTGAGCGTCGCGAGGGAAGATCTAGTTAAGCCCGTTTTCGATCATTTTCGGAAAATAGTGATGTTATTTAACAGAAATGATCGAAAAATGGGACAAAATGGCTTTTCTAAAGGGTAGATCTATACAGGCACAAATATAGGTTGGACGCTCCAAGGAGTGTTAACACCCATGATCGAAGCCATGGTCGGTGCTACTTGTATTGCCTGTGCAAATTCAATTTGTTGTTGCGGCACATTTGGGCCGGAAAAAATGCAGAACCGATAATCTTCTTTGGTGCCAGGGCGCATGCCGTGATTCGATTGGTAGTGAGAGATGCCAGTGATCTCTCCCGTGTTTTGGCTGTCTTTTTCAAAACTGATGTACAGCCCCTCTGGACAGCTAAAGACTAATATTTGATCTTTGACGTCGTTAGGCAGTAGCGGCTCAGACCAAACCTCCATACCTTGTGCCAGTAATATCTGGGTCACATTTTTGCTCTCTTGATTGGATCTGGGTGCCACAAATAACATGCTGCCTTCACTAGACCAGCGACAGCCGTCGGGAAGCAGGACATCGCAGTGGATGGCATCGCGCATTAAGTGATGACCGTGGTCACTCATAATAGCAAAGTTATATTGGTCTAATTGACCGCTGTTCCGCAGCCTCTCGAGCAGTGTACCGATTTGGGCATCGGCGCTGCGCAACGACATTTCTGTGATCGAACTTGCTGCGCCGTAGACATGTAAAAAATAATCGGTAATCGCTATCTCTAACATTAATAGATCTGGAGGATTAGATGATGTGATGACATTTGCCGCCATTTCCAGAAGCTGATAGTCCGCGAGTATTCCCAGAGATAATACTTGGCTTTTATCGGCACAAGGGTTAACTAGGTTTTTCACATCGAGTCCAAGCGTTACTAAACGCTGTTGTGGATCGAGATTTTTTGAGCGCATCGACCAATTTTCATTGGCTGGATGTGGACTGCCATCTACAGCATCACTGAGTACATGCTCTATCCACCAAGGGCTAACGTATAAATCACAGTCTTCTGGGCGTACCATACCGTAACCCATATTGACTACATCGCCACCGGTACTTTTAGTGAGAGAGGCGAGTGTTTCAGTGCGAACATCGTAGGGGTTTGACCAGCGAAATACTTCACCATCCCAGATACGGTTTCCATATATGCCGTGCTCAGATGAGGGCCGGCCAACAACCATAGAAGTGCGCCCGGGAAAAGAGGTTCCACATGTTTCCGGGGTCAGAGCTTTAACATATGTACCTTGCTTCGCTAAACGATCTAAGTGTGGCAACTGATGGCGTATGCGTTGAAAATGCTCACTACTAATACCATCAACCATGATGAGAATAAGTTTATTCATAGTGCTTCACTCTACTTTTGTTAGCGTATTAATGAATGTTGCCCAGTAGTATGGGAGGGGCCTAGTGTATTGATCCAGAATAGAGCATTGGCTAGTGAACGACTTTGCTGATACCGACTAGCACTCATCATTAATATAAGTTTGTTCATAATGCGCACTCTATCTATTAGCGAACTAAAGAATGTTATCTAGTAATTCAGGGATATCGGCGATGTTATCCAAGATATAATCGGCCTCGTGCAAGTTCACCGCTTTGCTGGTACCCGTTAACACTCCGACTGCTAATTTGGCGCCTGCGTTGTGTGCCATGTGTAAGTCGTGGGTATTGTCCCCAACTACCATTATGTGCTGGACATCTAGCCCCGTCGCTTTGCAAAATGCCTGCACCATCCCCGCCTCTGGTTTTATACCAAAACCGCTATCGTAGCCGCAGACAAAATCCAGCTGCTGGGTAACATTTAAAGCCTGTAAGGTTTTTTTTGCCCCCTGCTCACTGTCGCTGGTGGCCAGCCCCAATTTAATCCCGCGTGAGCGTAGTTCATCAAACAGGGAAGGCAGGTCAGTGACCGCGACACAGCTACGAAAATTATGGTGTTGGAATATTTGATCCAGTTTGGCGAGCATTTTGCTATCGGCTTCAATCTCTAAAAATTGACTCCAGCAATCGGCGATCTGTTGATTATTTGCCGCGGCGAGTAAAGAGCCGGCCGCAATACTGTGGTTGTGTTTGTTGTAGCCAGATGCACTTAGCATTTCATCAACGATATCGGGCTCATTGTTGGCGAAATAGTTGGCGGCTTCAGTGATTGCCGGCATCCAAGAGGCCATAAAGTCAATCAGCGTACCGTCTTTATCGAATAGAATTCCGGTTATCTTCACAGTGATCCTTAAGGGATAAGTTTTAATTTATTTAATAGAGATGAATTAAGCGGGGCCTAGATCATCATGGGTATATTTCCCGCATCAGCAGTAAATGCAAGCAGAGCGAGTGGGTTTGTCGTATATGTTTAATTGTCTGCGGATTGCATGGTGCGGCTAGCCAAGATGCGCTCTAACCAACCTAGTTCCATTTCCGGTACTGAAGAGAGCAACATTTGTGTGTAATCGTCAAAGGGAGGTGATAGTACCTTGGATTTTTGGCCAAAGCGCACCAGTGATCCCTGATACATGACCGCGATACTGTCGGATATCGCCTTTACCGTAGCCAAGTCATGGGTGATAAATAAGTAGGCATAGTTGTGCTCTTTTTGTAGGTCCATCAATAGCTGTAAAATACCATCGGCAACCAGTGGATCTAAAGCCGAGGTTACTTCATCACAGATGATTAACGAGGGCTTTGCAGCCAGTGCCCGGGCGATACACACGCGCTGCTTTTGTCCCCCTGAAAGCTCGGCGGGATAGCGATCAATATATTGTTCGCCGAGTTCTATTTGGTCTAATAACTCAATGGTTTCACGGCGCTTTTGTGCGCCTTTTGTGCCGTGATAGAATTCGATAGGTCGGCCGATTATTTGGCCAATGGTATGCCTAGGGTTCATCGCGACATCCGCCATCTGGTAGATCATTTGCAATTCTCGGAGCTGTTCTAGATCACGATTCTTTAACCCCGCTGACAGTTCAATACCGTTGAAAACAATGCTGCCTTGCAGGGGAGGCAACAGGCCGGTGATGACCCTCGCCAAGGTCGACTTTCCCGAGCCGGATTCTCCGACGATCGATAAGGTCTGACCGGCGTGCAGGTGCAATGTGACATCTTCAAGCACTTTGTTTAAACCATCGTAGGCCGCATCAATGTGACTGACTTGTAAAAGAGGGCGGGAGTCGGGCGCTGCTTGCTCCTCTTTTTCCATGGCTCTAATGGAAACTAATTCTTGTGTATATTGCTGCTGGGCGTGATTAATGATCTGATCAGTGCTGCCAAACTCGACCATTTTTCCGTGGCGTAAAACCATGATGTAATCGGATACTTGGGCAACTACCGCTAGATCGTGAGTGATGTAAAGCGCAGCTACTCCGGTGTCTTTGATGGCGTTTTTAATGGTGGCCAGTACTTCGATTTGGGTGGTGACATCCAGTGCGGTGGTTGGCTCATCAAAGATAATCAAATCGGGTTTGGCACACAATGCCATCACCGTCATAGCCCGCTGTAACTGGCCACCAGAGACTTGATGGGGGTAGCGTCTGCCGAAATTTTTTGGATCGGGCAACCCCAATTTTTCATACAGATCATCTGCATAGGCCAGAGCCTCGGTTTTGCTCATCAACCGATGCACAACAGCCTCCTCAATTACTTGATCGGATATGCGATGGGCGGGGTTAAAGGCCGCCGCTGCAGATTGAGCCACATAGGCAACTTGCGTACCGCGCATTTTATTGCGCGCTTTGGTGGGTAGTTGCAGTATATCCGTACCATTTATTTTTATACTACCGCCACTGATGGCGCAACCTGAGCGGGCGTAACCTAAAGCGGCTAAACCAATGGTGGATTTTCCAGCACCGGATTCACCGATTAAACCTATCACTTCACCGCGTTTGAGCTTGAAAGAAATATTATCGACTAAGGTGATTTTTTTCGGGATATCGCCAGGCATATTGATGCTTGCCGTTATTTCTAAATTGCTGACCTCTAGAAAGTGCGGAACGGGCATTATCTGCCTCCTTTTAAACTACTGGTACGGCTTAAAATAGAATCGACTACTAGGTTGATACTGATGGTTAAGATCGCAATAGCGGCAGCTGGAATTAACGCGGCGGGAATGCCAAATACGATGCCGTCTTTATTTTCTTTGACCATAGAGCCCCAGTCGGCGTCGGGAGGTTGAATCCCCAAGCCTAAAAAGCTTAGTGTACTGAGGAATAAGACGGCGAAGGCAAAGCGTAAACCAAACTCGGCGAACAGTGGTGATAGCGCATTGGGCAGTATTTCACGAAAGATTATCCATAGTGTTTTCTCTCCTCGTAGCCGGGCTGACTCGACAAAGTCCATCACTACAATATCTACCGCCACGGCGCGGGATAGGCGAAATACGCGGGTCGAATCCAAAATCCCCATCACTAATATGAGCACTATCATGTTGGCAGGCAGCACTGAGAGCACTACCAATGCAAAAATGAGTGTCGGTATAGCCATCATTAAGTCGTTTACTCTACTTAATAATTGGTCAGTTTTGCCGCCGCTTACCGCCGCTAAAAAACCAATAAAAGTACCCATAAAAAACGACAGTAAGGTGGCGGCACCGGCAATGAAGAAAGTATTGCGCGCTCCGTAGATTAGCCGCGACAGTAGGTCTCTTCCCAGTTGGTCAGTGCCGAGTAAAAAGTTTGCAGACAGTGGCTCCCAGACATCACCGACAATTTCATGGGGATCATAGGGGGACACAATAGGCGCGAACAGCGCGGCTAGGGCAAATACGCTCAAGCTGAACAAGCCGACCCTGGCCGCCCAAGATAAATTAGAGACGAGTTTAGCCAGTGAATCTGTAAACTTCATTTAGGGTGCCTCAATCTAGGGTTCGCGATGATGGCCATGATATCGGCAAACATGTTTAACAAGATGTAGATAGCGGCAAAAATCAAGCCGACCGCCTGCACTACGGGTATATCCCGGTTGGTGACATGATCTACCAACAATTGCCCCATGCCCGGATAGACATAGATAATCTCCACCACGACGACACCGACTACCAAGTAGGCCAAATTCAGCACTACTACTGTAATGATGGGGGAAATGGCGTTGGGAAAAGCGTGATGAAAAATGACTCTAAAAGCACTCAAACCTTTTAACTGAGCCGTTTCGATATAGGGGCTAGACATCACATTTAGGATGGCGGCACGGGTCATGCGCATCATGTGGGCTAAACAGACTAAAGTTAAAGTGAGACAGGGCAGGGCAATAGCCTGTAACTTTTCGCCAAAGGTCATGCTGTTGTAAATAATAGAGCTGGAGGGTAGCCAATTTAAATGCACTGCGATGAACAGGATCAGTAAATAGCCAATAAAGAACTCAGGCAGAGAAATCATACTTATAGTGCTGATTGAAATGACTTTATCGACGATGCCATTGCGATGCAACACGGCAATCAAACCCAAAAATATCGCCAGAGGCACGGCGATAATGGCGGCACTGGCGGCGAGAAATAAGGTATTCCCCAGCCTGTCACCAATCATCTCTCCTATGTCACGGCCGCTGCTCAAAGAAGTGCCAAGGTCTCCCTGGGCTAGATTGGTCAGCCAGCTGAGGTAACGCTCCAGAGGTGGGCGATCTAGGCCCATCTCTAAACGTAAATTTTTCAGGGCTTCGGGGGTGGCAGATTGTCCCAAGATACTTTGTGCCACATCTCCGGGTAACAGTTCGGTACCGGCAAAAATAATCCCCGAGATCATCAGTAATAACAGTAACCCGAGCAGCAGGCGCCTGATGATAAGTTGCCCTAGGGACTGATGCGCAGCCATGTTAGGCCAACCAGCACTGGGTTAAAATATTGAGATTTGACAAGCTGCCCGCCGGATCCTTGGTGTAACCTTTAAGGCTGCTGGTAATACCGTCGACATAGTCGTTAAACATCGGGATGATGGCACCGCCATCATCGCGCATCATTATTGCCATTTCGCGGTAGAGGGCCTTGCGTTTGGCTTGATCCAGTTCCACTTGTGCCTGGGTGAGCAGCGAGTCAAAATTCGGACGCCGCCACTTAGTGTCATTCCAATCCGCCGCTGAGCTATAGAATACTGAATATTGCTGATCTTGAGTGGCGCGACCACCGGTATAGGAGGCGCAAAAAGGTTTTTTATTCCAGACGTTAGACCAGTAGCCATCGGAGGGGAGACGATTGACGTTAATATTAATGCCCGCCTTTTTTGCTTGCTGTTGGAAAAGCAAACTGGCATCGACGGCACCAGGAAACGCCACGTCCGATACATCCAATTGAATGGCGCCGCTGTGTCCCGATTTTTTGTAGTGGAACGCCGCCTTATCAGGATCGTAGCTACGCTGCTCGATGTCATCAGAAAATAACGAGTAAGCGGCGTTAATCGGAATATCATTACCGACAGAGCCGTAACCGTGCAAGATGCGCTCGACCATCTCCTGGCGGTTTATGGCGTATTTCATCGCTAGGCGTAAGTGATTATTGTCAAAGGGTGTTTTATCGCAGTGCATCGGGAATAAATAATGCGCTTTGCCTGAAGTGTTCTGTACTGAGACATTCGGCAGGCGATCCATTAACTTCGCCGTCTTAGGGTCTAACAAATTGGCCGCGTGAATTTGTCCCGAGCGCAGTGCGGACATTCGGGCGGTTTGATCGTTGAGTACTCGCACTTCTACATAATCTACATGGCCCTTAGAAGAGTCGAAATAATTGCTGTTTTTCTTGCCGACGAACCTAACCCCAGGTTCATTTGACTCCATTTGGTAAGGCCCTGTGCCTATTGCCGCTGTTGGATTGTCTAAGCCGCCATTGGGTTGAATCACCAAGTGATAATCGGTCATTAAAAAAGGCAGGTCTGCGTTGCCTGATTTTAGCTCGATAATGACTTTGTATTTACCATCGGCCTTAATATTGTCGATGCCGCGCATAATGCCTAAAGCAGCTGATTTGGTATCTTCTCCAGAGTGGCGCTGTAAAGTTTTAACCACATCTTCTGCAGTCAGTTCTTGGCCGTTGTGGAACAAGACTCCCTGGCGCAAATTAAATGTCCATATTTTGGCACCAGGTTGTGATTCCCAAGATACTGCTAGTTCCGGTTGAGCGCTGCCATCCGTTGGGGATACAGCGATTAAGGTATTACCCCAAGCTTTGAGAATGATACCGGCGACTTGCGCTAGAGCTAACGCGGGATCAAGACTATCAGTGGTCGCCCCCCCAGCCATACCCAAAATCATCCGTCCGCCTTTGTTTGGTGTCGCTGCCAGCACAGATTGGCTGAAAATGGATCCTGCCAGAGGCAGTGCGATACCCATTGCGATAGCATTGCGCATGAAATCGCGACGTTGCAATTTACCCTGCATGACTTGTGCTTTTAAATGATCTAGTACTTGCGACATAAACGAACCTCAATAGATTAGGGTTGCTTGGGGACGAGTTAAGGCTGTCCTCAAACGCTCGATAGGCAAATTGAAAGGCTTTAGGATATTGGTCTAAAGTATAAAAACGGTTCCAATTAAATAACTGAAATTTTTATGACCTTAGCGCCGAAAATTAAACTTAATATTTAGCCATTTTCGAATAATATAGAGGGGCTAAGTGACAATTGAATGACAGAAATTCAATTCAAGATCACTTGCAGAACCGTCTATTTCCTCAGCGTTTCAGTTGAAAATTTATATTTTAATAAGGCTATTGAGAGTAATGATTTCACTTTCCCGAATACCCGGGTTAGTTGCCCGATAGTCATATTGCAAAATATAAATGTGCTGCGTTTTGATTTTCATTGTTATTAAATGCAGTCACTCATCATGACAAATATGAGAATTGAATTAAAGTCAGAAATTCCTAAGTAACAGTTTAGAAAAACTAAAAGTAGTTAAAAAGTGTGTTATGTTATTTATAATTTCTGGCTGAGAATTATTTTAAAAAAGCAAAATATTTAGAGTATTTTGTTAATTATCAGCATGTTGCTGGTTTATTTTATGTTCATGTTTTTTTGCGGCGTTAGTTGTTTGATTGTTAAGTAAGAAAATCTAATAATAACTAATTGGGCTAATAGGCCGTAAATTGGTTGGAATAGGCATTTATAGTGTTAAAAATAATATTTAATAGAGATGAATTAGGCGGTTCCTGAATCATCAAGGGTTAATTCCCCGCATCCGTAAGTGAAGGCTCGCACGCGAGAGGGCTTGCCCGGGGATCTTTGTTAAATAGCTAGCCAAAATATTTAACGCAATATTCGGGTTGGATAAGAAAGGTTGAAACGTTGAATACATCCATGCCTCCACTGAATGCCTTAAAAGCATTTGAAGCCACCGCTAGACTGCAAAGCATTACTCGGGCGGCCGTTGAATTACACGTTACGCCGGGAGCTGTCAGTCAGCAGGTAAAAATTCTGGAGGAGTATTTGGGCGTCACACTATTTATCCGTACTTCCAGAAAATTACAGCTCACCGATTTAGCGCGCTCCTATCTAGATGTGTTGACTGAGTCTTTTAGCAAAATTCAGATCAGTACCCAAGATTTGTTTGATACTGTCGATCACTCTTTTCTTCAAGTACGCTGTGGCACCTCATTTGCGCAGCGCTGGCTAGTACCAAAATTGCCAGATTTTGCTCAAAAACATCCCCAATATAGAATGCGTTTACAGACGGCAATTTGGCCCACTGTGACATCCCAGAGCGGTGTGGATGTAGAACTCAGTCACGGCTACGGGACATACTCAGGTCTGTCTATTCAGCGCATATTAAAAGAGCATTGGATAGTGGTCGCCAGTGCCAGTTTTGCCCAAAAGCATGGCTGCAGTTTAGATCTAGAGCAATTGCTAGAAGCACCACTACTTTCCACCTTTGGCTACAGAGAAGGATGGCAGCGTTGGTTTTCCAGTCAGGGGGTGAACCACTCTCAGATAGTGTCGAGTTTTGAAATTGATAATTCAACCATGGCATTGGACATGACACTGGCAGGGATGGGGGTCATGTTAGGGTTGGATACCTACTTACAAGATAAAATAGTCAGCGGTGAATTAGTACAAGTACACCCCTATCAAATGTCTGCAGATTGCGGATTGTATTTGGTGTTACCCAACCAGGGCATTAAACCCAAAACCAAAGATTTCTGCCTCTGGTTATTTGCGCAATTGGCCGAACATCCAAATCGCGATAATCTTGAATGGCTGCACAGCTAATTCTCATCTTGAAGCAGATGCATATTGCGGATCACGGATCACCCATAAGCTCGATTGCTTACCGGTAGCTGAGAATAGGCAGCTAAATCTACCGCCCTCAAAAAAAGACCGTTATAACAACATTTTCTGTAATAAATCTCGATAGTGTTCAATTTTATATATTGCTAGGCCAGCCACTTTGCCGTCGTCATCGTAGCGACGCAACTGAACTGCGGCTGCGTGATGTGCATTAGCTTCAAACTGCTGTATTTCAGCATCGTTCATTTCCCCCCCTTGTAAGTTTAGAGAATTGACCGATGCGGGGGAAAGTTTGGCAAAATACTGCGCATCTACAGCACATAAATAGCGTTTTGCAGCTACGTGTAAGCGCACTGGCTCACTGATTTCGGCTGGATAAAATTGCGCTAAAATTTTCCCTCCGCTGTCTTGGTGATAATTGTCTATGCCCTGCTCTAATGCATCCAGTGGGAATTCCCCACTAAAATGGCCGATGTCGTGCAATAGAGAGGCGACCACAATAGCGTCGCTAGCATTGTCTGCTACGGCGCAGGCAGCACTCTGCTCCATATGATCGGCCATAGAAACAGATTCACCCAAATAGGCTTCGGGACCCCTGCGCTCAAATATTTCGAGTAAGTAGGGGACTACGGTTTGCCTGTTGAGCAGAGGTTTACTGTCTGAACTGTTCACTAGAATTATCCTTTTATCAGAGATAAATCAGGCCCTAACCTTAATCATAAAGGCAGAGCGTCCTACAGATTGTCAATTTACTACCGCTATAGTAATGCCAATCAATAAATTCTTATAGCAGATAATTACATGTGCTACAAGTAGAGTAGATGTTTGAGAAAGGCAGTGCTAGTGCTAAATTTAGAGACGGGAGGCCAGTCAATAGTGCGTACTATTCTCCATCAGTTCCCCTGCTATCTACGGCAGAATCTTGGTGTCTGGCAAGTCGAATACTTTGGTTTTTCGATAGCTAGAAGGGTTTGATCCAATAATTTTTTTGAAACTCTTAGAAAAATACAGAGGGTCTTCGAAGCCACACTGGTAGGCAATAGTTTCGATGTTATCAGTGCTGAATAGCAGTTTTTTACAGGCTAACTCCATGCGCTTTTGATTGATGTACTTTTTTGGGGATATGTTCATTACCCGATTGAACCAGCGACTAAAATGAGCGACAGAGCATCCGTACACCATGGCGAGTTGAGGGATAGTTATATCCACTGATAGATTGTTTTCTATGTGGTTTAGTACTTTTTCAATCTTGTCATAGTCCGTGTTAATAGTGCCTTTGGCGATGCTTGTGTTGATGATCGGCGCGAGTAGTTGATACATTGAGGCAATTGCAGAAAAATAATCGAGATCGCTGCTGCCCGCTTTGATGATGTCGCCAATAGGCTGGGTGTCACGCTGTAAAAATGGCTTGATCGGAGGCTGGTACAGCTCGAAAACATCCAATCCGGAGGCCAATTCTAAAGTGAAAGCACAAGCGCCAAATTTCATTGGCTCCTCGCAGCGATAGTGGCAGAGTTGGTTTAAAGGGAGGACCACTAAAGTGTTTGGCAACAGCTCAATAGTTTCATTACCCAACAGCACGCTACCGCGTCCGCTCAAGGTATGGATCAACCAATTATAAGGTCTACGGTAGGAGGGATAACACCATGAAGTATCCGCCTGGTGCCAGTAGGAGCGGATAAAGCTGAGTTGGAGTTTTTGCTTACAAAGCATAATAAAATCATAAATAGCAGATAATTCCATATTTAAGCCTAAATTAGCCTGCTGTTAAAGCTATTTTTCAAATATTATTTAGCGAAGGTTGTTTAATAAAGATGAATTAGACAGCGCCTAAATCATCAAGGGTAAACTCCCCGCTGCATACAGTGAAGGCTTGCCCCGGTGAACTTTAATAGAGGGAAGTATAGTGATTGACCATCTGGTGTACAAAAACAGGCGCTATCATCATTTTTGGCTACGCGATAATTGTCAGTGTGAGCAATGTCGACATACGAGTGGGCAGCGTTTACATGAGACATGGCAGTTAAATTTTGCAGTGGCGATTGAACAAATCAATGCAACACCCCTTGGTTTGGAAATTCTCTGGTCCGGGGATGATCGACATCGCTCATTCTTTAGCAAGCAATTTTTGGCACAGCACTGTTACGATGAGGAATCTACAACGGCTCAACAGGAGGCAGATAGCCGTCAGTTGTGGGGTACGGCCTTGACAGATAATATCCCCTGTTTTGATTACCTAAAAGTTATCAGTGACGATGAAGAAAAACGCCAGTGGCTAAACTCGGTGATAACTTACGGGTTGGCAAAATTGATTAATGTGCCCATTGAACCGGGCACCATCCTTAAAGTAGTCGGCCAATTTGGCTATGTACGCACCACTAACTACGGTGACTTGTTTGAGGTATTGAGTGTAAAAAAGGCAGTGAATTTAGCATATACCCCCATTCCCTTGAGCTTGCACACCGATAACCCGTATCGCAATCCAGTCCCTACACTGCAACTACTGCACTGTTTAGTCAAAGCTGACAGCGGGGGGGTGACTGCCTTGGCTGACGGTTTTTATGCCGCCGAAATATTACGTAGAGATTACGCTGAAGCTTTTAAGCTACTGGCTAGTGAAAAAGTGGATTTTAAGTTTGCTAGCGAAAATGCCATATTGCAGCACAAGGGCTGCATGATAGAAGTAGATCCCGGTGGACAAGTAACAGCGATCAGGATCAATAATCGATCGGTAGCCGCATTTGACTTACCTTTTGCCAAGATGCTGCCGTATTACCGAGCCTATCGACAATTTATGAGCATACTGCAGGGGGATGATTGCAAAGTAACCCTAACCTTAGCAGCGGGGGAGTTAATATTGTTCGATAATCAACGAGTGCTGCACGGTCGAGAGGTGCAGGCAATAGGCGCTCGTCATTTGCAGGGGTGTTACGCTGATAGAGACGGCTTGAGGAGTACTGCTGCGCTATTAAATGCTCTTCTTGACTGATTGTTATTAGTCGTAAGTCATAAGTCATAAGACTAAAGACTAAAGACTAAAGGCTTTTACTAGTTTGTCAGTTGTTTATGCATAATGTGGGCATCAACTAATCCCAATTTTTTGTGTTGATAGGCTTGGGGAATAGTGCCGATAATATTAAAGCCAAGTTTTATCCACAGCTTAACAGCGACCTCGTTGCTGGCGACCACTGAGTTAAATTGCATGGCACTAAAACCCAGCTGCACTGCTATCTCCTGAGAGTGGACACAGAGCATACGAGCTATGCCTTTACCGCGACTCTTCGGGCTTACCATATAACCACAGTTTGAAATGTGGGAGCTGGGCCCGCCTGCATTAGCCTTGATGTAATAAGAGCCGAGAATAATGCCATTTTCTTTCACTACGTAGGTTTTTTTAGGTGATACACACCATAAGTTATAGGCAGATTCATAGTCTATCTCTGGGTCAAATGCGTAAGTTTCCTGTGCTTCGACTACCGCTTTAAAAACCGGCCAAAACAATTCAAAATCACTTTTGGTCATTTCAGTTATCTTCACATTCGCTCCGCTGTTGGTTGCCCTGGTAAGAAGAGGGGTTAGAACCTACGCTGTATTTTTTTAACAAATTTTTGCACTTTAGCTTCGTTCAGGCTTTCACTGCTATACAGCGATAACATTTTAAAGTTGCAGCTTTTAGCGCAGGCACCCAATAACGCAATTTTTAATACTTTTTTTACCGGTTGTCTGAGGATGAATAAATCTACCCACCAGGGTGATCCCAAAGTAGTAACTACGCGCATTTCTTTCAAGTTGTCTAACTTTGGTTTAATTGGGCCATAGTCACTAGCGTGATCATAAGCATGTCCTGGTGCCCAAACACGGTCTATCCAACCTTTCAAAATAGCCGGAAAGCTAAACCACCAAGTGGGGAAAATTAAATATAACGATTCAGTATCTTTGAGCTGTGTTATGTCCTGTTGTAACTGACTGTCGTCAAATTTATTTTCGAAATAGCTCTGCCTTTCATCGATAGATAATGCAGGAGTAAAGCTCTCTTGATAAAGATCTTTTACCGTTACCTCGTAACCCTTGGAGGTTAAGTGCTCGATGGTTTTTGCCGCTAAGTGCTGACACAGGCTATCTTTTAAAGGGTGGGCAATGACCACAAGTGCTTTCAATGGTCTCTCCTAGAGGTTTCCAGATAGCTCATTTTGTTGCCTGAAATGGACTGAGATCTATTCGTTCAATGGCACACACTTCTTTAATATTTGGCAGAGCGCAGAGACGTTGTAAGTAGGCCGCTAAATGTTTAAAGGTGAGTGGATTGTCAGTAATAGGTAGCGACCACTCGCACAACATAAACAAGAAATAATCACAGGCGGTTAGCTGCTCGCCCAGTAAGTAGTGATGATCCGATAGCTGATCATTGATGATAGCGAGAGACTCAGCAATACGAATTTGTTGTGCCGCCTTTATGTTGGAAATATAAGCCGCGTCATCGGTGTGTCGGTGAGCGTAGTAATACACCATTAGCTCGCTCTGCAGCGTGTTATTCATATAGGTTAACCACTGGAAAAATAGCGGGCGCAATGGATCGCCAATAGCGGGCATCAAGTGGTGCTCAGGATGTGTTTCACAAAGGTGAATGCATATAGCAGGGCTTTCAAATAGGGCTTGGTTGTCAACTACTAAGGTGGGAATACGCCCTGCGGGGTTTAGCTTTAAGTAATCAGCAGATTTTTGTGAATTGGTTTTTTTATCCACAAGCAATAATTCATAGTCTAATTGCATATGGTTGAGCAATAAGTGGGGGGCTAAGCTGGCATTGTTTGGATAATAGTACAGTTGATACACATTAAACTCCGCTTTTTAGGGTAGATAAAAGCAAATCACAAAATTGATTAATAGGCGTCATTGGCTAGCCGACAATCAGTGAAATCGAGAGTATCATTTAAGATTTTATAGCGCTACACATCGATGTTTTTAGTATAAAAAATCGATGTATATTTAGAAGAGAGCTTTGAGCTTCAATGAGTGTGGAGTTGGGCATATTTGCCAGCAGTTATGCCAAAAGTGCTTTTAAATAGCCGGCTAAAGTGTGCTTGATCGGCAAAACCGCATTGTTGTGCGAGATCGGCAAAGGAGCATTGGCCTATTAGTCTTCTCGCTTTATCCAAACGTCGATTGACGCTGTATCTATAAGGGCTTGTGCCCAATAACTTGTTAAATTGCCGAGACAACTCATAGCGGCTAAGGCCAGTGACGCTCTCCAGCTCGCTAGAGTGAACTACGCGATCATCATGGGTTAGTAAAAATTCGCGTGCGCTATCTATTGCTCGGTGGTCAAAGAGGATTTCCTTAGCGGGATCAACACAACTTTTATCGGCGTCGATTAAGCCTTGCGCTAGCAGTAATAACACTTGATCAATCGAGAAGGAACATGCGGACAAGTCCAAAACGCCTCTGGCGCACAGAGCATTTCGAGATCTAGGCATCGATTACAGACGGGCTGGTTGCCCGGCGAAAATCGATAACAACGAGATCGGTATGCTCTGTGTGCCCCGAAGGGTGGTCTTAAAAACGATCAACTACTTTGTCAGGTAGCTTGGAAAGGACTCGTCATTCCACTGTACTACCTTTCGCGTATTTGATCGTTTTTAAAACCACAGAGAACATATTGGACTTATTCGCATGTTCCTAAGCTCTCGTGATTGGCTAAGGAGCCATCGGCGGCAAGCAATACCGCTTGTTTTAGGTATGGGTTGTCACAGATGCTGTCTTTGACAAAGGGCAGTGGGCAATAACGACCGGTAATATGGCGTACTGCATCGGCAATTAGTACCGGTTCGACATACAACATCCGGTAGCCAAAACCTTCACTGGAGCCAGCGCGGCCATTGTGCATTTCATCTGGGTGTAGCACCATCATACTACCGGGAGTGCTGGATTGCGTGGCGCCGCGATAATCGTAACACTGTACGCCAGAATCAGTGATGCCAATGGCGTAGCTATCGTGGCGATGATTCTCGTAGGCCTCCCCTGCGAACCACGCCTCGAGAAACTGCACTCCGGTACTAGCCTGGGTGCTGAGCATTTGATCGGGTTTACACAAAGATTCAATAGCGGCGAATTGGGCAGAGCCTAGATCATCTGTTGCCTGATTTTCAAGTTTGCACAAATCTTCAATACGCTGATGTTGTTTTGCTTTTAAATGATGATTCATTATTAAAACACTAAATGGGAGAACCCAACTATGTCTAACTCACAAAAAATAGTCAATTATCAAGCGATAAACTTCGCGCAAAAGCTCAGCTTATTCTCTGAGCAGTGGCAACCAAAAGTCATCGCCCAGATTAATAACCATCAGGTAAAAATAGTCAAGATTGAAGGGGATTTCCAGTGGCATCAACACAAAGATAGCGACGAGTCATTTTTTGTTTTAGAGGGCTGTTTAAGACTGGATTTCAGGGATGGCTCTGTACAAGTTAATGCCGGGGAAATGTATGTAGTACCAAAAGGGGTAGAGCATAAACCTTATGCCGCATCTGAAGTAAAAATGTTATTAATTGTGCCTGATGGCGTCATAAATACAGGGGACGGGGAGGCTAATGAGCGCACCGCACAGGGGGATGTCTGGATATAAGCTAGCTCATTTTTATAAAAGCGTTATTCATTGGGGATCGCCAGCAGTAAATCGGTGACACCTACATCGACACCTGCTTGGTAAAGCAGTGTTGATATTTGGCCGCGGTGATGTGTCTGGTGATTAAAGAAATGCTGTAATAAATGACCAAAATTTTTGTTAAATGGTAGCCCTTTGCTGTTGTTGTAAGCCAGTGGCGTTGCCATAGCTTGCTCGGTCAGTTGTGCTGTAAACTGTACAATGATGCCATCGAGGTACAGCCTTTGCACGGTCAACTCCGTCAAGCTTGAGCAAAGGGTCGCATCGAGAGAGGGAGGTGTTTTAAGAACCGTTACAGCCTCAAGTGATGGCAGTGCTATTTTGTGGCAGGCAAAACGTTTAAGCCAAATAATATCGCCGACTAATATGTGATTGAGTGTGCCCATAATAGAGTGGAAAAAAGCACCGCGATCTTGATGCAGCTCTTCGTTATTTAAAGTAGCAGCCACTTCGTATAAGGCTTTATTCATCCTTTGGTTGTAGCTTGCCATTAATTCAAAATTAGCTTTCACTGCAATCACTCATATATTATTGGCTGTTAAGCATTAGCTACCTTGCGCAAAACTAGCCCCAGACTGGGCTCGATTTTTTATCAAACCTAACAAGCTATTATGAAAATCACTAAAAATTAGCTCTCCCCACAGTCTGGAGTAAATGCCAAAATTGGTATCGTCTCTAATAACCGTAGAAAGTGACAGTATGTTGATGCCTGGGGTAGCTGATGGGGTGATTTCGTATTGACCGGAGAGGGGGGAGAAATACTCGCCACCTAACTTTACATGTTTATCCAATGACTGATCGGGAATCAAATTAGGGTCAATTTCAAAGTCGTATGCCATGCGTTTGTTAACAGACCATTGGGTGATGACTTCCTTGAATACAATGCCCTTTTCCCAGCGGCTGGTTCTAACGCTATTAACTTGCGAGCCATCCATTTGCGCAGAGACTGGGGAGGGGATACCAATTAAGGTTGTTAACGATAGTGGCAGTTCATGTTTTTTAATATCTTGGATATTACCTAACTGCGACCAAATTGCAGCGGGCGTGGCGTTGATCTCAATTTGATTTTTTACTTCATAAGTTTTAGACAGTTCAAGGTAATTCAATTCTAGGGGAGCTATTATTAATGGCAGTACCGCCACGCAGGTCAGTGTACCTTTATTGTTAAAAATGCGGGATAACAACCCAGCAGCCACACCACCTAAGCTGGCAAAAAACATAAAGGCGGGTGCTGCAATTATCACGCAAATACTGCCCTCAAGTAGCGTGACAACGGTGGTTAACAAAAATATAAAGATCGGTAGCCATGGCATGATCAGCATATTGATAATACTGAGTTGGGGATTTACCTTTGCTTCGTAGTGGATGCGAATAAAGCCAATCACAAAAGGTACCAGAAACATAAACGAAATAGTGACCAGCTCACCTATCCCTTTTAGTTGATCAAGCTCCCAAATTATACGAATTGAGATTCCATAGAGGATGCCTAACAGAATCCCCAATTTCTTGGGAGAAGAGATAGCGCCAGATATTTTGTCTTTGCCACTGGTCAACTTTGCGCTTTTAAAACCGCCATTTTTAACGGCTTTGTAAATAAATAAGCCAATGACCAACGCGATGAGGACCAGTCCAGTTAACAAATATTCAAGTTTAAATTCCACGCATGCTCCCTATGCAGTTAGCGATTATTAAAAAATGACAATTATGCACAAAAGTGATTTTAATTGTTTGTTATATATACGGTTTGTGTTGATTTAACTGGAGGGAAGTAGCGAATAAGCCCCCAGATGTTCCCTGTGGATAACTAAGCGGTCAAATCCGCGGAAGAATACGAAGTGAATGGCAAGTCCTTTACAAGCGTTCTGACAAAGGAGTTGAGCGCTTAGAGATCCACCCTGCGGGGCGTACAGGATAGTTCGTGCTCTTTGTTAATGGCTTTCGCCGGGCAACCAGCCCGCCTGTAGTCATTGCCTCAATCACAAACAATCCTGTACGCCAGGGGTGTCTGGGACTTGTTCGCTGCTTCCTTAGCTAAATTGGCGATGGCCAAAGCATCTAATCGAAAAACCGAAATTTCCTCAAGCTTTTTGGCACCTAACCCGAGGTAAAATTTTATAGCAGAGACATTAGTGTTAAGTGCCCACCATTCAAATCGGGCACACTCTTCTTCAATCGCTAGTTTTGATAGATAAACCAGTACTTGTTTACCAAAACCTTGGCCTTGATATTCAGGTTGAATGTATAAATCATCCAGATGTAACCCGCGTTTCCCAGTAGTGGTGGAAAACGAGTAATAAAATACCGCAAAACCACAGGCCTTGTTATTCACATAAAAAATAATAGCTTGTGCGGCTGGCTCTGCTCCAAAAAGGTTGCGCTCTAGGGCCTCCTTAGTGACTGATACTTCGAAGGGGAATGCCTCGGCAATGGCCAGCTCTTTAATAAAGTGCAGGATTAGTTCAGCATCTTGTTGGGTGGCACTTTGGATTTTAAGCATAATATTTTCCGTCGTTTTCTGGAGCTGTGTTTAGACCGTCTCGTAATCAGGCCTTATTCTCGACATCATCAGCATATCGATATACTTGCCGGCCTTGAAGGCTGCTAAGCGCTTAGTCCCTTCTAGCTGGAAGCCCATACGCTGATAAAGTGCGATAGCGGCGGTATTATCTGCATGAACTTGAAGTTCTAAACGCACTAAATTAAGCCAGTTATCTGCCTGATTGATCGCCTCGTGCATCAGTTTTGTGGCGATTCCTTTGCCGTGGTGTTCAGGGTGCACGGCAATGGCTAAACCCGCACAGTGTTTATGGCGAGCTTTAGGTGATAAAAACAAGGTAAGGTGACCAACTACTTTTGCGTTATTTTCAATCACCAAAGTGTAGTGATCTGAATTACTAAATAGCGATGTAACTGAATTAGCGCTGAGAAAGGGTAACTGCGAAGTATTTTCGGTGACTGATGGGAAACTGTATATTTCAGCTAAGTCTGCATTATCAAACGCTTCGAGGTGTCTTATGTTCATTGCTAAATACATCCTAAACTTTTAGTGGGCGCAATACTGACTGCTTGGTCTTCCACGTTAATGTGACTCGATATTACCCCTGTGTTTAACCGCCTTCTAAAAGGCGCGCTAGCTTCTTTTTACAGCGGATCGTTATCGCTATTTGCTCATCTTCAGATTTGCTACGCCACCCACCAATTTCTGCCGCTGACCGGTAGCAGCCCAGGCAAATATCGTTTTCATCTAATTTACATTGGCTAGTACAAGGGCTAATCATGACTCTATTATTTACGGTGTACATTTACAAAACTCTAATCAAAAAATGGATAAAATTGGCTGTTATTGTGGGAACAAGAGCAGTTTTACTGCACGTCATAAGACGTGCTATTAGCTACGCGGAGGGGGAATCGCATAAGTGGCCACTGCATGTGCCACAGGCTCTGACATTCCCTCTGAATAAAGAGATACTTCCCCGATTACCAATAATTTACCCACTTTTATCAATTTGCATTCCCCGATGATATCTTTATCAGCGGCGGGTTTTCGCAAAAAATTGATATTGAGATTAGTAGTCACCGCCATTGCTTGCAGGCCGATTTCAGCTAAGATAGCCGCGTAAAGGGCGGCATCCGCCACTTCCATTAATACTGGCCCCGATACAGTGCCACCAGGTCTTAAATGATTATGGTTGATGTGCTTTCTGATAGTTGCTGACTTGTCGCCAATGCTTTCAATAACGATGTCCGCTTGCGGAAAATCGGTTTTAAAGAAATGAGCTAATTGATCTTTAGTGACCATAAGTGTATCCAAGGGAATTGAATTAATAATACGAACTTATTTGCTGCCCCAAATTTTTCCTACGGCGCCCTTGGAGCCAAGCACTCCAACAACAACGGCCACAAAACCGACACAAAAGAACACAACCACTGGAATAAGTGCGCCAAGCTGGCCACTATAAACAGCCGCTAATGATGAGCCTAAAGATAGAAATAAAAATAAACCACCGAGCACATTTAAAGCAATGCGGTGCGACTTTTTATAATTAGCAGGTACTTGATCTGTTTCGAAGAACTTTAATATTGGCCAAAATATTTTTATAAATAACTTTTTCATAAAACCCATTTTTATATAACGACGTTAGCGCAAACTATACCAGTATCTGAGGCATTAATAACAGAAGAAATTAAGACTCTAAGCGTTGGTTGAAGGAAATTTTGATAATGGTATAAAATCACGCCAGAGCTATATTCTTCCCTGCGTAAAAGCGGTGATGTCCTTTTGTAACTCGCACCAGTTAGCCTTATTATCAGTGTAAATTTGTGCATCAACTTTAACGGGAATATCAGCATCAAAGGTAGCGATAGCCACTTCCATAGCGCCTAGTGATGCGCCTTTAACACGAAAGCCGATACTCGAGCCGCACTGTGAGCAAAAAGTGCGTATGGTGCCGTTGGCTGCGGTAAAGTCTTTAAGCAGGCTCTGCCCTGATGACCAGTTTAAATTACTAACGCTCACTAATGTGGCAAACGCAGCGCCGTGGAACTTTCGGCACATTGAACAATGGCAATTACCGACTTGTGGATTAAAAGCGGTTACAGAAAACTTTACTACGCCACACAGGCATGATCCCTTAAATAACTCACTCATATTTAATACTCCTGAATAATACACATATAGCAGGCTGTAATACTGTCATGAAGGGAAGTCGCCTTCTAGGGTATTTTAAGTCAATCGAGTCACATTAAAACCTTCCTCTAAAGCAGGCTCCATAAAGTGCTTCGTCATTTGCTCAAACATCGCTGGGGTATCTGTTGCTGCTCTATTTGGTTGAGCTAACCGCCGTTTACCAATCTGCTCAAGACAGAGCGCATTGGTTGCATCGATGTAAATCAAATTATGCCTGGCCTCTATCTCTGAGAATATAGTCTTAAACCAAGCTCTTTGAGAAAGAGTATTGGCTGGGAAATCCATAACAACATCAGTACCTGCCACTAAGATTGATTGGACTAGCTGCTTAATTTGAGGTTTGAGCAAATTGGAGTAGCTAATATAATCAGCTACAGATGAAATTTGATTTGGGTACAGTGATGCAAGCCACTCATCTTCTGCTAATAATACTGCATTTGTATCCCGTGCAATTTGGCGTGCCTTGGTCGATTTCCCCGCACCCATCTTGCCGCAGAAAAAGGTCAATACAGCTTTACCCATCTTTTATTACTCATTGATTATTTAACGTGTTGTTATTAAACGTTAACGGCTAGTAATTGGCAAGATACAGATCGAAAGTTAATGAAGGGCAGGAAGTAATAAAACGATACATGCTACTAGATATAATGGCTGGTGTATGGCCACCCTAGATGAACTAGAAAATTCAATGAGATGGGGTTTGGTGGCAATATCCCAGGGATTTGATAAATTAAATCGACCAGCAGATGCTCAGTTTTTAACTACTAACCCCTAGGATATAGCCAATTAAATTTTAGCAGTAGTTTCAAATAGTGCCAGTTACGAGATTAGATATTTAACATTGAAGGGATGAGGAAGAGGGCGCTGACTCCGTGATCAGTGCTCTCTGTAGTGGAATAGTATTAACTGCTAGCCGGTTGATGAAACTCAATTACGTTATCATCTGGATCTCTAATGAAAAAGAACTTGGCACCATTAAATTCAACCCTTTCAGTGATGGTTATGCCTAAATTTTCTAGTTGATCAGACACTGATTTTGCATCGGTAATTTCCAAAGCTACATGGGTATAACCTGGATATTTCATGTCTTTTTTCATTAGAATATTATCTAACGGAGCATCTGCTGAAGTATTTAAGATGAAATTTATATTGACCCCAGATGGGTGTTCTACGATAGCAGCAGGTTCCGGGCCTACGGGGCCAGCGAGGAATTTAAAACCGAGCTGCGCATAGAAATCACGGGAAATAGCTAAATCCCTCACTCTAAGGCCGATATGATTGATGCGTGTTATTTCTTTCATGATAGTTTTCCAAGAAGTGATAATGAGTACTGGGCGCGAATAACATTGTAGTTTACAAATTATTTAAAATTTACTGAAGTAAATATTGTCGCGTAACTTGAGAATACGGGGGCTGGTAGGTCCTATAAAGGTAGAGTTTTCGCAGACAATTATACTACCTCAGTAGATCATGAGCTCCTCTTAGGGGCAAGATGGGCATTAGTATCTCCCCATAAATATAGTGCCTCTAATACGGGAGCTAATGAATGTCCGTAATCCGTTAGTGAGTAGGTGACGTTAAGGACTTTTTCATCAAAAACATCTCGCTGAACGATAAGGGTACTCTCTAATTCTCTGAGTTGTTCAGTAAGAACTTTTTGGCTAATGGGTGACATCATATTTTTTAATTGACCAAACCTCAAAGGTTGATCGATTAAAATATGTATGACCATGGGCTTCCATTTGCCACTAATTAAACCAAGCGTTGATACTACAGGGCATCCTAACGGGTTCTCTGCTTCTATCCTTTTTTGCATACTAGTTACCTAAAAGTACCTAATTGACGATATTAATCATATCTATAACATCATAAAAGCTTTCATAAATAACTATCATGTTAACAAGGTTTATATAATGTTAAAGACAAATTATCATGGCACAACTGTCAACAAAATAGCTATATTTCCATTCTCAATGATCAACGCTTTTCTATTAATCAATTCACAAGGTTGCATTTTAATCGATACCGGTTTGCCTGATACCGAACGAAAAGTTGAAGGTGCGCTGAAAAAATCAGGTCTAACCTATAGCGATATAAAATTAATTATTATCACCCATGCACATATAGATCATGCTGGAAACACGGCAAAAATAAAGTCTCTATCAGGTGCTCCAGTGATCGCGCACCGCGGGGATCTTGCTTATTATAGGGGCGAAAAGAAAATGCATTTTTGTAGCACCGGCTGGTTTGGTCGAATATTTAGTAAAACAGGGGCTATTCAACAACCATATGATCAGTTTGAACCTGATATTTTACTCGCATCAAGAGACACTTTTAGTCTTAAAGAATATGGCTTTGATGGCGAGGTGATTTCGACACCAGGGCACACAGCAGGCTCTATTTCGGTGGTGATTGATAATGATAAAGCCGTGGTTGGAGATTTAATATCATCGGGGATATTGCTTGGAGGCATTGTAAGAACACATAAAGCCAAGCGGCCACCTTTTGAAGATAATCCGTTGCAAGTTAGCCATGAATTACAGAGCATTGCTAACAAAGGAGTGCAGACGTTTTTCATGGGCCATGGCGGCCCATTGCCGAAACAAGAAGTCTTACTGCACATCAAAAAATTGCAGCAGCTAGCAGCCGAGAACCATGATAAATAAAGCTAGTTTTCGTTATATAAAGGGCTAATTGATTACTGGTTAGTCGACGGCACATAAAGGGGCTGATTCCACTATGTGCCTAAGAAATATCAGTGTCGGGTAGGGGACTATCGAGTAGCTAATTAATGGAGATCTGAGTCTCGTTCAGTGCTCATCATTGTAATGGTCGCCTAAAAGAACAGTTAAGCAAGGAAGTAATTGTATGCTTAAGTTTCTGTGCTCTTTGCATAACGTTGCTCACCCCACCAATCCGGTAGCAATTCATCAAGTGTGATGTTTGCAAAGTGGGCAGATGTTGTAGTATTTGCATGTGGCGGTTATCTGGATGAAGTTGCATTAAGTACTCGCGGCACGCGCCGCAAGGGCTACCAACACTACCATCGGTAACCACAGATGCCAGTTTTAGAATCTGACTCTCGCTATTGGTAATCATATTGGCAACGGCATTGCATTCAGCGCACATGCCCAAAGTACAAGCGGTATCAATACAAACCCCGGTATAGACATTTCCCACAGCGGTTAAAATAGCGGCCGATACACGCCCTGCTGTTATAAAGGGCGATACTTCACGAGGGTTTTATTTCTCTTTAGCGAGCAGGCATAATGTTGAGAATTCCATATTGTTCTCTATTCCATTGGATGCCGCCGTGAGAGCGGGAAATAGGTGCCTAAATCCTAGCGTGGCAACTTGTTTTACTTGAAGTTGACGCTAAAAACAGCCTTCAACTAAAATTAATTTACTGTCAGTGGCTTCGTGCCGAATTGAAAATAAAGGTTGAGCCTCTGGATCTGCAAGAAATTCTTTTGCTATCTCTGTCGAGGGGAATTCTAAAACAACCACCCGTTCCGGTTGCCAATTACCTTCTATTACTTGCGCTTCAACCCCTTGAACTATATAGCGTCCGCCGTGTTTTTTGATGAACGCTGGGATTTTATCGATATATTCTTTAAATCGCGCAAAATCTTTAATTGAGAAATCTAAAATCAGATAGCCTTTCATTTTATTCGTCCATTAACAATGTGATACACAATAGATTGATTTTACCCTAGAGGCTTGTGCATAACTTACCTAATGGCATAAGCCCGCACTGGATGGTTTTACACAGTAGTTACTGACCAATTGTTTGCAGGGCCTTTTTTAGTTGTCGGCGCTCTTTAGTCTTCCACTGTTGCAGGCAGTGACATTAACTATATTTTTTATGTTAAGTGGCAATAAAAAGAGGATGATTCATATTTGGTTTCTGCGTGCATCTGACACACTGTTTTCCTTGATCCTTGGCACTATACAGCAGTGTATCCGCTTCCTGGATTGCCAGCTCTGCAGATGAGTGGTTATTTAAGCTGCTAATGCCTGCGCTAAAAGAAATGTGAACTTCCTTTCCTTCAAAGATCATTGGTTTATCAGCTAAAGAAGATAATGCCCTATCTAACACGGTTTTAGCATGATCAGGTGAAATTCCTACCAGTAATGCCAAGAATTCCTCTCCTCCCCATCTCGCTATCAGGTCTGTACCACGTAAGCTCTCTTGGAAATGTGCAGCCACATGTTTTAACACTGCATCACCACAGCTGTGTCCATACTTATCATTAATCATTTTGAAATTATCGAGATCTATCATCGCTATGCTGGTGTTGATTAATAAACGTTCGCAGCGCTGGAACTCTCTATCCACTTGTACGGTCATCGCACGGCGGTTAAGCAACCTCGTTAAATAATCATAATGCGCCTGACGTTTTAGCAGTACCGTTCTTCGGTGAACCATAATCCCCATAAAGAACGCACTAAAAAATAACGCCATAGAATGGATCAGCTCGGTATAAAAATGCCAAGCATGGTTAGAGTATTCAGCACCAACATAGCCAACTACTAAATAAATAATCACCACACAAGCATTAATAACTAAAGAGAAGTTAAAGCTAGCGTATGAGAATAAAAAAGTTAAGACCATCATCGAGCATATGAGTGTCACAACCCGCATATCGGCCATGAAAAAAGACCAGATCGCAAATATCAACAACCAATTAACTACTTGAAAAATAAATATTTTTTGTGCGTGTGGTAGTGTTAGTTTCGCGGGCTTTAAGTAAACGTAGGTGAACATGGAGCAGGTAACGTAAATCAGTAATAGTAGGTACAAAAACGGAGAATATGAATAATCTATTATATCTAAGTAGACACATCCCATGCTGATTGAAATCGCTATATGGTAAGCCGCCAGTGAATAAAATAAATTACGCATGGTAAGTTTTTTTATTTTATCTAGCGCGCTGTATCCTTGCACTAAGCCACTATTTTTCAGGGCTGATATAAAATAATTATTATTTTTAATAATGCTTACCTTTCAGTACTTAATATGGATTTAACAGCTTCCTGCGCTAAATACCCATAACGAATAAGCTATACCGCTTATTATTATTATCGCAACGCATTATATGGCCTTGGCTGTATATAAAACAGTCATTTTCTATAAAAAACTAAACTGTTGTTTGACCCGTTGATTTTCTACAATCTGAGTGAATAATTTATTATATAAACAAGATAATTATGATTGCGGATAATGCTCTTATCGCGACAAAAGACAGCTTTGATTTCTGTAACACGATCAAACATCCATTGCCTGCGATACTCAAAGGTTTGTTGAGTCGTTGATAAAATCTACAGAGGAGAGGGCTAGTTACCGTAGCAAGCTTAAGAGAAAAGGGCCGATTTAGTGTGTTGTTCTGCGTAATTTTTAGATGATCAGGTCAATACTGGTTTCAAGCATATTGTTATGCTTGGTAAAAACCATGGAAACGCTGCGGGCTTGTGCGGCCGACATTCGACGAAAGAGGCTGTCAGCCTGGTTGCCCTTATCGCCAGCAATATAAAATTGGGTGGTTAATAGCTCACGCTGTCCATCGAGCACTTTAACGTGAATATGAGGAGTACGACCTGGATATACAGTTGGCTTGATGGTGGTAAAACTATAGTTACCATCAATGTCACTGATATCGTGACCAAAGCCTTGAAAGCCATTGTCGTAAACGACACTTCGATTATCTCCAGAGTGTAAATATTTGCCATTAACATCGCATTGCCAAATCTCTATGCGATGCCCCGCTAGCGCTTTACCATCCTTAGTCAGCAGCCTACCTTTGAGGTGAATAACTTCACCGCCAGCTTCGTTTACGATACCTATTATTTTGACAAGATCGTTGTCCACATCAGAAAAACGCATTGCTGCAGTAGGATAAAACGGCCCCTCTGTCGTACTTGGTGTCAATATTGATGCCGCAGCATTACGTGAAAAAACAGATAGGCTGGCAATGGCGATAGAGCTTTTTAATAGACCTCTACGAGTGACAAACTTCATGTTGGTTATCTCCTCAAAGTTGCTGCTAGCTTGTAATATACAACTAAGGTCAAAAAGTATCAGGTTAATTTTTGTTGTTAAGAGGGCTATTTTGTTCTAGTGATTTTACGAAGTGCGGTATCAATGTGTTTTTTGTTGGCATAGGCGTAAATATTCACATCACCGTCAGTATTGATGCCGTCGCCTATCTTGATTCCTGATTGTTCCAGCATATCCCAACGGTAGCGTTTGGCCGTTAACCCAAGAGAAGTGTAATTATCTATGCTGAGGCCAGTGCGGGCCATAGTGATTTTAATTGCACTCTCCAAAATTGCATAGTCTTCTGCTGTTATTTTCAACTAATTATTCCTCTTTGTTATGCTCTTCTTGTTCTAAGGAAGTTGCTATAGATGTCGTTAAAGTAAATCGCCCGCTAAAGCATAACCGAACCACCATTACTGTCTATGCAGGCTCCATTGAGGTATGACGCGGCATCACTTAACATGAAGGCAATAACACGGGCTTGTTCATCTGCTTCTGCTAGTCGCCCTAGTGGTATGCGTGGTTTAAGGTCGGTAATTTGTTCAGCACTCAAATTATCATGAATCATCGGTGTACTAGTTGCACCGGGGCAAAAAGCATTGACGCGAATACCTTGCTGACATAATTCGCGTGCCATATGGCGAGTCAGTCCAATAACTGCATGTTTTGATGTCGCATAATGAGCGCCACCAATAAGACTCATCGAACGACCTGCAACCGATGCGATATTAACAATTCTACCTTCTCCTTGTTTCAACATTTGGGCAACAACAAGCTGATTACACAGGAACAAGCCTCGAATGTTGGTATTCATAACCTCATCCCACTCTGCCAATTCAATATCTAAAAATTGAGTGCGATAGAGAATACCTGCACCTGTCACCAAAAAATCAATCTTTTCGAAATGCGCTACTGTTGATTCAACCATCCGCATTACGTCTTGTTGTTTCGATACATCGGCCACAATAGACAAAGGCGCTACATTGGCAACCTCCTTGCAGGCATTAGTTGCAGAAATAAGGTTTTCTGCATCGATGTCGACCAGTACCACTTTGGCGCCAGATTGTGCCAAAAGTATAGATATTTGTTTGCCAATCCCACTCGCCGCGCCCGTAACAATGCAACATTTTCCTTTGAAATTCCAACTGCAATCCATTTGCTATACCCTCTAATGTTAAACGTTGGCTTATAATAACCTGTTTTTATGGAATATCACGCTCTGTACTGAACCGATTATTGTTGGCGGACATTTTGAATTAGTTAGAGAGACCCAAATAGATTGGGCCCCATATTATGTGTGGCAATCGTTCCGTAAAAAAGTTAGTAGAGGTTGTAGATCTTTCCATTTTACGTGTTAAAAGTGGATGCTACTTATTAGGTGTTAGTGATTAAAATATTTTCAACTAATGTGTTTTTTAATGTTTAAAATCAAAAGATTATAAGATTTTTCGACTACGTCGAGTTCATTTCTTTTGGGCTAAAAGAAACGGAACCAAAGAGGCTCCTTGCCATCCCTGGCACCGCCAAATACCGTACATCCTGTACATAAAAATCCCACCCTAATATTGCCTAAAAGCACCTCCGCAATTCCCAAAATTGGCGGCCGCTCAGATGGGCCGTCTCGGTAACTGCTCCCTGCGTTACTCTACCTCCTGCATCCATGCAGTCGCAGGCCCAGCTTCGTTCTCTTCACGACGTCCTGTCGCTGCGCACACCAATTTAGGAAATTACTCCGGCGGCAATACAAGGGCCCAGTGGCTTCGTAGTGTAGTTTGAAATGGTGCTTAGTTTTGGAAAGATCAAAATCAAATTACTCTGACCCTATCGTTAGGCTACCCGATTATGCATTTTCCCTACACAGCCACTAACGTTTACCCTCGTACCAGTTCTTATCAAGGTATTCGCGTTCTCCTCCATGCATGGCTCTTATCACTTTGCATGGATTACCGAATATACGGACAAAATGCCAGTCCCCAAATTCGTCAAATTTTCTACAGGACGTTGTGATTGACTCAACTGATATTATTGTGTGTCTTCTGCCACTCTTGCGACCATGCGTTTTGAGTCTTCTAAGAAAGTCTACATCCTCCGCGATATGTCGCTTTTCGTCGAATCCTCCGATAGCATCAAAATCAGATTTTTTGAACCAATACATGCCAAAAGATAGTCCAAGGAAAAAAGCAGGAACCAGCATAATGCCATACCCGACAGCTATTCCAGGTGATAATCTTTCGGGCTTAATTCGTATACCACCACCAAGAGCGTTAGGTTGCCTAGTATGTTTATGTATTTCTGCCAAAACGCCTTTAGACATCCAGCTATCGGCATCAATGGTAATTACCCATTCAGTATTTGCATGAGAAACTCCCGTATTTCTGATTTCCGACAGGTTCTTTGAGTCGTTACTTACAACTGTAGCTCCGTGAGATTTTGCAACATCTTCTGTCTTATCAGTACACCTGTTTAAAACAACGATAGTTTCTACTTGCAGGTCATTTGTAGCTACCTGTTCATTTATTGATGCCAGACATCGACCAATGTACTTCTCTTCATTATGAGCAGGGATAACTATGCTAATTTTCATCTATATCACCTTTAGCCAACTGTTTATTATCATTGTTGAATTGCTTGTAATATTTAATAGAACAGTCATATGTTTTCTGGATAACTAAACTTGGTTTTTGTATAAAAATGCAAGGGAATCCCTATTACTGCTTGATCGGAAACTTCTCATGGGTGACTCCCCTTGTCTTCCATTAGCACTGAATTACGCGCTAAACACATAATTTCCATTTGAAACTTCGACGTTTGGCGGCCGCTTATGTTTATTGAAGTAATCATATCCTTCTTTCAGATTAAGCCAAAACGGATACCATTGATTACTGCTGTGCTTTAATAGATTCTCTGGTTCAAGTGCGAATGGAAAGGCGTGAACCCTGACAAATGGTTGACCTGATTTCAAAGCCGAAACAGTAAGAGCATATATTTCATTGATATAGGAATCAGTCATTGCGTAGCAACCGATTGAGACACAATTGCCATGAACCATTAGTGCGCTACCAGTACGCCCGTGAAAACGGTCGTACTGGTTTGGATAACCTAGGTTGAATGATAAGTGAAATCTGCTCCATGGATTGAGGCGACCCGCATTTACGAAGTAAAAACCCTCAGGACTTTGATAATCGCCTTGCTTCAGCTTAGGGCCGAGATTTCCCGAAAAAGTGCATATATCGTAATTTTTAAAGTTTACGAAATCTCCATCAGCGGATTCCACCCATACCTCAAGTAGCCCTGGATCTTTGAATATACGAATAAATATAGGTGCGCCGTATTTAAGGCCCTGAGATGAAAGCTCTTTCTTCAACGCTGACTCAACGCTTGTAATAGACTTTTCTGCTCGGGCGCTAGTAGGTATATCTACGGCAAGAACCTCTGCCGCCAAAGAGAGAGTAAACAGCAATATTATATATTTTAGTTTATTCATATTTAGTGTGAGTGACCAAGAGTGCTAACGCCTTTGTTTTTGGACGGCTGTAACAAAACGAGGAACGTGTGGCGTGACAGCCGTCCCAGCAGCCGAAGGTTGCGAACAGCACAAACTTATGTGCCGCTTTCACCAGCTTTATCTTTAATTATATTTTCCAGTTTTTCTTTAAGCTTATGTGAATTTTTAACGTTTGGAATTACTACCCAAGAGCCAAAAGCATAAATTCTGATGGTTGCATAATTTAGGTATTTACCGATTAGCGTAGTTTCAGTTTCAATATTCTCGACATTATTCAAAGTTAAGCTGTCTTCAAAAGTAGTTAGAATACCTTGAGTTACTGATAATTTATCATCCTCTAAAGAAACTTTCACAAAGTACGGTTGTAATATTTCACTAGATTGCTTCAAGACTAAAATAGCGGGTAACACAACCATACTTAATAAAATATCAGTACTAAAGTCAGTGCCAATCAACCACTTCCCTATTACAGTAAATAGCCAATAGACAATTGCTAAACCGCTTAACTGAATAAGAATATTAACAACTTCTTCAACAGCACAAGGTAGTTTGGCAACCTCAATCACATCTGAATCGTTCAATATCACTCCGATTTACCAAAGATACTTAACAGCTTATTATGCGGGAATTCTCCGCATTTCAGGTATTAGATGTTTTAAATTAATCTGATATTAACATTATCTTTCAATAATTCACGTCAATTAATGAATCTTTCTAAATGGGGAAATACAGAATGTTTCTGCCTAATAAGCAGATCTACGGACGCAATGATAAACACCAGTTTTACTGTATTTAATACCAATCATTTAATGGGAAACATTAAGCAAATAACTTTAGAACTGCAGTTCACAACAACGCTTGCTACGGAGCCACAAGAACCCTTGTATTGCCGCCGGAGCGATTTTCTAAATTGGTGAGTGGAGAGACAGGATGTCTCGAAAAGCGAAGTTGAGCCAGGGATGGCGAATCTGAGCGGCCATCAATTTAGTGAATTGTGGAGGAGTTTTTCGGCAATAGTAGCGGTGGGATTTTCTTTGGTTCCGTTTCTTTTGGCCCATCTAAAAGAAATGAACTCGACGTAGTCGAAACTGCACTACAATCTGTTGAATTTAAAGATTAAAAAAGAAATTAGTTAAGGGTTTTAGTCTTTTATTGTAAGCCCCTAATGAAGCCGAAAAGTAGAAAAAAACAAAAAATTTAGCTTTGGCGACAGAATGAAATAAGCTGGAAAATCCTGCACATATATGCTCTTTGCCATCCATGGCACCGCGTTATACCGTACATCCTGTACATAAAAAAGCCAGCAAACGCTGGCTTTTCAATCACTTAAAAGCAGTTAAAAATTAACGTACTTTAACCAGTGAGAACTTGTTGTTTTTGATCTCTAGCTGACGGTAAGTACCGTAAACTTCACCAACATCACTGAATTCGATGTTAGTAGCGCCAACATAGTCAACTGCGCCGCCAGCGGCTAAGATTTCTAGTGCTTTCTTGATTTCGCCAGGGTAAATCTTAGTACCCGGTGCGTTAGCAACGCTCATCATGTTCGCTTGGATAGAAGCGCGATCAGCGCTGCCGCCCGCTTGAATTGCCAAGACGATGAGTGCGCCTGCATCGTAAGATGTTCCATCGTATGGACCTTCGCCGCCGATCTTGTTAGCTTTAGCCATCTTCACGAAGTTATCCATCGCATCAGAAGTTCCGCCTGGAGACGTTGCAATTGTATCGACCATGTCGTTGCCAAAAGCGTCTACTAGAGACTGGCCGATCATGCCATCGCCTAGAGCGAACATATCAAATGCACCCGTATCGATGGATGCTTGAATGATACCTTTACCGCCTTGATCTAAGTAACCAAGAACTGCAAGTCTGTCAGCACCGGCTGCTGCAAGTGCTGCCACTTCAGCAGAGTAATCTCCCTTGCCATCTTCGTGTGCTGCTACGATTGCCACTTTACCGCCTAGGGCTTTGTATGCGGAGACGAAAGCGTCTGAAAGACCTTTGCCGTAATCGTTGTTTGTGTAAGTAACGGCGATAGTTTTAGTACCTGCTTCAAATACTGCATCCGCTAGTACTTGGCCTTGACGAGCATCAGATGGCGCTGTACGAAAGAACAATCCTTTGTCATCAATGCTTGTTAGCGCAGGAGTTGTAGCCGAGGGTGAAACCATCACAACGCCGTTTGGAATAGCGACAGAGTTAGCAATAGCAGTCGTTACGCCAGAACAGTCAGCGCCCATGATAGCGACTACTTTATCAGCAGTGATTAAACGCTCAGCAGCGGCAGTAGCAGCTGATGCGTCAACACATGTTGAGTCAGCACGGATAGGTAGAATAGTGCTGCCAGAAAGTAACATGCCTGATTCTGAAGCTTCTTTAAACGCTAGTTCAGCAGATGCAGCCATGTCAGGTGTTAGTGATTCAATAGGGCCTGTGTAACCTAAAATTACGCCAATTTTGATTTCAGCGGCGTTAGCAAAACCTGTAGTTGCCAAAGCGGCTGTTAACGCGATGCTTAATAAGTGCTTTTTCATCGAATGTCTCCAATATTGTTATAATATGTCTAAGTATATTTAGACTTTATTTTTAGTTTTATTATCCTAGATTCGACTGTCGAATCTAGGAGTACACAGTCATGAGTTTTACATAGACTGTGGTTAAATTACAGGCTGTTAGTTAAATACCTGTGTTTTTTATATGAGACCTGTGCTGCTTTAACCTAAATGTTAAACCTGAATCCGTGACTCCAAAGTGAGTACAGAGTGTAAGATATTGGTTTTACAGTGAAATAGAAAAATCTTAGCTGCACCCTTAGGTTCAGTGGGTATTTTTCTAACCGCTGTAGAATCAATAGTTTGCGCTAAGTGACGCTGTGAAGCCACTGATTCAGGTTAAAGTTAGCAAAGGTCTCGATATTCTTATTTATGGCCCGAACGCTCCGGTAGTATGCCGCTAGGAGCAAAGCGCAATACCACCAATAATACGCCACCCATCACCATCAAACGCATGTACTGCGCGCTGCCAATTAAATGGTTGCGCAGCTCGCTAGCAGGATCTAGGCCAGAGGTGACTACGCTCATTAGCCAGTTACCCATTGGTTCGGCCTCTATCCAGATAAACCATACGAGGAAGCCGCCGAGGATAGATCCTAAATTATTACCAGAGCCGCCGACGATGACCATTACCCAGATCAAGAAAGTATAGCGCAACGGATTGTAAGTGCCCGGGGTAAATTGGCCATCTAAGGTGGTCATCATTGCGCCGGCGATACCGACCACGGCAGAACCGATCACAAAGATTTGTAAATGACGTGCTTTGACGTCTTTGCCCATGGCGCCAGCGGCGGTTTCGTTGTCGCGAATAGCGCGCACCATACGTCCCCAAGGAGAGTTAAGGGCTAGTTGCGCGAGTGAAAACAATATGACCAGTACGGTTAGAAAGAGGCCCGCATAACAAAGCTTAACAAAGATACCTGAGGCATCCATCACTAAAGATTTTAGCGCAGCAGTGCGCTCATCCGCTGCGAGGCCTACCAGTAAATCAGTGTTGAACTTAGTAACCAGTTCAATGAACCAATTAGCTTGTTGTAATTCGAGTTCAAAAGGCACGGGGCGGGGTAGGCCTGTAACGTTTTTAGCGCCGCGGGTCAGCCACTCTTCGTTTTTCAACAGTGCCACGATAATTTCAGCAATACCGAGAGTCGCAATCGCCAAGTAATCGGTACGTAAGCCCAAGGTTACTTTGCCGATCAACCAAGCGGCACCCGCGGCAAACAAACCACCGACTAACCAAGAGAAAATAATAGGTAGCCCCAAGCCGCCTAAAAATCCTGTTTTGGCTGGGTTTACCGCTTCTATAGCGGCGCTTGCTGGGTCGTAAAAATGGCGAGCCAGGAAGTAAACTGCTAACGCTGCCACAAAAGTGACGGTTTTGCGTAATGGACGTTTGCCCCAGACCTTGTGCAAGATAAACACAAAGCTACAACCACCCACTAAGCTCAGCAGCGCCAGCGCCATGCCGGTGCCACCGCCAGAGATTGCCTCGGGAACCGGTTGGCTAGAAACTAATACTGCTGCGGCACCCCCTAAGGCACAAAAGCCCATGATGCCAACGTTAAATAGACCTGCGTAGCCCCACTGAATATTGACCCCTAAGGTCATAATAGCGGAGATGATGCACATATTTATAATAGTCAGTGATACGCCCCAAGATTGGGTAGTACCGACAAAAATTAACAGCGCCGCCATGATGCCAAAGACGGTGTAGGGGCGCATGCTTGGATTCGTTAATGGATTCATACCACTTTCCCCTTAAATAGCCCAGTGGGTTTCACTAACAGCACCAGTACTAGAATCACAAAAGACACGGCGAATTTGTATTCGGTCGCCAGCAATTGGATAAGGTTGTCGGGTTCCATGTCGGTGGGAAGTAGATAGATTAAAAATTTCTTGTACACATAGGTAATAGCGACTTCTGAGAAGGCGATAATGAAACCACCGGCAATCGCTCCTATGGGTTTTCCCAAGCCGCCGACAATCGCTGCGGCGAAGATAGGGAGCAGTAATTGGAAGTAGACAAAGGGCTTGAAACTCTTGTCTAAACCGTAGAGTACACCCGCTACTGTGGCTAAAATTGCCGCCAGTATCCAAGTAATACGTACGATCTTGTCCGGGTCTATGCCGGACAGTAATGCCAAGCTTTCGTTGTCGGAGAAAGCGCGCATAGCTTTGCCTGTTTTGGTTTTTTGTAAGAACCAAAACAGCGCCGCGACTAGCGCAATCGCGATCACGATAGTGATTACTTGTGAGCTGCGCAGTGCCAAGCCTTCCGCTAAGCCGCTCCACTCTTTAAATTCACGCGCTTTAAAGATAAAGCGCTCACCGTCGGCAAAACGTTGATCCGATGGGCCAATGATAAAGCGCACTAAGCCGTTCATCACAAACATCACCCCGACCGACACCATCACAATAGTGATAGGTTTAGCGCCGACTTTACGGTAGTGGCTGTACACCACTTTATCAGTTAACAGTAGAAATGCAGCGGTGATAGCGATGCCAAAAGGCAGTGCTAGTAATGCGGTGGGTAGGGGGCCAAAAGAGATCCCCATCGATTGGAACCACCAAGTCACTAAAATGGTGGCCATAGCGCCAAAGGCCATGGTGTCGCCGTGGGCGAAGTTAGAAAATCGCAGTATGCCAAAAACTAAGGTAACGCCAAGCGCTCCCAGTGCCAACTGTGATCCATAGGTAAGTGCCGGTAAGATGACATAGTTCGTCATCAGTACTAGGGCGTTTAATAAGTCGATTAACTCAGGCATCTATTAGCCCCCCAAAAATGATTTGCGAACATCGGCATCAGCCAATAACTCTTGGCCGGTACCGGTAAAGCGATTCTCGCCCATCACCAGTACATAACCTTTGTCAGCTATTTCTAGTGCTTGGCGAGCATTTTGCTCAACCATCAACACCGCCACGCCTTTGGCTTTTACTTCCAAAATGCGATCAAAAAGCTCGTCCATAACAATAGGGGAGACACCTGCCGTTGGCTCATCCAACATCAATACGCTAGGGCGCGTCATCATCGCGCGTCCCACCGCTACTTGCTGGCGCTGGCCACCGGATAGCTCACCAGCTGCCTGCAAACGCTTTTGCTTGAGAATAGGGAATAGTTCGTAGATCTCTTCGAGGGTGCCAGAAATATCATCATCGCGAATATAGGCGCCCATTTCTAAGTTTTCCTCGACGGTCATGCCGGTGAAAACGTTGTGGGTTTGCGGGACAAAACCTATGCCAAGACGAACGCGCTGTTGGGGTGTTAGCTGCATAATATCGGTGCCGCCTAACGTGATGCTACCACCGGTCATTTGCAGCATGCCTAAAAAGGCGCGCATGGCGGTGGATTTTCCCGCGCCATTAGGACCGACAATAACCACCACTTCGCCTTTATCGACTTCGATGTCACAGCCTTTAAGAATGTCTGGGCCGCCGTAGCCGCCGGTGAGGTTCTTGCCAACTAAAAAGCTCATGCCGAACCTCCTTTTTTCTTATTGAGGTCTTTGTTTTTCAAGCCTGTGCCTAAATACGCTTCAATCACGGTCTCGTTACTGGTGACTTCTGCTGCGGTGCCCTGGGCCAGTATCTTGCCATCGGCCATCACAATCACTGGATCGCAAAGCCTTGAGATAAAGTCCATGTCGTGTTCAATCATGCAGAAAGTGTAGCCGCGCTCTTGGTTGAGTTTGATAATAGCGTCGCCAATTTCACCGAGTAAGGTACGGTTAACACCCGCGCCCACTTCATCGAGTAACACGATTTTGGCGTCGACCATCATAGTACGGCCCAGCTCAATCAGTTTTTTCTGACCGCCGGATAAATTGCCTGCCAGCTCGTAGGCAACGTGATCAATTTTAAGAAACTCGATCACTTCTTCGGCCTTTTGGCGGATCTCAAGTTCTTGCTGTTTAATGGCGCCGCGTCTGAACCAAGTATTGGTAATGCTCTCGCCAATTTGATTGGGCGGTACCATCATCAGGTTTTCAATCACGGTCATGGTGGAAAATTCGTGTGCTAGCTGGAAAGTGCGTAATAGCCCCTTGGCAAACAAATGATGGGGTTCTAAACCGCTGATATCTTGGCCATCGAGTAAAATGCGACCGTGGGTAGGTTTGTGAAGGCCGGCAATGGTATTAAACATGGTGGTTTTGCCTGCACCGTTGGGGCCAATTAAACCGGTAATAGAGCCTTTTTTAATCTCAAAGCTCACATTATCGATCGCCCTAACTCCGCCAAAATGCTTGGAAATAGCATCGACTTTGATCAAGGAATATTCTCCTGTGTGACAAATTATTCTCTCACTAATTACGCTTGGTTAAACGCTGAGAAGTGGGTGATATCTGTCTTTATTATAGTGCAAAGGTTACACGAAGTACGCTGGATCTCAGATACTACTACAACCCTAATAATCTAGGACTTTCAAATATACTTTAAGCATGAAATATATTTAAAAATACGTCAAGCATTGAAACTTTTTTAAACAAAAAATGCAAGTTTATGCACCAATAATGCGAAGTTATGCCGATTTTCAAACAAAAATCCAAAAAACAGCATAAATTATTCACAGTGAGAGAAGGGAGCGGGCTGTTAAAGTAGGAAGAAATCTAGGGCACGTGACAAGGCTGTATATTTGGCAGAGCCGTGATCTTCATCGATCAAGGCAGTAAACTGCAGTTTCCCAGAATGCGGCTGCGCGTTTAACATAGCCACCAAATCTTTGGCGGGTTGCAGCATTTTTCGCAGGGCTAAAATAGCCATGATCTCAGGGCTGCGTTGCTCTTTTTTATCTTCAGCAGTCCCGGCGGTGATTAACAAGTTTTTTTCCAGCTGATAGCCTTTGCTAATGCTGTGCAAAATAGCTTGCTGCTGCCACCAAATTGATGGACTGGCAGCGATGTAAGTATCAAAAGAGTCAGGGCGCGAAAACAGCGCATGCAAGGCAAAAAGGCCACCGTAAGAGTGGCCAAAGATACCTTGCTTGGTAGGGTTAATTGGTTGTAACGCACCAATGATTGGCTTGAGCTCTGTCTCTAAAAAATCGAGAAATAGCTCAGCGCCACCGGCACCTGCTGGCGTTGTAGTACCTGTGGCGAGAGTGTAATCCAGGGTGCGTGCTGCAAACATGTCACGCCCTGTTGCCACATAGCCGATACCGACGATGATGGCGCTTTGATATCCGGTGATTTTAGTGCGCCTTTGTTTGTTGCGATTAATCTGCATCGCAGTGGAAAAAGTGCTGTCACCATCAAGTAGATAAAGTACCGGGAAGCCGCTTGCTGGCGGTTGGCTAGTGGGGACGTCAATATAGATACGATATTGCTGGCAGGTATGAACGGATGTGATTAAGCGCTGGCGAGCGCCATCTAAGATGACGTCCCCCCAATGCTGCTGCGCCAGAGTGTGCATGCTAATAAATAACCCCAAAAAGCTTAGTGTCACTGCCAGTAACTTGGCGGTGGGGGGCTTCAATCGAGTCATTTTTTAGCGTTTCCTTAAAATTGGTAATCAAGGCTGATACCAAAGGTTCTAGGTTGGCCTACTACAGCCTTCACATTACTGTTGGTAGTGTAGCTGTACACCACTTGCTCATCGGTGAGATTTTTAACGTAGGCACGAACTTGATAGCTGGGCTGTTTGTAACCTAGATTAATATTGGCTACGGTGTAGTTACCCGCTTTGTTTGCTGCGGTGTTGTCTATTTCAGAGAAATAGGCGCCGGTATGGCTGACATTGCCACCAAAGTGGATGCCGCTTGGCAGTTGATTATTAAAACCAATACTGGCGGTTAGCGGCGGCGCAGAATTAAAAGCATTGCCTTTTAAGGCGCTCGCTTGCAGGCCTGGATCGGTAATTTCAGTGTGTAATAGTCCGGCGCTGGCAAATAGGTTGAGTGAAGTGGACGCTTGTAGTGAAGCTTCTATCTCTAATCCATAGCTGGTGCCCTTGGCAATGTTAACCAGTTTTCTGTTGTACAGTGCCTGGTAGTCAGAATACTGGCTATAAAACAGGTTGGTATTGATGCTCAAACTTTGATCAAGCAGTTGCGAGCGGCTGCTGAATTCGTAGGTAATTACTTCTTCTTTATCGTATTCATAATATTCAAAATCGTCGAAATTGATCGCACCAGCGCCTGGCGTGTAGCCTTTGCGGATAGTCAAGGCGAGGGTGGTTTGCGGGTTAAGGGTGTAACTTAAACCAATTTTAGGGAGGAAAACAGTCTCGTCTATGTCTGTTAACACTCGGGATTCCCTGGCGGTGGTTGGCCATGCTAATACATCGCGTTGCTGCTGTTCTCGCTCTATTCTCGCCCCTGCTAACAACTGTAGCTGGTCGGTTATTTGGTAGTTGGTATCAGTGTAAAGAGCAAAGGTCTTAACTTGGTCATCACCATTGAAAGTATTAGGGCCCGCATTTAATGTCTGATCGCGATCAAAGTAGTACAGCCCTAACACACCACTGAGTTTGTCTCGATCAGGGGAGAATACCAAACGCGCTTCAAGTGAGTTGGATACTTCATCTTGATCTAATTCTAAGTTGCCATCGGATTGGCTAAATTTGGATACATTGTGATTGCGATTTAGTGTGAGGTAAGCATCAAGTTGATCACTGAGTTGGTATTCAATATCACCGACAATCGAGCTGCTGCTTGAATCTGAACGGCGTGTTCTTGAACTCTGACCGCAAAATGCCAAGTTGGCTAAGCTAGCACAATCTGCATTGCTGTCGCTCTGTTCGATAAAGTTCAGATACTCGCCTTGTTGCAAAGAGTTACTCAAAGTCAGCTTGGCGCTCAGTTCAGGAATGTTGGCAGGCTCCCAGAGTAGCTTTGCGCGTATTTCCTGGCGTTTAATCTCTGAAGGATCCCAGCTGGGTGTGGCATTATCTGGCAGTGAATAATCGATATAGCCATGACCTGTTAAGCGCTGTGCACTGACTCTAAAGGCTAACTCGTCTTCGATGATAGGCCCTGAAATCATGGCGGCAAGATCAAATTTTTCAGCGCTGTTCTGATAGCCTAAACGCAGTGCGCTCTCCTGCTCAAAGCTGGGGTCATTACTTTTAATCACAATAGCGCCACCTAAGCTATTGCGCCCCTGAGTAGTCGATTGACTACCGCGCAGTACTTCTACCTGCTGTACATCCCACATGCCTATATCAAGGTAGCGCTGCCCAGCCCATGTTTGGCTGACACCATCGATACTAGTATTCACTCTTGGTCGTGCGCCGCTGAGGAAGGTAAATGAACCGCGGGTGGCACCGCCTCCAGATATGCCGCGAATAGAGGGCAGGCCACTGGCATCATTAGCGATGTTTGGCATGCGCTCCATTGCCTGGTAAACAGAACTCTGTTCACTGGAGTTTATTTTGTCGCCTTGTATCACGCTCACCGAAGTGTTGGTTTGCTGCATTGATCTTGCGACTTTTTCACCGGTAATGGTCAGCGTCGGTAATTTATTACCATTCACGCTGTTAGTGCTGGGGCGTGCTTGCAGCACATAGTTTTTCTTTCCCAAGTGGATAGCATCTAGCTGGGTTTTTTTAAGAAGGCGCTCAAAAGTTTGTTCGACACTTAATTGGCCGCTGACAGTGGGGGCCTTAATACCTTGAATAAGCTCTGGATCAACTGAGAGGTTCAGTGATGCCTGCTTAGCGAGCGCATTGAGCGCATCGCCAAGGTCATTGGTAGTCAGGTTTATAGGCCAGGATGGTGCAGTATTGCTGTCGTGTTGCGCGAGTAACGGTTGGCTGGCAATGATACTCAGTGCCACACATGCTGATTGTAATGTGAGGCGAAATTTAGTGCTGGATTGGCAGGGCATGTTTATTCCTCTGTAGGATATTTAAAGACCATTGCCTTTAATGCCGAAGCAGCGAGAAAAACCCGTAAAATATTTTCATTTATTTAAAGTTATATGTGTCCACCACTGGGTATAACTTGTTATATCGATAGGGAGCGCGGCTGATATGACCAGCAGAGCGCTGTTGGTATCTTCTAATCTGAAGGTACCTGTCACCCTTAAGTTAGCGACATCACTTGTGTAATATATTTTACCGCGATGATAGGGCTGTAACGCTTGCAGTACCTCTGCAAGGCGGGCGTTATTGGCTTCTATTACCCCCTGGCGCCAACCACCGGCTTTTATGCCTGAGTTAATCATAGGAGTGGCGATGCCATCATTGATGCTCCAAGAATTGCCCTCAAGAACCTTTAGTTGGAAGTCTTTGGCAGCAATCTTAACTTGACCTGCTAGCACTTGTAGCGAGCTTTGTTTTGAGTTGGAATTGACGATAAATTGCGTGCCGATCGGGGTGAAAGAGGCATCGTTGGTGACAATGGTTGGCTTTTTGCTGCTACTTGCTGCCGATGAGTCTATGAAGATAGACCCGCTTAATAAGGTAATGATGGGTGCGGAACTAGAGCTGTCTATATTGATGGCGCTTAAACTATCTAAGGATATTTTAGTACCCCCGGCAAGTTGTATATGTTGTACCTGGCCCAAGGTAGTGGCGTAATCTGAGCGCCAAGCATGCAAATTAACGCGCCCCTCAATTGCGATAGTCAACACCATCACACAGGCGACTACTGCACTGAGTAACTTTAAAAACTGGCGTTTTTTCGGCGGGTTTTTAGCGCTAGAGTGATCGTCGGATAATTGGCGCAAAGTACTAAAGTCTTGCTCGATCATTTGTATCCGCTGCCAAGCTAGGCTGTGCAGAGGGTCATCGATCAGCCATTGATTAAAGCTAAGGCGCTGATCTCGCTGTACTTCACCAGAGCCTAACACTACAGCCCACTGTAGAGCGCTATCGAGAATGGTAGAGGGAATACCTGTGCTGTTAGCGCATGGTTGAATCGGCATTTAGTTGATCATCAACTTATAACAGTGGCGCAGTGCTGTCGCCATGTCTTTTTCTACACTACTCTTCGACACTTGTAATAGGGCGGCGATCTTGGTGTAGCTAATACCTTCTAAACGTGACATTAAAAAGACTTTGCGTACCCGAGGTTTTAGCCCATTTAACATTAAATCGATGCTGGCGAGTGTCTCAATCATTATCGCCTGATCTTGGGCGCTGGGAACATATTGTTCAGGTATGTTCTGTAGCTGTTCTAACCAAGATTTTTCTAAAGAGGCACGGCGATGGTGATCTATTAATAAGCCGTGAGCGATGCGCGCTAAATAAGCTTTCGGTTCGAGAATCTCTGGCAATATAGGTTTGTTTAATAGTCGCACAAATACATCTTGTGTGAGATCAGCAGCAGTATCTATGCACCCGGTACGGCGATTTAATAACGCCGCTAGCCAGCTTTTATAATTGCTGTAAATATCGCCAATAATAGTCATCGAGTTAGAGTGCATGAGCATAGCTTTAGTGAATTTATAAGAATGCTATACCAAATGATAATTATTCGCAATTATACTTTTGTCAATTTACAACATCTTACCGCTAACTATTGCTGCTCGGTTAACAGAGCTTTGGCAGTCTATTGTGTACCGGTGATTTTTTAATGATGGCGGTGCTGGTCTGAGCCAGCTCAACAATGCGTTCTAATACGTCGTCTAATTCTGGAATTGATTTCAGCACTAAGCGGGCGATGAAACAGTCTTCACCAGTGACTTTATCGCATTGGATGCAGTTATCTAATTCAATAGAGATGAATTAGGCGGAGCCTGAATCATCAAAGGGTTGGTGCCCATAGCGTCAGACGATCAGCTTTTACTTTATCATGAGGTTGGCGACGCGAGATAGCTTGTTATGGGGCCGTTAATCAGTCGCTGTTGTAGAATGTGAATTTTCCCCGGCAGTGGTTTTATTCTAACGATGGCGCTAAAGGGGTAGCCAATTAGCTCAGGGTTGAGTTCGAGAGTAAATTTGGCTATAACACCATTTTCTTCCAAGCGTTTAATGCGTTCACTAATACTTGGCGATAGCACTGGCGGAGGTGCGAGCATTGTCACTGGGGATGTTAATGATTTTGATGTCGGTAACATCAGTTAATGATGAGTTTTTATTGTTAGGCATAGTATATGTCTACTTTTTGGTTGATCGCTAAAAGCCGAATATGAGCAATAGCAGCAATTATTTTACTGTCGAATACTAAAGTCTGTATAAGAAAAAATCACGTGGTATCAAGATTGTCTTTCATTTAGAATCGCCATGACTGTTTAACCTAAAACCGGCAGTTGATCGTTGAGCATATGTCTCAAAATATATTGTTTTTCATCATAATTATAGTACCCGATGGATACACTTGATGGGAAAATTCTCTACATTACTTTAGACTTGCTAAATCGCACCCTAACTTCGTTATGCTTTTGGTAAAGGGAGTCACCATTTCCTGCAAATCAAGCTTCGTTTCAGCGCGATTTTTCTACGTCTAAAATAATGTCAAACTGTCGAGTTTAGGTTCAAGGATGAACAAAAAATGTTAAAAATATCAGCGCTGCAAATGGAACAAATTACCAGAGCGCACTTTTTTAGAAAATTGACAGATTTTCTGTTAACAAGAACTCAGCAAGCAGATATGCGCAAGGCTCTTTTAGAGCGTGAAACGCTTGAAGATTTATGGGCACCTTTCTGGCCACAACTAAAAGATCAGAATGAACGGGTAGGAGCAGTGACGCTAACTTATCTTTTATCACTGCATTGCCAAGGGGAGCCGTTAGTACAATCTCTTGGAAAAATAATACAAACTGAAGATCCTGAGTTTCATATGCAGCGTTATTTTTCACAACACAGCGATCTACGTTTTAGTGAATTTGATCTGGATCTAGAAGAATAAATACGTATTACAAAAGGATATGTAATCACCATGTTTCCCATACAAAATCCACCTGCCGGTCAATTGCCTTGTCCACCTTCACCTTGTGAAGCGAAACAACAAGGCAATGATAACCTAGCCTCCGCCGCAGTAAAGGCCATAAAAAATCAACTGAACGCTTATAGCGATGTTATTGAGTTTGGAGGCCAGCAACCCTTTCGACTGGCTAAAAAACCCACACCTTGTAACTTACGTGCAACTGATTTAAAAGAAACAGCCATTGTCGAGCGCTTTAATCGTTATCGTGAAGCGATGCCATACGCAAATGCAGCACTAGATTTGAATTTATTAAAGGATGCAGCCGGAGGCATGCCAAACAATACTTCGCCGAGAGAGCGAAAAAATTATTTAAAGAAAAAATCGGGCTTACTCGAAAAGTGTCTAACTAGATTGCCTGATACAGCCGAGGCGTTAAATAAGGAGTTAGGCTTGCCTGCTGGTACATTGAAAGATGGACATTTAAGAAACGATACAACTGGCTATAGAGCGGCTATTTATCGATCAGAAGTGGACGGTTCTCTGATTATGGTGCCCAGAGATACCCAACCTGACTCTCTAGTGGATTGGAAAACCAATACCGATAATGGCCAAGGCAGAGATACTGACCAATATAAATCAACTCGCGATTTAGCGAGACTTCTGACTAAAAACAAAGTGCCATTTAATATTGCCGGGTATTCAAAAGGAGGAGGCATGGCACAAGAAGCGGGTTTAATTGCTAAAAATGCAAAGGTGAAGGTTTTTAATGCAGCGGGTCTACATGAGGCTTCATTAAAAAGAACAGGTAATAAAGGCTTTGATAAATTAGCAGAAAGAACTCAAGCCTTTAGTGCAGAAGGGGATTTTTTAACTTTTATGAATAACACCACCGACCCCCAGCAGCAGTTGATTAATACGCGTTTTCTGCGTGATGAATTAGCTGGTGATGGTTCGGGAATTAACCCGATGAAAATCAAAGTGAGTAACCCACAAATGCGTGCAGCTATTGAAGAAGATTCAGATGCAGATACGGAATTTGCAGCGGATAGAGAAAGTTATCTAGCTGATATCGATAATATGATTGGTCAAGCGCAGCAGCAAATAAATGAGGGGCTACCGGTTAGGATTTTCCCAAGCGTAAAAGCAGGTCACCAAGAGACCTTGCCAAATTCAATTCCGCTGTCTAATTGGGATAGAAAAGTAAAAAATGCTAATCCTAACCTCGCTAAAATGATTCAACACCGTATGCAGAATGTCACTATGGGGCTGACGGATACCTTGAAACAAGATAAAAAAGCACTGCAAGAGTTTTTAAAAAAATGCGGATAATTAAATTATTTTTTTGCCTAACAGCGGTGCTGCTAAGCGCTTGTAATAATCAAACGAATGGAAACAACACCATGTATTTCACTAAAAATACCGCGGAACGCGCCCTTGAATCAGCGATAAATAATGATGATGCACAAGGCATTGTTGCAGCTATTGCTCAAGGCGTTGATGTAAATACTGTAGGTAAAGCTGAATTAACGCCCTTGTTGTTAAGCGTAGGGCGTTTAAAAGTGAATGCATCGAGAGAGTTATTAAAAAATGGTGCGGACCCGCAAACCAGAAATATGACCAAAGATAATGCGATGACAGTGGCGGTAGACGCCTACTATAAGGTGCCAGAACTATTAGAGATGTTATTAGAATATGGGGGGAATCCAAGTACTAGAAGATCGGATAATAATCCCATGATTATGCGCTTTCTTACAGATTATAAATTTGATGCAGTGCGTTATTTAGCAAGTAAAGGGGGAGATATAAATGCAAGGACACGAACAGAAGAGCCTCTTGTCGTTAGTTATGCGCTTTCAGGCGATTGGGATGCAGTATGGGTTTTATTGAAATTAGGCGCTGATTATAATTATGCAGATGAACAGCTGAATATTGAAGGACTATTAAATGACCCAGATCAGCATGATCCAGACTCTCCTATATGGCCGCATAAAATAAGAGTATGGAAGTTTCTTAAAACCAAAGGGGCTGCTGTTTATCAAAATATTAATGATTTGGTTGATCCTGATTATTGGGAATATTTAGTTGAAAAAGGCTTACCAAAACCAGATTTAGAAGCTGAGTTCAAAGCATGGAGCGAAGAAAATCCTGATTAAATTGAGTTTATCTAATTTGGTTAAAAATCTTGTCAGGCGCAAATACCTTTGCGCCTTGTTATCGCTGTGTTTGTCGGCGTGTAGTCAAACGGCGGATTCAGCGAAGTATTTTACTAAAAATGCAGCGGAACGCACCCTTGAAACAGCTATTAATAATGATGATGCACAAGGCGTTAATACCGCTATTGCCCAAGGCGCTGATGTAAATACAGTGGGTAAGGCCCAACTTACCCCTTTATTGCTGAGTGTGGGAAGTTTAAAACTCAAAGCGACAAAAGCTTTATTAGAGGCAGGTGCAGATCCGCAAATGCGCGAAATTTCAGGTCAAAATGCAATGACAGTAGCAGCGGAGGCTTATGGTAAAGTCCCTGAACTTTTAGAAATGCTATTGAATCATGGTGGGGACCCTAGCATAAGAGGATCTGATGATGACCCTATTATTACAAATTTTCTAACTGCGTTTGATTTTGATGCGGTACGCTATTTAGCCAGTAAGGGCGCAGATATCAATGCGAGAACTAATACAAAGCGACCTTTAGTCGTTAGTTATGCGCTTTCAGGCGATTGGGATGCAGTATGGGTTTTATTGAAATTAGGCGCTGATTATAACTATGCAGATGAGCAGCTGAATATTGAAGGGTTATTAAATGATCCAGATAGGCATGCGCCTGGCTCTCCTCTTTGGCCTTATAAGGTAAAAGTATGGAAATTTTTGAAAGAAAAAGGTGTTGCTGTAGCACCACAGTTGGAGTCAATTGTGAAAGAAAAATATTGGCAACGTCTCGTCGAAAAAGGCTTGCCAAGGCCAGACCTAGAAGCAGAGTTTAAGACCTGGAGTAAAAAGAATCCTGATAAATTATAGCGTAAAGAAATTGGTTAAAAAGCTAATAGGGCGCAAAACTCTTTGCGCCTTGTTATCACTGTGTTTGTCGGCCTGTAGCCAAACGGCGGATTCAGCGAAATATTTCACTAAAAATGCCGCGGAACGCGCCCTTGAAACAGCGATAAATAATGATGATGCACAAGGCATTGTTGCAGCTATTGCTCAAGGCGCTGATGTAAATACTGTCGGTAAAGCTGAATTAACGCCCTTGTTGTTAAGCGTAGGGCGTTTAAAAGTGAATGCATCGAGAGAGTTATTAAAAAATGGTGCAGACCCGCAAGCCAGAAATATGACCCAAGACAATCCGATGACAGTAGCAGTAGATGCTTATTACAAAGTGCCTGAACTATTAGAGATGTTATTAGAGTATGGGGGGGATCCAAGCTCCCTACAACCAAATGATAACCCTGTGATTATGCGTTTTTTAACAGATTATAAATTTGATGCTGCACGTTTCTTAGCAAGTAAAGGAGCCGATATAAACGCAAGAACGCGTACTGAAGAACCTCTTGTGGTGAGCTATGCCCTTTCAGGTGATTGGGATGCTGTATGGGTGCTATTAGAACTTGGTGCTGATTATGACTATGCAGATGAACAGTTGAATATTGAAGGGCTATTAAATGATCCTGATAGACACGCACCAGGCTCTCCATTATGGCCGTATAAAGTCAAAGTATGGAAGTTCTTGAAAGAAAAGGGTGTTGCTGTAGCGCCTCAGTTAGAGTCAATAATAAAAGAGAAATATTGGCAGCGCCTTGCAGAAAAAGGATTACCAAAACCTGATTTAGAAGCAGAATTCAAAGCGTGGAGTGAGAAAAATCCTGATTAATTTTGGTGCTTAAATTAGATAAATACCTGATAAGGCGTAATTTTTGTTGCGCTTTGTTAGCCTTGTGCTTATCAGCTTGTAGCCAAAAAGCTTAATAGTTGTCTCTTGGATAGAGCAAATAATGATGCGTTTGAATTATGAGGCTTGTTTCGATAACCTCCTTTTAATTAAAAGCTTAAATCCAGACTAGCCTATTTTATCTCGTATCTAATAGTTTTTAATCAAGGGAGACCTCTGCATAACGTAGCGAACGAAGATAAGACAAGGCAAAAATTGGCGATATAGCGGAGTCTACTGGTGTAAATGAACATATTGAGCCGATTTTTAACGCCGTATTATCGAGTGCAGTAGTTATGCTGAGGTCTCCAAGGATAATAGAGCCAATAAATCAAGTATTACGAGAATCAAGAATATGAATTTAACAACGAAACAATCGGGCATATTAGAAATGTCGACGGCGATGCTGCTGTCGGGGTTTATCGGTTTTTTAGTGATTGAATCTGAGCAGTCAGTATGGAATGTGATTTTCTTTCGCTGCCTGTTTGGCGCTATGGGCTTGGCGCTTTACTGCTGGTGGCGCGGGTTTTTAACGCCTTGGCCATTAAAAGGCAAGGTGCTGATCATGGCACTGTTCGCGGCATTGGCACTAGTGCTGAATTGGGTGCTGTTGTTCAATGCCTATAGTTATGCCTCTATTTCATTGTCTACCGTGGTTTACAATACCCAACCGTTCTTTTTACTGCTGGCGGGCAGTTTGGTGCTGGGCGAAAAAATAGCCATAGGTAAGTTGCCTTGGTTCGTCTTTGCCTTTGTTGGGTTGCTGTTGATTATTGAGTTAAATATGGATGACTTAAATGGCGAGCAACAGCTATTAGGCTTTGCTATGGCGTTAGGTGCGGCTATTTTGTACGCGGTGAATACTTTACTCACCAAGCGCTTAGGTAAAGTGCGACCTGAGCTAATATCACTACTCAATACTTTGGTAGGCATCGTGATTTTGTTACCGCTGGCTAATTTCAGTGTGCTGCCTGAGCATGCATTACAATGGAGCTACCTACTGATCTTGGGTTTGGTGCATACTTGTATTATGTATATTTTGATGTATTCGTCCTATCAGAAATTACCTATCCCACTGATCGCGATACTGGCTTTCTTGTACCCCGCTGTGGCGATTGTGGTGGACTACTTTGTCTATCAGCAGAGCTTAAGCATGTACCAATGGTTGGGTGTGATAGTGATTTTGTTCAGTGTGACAGGGCTTAATTTGGGCTGGAAGCTAAATTTTTTAAAGTTTAACAAAACACAAGATACACCGTAAATGTTCATGTAACCCCTACTAGGTATGGATCTAGTGGGGTGTAGTCCTTTTAAAAGGTGCCGTGAATCGACTACGTCCAACAATTGTACGTAAAAGTTACAACTTGTTACAACCTGATGCGTTAGTGAAAAGAGTTTAACGCTTTTTTCTAAGATACTACTCCCATCAAAACACAGTATCTCTAAGGCAACCGCAAAGAGAGCTGTTAACTCAGGGAGTAACATCATGAAACGTTCAACAAAAATTATTGGTGCAGTCGTCGTCTCTTTATCACTAGTTACCGCGGCAGGGGCATATGCCACCAAACAAGGGTACGGTGAGGCACGCGCTGCGTTTGTTACTAGTTACGTCAGTCACGAGCTAGATTTAAATGATGAGCAAAAGCTGCAATTAACCGCGCTTACCGATAAAGTAATGTCGCTAAAAGATCAATTTAAAGCCCAGGGGCAGCCGCTCCACCAAGATATTGAACAGTTATTAAATGCAGATACCTTTGATCAGCAAAAAGCGTTAAAAATGATTAGTGAAAAAACAGTCTTTATCAATCAGGCAGCACCTGAGGTTATCGCAGCATTTGCCGGCTTTCTCGATGGGCTCAATACTGAGCAAAAGGCTGAAGTTATGGAGTTTTTAAAGGATAAGCACCAGCGTAGAGGGCACGGTTGGAAAAACCATTAAGAGACCTCTCTATAACTCCTAATTGCGGGACTTAACTCCCGCAAGCTTTTCATTTGTCTATCAGGTAAGCTTCCCTAAACGCAGCTAGGGGATGTTGACCATGTACCAAGTTTTACTGATAGATGATGACAAAAAATTAGCACCGTTGCTGCTTGAATACTGTGAACGTTACGCGATTGAAATTCACAGCGCACTGTTGCCTTCGCTCGGTATCAATAAATTACAGCAGCAAGATTATGACGCGGTTATTTTGGATGTCATGTTGCCTGAGATGGATGGTTTTGAAGTCTGTCGTAAGATTCGTCAATTCAGTGAAATCCCCATCATCATGCTCACCGCCCGTGGCGAGGTGACCGATAAGGTAGTAGGCCTGGAGATAGGTGCCGATGACTATTTGGCCAAACCTTTTGATCCGCGTGAATTAGTGGCGCGGTTAAATACTATTATCAAACGTAAAGTGGCTGCACCTGTCGCACCCTCAGTATTGGAATTTGAGTCATTAACTATTGATCTAGCACAGCGCAAGGTCTTAGTAGGGACTCGCGAATTACAGCTCACCACCATGGAATATCAGTTATTGCTGTTAATGGCACAAAATCCCGGCAAAGATTTTTCAAGGGACGATATTTTGAACCAACTCAAAGGCATTGATACTGAACTTTTTAGTCGCTCTGTAGATATTTTAATCAGCCGCTTGCGCGCCAAACTTAAGCCCACTGAACCTATTAAAACGGTTTATGGCTCAGGCTATGCCTTTGTCGCAATCGCTACTAGCAAGCACTAAAGCCCAGAGATAAACCTTATGATTAATATCAAAACACATTTTAAACAGTCTCTTGCCAGTCGCTTAATGTTGGTTTTTGCCATCGCAGGTGGCGCTATTGTGATTTTAATTTTGGTGGTTATCATCAGCGGCTTTGCCAGCCAGTGGAAAGCTAATGTTCGACCGCATCTAGAGCAGTATTTAGATTACATCAACGACGATATCGGCAATCCTCCCGATATTGAACAGGCGAAAAAATTGGCGCAACGTCTGCCGGTTAATATTTATATTAGCAGCCCAGAGATTAACTTTTCATCGACGGGGCAACCCCTTGACCTTGCGGAAATAGAGTTTGAGCATCGCGAGCGAAATTGGGGTAAAAAAGGTCATGATTATTTGCCGAAATGGCGTAAACAAGGGCAGCAGGTTGCCTTTGGTGAGAACGATGACCGGATGATAATGCGCAATAAGTTTGATGACTACAGCGTCTATTTTGAGTTGCTGCACGATGGGAGAAAAGCGCAATCCCATCGCATCGGCACTTGGGCATTATGCACATTATTGGTCATTTTTGTGCTGAGTTTTTGGCAGTTACGACGCATGTTACGGCCAGTGCAGGACATTAAAAAGGGCGTGAAACACATGGGGCGCGGCGAGTTGGATTATCGGGTGCCTATTAGAGCCAATAACGATTTAGGAGAACTATCCGGCAGCATTAACCAAATGGCTGAGCAAATAACTCAAATGTTGGATGCCAAAAGACAGTTATTGTTAGCGGTTAGCCACGAGTTGAGATCGCCTTTAACCCGCGCTAAAATTGCGGTGCAAATGTTAGAGCCTTCGACGAACAGTGCCAGGCTGGAAGAAGACTTACTGGAAATGGAAAATCTGATTACCGATATACTGGAAACAGAGCGTATTAATACGCCGCATGCGGTGTTGCACAAAGAGTGGGTACAGATGGATGAACTAGTCGCCCAAGTGGTGGCGCAGTTACCGGCAAATAGTATGAAAACTATACTGCATCAAACGCAACCTGTGCCGCCGATATCCGTCGATGCCCAGCGCATGCGTTTATTGCTGCGAAATTTACTGACCAATGCGATCTGTCATGGTGGTGACGCCGAGATTGTTCCCAGTATCGAAATATTGATAGAAAGCGATATACTACTAGTGGTTGTGCAAGATCATGGTTTGGGGATGTCCGTTGAGGATCTAGCACACATCACTGAGCCCTTCTACCGAGCTGATGTGTCCCGAACCCGAGATACCGGAGGTTTTGGCATAGGCTTGTATCTATGTCAGTTGATTGTAAACGCCCATGATGGACAATTAAATATCGAGAGTGAATTGGGCAAAGGTACTTGCGTAACAGTGCGTTTGCCACTGGATGTTAAACGTTAGTTGGGCTAATTATCTTTGCTTGAATTTTATGAGACCTCTGCATAACGTAGTTCACGTTGCTAAGACAAGGCAAAAACCAACGAAATAGCGGAGTCTACTAGTGTAAATGAGCATATTTTAACGCCGTATTATCGAGTGCAGTAGTTATGCTGAGGTCTCATTCATGGCCAAAGTTGGCGATAGATAGCAATTATTTGCGCTGCACTAGGTTCAATAGGATTATTAGCGGGTGAACCCGACGCTAGCGCTTGCTCGGCCATGGTCGGCAGCAGCTCTAAAAATCGCTGCCTGTCAGCGCCAAACTGCTCAAGAGTCGGCACTTGTAGCTCCTCATTAAGTGCGATTAGCTCCTGTAATAATTTTTGATTGGCTGTTGTGTCACTATCCGCATCATTTGCCACCCCTATTGCCCTGGCACAATCTGCGTATCGGGAGGTTGCTGAGGGGATAGAAAATTCAGTGACAGCGGGTAGCAGCATAGCGTTGGATAACCCGTGTGGCACATGAAAAGCAGCCCCTATTGGCCGGCTCATACCGTGCACTAATGCAACGGATGCATTGGAGAACGCGATGCCCGCTAGAGTTGAGCCTAACATTAAAGCCTCTCGGGCTTTTTTATTGTTACCGTCGTGATAGGCATCACGCAAGTTGGGGCCGATCAAGCGCATTGCCGCCAGTGCCTGCGAGTCACTGTAAGCATTAGCTTTTTTACTGACATAGGCTTCCATCGCATGTGTCAGTGCATCAATTGCGGTATCGGCAGTAGTTCTGGCTGGCAGCGATAAAGTTAACGAGAAATCAACTAAAGCCGCTACCGGCATAAAACCCACGCCTGCACAGAGCATTTTTTCATCAGTTGTCTCATCGGTAATAATGGTAAAGCGGGTGACTTCGGACCCAGTGCCTGCTGTTGTTGGTATCGCGACAATCGGTAAGCCAGTTTCGTTAACGATTCTCGGGAATTTATAATCACGCATCTCGCCGCCCAATTTTCCTAAAATGCCAATCGCTTTTGCGCTGTCAATGGGGCTGCCGCCACCGAGGGCTATAATACAGTCGTAATTACCGCTGCGTACCTTGGCCACGCCTGCTTGAATAGAACTGACTGTTGGCTCAGGCAAGGTATCGTCAAATACATCAGCGTGAATATTATGGTCCGAAAGGATTTTTTGAATGTTGCCAGCGTAGTGCAGCTTCACCATCATTTTGTCGGTAATAATAAGCGGGTGCTGACAATTTAAGCTGGCAAGCACTTCGACAATAGCGTTACTAGCGCCTTCTCCGATTTGCATGATGCGCGGTAAAATAATATTTGACGACATTGGGCTACTCCAATATGACTAATTCGATAGGGTCTTGTTATTGAGGCAGAGCAATAAAGGTATGTACACCGCTTAAAAATCTATTTCCTTAATGCTTCTAAATCACAGCCTCAATATCCGTTATACATCGGTCAGATAAATAAAAGAAGCCAAAGCGCATATAACTTTAGTCGTAGGCCTGTTGTTTTTTGGTCAAAGGGAAGGGATCCCTTAATGAAGAATGTCTTATTTTTCTCTGTGTAGCGAAGCGCCTCTGTGTTCTCTGTGGTGAAAAAGGCCTTTAGTTTTTAGTCGGTGGTCTTAAGTCAGTTCAAGCCAAGGCTTTCGGTCTGATTAGATTGTGGTCGTATCGATCAGGGATGAAGTACTGTTTTTTATTTACCACAGAGAGCACCGAGAAAAGATTAGAGAAGATCTTATGTTTTCTCTGTGTAGCGAAGCGCCTCTGTGCCCTCTGTGGTGAAAAGGGTCTTTAGTTTTTAGTCGGTGGTCTTAAGTCAGTACAAACCAAAGCTTTTGGACAAATTAGATTTTGGTAGTTCCTTCTATAACACGCTAATTTTTTATTCACTTCAAAAGGCACAGAGCAAAGATAAAAGTAACAGGCAAAAAAGTTGCGAGCAATGAAGGTTAAAAATATCCTTTGCTCACAGCTCACAGCTCACAGCTCACAGCTCACAGCTCACAGCTCACCTATTTCCTTCCCACCTCCTTATAAAACTTTCCCGCGACGAGAGGGCGGCTGCTTGGTTTTTTCTGGCCATGTTTTTGTACTATCTGCCAAAACTTGCTGAGCTTATCTTCGCTGGCATCAAAGTATTTAAAAATCTTAATATCTACCTCTATGTCATCTTCCTCTTTGGCGGCGCGCACTAAATCGCCGCTGGCTAAATCTTGGTCAATAATAGACAGTGGCAACCAGGCGACGCCGTAGTCTTCTAATACCATTGCTCTTATTGAGGTAGTGGCGGTGGCTTCATAGACGGGGACAAAGGTGAGATCTGGGTAGTGTTTGTTGATTAAGCTGTTTACTGACCAGTACAGCAGCGAGTAGTTGCGATCTTTATGGGTGTTAGTTTGCAGGTAGGGGATGGGGCTCTGGGGTCGGTCAGGTAGCCACCAGTTGGGATTGCCATTGGCATCGGGGCTGACCACCGGCACTAGTCGCTCTGTGCCAATACACAGTGAGGGAAATTTATCGGTATCAATTTTTAGGGCGCTACTTGAGTCTTCATAACCGATGAAATAATCGACTTCACCAGATTCTAATGCCTGTAAATAGGCATCGATACCCATGTAATCTGAGCGCATGCTGACGCTGCTGATGTCTGTATAAGGCTTTAATCCTTTGAGCCAGGCGGGCATAAAACTGTGGGATAGGGTGCTGAGGGTGGAGAAGCATATCTTCTGGCGATCGGCGCTGTCTTTGGCTCTTATTTCATTGCGCGCTTGATAGGCAGTGCGCACGATATGTAGCGCTACCGGTTTAAATTCGCGCCCGGCCTCTGTCATACATATTGGCTGGCAGGAGCGGTCTATTAGCTCTGCCCCGACCCAGTTTTCTAATGATTGTATGCGGCGACTAAAAGCGGGCTGCGAGACAAAGCGCTGCTCGGCAGAGAGCCGGAAGTTCCCAGAGTTCGATAAACTAATAAAATCTTCTAACCATTTCAATTCCATACAGATAAATCCACTCTAATGTCCCTATTGTCGTTAATTGATTCTTATTTGATAGCGTGATGTGTTTATTGCATTGGTGATCTCAATAAAGGTATTAGACCGCCAGTGGTAGCCACCGTATATTAATTTCACCAACATTTATGCAGCACACTGAATCGCTGATAATAATTAATAAACAGCATCCTTTAAAGTATAAACAATAGCAACAGACACGATTGTTTATCATGTGTGCAGCAATAATTTTCTAAAATTGGCATCAAATAATAATAATGTAACCTTTTTGTCATATTTAACATTCAATATTAAACAGTGAAATATACTGCTAATATCGAATAATACGACATAAAAAAATGCTAAATTCTTTTTTCAGTATATATTTTATTAGAAGATGCTTTGAGTGTTCGACATTTACCTGACTACTAGTCTTATCTGTACTACTTTATATACAGTAATCTATTTAGGTCAGTTGAACATTTAAAGCCTGTTCCCTAAATGAGGATGTCCGTATTGGGCACCTTACCATCGTTAAATGAAGAGGATGTTCCATGAAATTAAGCGCAACTATGTTATCGGTGGCCGTTATTGCTACCTCTATGGTGGCAGGTGCTAACTTTGCATCGGCTAAATCAACCCTTGAAATTGTTAAAGAGCGCGGCAATGTGCGCTGCCAAGTTGGTCCGCCTTCACCGGGTTATTACAATTTAGATGCCGATGGCAATTGGTATGGACTGGATGTAGCGATCTGTCAGGCTGTGACAGCAGCTATCTTTGGCGACAAGAGCAAGCTTGAAATTCAATCGGTGAGTTCACAGGCACGTTTTACCTCGCTAGCAAACGGTGAATCTGACTTGTTGTCGCGCACCGCGACTTGGACCTTGAGCCGTGATACTCAGTTGGGACTGGATTTTTTACCACCAAATTTCTATGACGGTCAAGGTTTTACCGTACGCAAAGACAGTGGCATCACTAGTGCTTTACAGCTTAAAGGCGCTAAAGTATGTGTGACGTCAGGAACGACGACTGAATTGAATTTGACCGACTTTAGTCGCTCTAATAATCTTAAAATCAGTAACACAACTTTCGAAGATTACAATGTTCGCGACGATACTTATTTGAACGGTGGCTGTGACGCAGTAACGGGTGATAAATCATCGATGGCGGCCAATATCGCCTCTTTCCCTACGCCAGGCGATCATATGATACTCCCTGAAACGTTGTCTAAAGAGCCATTGGCACCTGCGGTTCGTCACGGTGATAACCAGTGGGCTGATATTGTGCGCTGGAGTGTCTTTGCCTTGATCAATGCTGAGGAGTTAGGGATTACCCAGGCAAATGTTGATGAGATGCGCGATAATTCTAAAAACCCTAACATTCGCCGTATGCTCGGTGCCGAAGGCGAATTGCACAAAGGTTTAGGCTTAGAGAAAGATTGGGCTTACAACATCATTAAGGCTGTTGGTAACTATGGCGAAATTTATGAGACATATATGGGTCATGGTAAATTAGGCATAGGTATTGACCGCGCTGGTTCATTAAATGCGCTTTGGACTAACGGTGGTTTGATGTACTCCCCACCAATGCGTTAATACGGTTGGTTGGAGGCCGATTGGCCTCCATTTGGCAGCTTTCAAACGGATAGCTGCCAATCGACTAAACGCAGCTTGTGGACTTGAATATTATATTTACTCAAGTCACAGGCTTCCGCTTTTGAGGACGTTTTTTCAATTTAGAGCCTTCCTTATAAGCGCTAACAATTATCTGCAAAATATTCACCTGTATTGCTGTTGTTACTGAGTTTGACTTGGTCTGGCAGTATCAAAACGTCTTCACTTATTAGTATTCAGATCAGTATCTGCTGGAGGACGCAGAATTTATTCCTGAAGATTTAGGTTAACAATGGTTATGGGAGTGACTATGGCTGAAAACGCTAAAACAGACATTAACAATAGGGCTAGGCCCGTTGAGAAATTTAATTTCTTTCAAGATCAACGAGTACGGTCAATTTTTTATCAACTTATAACACTATCGATAGTGGGCTGGTTAGGCTGGTATCTATTTACCAATACTTCGGAAAACTTGGCAGCGCGCGGTATGAGTACTGGCTTTAGCTTCCTTGGTAGTGTCGCGGGCTTTGATACCGATTTTAAATTAGTCGAATACACCCCGGGGATAGGCACATACGGTGATATTTTTATCATCGGTGCCCTCAATACATTATTCATTTCTTTCTTGGCGATCATCGTCTCGACTTTTTTCGGTTTTATCTTAGGCGTGATGCGCCTGTCGAATAACTGGCTGGTCTCTAAAGTCACTTTGGCTTACATAGAAATATTCAGAAATATCCCGCTTCTTATACAAATCGTCTTTTGGTATATCGGTGTATTCAGCTTATTGCCAGTAGTACGAAAAACCATCGATATCTCGTTCGGCTCTGAAATGTTGTTACTTAACAATCGCGGTCTTTATATGGCGACACCGGTCTACGGTGAGTTGTTTTGGGTGACGGCTATCGCGGCTGTGGTGGCTGTAGTTGCAGTGTTTATAATGCGCCGCAAGGCACACAAGACACAAGACGAATCCGGTGAACAGACTCCGATATTGCTGCGCTCGCTATTAATATTAATAGCGCTTCCCGGGATAGCTTTTGTCTTGACGGGGGCTCCGCTGAGTTGGGATATGCCCGTTTTAGAAGGCTTTAATTTCGTTGGCGGAACCACCTTACCTCCGTCTTTCTTAGCGTTATTACTTGCCCTGAGTATTTATCACTCGGCACAGATGGCAGAGAGTGTGCGCGCGGGTATTTTATCGGTGAGTCGTGGACAACACGATGCAGCCATGGCAATAGGCCTGAAACCTGGACGTGTGATGGCGCTGGTGATTATCCCGCAGGCAATGCCTGCCATAGTGCCGCCAATGATCAGTCAGTGGATGAATACGGTGAAGAATTCTTCGCTCGCCATTGCTATCGGTTATGCCGACATTGTCTCGCTATTTATGCAAACCGGGCTTAATCAAGCGGGGCATGCGGTGGAAATGGTCGGTATGACCATGGCTTTCTATATGTTTATCAGCTTATCCATTTCTTGGCTGTTAAATATTTATAATAAACGTGTGCAACTGGTGGAGCGTTAACTGTGGCTATTATTACTTTAAATAAAACACCGACTCGGCCCGCGCCGCTGTCGGAAACCAGTATGCTGGGTTGGATGCGCAGAAGTTTATTCAGTTCGTGGTTTAACGGTGCATTAACAATTTTCACCCTTTATATTGTCTATATTACCCTCCAAGGGGTGTATGTATGGGGCTTTGCCGATGCAACTTTAGTCGCTGATAACCGTCGTGCTTGCTATGACTATAGTCTGACGGGTGCTTGCTGGGCGGGCGTGATCGATTGGATGGATAATATTTTTTATGGTCGCTATCCTCGAGAGGAAATCTGGCGGATTGATTTAGGTGGGTTGCTGCTAATATTGTGGATGGCACCGCTGTGGATGCGCAAGGTCAAAGGAAAAATCTGGATAGGCGTTACTGTTGTTACTTTTTATCCATTCCTCGCAGGCTATTTGTTTGCCGGAGGCGATAAAGGGTTGTTTATGCAGTTGATGGTCGCAGCTGCATTGGTTGCGCTTCCCGCCAACGTGATTAACATGTTGATCGGACTGTTCAAAGAACAGAGTTTGGGCCAAGTATTACAAAGCCTTGTTGCAAAGTTCTCCGAAGATGAAAAGGTACAGCGTAATCTGATGCTTGCCCTCGTGGCGCTGAGCTTAGTGATTGCCTTTGTCTTTCAGTCTCAGTGGCAGGAAGTGGCGGTAAGCTGGACTAAGTGGGGCGGACTATTTTTAACCTTGGCGATCGCTGGCATCGGTATTGCCTGCTCACTGCCCGGAGGCATAATCCTGGCACTCGGACGGCGCAGTAAATTACCCATCATACGTATATTGAGTACCGGTTTTATTGAGATATTCCGCTCGGTACCATTGATCACAGTGTTGTTCATGGCGACTACCATGTTTCCATTGTTTATGCCCGAAGGGTTCGTCTTGAACAAGCTTACCCAAGTGATCATTGCCGTTTGCCTGTTCAATGCTTGTTACATGGCAGAAACCGTGCGTGGCGGGCTGCAGGCTATTCCAAAAGGACAGTATGAGGGGGCACACACCATAGGTTTAGGTTATTGGGGTACGATGGGTTTCGTTATCATGCCTCAGGCGCTGAAATATATGATCCCCAATATCGTTGGTAGTTTTATTGGTCTACTCAAAGACACCACCTTAGTGTCTATTATTGGCTTATTTGATATTTTGGGTATGCTGCGCTCCATCTCCAGAGACGTTCCATGGCTTGGCTTGCATAAAGAACCGTTGATTTTCGGCGCGATAGTATTCTTTATCATCTGTTTCTCAATGTCTAAGTACAGCAGGCATTTGGAGGCGAAATTGGAAACCGGTAATAAAAAGTAAAAATTTGCAGCCACTGGCAACATACAACATATTTACAGGATAGATAGTATGACAGACTCTACAGCAGCAACGCAGACCCAGGGCCAATTGTCCTCGGCTGCCTCTAACGAAATTATTATTGAAATTAACAAAATGAATAAGTGGTATGGCGACTTCCACGTTCTAAGAGACATAGACTTAACGTTACACAAAGGCGAGCGCATTGTAATTTGCGGGCCTTCCGGCTCAGGGAAATCTACCTTGATTCGCTGTATAAATGCGCTTGAAGAGCACCAGGAAGGTGACATCGTAGTAGATGGCATCTTATTGGGCGAAAATTTGAAGAATTTAGATCACATCCGCACTGAAGTGGGTATGGTCTTTCAAAATTTCAACTTATTTCCTCACCTCACCATCTTGGAAAATTTAACTTTAGGCCCTATCTGGGTGCGTAAAATGTCCAAGGCGGATGCCATTGAAAACGCCATGCACTATTTAAAGCGGGTGAAAATTCCGGAGCAAGCTGATAAATATCCTGGACAATTATCCGGTGGACAGCAACAGCGTGTCGCGATTGCTCGGTCACTGTGCATGAGCCCAAAGATCATGTTGTTCGATGAGCCCACCTCGGCGCTGGATCCAGAAATGATTAAGGAAGTACTTGATGTAATGATTGAGTTGGCGGATACCGGTATGTCGATGATTGTCGTCACTCACGAAATGGCCTTCGCCAAGACCATTGCCGATCGGGTTATTTTCATGGATGAGGGTGATATTGTAGAGGAGAACGAACCAAACGCCTTCTTCGAAAACCCACAACATCAGCGTACTCAACTGTTCCTCAGTCAAATTCTATAAGTATTCGCCTCGAAAAACGGGTACGGACAGTTTAATATTTGTTCAACACTGGCTCCCTGTGGAGCTGGTGATTACCCGGTACCCCTTCAAAGACCTCCTACTTCGCCAATAAAAACACTTTTTATATAAAACCCCAGCGGCTGCGCATCTTAACGTTGCTTGAAGAATGGCTATTCATACAGTCATAGATTTATTGCATTACATCTGTCGATTTTTGTATTGGACGAACAGGAGATAGAAACTTAATCTTAAGTACTATTTTTCGACGTGGAATTAGGCCGATGTCATTCGATATGTTTGTTGAACTTACCCGCAATAATCTGGTGGAGAGTAGGCACTACGGTGCCGCTGCAGTCTGTAATCAGCGTGGTGAACTACTGCACAGCTGGGGAGATGTTAATCAAATTATATTTCCTCGCTCAGCGCTTAAGCCTATGCTGGCCATTGCAATGATTGAGTCAGAGGCAAGTGATCACTATCAGCTTAGTGATCGTGAAATCACCATGAGCTGCGCTTCACACCAGGGAGAAACAGCCCACACAGAAGTGCTGGAGCGTTGGTTGCAGCGCCTGGGATTGAATGAGCAGCATCTGGCTTGTGGTTGCGCCTGGCCAGAAGACGGAAAAGCAGCAAGGGTATTAGCGGCCAATGGACAGTCGAGTTCCCGTATACACCATAATTGTTCGGGAAAACACTTAGGTTTTTTAACCACGGCGATGCATATCAAAGCACCACTGAACAATTATTGTGACTTACAGCACCCAGTGCAGCGCTTGGGGTTGAAAGCGGTGTCTGAGATGGTCGATTTTGACTTCAGCAGCGCAAATATTGGCGTTGATGGCTGTGGCTTTCCTGCCCCATCAATGCCGCTAGTTTCCCTAGCGATAGGAGCTGCTCGCTTAGGAGACTCCAGCTGTTTTCCGGCTAAGCGCAGCTCGGCGATAATGACCATAAACCAAGCCATCGTAAACAATCCATTATATATGGCCGGTAGTGATACATTAGTCACTGATTTGAATCGGGTAACCCGGGGAGCTGTGCTGGCCAAAACAGGTGCTGAGGGGGTGTTTATTGCCTGGCTCCCGGGACAAGGTTTGGGAATCGCCTTAAAAATAGCAGACGGTAGTGCCCGCGCAAGATCTGTGGCGCTAATGGCTATTCTGTTACATTTGAAAATACTGGACAAAGCAGAGCAAGACGCGTTGCGCTGCTACAGTGCGCCAAGCTTGGTAAACTCACAAGGTGTACAAGTGGGGGAGATTCGCGCTGCGAGTTCTTGGTTGTAAGCTTCGCTAGATGCAATTGCCGAATTTATGTTTTGCGCTAAGTGCCTGCCAATACTTGTGCAATTTCATACTATGATTACCGGTACTCTTAAAAATTTTGATATCGACCTGTATTTCACTACTAGTATCGGCGGCGCGCAATAGAGCACCGCTTGCGAGGTCGTCTTTGACCATTGACAGTGGTAACCATGCCACGCCAAACCCCTGTAATACCATCGCTTTTATTGCGCTTAAGCAGGAGGCTTCATAAACAGTATTAAAACTAAGCTCTGCGTAATGGGTTTGAATGTGGTGGCCTACAGACCAGTATAAATGCGAGTGGTTTTTATCGGTGTGTGAATTAGTGCGCAGATAGGGAATGGCAGCTTTTGGTTTATCGGGTAGCCACCAGCGCGGATTACCCTGCGGATCAGGGCTGACAACCGGTAGTAACAACTCTGTGGCGAGTAGCAGAGAAGAATATTTAAGGGGATCGATGATCATTGATTGAGACTTGTCTTGATAACCGATAAAAAAGTCCGTCTCGGCAGAGTCCAGTGACGCCAAGTATGACTCAAGGCCCATAAAATCAGAGCGTACACTAATAAAATCAATGTTGAATATATCACTGTGCTGCTTTAGCCAATGGGGAATGAAGAATTGCGCCAAAGTACTTAGTGAGGAAAAATTAAGATGTTCACGCAGCTCTATGGATTGTCCGCGAATATCACTGCGTATTTGGTAAGCTTTGCTGATGATTAATTGTGCAATAGGTTTGAACTCTCGGCCGGGCTCGGTCAGTGTTACCGGCTGAATTGATCGATCGATTAATTCAGCGCCGACCCATGTTTCAAGGGATTTAATGCGTCGACTAAAAGCCGGTTGCGAGACAAAGCGTTGCTCGCTGGAAATACGAAAATTACCGGTTGTGGATAAACTGATAAAATCTTCTAGCCATTTAAGTTCCATAATAAATCACTTCTGACTTTCTAGCTTATCATTGGCATCCAAGGCAATAGCCGAGGTGTTTAGATGCGTGGCCCTCGGCTGTCGACTCAGTATATATGATCCAAAAGAGTAATAGGAAAGGGCAGTCTAACGCTTAAAATCGGTTAGGCTCCTAGCGCTGACCTATGTGGCTATCCACAAATTCTAATCCTGTTGCAGTGGGATAAATTCTAGTGATGGTTATAATTTCATCTGCAGTGCCAAAGTTCTCGTAAGTGCAGAACATATTGACTTCACGAGCGATATTTTGTGAGGAAAGTGATCCGCACATAAACTGGCGAAACTTAGTGCCGCGTATCAAGTCAGATAGCTGCACTATATCTAGTTCGTGTGTATGTCCGCAAAATACAGCTTCTATGTCATGCTCTAAGACAAAGTCGGTCAAACGTTTTGAATTGATTAGTGGATCGTTGTCGGTAGCCAACACAGAGTGATGGCTCAACAGGAGTTTACGGTCGTATTTACCTTTTCCTAGCTCGTCACTCAGTGCCGCGATGATTTGCTCTTCCATAAGGCCGTAGTCGTTTTGGAATATAGTACTATCAACACAAATCATCAGTACTTTTTCGCCGTTGATTTCAAAGCAGCGCAAATAGTTAATTTCACTGAAATGAATATCTAAATTAATAGTGCTTGAGTCAATGAATACTTTGGCTTTTTTTACCCGCAGCGGGTCTTTAGGCTCGATGAAGTCTCCATCATAGATGTACTTGCGAAATAGTTCGTGTGAGCGTTTAGAATACTTGTCGTGGTTACCCATGATAGAGACAATATTGGGACAGTGCAGTTGGCCTAGGAAACTTTGCATTTGTTCAAATTCTTCAGGTAGTGAATCTGAAGTTAAGTCCCCGGTATTGAGAATGATATCGGCATTGCACTGGTTTAAGCGGGTCAGTAAAAGTGCGTCGTCAGCGTTCCAGTGGTATGGCCCGAAGTGAATATCGGAAATGTGCAGCAGATTCATAAGTATAATATCTCAAAGCAAGTGCAGGTAGTTAACAGCGTTTTATAGTATTTAAAATCAGTATAAAAGCCGCTCCAATCAAGTCAATGTCACCGCTGGGTGTCTGCATGCTTGACGATGTATAAAAGGGATGGGGTTTTCTGGAAAAATGACCATTTTTTACCTTGAGAAATTTATAGAAATAGCGAGTGGGATATTTTCAAAAATAGCAGTAATTATCGTTATGCCGCAGTATATAAGGGTTGTGGTGAAGGGTGAGAGGAGGTTTTCTTCCCATAACATTTCATGAGAATCTTTTTTTGTGCATTAACTAACATCGCAGAAATACTGAGGAGTGATAACTTTTATGCAATGGCTCAGTTGAAATTGGCATGAGCAATGAAGGCTTTTGAGCTTGATGTTGACTTGGCCAAAGAGAGAGTCCTCCTGTTCCCCGTGACGATCTGCTATGATGTGCGCTTTTTATCCGTAGAGCCATCCATTATGTTTTTCAAATCTCTGTGTCTGTCGCTATCGCTACTCTCCTTGCTGGGTTCTACTGTGCAAGGTGCTGTGGAGAGTGTTGATAAAGTGTTAACTTTTACCGCGATTCCCGATCAAGATCAGAGTCAATTACGGCTGCGTTTTCAAAAAGTAGCGGACTATTTAGCGATTGAGCTGAACGTCACTGTGAAGTATATTCCGGTTAAATCTTATGCCGCTGCGATTACTGCATTTCGTAATAATCAAGTGCAACTCGCTTGGTTTGGCGGTCTCTCTGGAGTGCGAGCGCGTCAGTTAGTGCCAGGATCACAAGCGATTGCGCAGGGGATCGAAGATCGACAATTTAGCAGCTATTTTATTGCCCACCACAGCACTGGTTTAACAGCGAGTAAAGATTTCCCTAAAGCTATTGCCGGTAAAACATTTACCTTTGGCAGCAAAGGCTCTACCTCGGGGCGTTTGATGCCTGAGTATTACATTCGTAAGCACTTGCAGCAGTCACCGCAACAATTGTTTAAAGCAGTAGGGTTTAGTGGTGATCACAGTTTGACTATTAACCAAGTTCAGGCAGGTGCTTTTCAAGTGGGCGCGGTGAACTATCAAGTGTGGCAGAGCATGCTTAGCGCCGGAAAAATTGATACTAAAAAAGTACAAGTGATTTGGCAAACACCCAATTATGTCGATTATCAGTGGAGTATTCGCGCCGGTGTTGACAGTGAATTTGGTGCGGGCTTTAGTGCCAAAGTACAAACGGCGCTATTAGGTATCACCTCACCTGAGCTATTAAAGCAATTTCCACGTTCCGGTTTTATACCGGCTAAAAATCAAGACTATCAAGCGATAAAATCCACGGCTGTGCAACTCGATTTAATCGCGCCTTAATTGCTATGTTATTTACGCTGAAAAACAGCTGCTTTTCCTATCACCACCAGCAAGTATTAAAAGATATTAGCTTATCGATTGCAGCAGGTGAAAATGTTGCCTTAGTCGGTGCTAGTGGCGTGGGGAAATCTACGCTGTTGAACTTGTTGGCGCAGCAGCATCCTTTAGATATCGCCTACTGCACGCAAACACGTGATTTGGTGGCGGGTTTAAACAGTTACAATAATATTTATCTGGCTAAACTTGCCGAGTTTGGTGCGTTTAAAAATCTGCTTAATTTGTTGCGACCAAACCCTGCTGAGCTTTTGCAGATCAGTGTTATTGCCGCGCAATTACAGATAGAGGAAAAACTCTTTGATACAGTCAATAAACTCTCTGGTGGGCAACAACAACGTGTCGCGGTAGCTCGTGCCTTTTATCAGCAGCGGGCGATTTTTATAGGCGATGAGCCAGTATCAAACTTAGATTCAGTCAAAGCTTGTGCGGTGATCGAGGCGATCTTAGAGCGACACGATACCAATATTATTGCACTGCATGATCGGGGTTTAGCGCTGCGCTACTTTGATAGAATCATCGGTCTAAAACAAGGTGAAATAGTTTTAGATGCGCCGGCCTCTGAGGTTTCTGCACAGGCATTGGAACAACTGTACCTGTGAATAACTTTTTCAGGGGCCGCAGCGAGGGGATCAAGCTGCGTAACTTTAGTTTATGGCTTTTATTGGCAGGCGTGGCCGCTTATATACTCGGCGATGTGCAAATATACACTGCTGAGCCCTGGCCGCATTTTAAGACAATGCTCAGTGGATTGTTTCGCCCCAGTGTAGAACAGCCACTCTCGCTAGTTTACGATTTGCTCTACACTTTGGCGTATGCGCTACTGGGGGTCAGTACCTCAGTAGTGGCAGGTTTTATATTATCACTGCTCTATCAAAATTCACTAGTACGTGGCCTCTGCGCTTTTTTTCGTGCTATTCACGAGTTGTTTTGGGCGCTAATTTTTATTCAAATATTCGGCTTGTCTGCCAGCAGTGCGATACTGGCCATTGCCATTCCCTACGCTTGTACTTTTGCGCGGGTATTTCACGATATATACCAACAGGCACCGCTTAAAGTAGACCAATTACGGCTGCAGGGCGCTGCTAAATTCAGCTACTTTTTGTACGTGTTAATGCCACAGGTATGGGGGGAGATGAGCGCGTATTTGCGCTACCGTTTTGAGTGTGGGGTGCGCACTAGCGCAGTGCTGGGTTTTGTCGGTCTGCCGACTATAGGTTTCCATTTAGAGACCGCGTTTAAGCAAGGTGATTACTCTTATGCGGGCGCTTTACTGCTGGCGTTTTACTTATTAATTGCCAGTATTAAATATTGGCTGAAGTTAGGCCTATTACCGCTGTATTTGCTGTTATCAATCTATTTTTTGCCGAGCAATGACTTTATTAACTCCAACGCGAATATTTGGCGTTTTGTCAGTGCCGATATTTGGCCCGCTAGCCTGCAAAATCAAGGGTATTCAGTCCTAGAAATTGTACTTGGTTACCTAAGTTGGCTGAGTGATTTAGTGATGTTACAGGGACTGCAAGGGGTGGTTAATACCGTACTATTGTCGGTGATGGCGGTTGCTGCGACGGCACTGTGTTGTATGTTGTTAGCACCTAATGTTGCTGTGTTTAAAGATAACTGGCTGGTAGATAAATTCAGCGCCAGTGCTCTGTTAATCATGCGTTCGACTCCTGAATACATTTTGGCCTTTATCTTGTTACTATTGTTAGGTCCCTCAATGCTGGCGGCAGTTATCGCACTGGCTATTCACAATGCAGGTTTGATTTGTTATTTATTACAGCGCCGTGTGGATGGCGATTACCGTGCTGCAAAGATGTCATTTAGCCGTTATTTTTATAAAGTGCTGCCCAAGAGTTACCCCCAGTTTATTTCGTTATTGATGTACCGGGCTGAAATCATACTGCGCGAAAGCGCCATTTTAGGTGTATTAGGTATTGCCACATTAGGTTTTTACATTGACTCAGCCTTTGAAGATTTACGTTTTGATCGTGCTTTAGCCCTACTGCTTATCACTGCATTATTGAATGTAGCGCTCGATCAATGCTCCCGGAAAATACAATTGTTGTTTAACGATAGTCATATAAGAGTGAGATCTAAAGACTAAGGCGACTGTGAATAGGTCAGTAATGGACAGGACTTATCCACATCTTGGCAGCGTTAATTATTGGATACATAAATGAGAAATCTTGTCCTTAAGACTGTTATCTATACCTTTATGAGCCTGTTGTGGCTCTTTTCTGCGCCGCTAACGATGGCTGCGAGCCTACAAGATTTAGAGCTACTCACTGAAGAATACCCACCTTATAACTATATCAACCATAACGGTGAAGCTGACGGCGTCTCAGTGCGCATGCTTAAGGAGGCTTATGGGCAGCTGGGTTTAGTATTAGATACTAGCAAGATAAAAACTCAACCTTGGCCAAGGGCATATCGCGCGGCGATGACCGCTGAAAACATCATGTTATTTAGTACTAATCGCACCGAAAAAAGAGAGCATTTATTCCAGTGGGCCGGCCCAATTACCGCGGTTAAAAACGTCTTGCTAGCCAGAAAAGATCATTACATTGAAATTCAAAATGAACATGATATTAAAAAATATTTAGTCGGCGGGATCCGCGATGATGTTGCCATGCAGTTAGTGCGAAATATTGTCTATGACCAGGGTAATTTGCTTACCACACCCTATGCCAAGTCACTGGTGGGGATGCTGGCACTAGGACGTATTGATCTGTGGGCGTACTCTGAATACACGGCAAAATTGCTGTTATCAGATCATGGTTTTGATCCCAATGACTATGAGGTGGTGTACACTTTGAATAAATCCCACGCTTATTACGCGCTCTCACTAGATGTCCCGATAGAAACGGTAGCTCAGTTACAGCGCGGTATCGATAAGGTAAGAGCTTGCAGTGTGTGCTTAGAGAGAGTCTTTAACCAAAAATAACCAGTGAATAAAAACAGGATTGTAGTTATTAGCTGATGAATCTAGTGCTCCGTGTTATTGTTCTGATTATTTAAATTAGGAGCCTGAAATGGAGCTACATCAACTCACCCCTTTTCTTAGTGTCAGTCCACAATTGAATGTTGCAGATGTCGAGGAAATAGCCGCTGCGGGATTTAAAACCATTATTTGTAATAGGCCTGATGGTGAGGGTGATAATCAGCCTATCAGTGATGAACTGCAAAGTGCTTGTAAAGCTGTGGGTATTAATTGGCAATATTTACCGGTAAATCCCAGAGACTACACCGACCAACAAGCCATGGAGTTTGGTGAATTAGTCTCGGCTGCTGCGCACCCTGTGCTGGCATATTGCCGCACAGGTACTAGGTGTACTAACTTGTGGGCACTGAGCCAGGCGAAAAGTATGCAAGTTGATCATATTGTGCAAGCAGCTAACAATGCGGGCTACGATATAACTAAATTGATATCACGCATTGAAGCGCTGGCAAAATAATTCTTTTATAAATCAGTTGCTAAAAGTGAATTCTATAGAGAACTGCAACAGCAGTTTCAGTTCTCTATAGAAGAGTCTGTCAGTATATTTTACCTATCTAAAACTCAAGCCTGACACCCACGCTCAAAGTATGGCTATCCCAAACGCTGTTGGATAAAACCGTAGAGTAATTGGCAAAGCCTGAGGTCCCATTTTTAAATTGCGCACTGGTTCCTAAATTTAATTTTAGGAAGTTACGATCCGGTTTGTCAGATTTAATCTTGATCTGCGTGGAGGCGGGATCCTGTACAAAATGTGCATTGATCACTTGCGCATCCTGTTGGAATTCATGGGCTAAATCTAATTGAGCGTAGGGGAAAATAACGCCCCAGTTAGCACTGTGCGCATAGGAGACACGAGCTCCCAATTGAAACAATAAAGAATCTTGGGTATTGGATCCTATCTGTGTTACCCAACCGCTTCCCGGTCCCGTTGCATCAGAGGCAGTCTCTGTCGCTGTATCTGTTCTTGAGCGGGTATATTCTAACTTCGCTCTGGGGCCAAAAGACCATGGGCCTTTTTGTATGTCTTTACCCGCACCTAATAATATAGAGGTGTAAGTACCACTGTATTGTGCGTTAAATTTTTGGTTAACGGTGCTGCCACCTAATACAAAGTTTAAGTTACGGTTTTGATCAAAATTGTTTTTACCAAAAGTGAGTGAGAAATCCGTGAAATAGTTATCTTCTAAGTAATAACTACCGTAAAAGGAGAGGCTGTAACCGCGGGTATCTAACTCAGCATTAGAATTACTCAGTTCAGCTTTTGTGTCGATGAATCCAAGGGCTGCTCCTAGAAAAAACTTATCATTGAGGCGGTAATCAACGCCTGCCGTAATGCCGTAAGTTTTATAATCAAGATCGGATTCCAATGCGGATTCATCGCGACTACCTTTGGCTATCTCGCCACTAAAAAACACCCCTATTTTAGAGTTGGCAAATGTCTCATCGGCACTGGCGCCCATACCTAAAGGTTGTAGAGAAGACTGTACAATTTGACCTGCAGGTAAGTATTTGCCATCGATATTCAAACCAACGCCCTGCACGGAAATTCCGCTGGCACCAGAACGTAATTCAACCATACGAGAGGTAATGTTACGCGCTTGAGTAGTGGCACTTTGGTGTGTTACTTGGGAGCTTTTAGTCGCTGTCTCTGGGGATATTTGATTGAGGGCGGCAGTGGTTTGAGCATCACCAGAGTTGGCGGCTTGTACTAGTTGGTTACAGTCGCGCTGCAATGCTGCAGAGGCATTGCCGCTGGTACAAGTAGTGATAATGACTGCACTGGTACTGTAGTTATTATCTTTTTCTTGGGTAAAGGGAGCTAACGGGCCTGCTGTTACAGATCCAGGGACAATACCGGTACCGGTCAAAGTAACAGTATCAGCTTCATCGATAGCGGCATAATTAAGTACGATAGTATGACTAACAGAGCCGGTGGTGGTAGGCGTGAACCTTACGTCGACATAACAAGTGCGTTGGGAATCACTGAGGCCAGATTGGCAGTCAGTGCCAGAAATAGAAAATACGCTATTATAATCAGTGGCCACTACTTGGGTAACAGTGCTGGGCAAGATGCTTAGAGTGACACGGATATCTCGATAGCCATTAGTTTCAACTTCCCCAAATTCTAGTGAAGTAGAGGAGAGGCTAATAGAAGTGGAGGCTTGGGCTTTTAATGCAGGCCAAAGTAATAAAAAAACGACCAGAATTAAGATGAATGGATTGTATGATATTCGATGAGAGCAAGTCCAGATTGAAAGGGCCATTTTAATCACTCCTTGATTAATGTCCGATTTAGTACTGCTTATTGCATATGAAAACTATATTTTTACATTAGGGAGCAAGTAGAAATAGGCCCTAAGTGTAAAACAATTGTTTTAAATTAACTTAATATTAATACAAATGGAAGAGGATTTGGATAAAATAAAATGGATACTTATCACTCTGCCATTGAGAAGTAGCTATTTATTTCTTTTAAATTTTCTGGCCATTTTTCTAACCAGCAACAACGATGGTCAGCATTATTAAAAATATGTAATTTCCCGCCTCTTATTGCAATATAAGATTGAATAATCGGCAAAGGTATTACTTTGTCATTATTAGCAGCTAAGTGAATTGATTTAATTGGCTTTTTTAAATATTGATAGCGACTTGGATTAATTGACTGTGTCAAAGGCGACAACTGGTGATGAGTAGTCCATAAGTCAGTATTTAGATTACCTGCAATAGTGACTAAACCAACCACATTATCTAACTGGTCTGCAAGTAGTACGGCAATGGCGGCACCTCCACTATAACCTAGTAAAATAATTTCATTATCAATGTTTATCAACTGCTTAATAGCAAGCGCCATACTTGTTATAACGTTTTTTGAATAGCGCGCACTACTCCATAAACTAGCATGACAATAAGACTGTTTGATGTCGTCGAAATAACAGGGTCTACTTAAATAAATGGCCGGGTTTTTATCCTCGCCCATCAGCTTTAATGCCAACGGGTCGCTAGGAGTTGGATCTGCAGCTATCCACCTGCCTTTGATCCAAGGAGTGCCATCTGAGCCAATATAGAGATGAATTGTTGTTTTTTCAGGAAGCTTCCCCGTCGTTCTAAGGGCTGTGTATGCGTGGTTTTGAAAGTAGTTATGGTTATAAATGCTGGTCGTTATAGAATGTTTAGTTAATCCGTAATGCGCTGATATAGCAAGGGTATTATCGGATAAGTTGGCGCAACCTAGCAAAGTGAGACAGGAAAATACGATAATATTATTTTTAATAACAATGGCGCGTAACATATCTTTCCTGATTTAAATTAATTGTATCTTTTTGTGGTAGAAAATTCGTAAAGCCGTCAGTTAATATTAAGCGACACTAATTGTAGTCCTAAAATGTACATAACTTTACACAAATTCCCCCACCTCTTTTTATAGAAAGTAATATACGATAAAAAATAAATTAAAATCAGTTGTGGATTGTAAATTAGCTAATAATGTAATAAATATTGTTTAGTAAATAATTGTAATACTGTTTTCTCATGTATCAAGGATGGATTCATGCACAACACACACAGCGTCTTTAAAATAGCTTTTATCACCTTGCTTCCCGCCATTCTTAGCGGCTGTCTCAGTTCTTCGCCTACTACTAGCGGTGATTTGTCGCACCCAACTATTGCTGATTTACAAGTAGTAGATTGCCTGCTGCCAGGGCAAGTTAGGCAGCTGGGGAATAAAGCATCTTACCTCACCGCTCGCAGGCCGGTAAACACTACTGCTGCGGATTGTCGGATTAGAGGTGGGGAATACGTGGCCTATGACCGGGCAAATTTAAAGTCGTCGCTCAATGTCTGGATGCCGTCAGCGCAACTAGGAGATGCTAAAGCCCAAGCTAATGTCGGTGAAATATTTGAGCGCGGTATTGGTGGCAGTCCCAACTATGAGGCGGCGGTTATCTGGTATACCAAAGCAGCTGTTCAGGGGAACTCAAGAGCGCAATTTAATTTGGGTACTTTGTATGAGCAGGGATTTGGCGTCGCCAAAAGTAAGAAAACAGCATTGAATTGGTACCGTAAGGCCTGGGGGTTAAGCACTGACACGCTCATTTATCAATCTACTGCAGATTATCAACAGCAGGTATTAGCCGCCAGCGCCGGTAGAGAGCAACAGGCATTGAGAAATCGTTTACAGGGGCAGATAAGCGCCAAGAGCTCGCAGTTGGGGTCACTCAATAATCAAGTGCAGTTGCTGCAATCTAAATTACAGAGCCAAACTAATACTAGCAACCAAGTTAACGCAGATAAAAAGGCGCAGCTGGCTGCCTTGGCTAAGCGTGAGGCACAAAACAAACGCGAAACTCAGCAGCAGTTAGCCCAGAGCAAACTTAAAACCCAGCGATTGCTGGCGCAGAATAAATTAGAGAGCCAAAAACTACTGGCGACAAAGCAATTGTTAGCACAAAAGGAATTACAGGCGCAGCAGTTACAGTCGGAACAGCAGCAGCAACAAAATGCTCTTGAGACTAAGGCATTGCAGGCGAAAAATAAGCTTGAGGCGCAAAAGCTACAACAGACACAGCAGCTACTTGCCCAGCATAAAACCGAGACCGAACGGCTACAGGCACGTAATGAGCAGCAAGCTGCACAGTTACTTGAGCAAAACAGCAATCAGACACAGGCATTACAGGTAGGAAATGCTCAGACACAACAATTGCAAGCGCAAGTTTCACAGCTGCAAGATCAGATAGCGACGCTCGAGGAAGAAAAAGCCAACAGTGAGCAACAAATCACACAACTGCCGGTGTTTCGCCAGCCTGTTAGTGCAACGGCACAACTAGCTTCGACGAATAGCCCCCATAAATCTCTGACGACTAAAGGTCTTAAATTTGGTCGTTATTTCGCGCTGGTTATAGGTAATCAAAATTATAAAAGCCTCGATAATTTAAGCACTCCAAAACGCGATGCGCAGGAGGTGGCCAATGTACTGGAATCAAAATATGGCTTTTCTGTACAGCTATTATTAGACGCCAGTAACATAGAGGTAATGAAGGCCATTAATAATTTGAATTCAGTGTTAGGTGAAGATGATAATTTATTAATATTTTATGCAGGGCACGGCTCGCGGGTACAAAATGGCGCAACCGAGGAGGGGTATTGGTTACCAGTTAATGCAGAGCAGCCACCGGCAGATACTTTTTGGGTTTCCAATGAATTTGTCACTAGGCATTTGAGTCGCTTAAAAGCGAAAAGAATTTTAGTGGTTGCTGATTCTTGCTACGCAGGATTGCTCTCTAGTGCACCAGGTTACTTATTCATGGGCGAAGATCAAAGCCAGTCAGAGGAGTATCTAAAATATAAATTGGCGAAAAAGTCTCGTTTAATATTATCTTCAGGTGGCGACAAACCTGTGCTTGATAATGCCGGTCAAGGTAACTCTGTGTTTGCCAGAGCATTTTTGCAGGTACTTAAATCTAATGATCAAATCATGGCGGGGCCGCAATTATTTCTAAAATTACGTGATCGTGTTGCCCGTGGTGCAAAAGTGGTAGGTTACGATCAAGTACCTGAATTTAAGGCGATTAAAGGTGCCGGTCATGAAGTGGGAGATTTCTTCTTTGTACCGACTTCATAGCGTCATAATAGGCAGCTTCAGCATAGCTATTTCTCAAGCTGCTTTTTAACCGCTAAAATAGCCTCGTTATTGGCCAGTGTTGGATACTCTAATAAGGTGTTTATCAGTGCTAAATTCCCCTTAGTTGCCTCATCCTCCTGCTGGGATTTAATCTTTGTTAGTATTTTAGTGACGATAGCGTCTAACCCTTTCAATGCATCGGGGTTTTTCGGGTGAAGGTCATGGGCTTGATTGAAATAGTGCAGAGCCGCGTTAATATCATTAAATTTGAGGGCAACGGTACCTTCACTCAAAGCTTGGGTTATTTGCGATTGTAAGACCTTAGGGAGTGCCTCAAAGGCTATTTCAGGACCCATGTTAGGTGCCTTTAAAAATAGACTGTAAGTTAATGCCAGCACGCTAATGGCCAGTGCCAAACTAAATACTTTTATGGTTAATGATATACCGCTAAATTTTTTCAGAAACACATCCGCACTTTTAATACGCTGTGCTTTTAATACTTCAATAGATGCATGAATTGTCAGCCATTGCGCTCTGCTAATTCCCTTAAGTTTTTTCACGCTCACCGGTTTTTTTAGCAACTGTTCGGCGGGTATTCTTTTATAGGGGTGGTAACCACTGAGTAATTCATAGCTGATTAGGCCCAGTGCATATATATCATCACAAGGGTGTGGGTCTTCGCCTGCGAACATTTCTGCGCTGGCGTAGGTTGGGGTAAGCCCACCTAAGTCAGCGGCATCAAAAGAATCTTGCTCGGTTTCAGTGTCGCTGAGATCAGTCACAGCGCGGGCGATGCCAAAGTCTAAAATTTTGCTAACGCCGGTACTGCTGACAAAAATGTTGTCGGGCTTTAAATCTGAGTGAATTATTTTCTTTGAGTGAGCATAGGCGAGGCCCTGGGCGATACCGCGAATTATTTTATCGGCCTTGGCGATAGGGACGCCGTAAGGGTGAGATTTGATATAACTTGAAAGAGGCTCTCCATCGAGCTCTTCCATGGTCATGTAGAAGAGGTCACCCTCTCTGTCAAAATCATAGACGGTGATGATATTAGGATGTGCCAAGCTCTGGGATTTCCGCGCCTCTCTTTGCAGAGCGACAAAAGCTTGGGGATAATTTTTAAACTCTTCGCCTAAAATTTTAATGGCGATATAAGGGTCGGTATCATTTGCCTCTTGTTTGCGACGATCTAATGCGCGATAAACAACGCCCATTCCGCCGCTGCCAAGTAGCTTTTCTAATACAAATCGCGAGTTTATGACCGAGCCAATGTCGATTGTTTTGTTCGAATTAGAGGCTGTGACCGCTTCAGTTTTAAACGTCAGGTTTTCCTTGGTTACTCTGGCTTTGGTTTCATCATCGATGGTGTTTTGGGTCTTTTCAGGATTAGCTTTAGATGTTTTTAATAGCACTGTCTTGTCATTGATGATGACAGTTTTCTCATTAAAAATAATGGTTTTATCTTCGTTTTTATCATCATTCATAATATAAATTCTCAAAGTTTTCGCGAGTTTATACAAATAATAGTCACGGATTTTAATGTTAAATAAAGATTGTTTTGTTGTTTATTTCTGGTTAATTTTAAAACAAGAAAATGTCTTTTAGCATTTGTTATATTCTGTTTGAAAAATTTATGTATTAATAAACAGATTTGGTTTTAAATAACAACTAAATGACATTTCACATTTTTATCTAATTGAAATGAATATCATATGGTGGTTGATTTTTAAATAACCTTTAGTGTAGATTTAGCTGAATTAGAGATATTTAATACAACTTTTAGGAGTATTAAACATTATTTCTTGTTGTTGTTCTTGTGCCATTTTCTATCAGGCATCTGTGAATATAAGTCGATAATATATCTTAAATATACTAGTTTTCATGGATAGAAGGCTTGGGTGTTTAGTGAATTTCACTTTTATTTAATATCTATAACCCCGCTAATGCTTCGGCCTTCTTAACGATCATCGCTCTCCTCAAAAAAGGAAAGCATGCGTAGAAGAGTTATATGTCGAGCAGTCTTGATTTAAATAGCTTACTTGAAGAGATTTCCAGCGAGTCGCCTGCCGGTGATGATCTGGAATACGACCCTGAATTCACTGGGTTGTTTTTAGCTGCCCTAGAGGGGGAAGATAAAACGCTGGGTGATTCCTCCATTGCTGCAGAGCCGGTAAATTGGCCTGTGGTGTCTGCAAACGCTATCAATCTATTTTTAAAAACCAAAGACTTACGGGTAGTAACGCTGCTGGTTCGTGCTCAATTACAAATCAATGGTCTTGCCGGATTTGCCAACGCGCTAGTGTTACTAGGTAAGCTGTTATCAAAATTTTGGGCAGATGTGCATCCTCAATTAGATCCTGATGATGACAATGATCCGACCTTGCGAGTGAATACTTTGCTGGCGCTATGTGATCGAAAATATACCCTCAATCCACTTATGTTAACGCCACTTGTTGAGTGTAAAGGTCTCGGAAAATTTAGTTTTAGAGATATTCAAAATGCTAAAGGAGGGGATGCTAAAAACGACAGCGCACCTGACTTAAACACCATTCACGCGGCTTTTATGGAAGCTGATGTCGAAAAGATTTTGGCCAATAAAGAAGCTTTAGTGCAGTCAATTGCTGCGCTGAAAAGTATTGATGAATATCTCACAACAGAGCTGGGTGCGCATCAAGCTCCTGATGTTTCTGCGTTGATGAAGGTTATTAATGACAGCCTTAGTGCGGTAGATGGTTATTTAGCTGAGCGAGGCGAACCAGGCGTGACAGTTAAAGATGATACAGGGGGAAATCCTAGCGACCCATCTGTCTCTTCAGGTTCTGTTGCTAGTACGCCAGTGGCTAGTGGTCAGATAAATTCGCGGGAAGACGCGGCGAAAATGATGGATAAAATTAGTGAATACTACCAAAAGCATGAGCCATCAAGCCCCATTCCACTTTTTATGAGGCGAGCGAAACGCCTCTCTACTTTGAGTTATATGGACATAGTGGCGGATCTGACCCCGGATGGGTTGAAGCAGGCGAAGAATGTTGAAGGTGATGCATGATTTATTATTTTAAAAAGCCAGGACGCTTTTTAATGAAACTAACTAGTTTTTATCTAGAGATGGGGCCGCAGCAGGCATTTTTTTCTGGATGGAAATTAACTAAAGGGGAATAAAGATGGCCAAGGCAAGTAGTCAGAAGTTCATCGCCCGCAACCGGGCACCGAGAGTACAGATTGAGTACGATGTGGAATTATACGGCGCAGAGAAAAAGGTGCAATTGCCTTTTGTCATGGGAGTGCTGGCTGACTTGTCGGGCAAACCTGAAGAGCCTCTTCCTCCGGTCGCCGAACGTGATGCACTAGAAATAGATGTGGATAACTTTGACGATAGGCTCAAAGCAATGAAGCCCAGAGTAGCTTTCCAAGTACCCAACTCTTTAACTGGGGATGGCAATTTAAACGTCAATATCAGCTTTGACAGCATGGATGATTTCTCCCCTGCAGCAGTGGCTCGAAAAGTAGATGGTTTAAAAGAGCTGCTGGAGGCGCGCACTCAACTGTCCAACTTGATTACTTACATGGATGGCAAAACCGGGGCTGAAGAGTTGATTGGTAAAATAATGAACGATTCGGATTTACTCAAAACATTAGTCGCTAATCAGCAGTCAACTGACGATTAGCCACCGGTGCTCACATAGAGAATTGATACCCAGTATTTAGGAGTAATGACGATGGCTGATACAGAAGTTCAACAAGCTGAAGGCGAAGTTCAAGAATCGATACAGGCGAGTGACTTTGACTCGTTATTAAAAAAGGAATTTAAACCGAAATCAGACCGTTCCAAAGAAGCGGTTGAAACGGCAGTGCAAACACTTGCTGAGCAACTGATAAAAGATACTGCGGTTATTTCATCGGATGTTATTGGCACCATTCAGGCTCTGATCGCCGAAATAGATCAAAAGCTCACTGATCAAGTTAATCTGATTATGCACCACGAGGACTTTCAAAAACTTGAGGGGGCGTGGCGTGGCTTGCACTACATGGTTAACAACACAGAAACCGATGAAATGCTCAAAATCAAGGTGATGAACATTTCCAAGAAAGAGCTGAGCAAGACCCTGAAAAAATTTAAGGGCACCGCTTGGGATCAAAGTCCTATCTTCAAGAAGATTTACGAGGAAGAGTACGGCCAGTTTGGCGGCGAACCTTATGGTTGTCTAGTGGGTGATTATTACTTTGATCACAGCCCTCCCGATGTTGAACTGCTCGGTGAAATTGCGCAGATATCTGCGGCGTCTCACTCGCCCTTCATCACTGCGGCCGACCCCAATTTAATGCAGATGGATTCCTGGCAGGAGCTAAGTAACCCAAGAGATCTCACTAAAATATTCCAAACCCCAGAATACGCCGGATGGCGCTCGTTACGCGAATCCGAAGATGCGCGCTATTTAGGCCTGGCGATGCCGCGCTTTTTATCTCGCCTTCCCTATGGCAGCAAGACTGATCCGGTCGAAGAATTCGATTTTGAGGAAGATACCGAGGGCGCTGATCACAGCAAATATACTTGGGCAAACTCAGCCTACGCGATGGCCGTTAATATTAATCGCTCATTTAAACTTTATGGTTGGTGTTCGCAAATTCGCGGTATTGAATCTGGTGGTGCGGTTGAGGGATTACCTACCCATACTTTCCCCACCGATGATGGCGGTGTGGATATGAAGTGCCCCACTGAAATTGCTATTAGCGATCGACGTGAAGCCGAGCTCGCCTCCAATGGTTATATGCCATTAGTGCACAAGAAAAATTCGGATTTTGCCGCTTTTATCGGTGCGCAATCACTGCAAAAACCCGCTGAATACGATGATCCAGATGCTACCGCTAACGCTAATTTAGCGGCGCGATTACCCTACCTGTTTGCCAGTTGTCGCTTTGCCCATTACTTGAAATGCATAGTGCGCGACAAAATCGGTTCCTTCAAAGAGAAGGAAGATATGCAGCGTTGGTTGCAAAAATGGATTATGAATTATGTCGACGGTGACCCTGCTAACTCAACGCAGGAAACCAAGGCGCGTAAGCCTTTGGCGGCAGCAGAAGTTGTGGTTGAAGAGATTGAAGGAGATCCTGGGTACTACACATCTAAGTTTTTCCTAAGACCACACTACCAACTTGAGGGCTTAACAGTTTCGCTCAGGCTGGTTTCGAAATTACCTTCTGCTAAGGGAGGTTAAATTGTAGTTCTAAAAAGCAAACAAACAGTCTCAGGAGTGAAGTCGCGGCTGCTTTTAATGGATATATACAAGGAGAAAGATCATGGCAGTTGACATGTTTTTGAAGTTAGAGGGAATTGATGGTGAGTCAAAAGATGGCTCGCACACCGATGAGCTAGATATATTGGCCTGGAGCTGGGGTATGAGCCAATCCGGTAGTATGCACGTTGGCGGTGGTGGTGGTTCTGGCAAGTGCCATGTACAAGATTTATCTTTCACCCACTATATTGATAAGTCATCGGGAAATTTAATGATGTACTGCGCTGCTGGCAAGCATATCCCCGAGGCGAAATTAACAGTGAGAAAGGCGGGTGATGAACCCCTTGAGTACGTTGTAATAACAATGACGGATTGCTTAGTTACCTCGGTTTCAACCGGTGGTAGTGGCGGCGAGGATCGACTGACCGAAAACTGTTCTCTCAACTTTGCAAAAGTGAAAGTGGAATACAAAGAGCAGCAGAAAGATGGATCTGGCAAGCCTGGTCCAGAATTTGGCTGGGATATGGAGAAGAACGAACCTGCTTAATCAATAGGTTGGTTAGTGCATGGCGCACCCATTTTACTGGTGTGTTATGTACTACTCATTTTCAGGTGCGTAAGGGGTCAATATGAGTGCAGAGCAAAGTCTCTTAGACGGAGATTTAACAGCCAGTTTGCAGCAGCTACAATCTCAAGTAAGAGATAATCCAGGTGATGCCAAACTGCGGGTTTTTCTGTTTCAATTGTTGGCTGTTTTAGGTCAGTGGGATAGAGCATTAACCCAGCTGAAAGTTGCCTGTGAGTTAGATGCTTCCTGTCTGGCAATGCTGCAAACTTATACTCAGGCAATACAGTGCGAACAACTGCGTAGTCAAGTGTTTGCCGGTGAAAAAACGCCGTTAATATTTGGCGAGCCACAACAGTGGATGGCGCTGTGCATAGAGGCGATCGCTTTATATGCAAAAGGCATGATCGTTCAGGCAAAGTCATTACGCGAGCAGGCATTTGCAATGTTGGAGGCCCGCCCCGGTGAAATTAATGGCCAAGCGTTTGAATGGATCTGCGATGCTGATAATCGCATAGGGCCGTTTTTAGAGGCCATCGTCAACGGCAATTATTATTGGATTCCCTTTGATCAAATTCAACAAGTCACTATTGAAGAGCCCGAAGATTTACGTGATTTTGTATGGACGCCAGGGCAATTTACTTGGGTTAATGGTGGCCAAGCGGTGGCGCTAATCCCTACCAGATACAGCCCTCTCGATGAGAGAGACTCACAATTATTATTAGCTAGAAAAACAATTTGGCAAGATTTAGGTGAAGAAGAATATTTAGGATTGGGACAAAGACAATTTAGCACTGATATCGATGATTTTTCACTGCTGGATATTAGATGCATCAACTTTACTTAGCGCTATTTGGAGAGAGTTAAATGGCGGGATTAATGCAACAAGATAGGCTGCAACCCTCTTTGCTGGATAGGCTGACCGATAATAATGCGCAACGTAAACCTTATGTTTACGCATCAGCAGAAAAAGCAGCGCGTGTCGGTAATGTCGATACTGAAGTAGTAAGGTCAAAACCTGAAGCGGACGACAAACTTATCGTCAACTCACGCACCCTTAAGGAATTTATCAAGCGCGATTTAGCTTGGTTGCTAAATACCGGTAATTTAGCCGATGTAACAGACCTTTCTGACTATCCTTTAACCGCTGCATCGGTATTAAATTACGGCATGCCTGATCTCACTGGGGTGCTAGTGGCCAATACTGATGTGCACGCACTGCAAAAACAAATGCGTAAAATTATCCTAAATTTTGAGCCGCGTATCATCGCTAAAACCTTAAAAGTCAGAGTGTCTAAGTCAGAGCAAATGACACAAAATGCGCTGACCTTTGAAATCGAATGCGACATATGGGGCCAGCCTGCTCCCGAGTATTTCTATGTAAACTCAGAGCTTAATTTAGAGTCGGGATTGTTTGAGTTCAAAGACGTTCGGGTAGGGCAATAACATGGATCCGCTATTGCTCAAATACTATGAGCGCGAATTGCAATTTGTTAAAGAAATGGGCAGTGAGTACGCCGACGAATATCCTAAAATAGCCAGCCGTTTAGGCATTGACTCGCTGGAAACATCAGACCCTTATGTGGAACGACTCTACGAGGGCTTTGCCTTTTTGGCGGCAAGGGTGCAGTTACGCATTGATGCACAGTACCCAAAGTTTACGCAAAATTTAATGAACATGGTGTACCCGCAGTTTTTAACCCCGACTCCATCTATGGCGATAGTGCAGTTTAATGCTACTGCTCAGGCAAGCCTTGAAGCGGGCGTTACACTAGAGCGAGGCACCGTATTAAAAGCGCAGCTTAAAGAGGGCGAGCAAACGCCCTGTAAATATGTGAGTGCTCATCAAGTGACGCTCTGGCCGATAAAGCTGGCCCAAGTTGAATACTTCACTAATGTGGGGGCGTTGAATGAAATTCCAGGCATTGCTGATAAAAAGCTAAAAGCGGGATTACGCTTGGTGATTGAGTCAAACAATGACTTACCGCTCAATGAGATTTTACTCGATCAGCTAGACCTTCATTTCTCAGGGCAAGGCGCTCAAGCAGTCCGCCTTTACGAGCAAGTTTTTGCCAATTGTTGTGCGCTGGTACTACGCAGTGTTGAGCCTTCGGCTAAATTTGTAGAAGTTCTCAGCGTCGATGTTATCACTCCTATCGGCTTTGACGATGATCACAGTTTGTTCCCAGATGAGCACAAAAGTTTTAGTGGCTATCGCTTATTGCGTGAATACTTTGCCTTTTCTGAACGCTTTTTATTTGCCAGAATCAGTCAATTAAATAAAGCGTTTGCCCGTTCTAAAGGTACCAAATTAGAATTATTAGTGCTGTTTGATCGCTGTGATGTAGAGCTGGAGAATCGTGTCACTAAAGATGATATCGCGCTGTTTTGTACCCCCGTGATTAATCTGTTCAGCAAACGTACCGATAGAATTCACATTGATAATCGCCAGGAGGAATTCCATGTAGTTCCCGATCGTACCCGGCCGCTTGATTTTGAAGTTTTTCAAGTGGAAGCGGTGAACGGCTACGGTAATAATTCTGAACAGAAGCAGCGATTTTTACCTTTTTACAGCTGCAATGATCTAACCGACTTAGAAAATCAACAGGCGTATTTTAGTGTCAATCGGGAGCGGCGATTAGTATCTCAACGCCAGAGAAAACAAGGCCTGCGCTCTAATTACATCGGCAGTGAAAGTTATATCTCGCTGGTGGATGCCAATGAAGCGCCGTACTCAGGATCGCTAAAACAGCTAGAAATTCACACTTTATGTACCAACCGCGATTTGCCTTTAAAAATGCCAATAGGCAAGCACAGTTCCGACTTTACTTTAGATATATCAGCGCCAGTAGCCTCTATTAAGTGTTTGAAAAGCCCCACTAAGCCTAGGCCATCACTGTCTTACAGCAGTGGCGAAACGGCCTGGCGCTTAATCAATCATCTGTCACTCAATTATTTATCCCTGTGTGATGGCGATAAAGGCAAGGGGGCAGCAGCACTGCGCCAATTATTGTCTTTGTATGGGGATGGCAAAGATGCGGCTATCGGCAAGCAAATAGAGGGCTTGCGCTCTATAGACGCTATTCAAGTGACGAGACGGCTGCCGATGAAAGGGCCCATTGCCTTTGGTCGAGGGCTACAGATTAGTGTGGTATTTGATGAGAGCGCCTTTGTTGGCACTGGAGTGTTTTTGTTAGGGGCGGTGTTAGATCAGTTTTTTGCCCGCTATGTCTCTATCAACTCATTTACCATCACTGTGATTAAATCAGAAGAGCGTGGAGAAATAACAACATGGCCACTGAGAAAAGGGCGCAGGCAGATCGTTTAGCGCTCTATCAGGCGCTAGCTGAAAAACCTTATAACTACGGCTTTTATACGGCATTGAGAAACATTGAAAATGCCAATATGGACAAAGCTAAATTTGGCCGCTCGAACCGCCCCGCGGATGATCCAGTGCGTTTAGGGCAAGAGCCATCGATGGCTTTCGCTCCATCAACGCTGGCTTCTTTTAACAAAGTGGCGGGCAGTACCGAACGCTTAAATGTATTGTTTTTTGGTGTGTTTGGCCCCAATGGGCCACTGCCATTGCATTTGACCGAATATGCGCGTGACCGAGTGCGCAATCATCAAGATGAGAGTTTGAGCCATTTTGCCGACATATTTCATCACCGGCTACTCTCACTATTTTATCGGGTATGGGCCGATTCTGAACCGACGGTCAACTTTGATCGACCGAATACGGATGAGTTCTCGATTAAAGTAGCAAGTTTGATCGGTTTGGGTGAGCAGAGTTTAAGAAATTGTGATGCGATGCCTGACTACGCAAAGTTGCACTTTAGTGGCCGCTTTGCCCAGCAGAACAAAAATGCCGAGGGATTGCTGGCAATATTGCGCAGTTACTTTTCAATGCCGGCGCAGTTAGAGCAGTACATAGGTAACTGGCTGACAATTCCCGATGCAGACTGCCTGCGCCTAGGGGAGAGCATAGAAAGCGGTAGCTTGGGCGAAAACAGCACCTTAGGTGAAAAAGTTTGGGAGTGCCAAAATAAATTCAGATTGTGTTTTGGGCCACTGAACTTAATCGAATATCAGCGGCTACTACCAGGAGGCGCTAGTTTGGTGGCGCTGATTGCAATAGTGCGCAACTATTTAGGTGATGAGTTTGACTGGGATGTACAGCTTAAGCTTGAGGCAGAACAAGTAAAGCCTGCTTGTTTAGGCGTGTTTGGGCAACTGGGTTGGACCACTTGGATGAGTGAGGCGCCGCCCGCTGAAGATTTTGACCAGTTACATTTAAATCCGTTATTAGAGCTAATTTAACAACAAATTCGAAAAGGGAGAGTTTCGATGTCTGAGATCAGCCGTACCGCGCTTTTTGGTAAGTTAAATAAGGTTGCTTATAAAGCGATAGAAGGCGCTACTGTATTTTGCAAAATGCGCGGTAACCCCTATGTAGAAATAGTGCACTGGTTGCACCAAATTCTGCAGCAACCTAACTCAGATTTTCACTGCATCATTAAACACTTTGAACTCAACCCGCACACCTTAACCAATGATATTTTAGAGGCGTTGGATAACCTGCCTAGAGGCTCTACCTCAATCTCCGACTTGTCGGTAGCAGTTGAAGACAGTGTCGAGCGTGGCTGGGTATACGGCAGTTTGCTATTTTCTGAATCCCAAGTACGCACCGGACACTTAGTGATAGGCATGTTAAAAACGCGCGTATTACGCAGCAATTTTCAGGGCATCTCCAAAGAATTTGAAAAGATTAAATACGATGAGTTAACCGATAAATTTGCGCAGATTGTCAGTACATCTCCCGAGGGTGGGTTAACAGCGACCGATGGCTTTAATGCCGAGCCCGGTGAGGCATCGGGTGCCATGGCCCCAGCACAGATGGGTAAAAACGAGGCGCTGGCGCGATTCACCCAAGATCTCACTGAATCGGCCCGCAAGGGAGAAATGGACCCTATTGTCGGGCGCGATGAAGAGATTCGCCAGCTGATCGACATATTAATGCGCCGCAGACAGAACAACCCAATCCTCACTGGTGAGGCGGGTGTCGGTAAAACTGCAGTCGTGGAAGGCTTTGCCCAGCGCATCGCAGCAGGTGATGTACCACCGCCACTTAAAGATGTGGAGCTGCGGGTCTTGGATGTAGGTTTGCTGCAAGCGGGCGCCAGCATGAAGGGTGAGTTTGAAGAGCGCCTCAAGCAAGTAATTGAGGAAGTGCAGGCCAGTGAAAAACCGATCATCTTATTTATCGATGAGGCGCACACGCTAATAGGTGCAGGTGGGGCAGCGGGTACAGGAGATGCCGCCAACCTACTGAAACCAGCTCTAGCGCGCGGCACCCTGCGTACCGTTGCCGCCACGACTTGGGCCGAATACAAAAAGTACATTGAGAAAGATCCAGCGCTAACTAGACGTTTTCAAGTGGTACAAGTGCTTGAACCGAGTGAAGAAAAAGCGATTTTGATGATGCGAGGCTTGGCCAGCACTTTAGAGAAGCACCACAAAATTCAACTGTTGGATGAAGCGCTTGAGGCTGCTGTTAAGCTTTCACACCGTTATATCCCCGCTAGACAGTTACCCGATAAAGCGGTGAGCTTGTTAGATACCGCTTGTGCGCGGGTAGCCATTAGCCAAACTTCAGAGCCAGCAGCGGTAGAAGACAGCAGACGTCGCATAGAATCCCTGACCATTGAGAGCCAAATAATCGCCAGAGAAGCAGCGGTCGGTGTTGATATTCAAGACCGTGAGCAAATAAATCAAACCAGCCTCAGCGAGGAGAGTAGCAGGTTAGCCGCGCTTGAGCTGCGCTGGCAGAGTGAGCAAGAGCTAGTCGATAAAATACTGGCGTTGCGTAGCCAGTTGCGCGCAGGCAATGAGCCGGTAGAGGGAACGGGTAGCGAACTGGAACAACAGGCTGAAGAGCAAGCAGAAGCAGAAGTTTCGCAGGAGCAAGTAGCAACAGCGCAAGAAGCGCCATTAACACCTGAGCAACGTGAAGAATTACTGGCTGAGTTGGTGCAATTGCAACAGGAATTGGCAGATGTACAAGGCGAGACACCGCTGATACTGGCTCGGGTCGATGAGCAGGCGATAGCTTCAGTCGTGCAAGATTGGACCGGAATTCCCGTGGGAAAAATGGTCAAGGACGAAATCGCCACTGTGCTCAATTTAGCCGACACACTAGAGCAGCGAATTATCGGCCAACGACACGCATTGGAAATGATCGCCAAGCGAGTACAGACCTCACGGGCAGGCTTAGATAACCCCAGCAAACCTATCGGCGTATTCATGCTGGCGGGTACCTCGGGCGTCGGTAAAACCGAGACGGCATTGGCACTGGCCGAGACTTTATACGGCGGTGAGCAAAATATTATCACCATCAATATGAGCGAGTACCAAGAGGCGCACAGTGTCTCTAGCTTAAAGGGCGCGCCTCCTGGGTATGTCGGTTACGGTGAAGGCGGCGTATTAACCGAAGCGGTTAGGCGTAAACCATACAGTGTGGTGTTACTCGATGAAGTGGAAAAGGCCCACCCTGATGTGCACGAAATATTCTTCCAAGTGTTTGATAAAGGTTGGATGGAAGATGGCGAGGGGCGGGTGATCGATTTTAAAAATACTTTGATCATTCTCACCACCAATGCCGGTACTGAGCTGATTACTAACTTGTGCAAAGACCCAGAGCTAATGCCATCACCTGATGGGATTGCCAAAGCACTGCGCGCGCCGTTACTGGAAGTTTTCCCGCCGGCACTGCTGGGCCGTTTAGTCACTATTCCCTTTTATCCGCTCAGTGATGAAATGATAGGGGCTATTACTAAGCTACAACTAGCGCGCATCGCCAAACGTATTGAACAGAATCATTCAATCCCCTTTAGCTATGACGACGATGTCGTGACGTTGATTGCTCAGCGCTGTACCGAATTAGAGTCCGGTGGGCGCATGATCGATGCGATATTAACCAACAGTATATTGCCGCAAATTAGCCAAGAGTTTTTGAGCCGAATGATGGAAGGTAACGCCATCAAAAAAGTGCACATTGCAGTGACCGACAATGAATTTAGTTACCAGTTTGACTGAGAGTCATAAAAAGAACGCTGAATGAGAAACCCCCATGCCGACTAGACAGATATCGATAACAACACCGCTGGCAGAAGAAGAGTTACTGCTAGTAGAAATGAATGGCCAAGAGCGGTTAGGGCGGTTGTACAACTACGATTTGCTGCTGCATAGCCCCAACGAAGCATTGGACGTCGATACAATATTGGGGCAAAAAGTGACGGTCAATTTAGAGCTGGCGGATGGAGAGTATCGTTATTTTAATGGGTATATTTCACAATTTTCCCAAGTAGATAGAAGCGAGGGCGGTCACGCGGTGTACCGCGCACAAATGACTCCCTGGTTGTGGTTTTTAACGCTCACCAGTGACTGTAGGATATTTCAAGAAATGTCGGTGCCAGACATCATTAAAGAAGTCTTTAATGACAACGGTTTTAGCGATTATCAAATAAACTTAGATGCAATCTATACACCTTTGGAATACTGCGTACAGTACCGCGAAACCGATTTTAATTTTATCAGTCGGTTAATGGAGCAAGAGGGGATTTATTATTACTTTACCCATGAGGAGGGTGAGCACACTCTGATTTTGTGTGACAGTGCGACTCATCACAGCAATATTTTAGGCGAGTCGGTACTTCCCTATCATTTGTCCGGAGTGGATCAGAGCGTAGAAGTCGAACACATCGCGGATTGGCAGAAGCATTATCAAATCAAGTCAGGTGTTTATGCCCTCGCTGATTACAATTTTAAAACGCCGCAGAATAAACTACTAGTGAACCGCATTATTCAGCGCGGCCACGATCAAGCGGAAGCGGAAATATTCGACTATCCAGGAGAGTATGTGGATGCCGGGCAAGGCGAGAACTACGCCCTGCAGCGCATAGAAGAATTGCATACAGGTTTTGCACAAATAAATGCGAACACTGATGCACGTCAAATGATAACGGGGTGTTTATTTAAATTAAAAGAGCATCCACGTGAAGACCAAAATAGGGAATACTTAATTATCGCGGCGCATTATCAACTGCGCTCAGATAGCTACTCAAGTGGTGGCGCGGCACAAGGCGATACTTATCAATGTCACTTTGAAGCTATCGAAAGCGCAACCAGCTTTCGATCTGCGCGCAGCACAGCTAAGCCCATAGTAGCGGGGTCGCAAACTGCGGTTGTGGTAGGCCCAGCGGGTGAAGAAATCTATCCAGATGAATACGGCAGAGTCAAAGTTCAATTTCATTGGGACAGATATGGCGGTAATGATGAAAACAGTTCCTGTTGGGTCAGAGTGCAACAGCTGTGGGCTGGCGCGCAGTGGGGGGCACAATTTATTCCGCGCATCGGGCACGAAGTTATCGTCGAATTCTTAGAAGGAGATCCTGATCGGCCTATTATCACTGGCCGTGTTTATAACGCCGACAACATGCCAACTTATAGCTTGCCGGATAATAAAACTCAGAGCGGCATAAAATCGCGCAGTTCCACTGGTGGCAGTGCTGCTAACTTCAATGAAATTCGCATGGAAGATAAAAAAGGCAGCGAAGAGCTGTATTTCCAAGCGGAGAAAGATCAAAACATTTTAGTTAAAAATAACAAAACAGAACAGGTAGGCGTCAATGAAACAGTCACTATCGGCAATGATCAAAGCTTGGATGTGGGTAATGATCAGAGCTCGACCATCGGCAATGACCAAACAGAAGATGTGGTAAACAATCGAACCGAAACCGTGGGTGCTGATGAGACTTTGTCAGTGGCGGTCAATCGCAGTCGCTCAGTCGGTGCCAACGAAGATATTAGCGTGGGCGCCAATCGTAGTCACACAGTACAAGGTAGTGAAAAAATCAATGTCGCAGTGGCGCAAAATATCATGATTGGCGGCCTGCAGGGAATCGAGATTGGCGCCACGCAAAGTACCAATATTGGCGCCAAGCAAAGTATTAATGTCGGTGCCTCGCAAAGCGTCAATATTGGCTCAGATCACTCCTTGAATATAGGTGCTGGTCAAACTAAGAAAATTGGTGCAGATCAGGCTTTGACCATCGGCAAAAATCGCACCAGCAGCATCGGTGAAAACGACAGTTTAACCGTGGGTAAAGACCTAGTGATCGAGGCGGGTGATTCGATCACCATCAAGTGCGGCAAAGCGGTTATCTCAATGAAAAAAGACGGCACTATTAATATCAACGGTAAAGATATCAGCCTGAAAGCCAAGGGAAAGATAAATGCTAAAGCTTCGAAAAACATAGTGATGAAAGGTAAAAAAATCTTACAGAATTAATAACAGGAGACTGTCATGTCAGATGTATTAGACAGTAGAAAAACCAGCACTACTGCGTTATCCGACGTAGTGATCGGAGTGTTGGCAGGGATAGATAATAACGGCGTAGCGTTAGTGGTATTTCCAGGAAGCCACAGCGAAATAGGTCTGCCAGCTCGTGCCACTGTGTTATTAAGTGGCGAAGATGTCGGCCGCGAAGTAGCACTGTTGTTTGAGGCTGGGGATGCAAATCGGCCGTTAATCATCGGGCGCATACAAGGGCGCGCGCCAGTAGTTAAAACCACGGAGCAGACTGATACCACCTCATTGGATGTCAAAGTGGATGGGGAGTCAGTGACTTTATCGGCTAAAAAAGACATCACTTTAAAATGTGGCAAGGCCAGTATCACTTTGACCAAAGCGGGTAAGATATTGATTCGCGGTAGCTACTTGTTAAGTCGCTCCAGCGGGGCGAATCGGATTAAGGGTGGGTCGGTACAACTGAATTGAGATGTAAACTTATATAGCGCAACTAGGACGTAATGATTAGATGGAACTACTCAACGCAACGGATATGTTAGCTAGTTACACCATGGGTACAGATAAAACCGGCAGAGAGAGCCTAGTGGTGGTGGTAAAAGGGACCTTCACGCTACCTTTAAACGGGTCAATGCCGGTGCTTAGTGAAGTCCAAGTGCCCATCGTTGAAGCCGATCAATTTAGTGGAGAACCCGGGTTTAGTGCCGTGACTTACGAGTCAGAATACGCACCCTTTAAGCCTCGCTGCGACGTACTGATCAATGGCTCAGCTTGCGCGGCTAAAGGTAAACAAGTCAGCTCACTAGAAGTGGGTATTAAGCTGGCGAATATTACAAAAGTCATCCAAGTCATAGGTAACAGATTCTGGTTTACCGGCACTGGCAGTATTGGTGTCACCAGCCCTCAGCCTTTCAATAAAATGCCTATTAGCTACGATGTTGCTTTCGGCGGCATTGATGATGCGCATCCAAATCCCGACAAACGCGACGCCTTTATGGCCAACCCTTTTGGCAAAGGTTTTCATCGCAATCTACAAAACGAATTAGTACATAATACCCCGCTCCCCAGCACACAAGAGCGTGGGAAAAGCGTCAGCTATCCCGATAAAGATTACAAACCTATGGCTTTTGGTCCCATAGGTCGCGCTTGGCCCGAACGCGCTCAATATGCAGGCACCTACGACCAAGCGTGGATAGATGATGTATTCCCTTTTCTACCTGCTGATTTTGATGACCGATACTTCCAAAGCGCCCCTGCTGATCAACAATGCGACTATTTACAAGGGGGAGAGCTAGTACAGCTGCTCAACTTTACCGAGCAGGGAAAAACCACTTTTACCTTGCCAAAAATTGAAGTTCCGCTGGTATATTTCAGAACCAAAGGTGATGACGAACATTTAAAAGCGGTGATAGATACGCTAATCATCGAGCCAGATAAAGGCACCTTTAGCCTGATTTGGCGCAGTAGTTTACCGCTGAAAAAGAACATATTTGAAATCCCTCAAATCTTAGTCGGTAAAAAATCCAAGGGCTGGTGGCGTGCCAGAACATTAGGGAAAACTTACTACCCTTCCTTGGCGCATATCGCCAAAGCGCGGGAGAGTGTCGATGAGTGATCAGCCAATGGCAATAACTGCTACTGGCATGGTGACAGGCGTCGGCCTTGATACCGCCAGCAGCTGTGCGGCGATTCGTGCAACTATTGATAACTTTCAAGATACACGCTTCATGGATAAGGGGGGAGAGTGGGTTCTAGGGAGTGAAGTACCATTAGAAAAACCTTGGCGTGGTACTCGTAAGCTAGCAAAAATGCTAGCGATGGCTCTTACGGAGTGTTCACAAGAGGCTGGTTTGGATCTAGCTATAGTACCTATTTTAATATGTTTGGCAGAAAAAGAGCGTCCGGGACGGGTTGAGAACTTAGCTAATAAGATATTTTTTGAAACTCAAGAAGAGTTAAATATCAAGTTTCACAAGAATAGCTCGTTTGTAGAACACGGTCGAGTTGGTGGGTTAGTCGCTATGAAACTAGCGCGCTCTATGCTTTATGACAAAGACGAAACTCAGATAATGGTGGCGGGTGTGGACAGCTTATTGACAGCTCCAGCTATTCGTCATTATGAAGATAAAGAACGAGTTTTAACTAGCATCAACTCTAATGGTTTTATACCTGGTGAAGGCGCTTGTGCTGTATTAATACAAAAACCTAGAGCATCAAAAGACAAACAACTCATTTGCTCAGGCCTTGGTTTTGGCCTAGAGCAAGTCACAATAAATTCAGAAGAGCCTTTTAGAGCAGATGGTCTGACCAAAGCCTTAAAAGAAGCTCTTGTCGATGCCAATACCACTATGGACGATACAGATTTCAGGATAGTTGATGTGTCGGGTGAACAATATTGGTTTAAAGAGGCTAGTTTGGTGTTATCTCGAATATTACGTGTTCATAAAGAAGGATATCCGCTATGGCATCCGGCAGACTGTGTAGGAGAAGTCGGAGCGGCTATCTCTTTGATTGCTTTAGCTTACTTGAAAGAAGCATGTGACAAAGATTTTTCTGAAGGGCATAAAATGATTCAGCATTCATCGAATGACGATCAAAGACGCTCCGCTGCAATTTATCGGTATTGTGAGGTTTCCTCGTAATGGCAAATAACGTATTTGCAAATGGTCAAGAAATAGCCTGTAAATCAGGGGCCGGGGATGTAAAAGCATCTTTTCCGGATGTGTGCTTTACCCCCCCAGATAAAGTGCCGCCAACTCCTCCTGGTATACCTATACCCTATCCTGTTTTTAGTAAGGCCAAAGATACTGATAAAGGATCAAAAAAGGTTGTTATAAGTAATAAGCCGATAATGAAGAGAGACTCATCCAATTTCAAAAAATGTAAGGGCGATGAGGCAGGAAAAGCGGCTAAAAAAGGGATGATAAATAGCAAACTTGGCGGGAAAGTGTTTTTTGCCGCTTGGTCTATGAATGTTAAAGCTGAAGGAAAGAATATTGTTAGACATATGGATTTTACAACGAGTAATCATGCTTCACCACAAGCTAATTCTGCTGTGCCAATGGCTTTTACAGATACACCTGATCCTCCAGTAACCTTTAATGAATGTAATGAAGAAATTAACAAAATAAAAGAAGTGTGCGATGAAGATGGATCGAATTCTTGTCCAGGGGCGTTGAATACACCTTATAAAACACTTTGGGGTGCTGAAAAATCAATCCCCCCTACAGAAGGAAGTATTGAGTTTGGTATGAGACCCGGTAAAAGAGTTGCCAGATCATCTACATCGATTGCAAAAGGAGAGGGTGGAGCGTGTGTGAGGGCAAGGCGTTGTCATTTAAAACCGCATAAGGCAAACCCAAAAGACGGAAAAAACGGATGCTGTCCAGGGCAAACTCCACATCATATTCCGCCAACCAGTGTTACAAATAAATTTGTAACACATGCAAATGCTCTTTGTATTTGCCTTGAGGGCACGAATCACTCGATTGGATCTCATGGCGAACATCATCATGGCACCAATTTTTTACTAGAACAGCTTTTTCAAGTAAGAAAATTAGTAACTAAAACAGGAAAATATTATTCAGCAAAATTGAAGACTCACATTGGTGTTGCTGCAGAAGTAACGGAAATTCAAAATGGGTGTAACAAGAAATGCATCGAAGAGCAACTTAATAAACAATTTAGTGATAATCAATTGAATACAGAAGTTGGTCATAATGCGTCAGCAATGGGCGGGTTTAGTTACGGAAAACTTGATGACAACGGTAAAGAATCAATTGTGAAATCTGTGAAAAAATTTGGTGGGGCTTAGGAGGAATAATGCATAAAAGTGTAGTTCAATATATTACTGGGTGTGTATTTGGCGACAATATAAATTACCCTTTATTTGCTGTCGAATCAATAAACTTGAAGGACTTTAGTGATAATAATACATCAGCGTTTGCTGTTTATTATGAGGAAGAATGGCTATTTTGTGAAGAAAGGCCTATGTGGTCTGCTGTTGCAATAGAATCTGCAAGATATCCTGATTTGGATAAATGGGTAGTGGTTGCCATGGGTATGGGAGGAGAGGTTTGGGAGTTATTCCCGAAACAGCCTAGTGAAAGACTAGTAAATATACCAGTGCAGACATCCATGACAAATCTAACTACTGTAGACAATACCATCTTTGCGATAGGGATGGGGCGAGTTTGTTTCAGAAGAGAGGCGGATGGAACATGGGTAGACATTAGTGCTCCTTGGCCTGTTTTAGATGAAGGTATAATTGGTTTTACAGGAATGGTTGGAATTGACCTTTCTTTGATTTATGCAGTAGGTTGGTTTGGAGAAATTTGGATATTGTCATACGGAACTTGGACTAAGGAAGATTCTGGGAGTAATAAGAAGTTTAATGCAGTCGCAATTACTGATGAGGGTGTTGTTTATATAGTAGGTGATGATGGAGTTGTATTCAAAGGAAGAAAAGGAATGTGGGAACCTATAGACGTTGATTTAGACTTAAATCTTACTGATGTCTGCATACATAATAATGAAATTTTTGTGAGTTCAAATTTTGATGTATATAAACTAGTCGATAGTAAACTGATTAGTGAATTCTCAGAGTTAGATGATGCCCCTGGAACCTGTTTTAAATTGTTTTCTGATAAGAAAAACTCGCTTTATTCAATAGGTTCATACGATATATACATTCTTACTGATAGGTGGGAAAAAATAGCATGATGAATCAATAGTAATCAACGAAATCAATGGGGTCAGAGTAGAATGGCACTTAGTTAAGGAATAAAGTGTTTAAATACAACAGGTAACAGTTGGTTTTGATTGTCATGGTACTTAGAGTTGATGCCTTGAACAATCTAACTTTCTCATTCTTAAATAGAATAAGGAAAATTAGATTTAAAAAAACGAGCATTAACTTTAAATAATATTCCTTTAAAACAAACAGTTACACGCTTAGCTAGGTGCCATTCGGGTCAGAGTAAATTGATAGAATTTTTTAGTTGTAAGTTTTTATTATTATGACGGTTTTACTAAGATAGCGTCAGATATAAGGAGTACACAATAAAGAGAGGTGGGGAAGAAAATCAATTTACTTTAACCCCATTGATTCTTCGAACCACCCAGCACCCATTACGGCTTGCTGAAAACCAACCAGACTAATAGAGGTTAATCATGATTGAACAGAAACTCATCGTCGGTCGCTGGATCGATGTCCCTCTGCAAGTGCCGGTCAACAACGGCCCCGCAGTAGGCGGCTTTCAACCACTAAATAACGTTATGCTGCACATCAATGAGTCCACCCGCATGAGTGCATTTGGAGCAAAAACAAGTACAGTCACTACTGGGCACATCGCAAAGAATAACAGAAACTATCAATGGCTAGAATGGCTGCCCGGCTTGGTCTCAGAGGTTTCGCAGTTCAATGTCGACGTAATGACAGGTCCGATGACTGGGTGCTGGATAACGCGTTATGTTCGTAACGGTTTGCAATGTGTCGGTCACGTAGGCACGTACATGGAGGCTAATCACGAACACTCAATTGCCGCGAGAGCGTCGTGGAACGCATTTGCTGCGGCAGGCGGAGTTATCACGGGATTCAATCCACAAAATGGTTGGGTAGGACCGTTTCCACCGGCGAAAACAGGTGATGGCGCATTCAAAATATTTGCAGTTGTTACTTCAGCTGGAGACTTCTGGACAATATTCACATATGCCGATGTGACGGGCGCAAACCGCGTCAGGATTGCAGGAACACAAGAAATTCAAACAGCGTCTCTAGCAACACTTCAGGCACTTTGAATCAATAGGGTCGAAGTAAATTGATAAGGCAGAAACAATAAAGTAAACGGGTGCGGACCCTATATGACCTCGTTGACTTTTCAGAACAACCACCTTTGGCCAAAAGCAAAAACTGGGAAGATAAGGAGTGATATAGGACATTCAGTGCGCCGAGCTAAATCGATAAAAGATTGGAGGTGAAAGCCCGCTACTTGGTAAGGTTTAGCAAAATCAATGGGGTCAAATCAATGGGGTCAAATCAATGGGGTCACAAATCAATGGGGTCAGAGTAAATTGATAAGAAGGAATCAGGTTAAAGTCTATCTTTAGGCTCAGCTGTTACCTTCAGCTAAATACCATCTATAAAACCAACCGATCAGCCCAAGGATGAGCTAACCGATGAATAACCCAGTACCAATCGCCATAATTCCCACCATCATCGATCGCCATGTCGAAGATGCTGCATTTCTCTGGCTGCAGCGCGATGCCGCCGTCACTGAACCTCACTACGATCTCAAAGATTTAGCGGAATTAGATGAACGTCTAACTGCCCATTTGGATGGTTTACAAGTCGCCGGAGATTACGCTTGGCAAGTAGCTGAACAGGCACTTGAATACAATGAGCCAGGAGAAATCTTTGTCGCCGCTTGGTTGGCGATTAACGGCTTAGATGGTAAGCAGTTGGAACAAGTACTGGATTTAGTCAAAGATAACCCGCCTAATTACAGAGCGTTAATTTCGGCACTTGCTTGGCATGATATTGAACATACTCAAGGGCTATTGAATAGTTTTTTGCAGGCTAACGATCAGGATTATTTGTGTTTGGGTATGCATCTTTGCGCTCTAAAACGTATTGATCCAGGTGCTGTTATTACTCAAGCTTTATCCAGTAAAAACGAGTTGTTAGTGAGTCGTACTTTGCGTGCTATTGGTGAGCTGGGGCGTAAAGATTTATTGGGGCTGTTAGCGCCGTTTAGAGCCTCTGAAAATCCTCAACAGAGCTTTTGGGCTAACTGGTCTGCATTGTTGCTGGGTGATAGCAATGGGGCTGAAAGTCTGAAATTTCATGTAATTAATGGTAGCGAATTTAGTTTGCCAGCATTGCAATTGATCGCTAGGGCATTACCAGGGGATACGCTAAAAAACGTATTACAGTTATTGGCGAAAAACCCGCAGACGCTTCGCTTGGCAATGCAGGGCGCGGGTATCAGCGGTGATCCGTTTTGGATAGCGGGTATCTTGAAGTATATGCAAACACCAGAGCTGGCAAGAGTGTGCGGTGAAGCTTTTGCAATGATTACTGGGGTAGACCTAGCCTATCAGGATTTAGATTGCGATAGGCCTGAGGGGTTTGAATCAGGCCCTAGTGAAAATGCCGAAGATGAAGATGTCACCTTAGACGCGGATGAGGATTTACCTTGGCCTGATCCGGTGCTTATTGCTAGTTGGTGGCAGCAGAATATGCAAAGCTTCAAGGCTGGAACTCGCTATTTGTGTGGAGAGGTCATTACTGAAAGTAACTGCTTAGCTATTTTAACTAGCGGCTATCAGCGCCAGCGAAGTGCTGCAGCGCTAGAGTTGGCGTTAATGGGTGAGGCTTTTTTTGAAACGCGAGCTAAGGGTAAATTACAACAGCAGTTATTGGCGAGATGAATACAAAATTGATACTGGATATTGCGTTAATCTGCTGTAGAATCAAAGGTATCTAAATGGAATTTTGTGGATGATTGTATGGGCCAGCCGAGAGTATTAGATGTTGATTACTACCGTTTAATGGAAGAGCTTAAACGCGCCAGAGACGTGAAAGGGCTGATAGAGAAACAGCAAAAGGAGGCTTGGAGCCAATATGTGAATGAGCATAAGGTTCGTGAGTCTTCGCTGGTAGCTTTTGGAAAAGTAAAATTTACCAGCGGTAAAACTAAATTGGTGGCTATAGTGTCAGGCTCTAGTTGGGATGGCTGTTACGCTTACTCAACAGATGATGAGGCAGCACTTAAATATGAGCCAGGGAATTAAGGTCAGACAAAAAAGCAGCTAATTAAAGCTGCTTTTTAGTCTTTAAAGCCAGCTGACTTAGTTGCCAATAATATTCATATCTAGTTTGTTCAGCTGAATGTTAATTACTTTTTTACTGTTGATTGGGGTGCTGATAATGCCCTGCCAAACTGCATTGTCCAAATCGCGATAGGCGGCTAATACGCCGACAAACTGAGTTTCCAAGGTTAATATATTATCTCGGTAAAACAAGTTACTACCCGGCTCTATCTCCACTTCTTGCTGACCGATAAAATCACCGCCTAAAGCAGTTTGGCTGTCTTCATATAAGTCAAAAAACGCGGCGTTAATAAAGGCATTATCTGTTTTTAGATTGAAGAAATATAATACGATCGGTGAGGCTCGGCCTTCGCTATCAGGATTGAGATCGGCGCTGGTAGTAATGTTAACGGCGAGAGTAGCGGGTTTGTCTTCGAATATTTTGCCAGCACAACCTGTGAGTAAGGCAAAGCTAATGAGTAGTAACAATCCTTTGAAAAGATACTTGAAATTTTGCATAAATCTCCTTGTGCAGTGTGTATGCCCTGCGTGTTTAACTCTGAAATAACCCCAGATTTAAAAAGCTGCTACTGCTCGGCACGTATCGCCAAAAAGGATACATACCTTATAAGCCAATGATTAAAAATAAAATCAATCTAGGAGCCTGTCCGAGAACAGCGATCGTAGCGAGAGCAAGGCTATTTGAGGAAAAATTAGCGATCATTTGAGGCAAATAGCGTGCTATTTAACGATAATGAACGTTACTTTTAACTAAATAGACTTGGTCGCAGTAGATTAGTCTGTTCTCGGACAGGCTCCTAGTCCCTGTTGCTCTTTTTGATTCTACACTGCAAAAATAGAAATACTAGCCATCGATCTTGAAACTATCCACATATTTGAAACTCAAGCAGTTATGTCTCGAAATAGTCGCCTTAAACAGGTGTTTTAATCAACGCTTTGTGCTAGTTTTTAAACACAGAGTAAAAAACAGAGTTACCTATGAAAACAGCTAATAATTGGCTGTGTTTTATAGTTGATCGCGAGTTGCCTGCGTTGTAGAAAATCAGGATGATTTTCTAGGTGATTGATTCTACCTAGACTCGGCGATTGAGCGCGAAAAAGAAGTGCAAGATATAGGTGTGCAAAGAAAATTAGAAAATGATGTGGTTACCTGGTTGGTAATGAAAATAATTTCTGATTTCTTGGTGCATCAAGAGCTTGTGCTTACTTTCGTGATTCAACTGCCGGATCTAGGTTCAATGACAAGGTAGTTTAGGAGCTAGTCTCGATGCTCGTCACCCTAAAAATTACAAGTTACCAGTGCCAGTCACTTGGTGATCAAGCACAGTGTAGCTTTGCCCAAAGCGGTGGTACTTTTGGCCGCGCCTCAGATAATCTTTGGGTACTTCCTGATCCCGAGCGGATCATCTCTAGCCATCACGGCAAAGTGTTTTTTAAAGATGGACTCTTTTATCTCACCGATGTCAGTACCAACGGCATCTTTGTTAGCAGTACTTTAACCCCTATCGGTAAAGGTAACTCCATTACCTTGAACCAAGGCGATAAGCTGCGCTTTGGTGATTATGACTTGATGGTATCACTCAGTGAGGTGCCTGTAGCTGCACCGGTTATTGAGAATGTCGCTGAAAACTCAGGGATTAATGTGCCTGATTTTGACCCTTTAGGGGGTGTCGCTGTCCCCAGTGAGAGTAGCCAAACCTCTAACCCTGAATTTGTCGATGACTGGGCCAGTGCCTCCAATCACAGCAGTGCTGATTCCGACCCGTTCATTGCGCCAGGCATCCATCATCAAGAGGCTCGTGCGCCGCAAATACCCATAGAGGTTAAACAAGCTGCTGCGTCCAGCTTTTCGAGTGACGAGCAAATACCGGATGATTGGGATATTACTGACTACTCAATCAAGTCTGATCAGTCAAATGATTCAATGGCACAAGCGCCAGCAAACTCCTCTGGGTTTGATCCTATGGCTTTGTCTTCAGCTCCTTCATCGCCAGCACCTATACCTGCACGTACGCCACCCCCAGTTATAAATAAACCGCAAGTAGTGGCTAGATTTGAAGACCCGTTTGATTCCCAAGTTGAAAATAGTCTTGGTCCAGCATCGTTCCCAGAGCAGCCTGAATTGGATGATCCTTTCATTACAGCAGATGTTGAAGAGCACGATCCATTTGCTGGTAGCAATACAGCAGAAGTGACGGCTGCTCAAATTGCAAACCCAGCTGTGTTGGATCCTCAGCCAGATGAGATAAAGCCTCCTCCCGTTGTGCCTAAAGTTGAGACTCCTATTCCTACCCTATCTCCGGTGGAGGCTGCTCCTGCAGTTAATCAGCCCATTGCAGAAAAAGTAGCGCAAGTGTCGCCACAGTCGATGCCTGTAGCAGATGATCAAATGTTTAAGCTGTTTTTACAAGGTGCCGGTATTGATGAAAGGCATTTAGAGGGCATGGACAGAAGCCAGTTAATGGGTGATTTTGGCAGTTTGTTTCGCGAAATGTTGCAGGGATTAATTGCATTACAGCAGGCGCGCTCGCAACTTAAAAACGAGTTTCGTATGTCGTTGACCACCATTGCACCGATTGAAAATAACCCGTTGAAATTTGCCCCTAACGTGGATGAAGCGCTACGTATTCTATTTTTGAATAAAGGTTCTGGTTATCTCGACTCTACCGCGGCAATTCGTGAGAGCATTGCTGAAATTCGCAGTCACCAAATTGCCATGATCTCCGGAATGGAGTCGGCGTTTTCGCAGTTAATGGACCAGCTACAACCCGAAAACTTTGTCGCAGATGGCGCTAATGCCGGTATGTTAAAAGCAGCTATGCAATCGATGACAAAAAAGTCTGATGCCTGGAGTAACTATGCAAATTTTTATAAAAATCAGGTCGCTGAGTCAGACAATGCCTTTCAAGTACTCTTTGGCGAAGCCTTTGCTAGAGCGTACGAAGAACAAGTGAAGCACATCTCGCAGGCGTTAAAAAGCCAGCGAAATAGTTAGCAGCAAGTTAGTCGCATAACAATTTATTTGTCATTGATGTCAATAGGGAGTGTTGAATGTCAAAGAATGCTCGAGTTATTTGGTCAGAGGGGATGTTTCTCAGGCCGCAACATTACCAGCAATATACTCGATATTTCGAGAATTTGGTGGAGCAGCGAAGCTCAATATTACGCCCGTTTTCCTGGGGTGTCGTTGAGTGTCAATTGGATGAAAAATTACTGGGGCTCGGTAAAATATCCATTGATAAAGCCTGTGGCATCTTTCCAGATGGAACTCCCTTCAGCATTCCTGATAATGATGAAGCGCCGCTGGCTATCGATATCCCCGCAGAGTTGAAAGAGAGCATTATCTATTTGTGCATTCCCCTGCGCAGGCCTGGCACGGCAGATATTGATAATCATGCCGACAGTGAGTCGATGGCGAGATATTCACCCGATGAATATGAGGCGGCAGATAACGCCTCTATTGGCGGCGGAACCGTTGCTATTCAAGTCGGGAAATTGCGCTTGCGGCTGATGCGTGAAGATGAACATCGCGATGGTTACAGCTGTATAGGCATAGCCAAGCTGACGGAGTTGCGCACTGACAAAAGTTTGTTAATGGATGCCAGCTACATCCTGCCATGTTTGGATTGTCAGGGCGATGCCAATTTTGTCGGGTTTTTGAAAGAGCTGTTTAGCTTGTTAAAACACCGTGCAGACGCTTTAGCGGGTCGTATTGTAGTCTCTGGACGTGGCGGGGCAGCTGAAATTGCCGACTTTTTATTATTGCAATGTGTCAACCGACACATACCGTTGATCGGTCACTTTTTAAGTTTGCACAAATTACACCCAGAGGAGCTATATCGCACCTTAGTGTCATTGGCAGGTGAGTTAGCGACCTTCACCGCTAATGATAAATTGGCCAACGAGTTTGAGTTATATCAACACGACAACTTAGCACTAAGCTTTGCGCCGGTGTTTGATGCCCTGCGCCAATCACTAAGCATGGTACTGGAGCAGTCGGCTGTCTCTATCCCGATTCAAGAGCGAAAGTTTGGCATCAGAGTTGCCGTGGTCAACGATACCGCACTGTTGCAACAAGCGAGCTTTATCTTGGCAGTGGCTGCAGATATTCCCACTGAAGATGTGCGTCAACGCTTCCCCACTCAAGTGAAAATTGGGCCAGTTGAACAGATACGCCAACTGGTTAACGTACAGTTACCGGGCATTAGAATAAGACCGATGCCAGTGGCACCCCGACAAATTCCCTACCACACCGGCTTTGTCTATTTTGAGTTAGAGCAAGTAGGCGAGCTGTGGCAACAACTGCAAAAATCCGGCGGCATCGCTATCCATATAGGCGGTGAATTCCCTGGGCTTAAGTTGGAGCTGTGGGCGATAAGGGGGTAAGGGAGGTAAGAGTCGTTAGTCTTTAGTTGTTGGTCATAAGACTAAAGACTAAAGACTAAAGACTAAAGACTAAAGACTAAAGACTAAAGACTAAAGATATTTTTCACCACAGAGGACACCGAGAGCACGGAGAAAAGATTATAAGATTGGGTTAACTCTCTTCTCTGTGTAGTGAAGCGCCTCAGTGGTAGAAAAGGTTTTAGGAAGTATAGCGCGAGTAATAATTACGACCAACGACCAAGGATATGTTTCACCACAGAGGACACCGAGAGCACCGAGAAAAGATTATAAAATTGGGTTAACTCTCTTCTCTGTGTAGCGTAGCGCCTCTGTGATCTCGGTGGTAGAAAAAGGTTTTAGGAAGTACAGCGCGAGCAATAATTGCGACCAAAGACCAAAGACCAAAGACCAAAGACCAAAGACCAAAATCTAAGATTCGTTTAACAAGGAGGTTGGGTGATGAGTTCGGATGATCCGTTTTCAAGTGATAATAATGATCGTACCGTGATTAGGCCAGCCCCTGGTGGTCGAAAGCCTATGCCTGGTGCGCCAAGTCAGCCGGCGCAGCAAAGTTATACGCCGCCCGCACCTCAACAACCTGCTTACCAGCAACCGCCAAGTCAGTTAGATGCCAATGTGGGCAGTAGCATGAGTGCTCATGCTGGAGCGCCTTCCTACCCTAGTGCGCAGCGGGGTAATGCGGACAAACTGAGTTTGCTAAAAGGCTCGGGGTTAAACCCGTTAGTGGACCACAGTTACACTTTGTTATTACTGGCAACGCAGCTGCGAAAGTCTGTTTCTCAGCAAGATATAGGCACCTTAAAAGCGGATCTTATTCAGCAGATAAGGCTGTTTGAAGACAGTTCAAGAGCCAGTGGTATCAATCAGGAAACCACCCTTACCGCACGTTATATTCTCTGTACCTTTTTGGACGAAAATATTATGTCAACTCCCTGGGGCAGTGAAAGCAACTGGGGATCACAGACCTTACTCAGTACCTTTCATAACGAGAATTGGGGCGGTGAGAAATTCTTTTTAGTGCTGGATAAACTCAAGCCCGACACTGCGACCAATTTACATATTCTAGAATTCATCTACTTGTGTTTGCTGTTTGGATTTAGAGGGAAATACGGTGTGGTGGAAAGCGGTGCCTCGCAGTTGTTGACGGTGCAAGATGAGTTATATCGCTCTATCAGTATGACCCGCGGTGACTTTGAAAGGGAGCTGTCACCCCGCTGGCAAGGAGTGCCAGACAAGCGCAATGTGCTAGTGAAATACGTACCTTTATGGGTGGTTATCGCACTGGCCGGATTGCTGTTATTACTGGTTTATAGCGGATTTAGATACATAGTCAGTACTAGCACAGCGCCTATTTACCAGCAGGTAAATCAACTGGAAATTGAACATGGGCTAGTGCCTGGGGTGACGCCTGACACAACGGGAGCGAATAACTAATGTTTAAAAAGCTCTTTGGAATATTCAAAAACCGTTGGTTTACCTCGCTGCTTGGGCTGTTAGCAGTGGCTATTTTGGTCTGGTTTGTAGGGCCTATGATCGCGATTGCAGGGGAGGTGCCACTGCGCTCTGAAATCGTGCGATTGGCGGTGATATTGGTCATCGTAGTGTTGTGGGGTCTCAACAACATGCGTATCCAAATGAAAGTTAATAAAGCTAATTCAGATTTGGTCAGTGGTTTTGATCAGCCAGTTGCCGCACAAGATCCTACCCAAGCACAGTCCAGTGAAGAGGTCGCACAACTCAAAGAGCGTTTTGATGAAGCTTTGCAGGTAATGAAAAAAACCTCGGGTAAAAAAGGCGCTGCTGGTATCTATGATCTTCCCTGGTACATCATTATCGGCCCGCCGGGTAGTGGTAAAACCACAGCGCTGCTAAATTCGGGGCTTAATTTCCCACTGGCTGATCGCTTTGGCAGTGCATCTTTGCAGGGTGTAGCGGGTACACGAAATTGCGATTGGTGGTTTAGTGAAGAGGCGGTGTTGCTAGATACAGCGGGGCGTTATACCACCCAAGATAGCCATAAGGAGGTAGACAGTGCCGCCTGGGTTGGCTTCTTAAAGTTGCTTAAAAAACATCGCTCGCGCAGGCCGATCAACGGCGCCATTGTGGCTATTAGTTTGGCGGATATCTTTACCCAAAATGAGGTGCAGCGCGAGCAGCATTTAGTGGCGATCAAAAAACGTCTACAGGAATTGGATGAGCACTTAGGGGTGCAGTTTCCTATTTATATGATGCTGACTAAATGTGATTTGATTGCCGGTTTCAATGAGTTTTTTGAAGATCTTAGCCAAGAAGATCGCCGCCAAGTGTGGGGGGTGAGTTTTCCCTTTGATCCCAGTGCCGAATATAAAAATCCGATCGACAGCTTCATGCAGGAGTTCGATGCATTGCTGTTAAGGCTCAACGATAGATTGCTGTGGCGGATGCAGCAAGAGCGAGACCCACAGCGTCGCGCCTTGCTTTTCTCTTTTCCGCAGCAAATGGCCAGCATGCGTGATTTGTTAAAGAACTTTCTTGGAAGTTTATTTAGTGACAGTCGCTATGATAAATCGCTACTGGTGCGCGGTGTCTACTTTACCAGCGGTACGCAGCAAGGGGCACCTATTGATAGAGTGATGGGTTCGCTGTCGCAGACCTTTGGTTTGTCTCCACAGATGTTGCGACCTTATGAAGGGCAAGGGCGCAGTTATTTTGTAAATAAACTGATGCAGCAGGTTATCTTCAACGAGGCGGGATTAGTGGGGAAAAATCACCGCGTTGAGTTTAAACGCCAATGGCTACAGCACGTTACTTACGGAGCTGTACTCACGGTGACGGCAGTGGCGATCTTGGCGTGGATGACCAGTTTGACCCGCAATGAAGTGTATATCTATGAGTTTAAAGACGCGTTAGCAAAATACCAAGGTCTTAATCTGAGTAATAATGTCGCTATTGATGACTACGATTTACTGCTGGATAGGCTCAATGAAGTGCGGGCGTTATCGCGTGTTTATGAGCCCTTTGCCGAGGGGGTTCCGCTGTTGATGGGCATGGGTTTGTATCAGGGTGATAAGTTGACCAGCGCTGCACAAACTTTGTATCAAAGTGAATTAAATCGACTGTTATTACCTTCGATCAAACATCGTTTAGAGCAACACTTAATCGGTGTAGATGCGGGGCCAGATCTAAAATACGAAGCATTAAAAGCATATTTAATGTTGGGCGACAAAGACAAACTAGATGAAGAGTTTTTGACCTTGTGGATGTCCTTTGATTGGGAGAGTGTCTACCCGCAAAATCCCGAGATACAAGGCCAGTTTCAACAACATATGGCGCAGATGTTAGCGCTGGGCATTGGCGAGCAGCAACTCGATGAAAACATTGTCGCCAGCGCTCGTCTAACGCTTAAATCGGTACCGCTGTCCGAGCTACTTTATGGGCGGGTTAAACGCGATTATCAAGCGGTTGATCAAACGCCGTTTAAGTTGATTGATGCCATGGGGCCACTCGGGGAAAAAGTATTTTACCGGGAGAGTGGCGCGCCACTGGATGAAGGTATTTCCAGCTTATTTACCAAAGCGGGTTACCACGATTTTTTCAAAGATAAAATGAATACAGTATCGAGAATATCCAGTGAGGAAAATTGGGTATTAGATCCGAAAAAAGAAGCGTTATCTGGCCCTGAGGTAAAGCAGTTAAAGCAACAGATGCAGCAGCGCTACTTTAGCGATTACAATCAAAACTGGGATGCACTGCTCTCGGATTTGCGCATCAAGCGCTTTAAAAACCTCAGTCAGGCGACAGATATTTTAGATACTTTAGCCTCGCCCAATTCACCGATGAAAAACCTGCTACAAACTACTGTTATCAATACCTCATTATTTGAAGAGGGGCTACTCGATAAAGCGGTAGGTAAAGTCACCGGCAAAGACAATAAAGGGCGCTTATCCAGGTTATTACTGTCAGCAACAGGAGGTGGCAGTACTGTGGTAGTGCAACATCCCGAGCAACAAGTAGATGAGCATTTCGCATTGATCAACGGTTATATAAAAAAATCAGAGGCCGGTGGCGCGCCCATTGATCAGCTCTACAGCTTATTTGCGCAGCTGTTTGGCCAGTTCGAAACGATGTCGGTGGGCATTGGTGCCGATTCACTCAGCGCCGCGACGGAAGGGGTAGCTGGAGATTTACTAACACGTATGCAATCTGAAACTACTCGCATGCCGGAGCCAGTGAAAAGTTGGATGCAGCAGATTATGCAGAACAGTCGCAGCGTCACTATGTCGGGTGCGCGCGGGCAGATCAACCAAATTTGGCAGGCTGAGATTTTACCGCTGTGTAAAAAGGCCATTCAAAATCGTTATCCGTTCTTCAAGAAGAGCGGCCGAGATATTGCGCTACTCGATTTTGGTAAGTTGTTTGCGCCAGGCGGCTTGATAGACGCTTTCTTTGAAGACAACGTCAAACCTTTTGTGCGGGTCTCTGCAAATGGCCGCTGGAGTTGGAAGCCCATTGGTAATAGTTATATTGGCATGTCTAACAATACTTTAGTGCAATTCAAGCGGGCAGCGGGAATACGGGATGCCTACTTCCAGTTAGGTGGTGCAAGCCCTTCGGTCAGTTTTGGTTTAAAGCCAATATTTTTGGACAGGGATGTAAAGAGCTTTAGCTTAAACTTGGAGGGTCAGCAGTTTAGATACAGACATGGCCCCGCGCGTACCCACAACGCTCGCTGGCCTGCTCCCAACAGTAATAATCAGCTGCGAGTAGTGTTTATCAGTAATAAAAATAGCAAGGCAGCGTCGACTATTGAAGGTGCTTGGGCGCTGTTTCGACTGTTAGATCGATCAAAAATAAAAGTTAAATCTAGCAACGAAGTAGAGGCGACTTTTAGTCTTAAAGGCTTTAAATCGACGTGGCGATTAAAGGCAAATACCGTATCCAATCCTTTCCAGACAGCGCAAATGCATAATTTTCGCTGCCCCAATAGGTTATAGGTTATGAGCGCAGGATTTTATGGAAAACTTCCCGGTACTGGCGACTTTGTTAATCGCAGACTGCCCAGTCAGTTTGTTGAGCCCTGGGATCACTGGTTGCAGTCGGGTATTGCCACCAGCCAAAATCAGCTGGAGGATAACTGGTTGAATTTGTATTTAACCAGCCCTATCTGGCGCTTTGTATTATCGAAAGGCTTAACGGGCGAGTATCCCTGGGCGGGTCTAGTGATGCCCAGCGTTGATAGTGTTGGGCGCTATTTCCCATTGACCATTGCCTGCCAGCTGCCACTGGATGTGAACCCGATGCAAATAGCCACACGCGCTGAGACCTGGTTTGATATGGCAGAAGAAGTATTAGTCAGTGCGCTGGAAGACCCGCGCTTTAACTTGGAAACTTTTGATGCCAGAGTGGTTTCGCTGGGCTCTTTGGACAAATCGACAGCGGCTCATGGCAGTGCTACTAATATAGGTTTTGGCAGCGCCTGGCAGTTGCCATTACAGGGAGGTGCGGCTATTGAGGCGGTGCCTAATTTGACTCATCAGTTATTACTGCAGCGTCTGTCAGATTACAGCGTGTGGTGGGGCAGAGGTTCAGCCCAAGTTAGCGCCAGTTTATTGGTCTGCGCAGGGTTGCCGATCAACACTGATTTTGCCGCTATGTTAGATGGTAATTGGAGTTCAGGTAGCTGGGAGCAGTGGTAGTTAAAGGTCATCCTTTCATGCTATTAGACGGTTGAGTTCAGTAAAATAGGCATACATATGAATTTATCAAATCGGTTTGTTTGGCACTCAGCGGCAATGACAGATAAAGGTAATTTGCGCGCGATTAATGAAGATGCCTGTTTAGATTTTCCCGCTATCGGCATGTGGGTGGTCGCCGATGGTATGGGCGGACACGATGCGGGGGATGTGGCGAGCATGGCCATCGTTGATAAATTAAAACAGCACTATCAACGGCCCTTTATTGAAGCTTATGTGGACGCGGTGCAAAGCGCTTTGCAACAGGTGAACTCGCATTTGTTAGAGGTAGCGCAACAGCGCGAGATCCCTACCACCATAGGCAGTACCGTGGCGTTGTTGCTGGCCTGCAATGATCGCGGTGCCGTGATGTGGGCGGGTGATAGCCGTGTTTATCGGTTGCGCAATAACATCTTTGAAGCCATTTCCAGCGATCACTCCCAAGTGCAAGAACTGGTCAATTTAGGACTGTTAGATGCCGCTGATGCCGAGGCACACCCCGCGGCCAATGTTATAACCAGGGCAATAGGTGCCAATGATGATTTACAGGTTGAAGTTAAACTATTGGCATTAGAGGAGGGTGACAGTTTTTTGATTTGCAGTGATGGCTTGTTTAAAGAGGTAACGGAAATTGAAATGCATCAAATTATGCAGCGCGGGGGCAATGCCGATGCGATAGTGAAACACCTAATGACATTGGCAAAATCAAGAACAGCTAGAGACAATATCAGCGTAATTAGCGTCACTATTGCCAGTAATATAGAAATAACTAACCGGCAGCATCAACCATCCTAGAGTTCACTCAATATGTTAGACACACAGAAAAAACCACCATTACAACAATTACCGCCAGTGCAAGTCTGCCAGGGCGCTTGGTACGGCGATTCTCTCAAGGCTGATCCAGAGCAATGGGTGATGCAGCTAAGTAGTGCAGAAGTTACACAGTTAGCTGGGGCTGCTGATCGCTGTCTCGAGGAGAGTCAGGATATTAGCGCCATCAATAAAGGCAATTTCAAACTGACCTCACTACTGGCAAAAATTGAGTTTCTGGGCACTCAACTCACCAGTGGCCTAGGTTTTATGTTGATCAAAGGTATCGAGCGAGATCAATTTAGCACTGCACAATTGGCGGCGATGTTTTATGGCTTTGGTGCACACTTGGGCAATGCGCGCATGCAAAATGGCAAAGGGCATGTGCTGGGGCATGTGCGTGATTTAAATAAACGCAGTGATGATCCCAGTGTACGTATCTATCAAACCAATGAGCGACAGAGCTTTCATACAGACTCTGCAGACATCGTGGCACTACTGTGCTTGAATAAGGCTAAATCAGGTGGCGAATCGTTACTAGTAAGTGCGCTGACGGTATTCAATGAAATGCGCGAGAACCACAGTGAATTACTTGCCTGTCTGTTAGATCCTATCGCCACAGATAGACGTGGTGAAATACCCCAGGGTATGGACCCTTATTTCTCTATTCCGGTGTTTAACTGGTACCAAGATAAGCTATCGACTATTTATCAGCGCCAATACATTGATTCGGCGCAGCGCTTTGATGACGCTTTTAAGTTGAGCGAACAGCACATAGCAGCGTTAGATAAATTTGATCAGCTGTGCAATGATCCGCAATTACATTTGCGTATGCAGCTAGAGCCCGGGGATATGCAGTTTGTTTATAATCATAACTTGCTGCACGACAGAACCGCTTTTGTCGATTATGCACAGCCTGAGAAACGCCGACATTTGCTCAGATTGTGGATATCTGCAGCCCAAGATAGAGAGTTGCCGCCGGTTTTTAAGCAGCGCTACGGCTCTATTGAAGTAGGTGCGCGTGGCGGCATGCAAATAAGAGGTGTGCAGCCTTGCGCGCCGCTTGAACCGGTTTAACTACTGCTATTTAATTTATAGAAGGCTGTCTGAGAGCAGACTAATCTACTGCGACCAAGTCTATTTGGTTAAAATTAACGCTAAATTTCGTTAAATAGCACGCTATTCGCCTCAAATCACCGCTAATTTCGCCCAAAATAGTCTTGCTCTCGCTACGATCGCAGTTCTCGGGCAGCCTCCTAGCTGAAACTAGACGCTAGCTGTTTTCTCTAAGTGTGCCAACATGATCGGGTACACATCCTCAACGGCGTTTGCGCCAAAGATACAGTCAATATGCCCGTAGTCGGGGATAACAGAGCGAGAGTATTGGCTGGGATCAAATTTATCACATAACGTCTGGTAGGTTATCTGCGTACTCTCTGGTAGGTAACAGCTGTTGAGTGCGCCTGAGATAAAACAAATGGGCAAATCGAGGTTGGCATAATTGCTTTCTTGTAAGTAGATATCAGCCCCTTGGGCATCCACTAAGTGATGAGCACGGCACATCGCGGCTAAATGTTTTAAGCTGCTGATATTAGCCTCTGCAAACAATTCATGTAAGTTCTCATGCAGCTGTTGATTGAGAGTCTCGTGGCGAAACAGTGAAGCGTAGAGAAAGGTAATACGGTGGCAGACATTGCTGCTACATTGCCCCTGTGCTTGAGATAAGGCATTAATGCCCACGGCCCGGTCAAATAATTTTTCGACAAAGCTCTGTTGAGTATCGGTATAGGCGCTCATTTCCTGGACGCCGAGTTTTTCTAAAAATCCAGGCAAGTGCACGCCAGTTTTCAACTCGGTCAATTTAGGGATAACGAGGTGTGTGGCAATTTGCGAGCAGACTACTGAGCGCACATCTTTGAGCCCTGTGAGCAAACTCATGAAAAAGGTAGTCGCGCCGTAACAGTGCACAATTGCTTGTACTGAGTGACAACCCGTCTGTTCTTTTATGGTGTTGATAGCGGCGCAAAAATCATACTTGGCCACTTGATCAGCGTCGGATTGATCAGCGGCACAAGGTAAGTCAATACTCACTCTAAAATCCAATAACCAGACATCGTAATCGTTGGCGACTAGATATTCGGTCAAGTTGGTATCGATAGTGTCGGTGGAAAAAACGGCAGAGGAGACCCCTAAGCCGTGCACTAACATGACGGGGCCTTTGTTTCCGCCTAGGTAGCGGGTGAGACGTAAATCAACTCCATCAGCAGTGCTAAACCAATGCACTTGTGGGGCATCGGCGCGCAGTGGACGTTTTTTGCGTGGGGGAGCTTCTGGGTTAAATAATGGCTGTTGATACAAAATCCCGCCATAGCTTTGGTAAAGACTGCCTGCAAAGTATTGGCCAAAACGGGCAATCGCCTTGAGTTTTTCGAAGTTGTCTTTGGCGGTGGTGGCCCGCATGGTGGTCATCTGTTTTGCAAAATCGAGCGGTTCAATATGCAATATTCCCTGAGCTATTAAACTGCCTTGTTGGTTAGTGCCTGCGTAAATATCAACATAGAGGGTGGTGGTCGCGGGCCAAATATCAGTGACTTTGCCCTCTGTAATACTCTTATAAGCGCTAAAGAAAAATTTATCGCCAGCCTCGCTAGTCAACAGCATGTTGTACTTCATGCGCTTGGTGTCTGGGGTGTCGCTGTGACGGACAAATAAATTGAACACTCCCTCGCTCACCATTAGCGGAGCATCGGATAATATAGGCGCGTTAACGGTGCCGCTCATGCGGGCATTGTGCGCTGGGGAGGTAAGAATTTGCTCTAAATCTGGCGAGCTGATAGTCAAGGTAAATTCAAAAGGAGAGCTTTGCTGTTTACCGTTATCATATGCCGTTTTATAAGCCGCTAGTGGCTCATTGAGTTGGCTAGGACTATTTGAAGTATTAGGTTTTGCCACAAAACCTTTCATGGTTTCGGTAAACGCAATGCCCAGCTTTTTAGCCGTTTGTGGGCGGGTAGATTCGGTGGCAAAGGCATAGTTGATCTCCCAACCTCGATCCTTTGCCATGATTTCGCAGCAGCGCTCGGTCATGGCACTAATGGTTAGCAGTGGGTTCACGGCAAGAGAGGTGGGGATGCTAGCACCGTCACAGACATAGAGATCAGCATACACTTGGGTGCCTGCCGTGCCAGTAAACACTTGCCCTTTGTGATTAGTGACACCAAGGCTTGCATCTCGAGCTATTACGCAGCCACCCAGAGGGTGGACAGTAACGAGAGAGTAATCGAATAACTTGTCCCACAGCGGGTTTTTTATGTACTCGCCGCCTAAGGCCTCTGTGGCTTTATAAAGGTTGCGGTTGCCCTGGGCAAAGTTAGGTTGTGAGCCTAATCCCGGCCAACTAATTCTTAGTTTGTTGGCGTTTAAGTGCATGACCCCTGCGCTATCATCGTGGCTCATAATCAGATAGGTTTGGGTGTTATTGATAGCGCCTTTGTAGGGACCTTGAATTTTGCTCTGTAAAGTGCGCATTTTCTCCAGAAAGGCATCTCTGAAGCCCTCGTCGGTGTCTTGGCCAACAGTGTTCGCCGCCAGTGACAGTGCGTTGGGTAATAAAGCGCCAATGGCACTGGGAACGGATCCCTCCTCTATCACCATCTGCTGCGCTCTCTCATGCTGGCCGCGCAAATCAATGATGCTGGTAATACAGGGGCCGACAGGAGCAAAATCTTGCTCGGGTTTGTCACCAAAACCAATGCCGTTAATTTGTTGATCACAGTTGTAAGCAAAACCCAAAATATCGCCGTTGCCGCTAAAGTGTTTGCCTAGTTGCTCTGACATAGACAGCCCTTGCGCCTTGGAGCGCAACAGAATTTCAGTACTGCCAAGGGTGCCTGCTGCGACTATGACCAAGTCTGCTAAAATAAATTGATCGGGGGCATCAAAAATTTCACGCTCGGCATCCACCGCTTCAAAGTGCACTACCCAGCGCCCGTTATTTTGTTCGATATATTTAACCGAAGCGGCGCAAAATATTTCAGCGCCGTGGTTGTAAGCATCCGGTAAATAGTTCATTAAAGTGGTGTTCTTAGCGCCGCTGTTGCAACCTGACACACAATCACCGCAGTCATTACAAGCGGGTTGTTCCACACCTACATGGTTGATTTTATGCTCGAAATTAACGTTGATGGGGGGGCGATAAAACGTTGCAGCATCACCCATATGTTCAGCGGAGCGCTGATGGGCACTCAGTTTGGCAGGGGTGGGTCTGTCCATTGGATAAGTCACCGCCTTTAACATCTCGCGAGCGTGATCAAAGCCTTGTTTTAGCAGAGTTTCTCGATCATTTTTGATTTCTTGCGGCCAGCAATCTTGGGCGAATACATCTGGGTCAGGCTCCAGAGATACATTGGCATTGATCAGCGATGTACCGCCCAAACCACAGCCTACCACCACGCTTTGCTCTTTATTAACATGGATGTTGTAAAGGCCGGTAGGGCTGCCAATTTTACCGGCACTGGTATCTATTTGTAGCTGCTCCGCCGCCTCTAATGGGGTATCTGGAAAGTCACCGGGGAGTATTTCAAGGCCGCGTTCCAATAGACAAACTTGTTGGCCAGCACGGGCTAAGCGCGAAGCACAAATACTGCCACCATAACCTGAGCCAATGACGACTACTTGGTAGCTATCTTCGATTAAAGATAAATCTGTTGAAATCCTTTTCATGATTATCCTCGCTAGCTGGGATTTTTTTTGGCTGGCTTTTGACTGACTATAAACATCTTAATACCTTATAAGACTGTCACTTAACGGTGAAACAACTCACAAGAAAGTAATTAAAGCGCCGTTGATTGTGCAGATATTGAACAATAAAAGCTAGCCTTTGCCGTATTTATAGGTATTTTAAAATGTAGCCCAGACAAGAACGGTAAAGTTTAAAATTTTACCAGCGGCACTAACTAGTGTTCATCCAGAAACGGGGCCGTCGCGAGGTTGACACAATGGCCTGAGATGAGTGCTACTAGATATGGGCGTTTAGTCATTCTAAATAACTATATCTAGTAGTGAACAGATCGGGCCAGTGGGACAACCGCAGTAGGCATCTGTTTCTGGATGGACACTAACTATAAAAAGGAGTTTATTATGCAAGAGGACATGCATTACTACGCGACATACGCGATGGCGCGAGCAGCAGGTATTGAAGTAACAAAGGCCCGTGTGATTGCCTACGCAGCGCAATACGTTGATGATTCAACCGACAATGACAGCGAGGTTCATGAGGACGGTGGAATGTTTACCACCGTGGCCACTGCGCACACTAATGCAGAGGCGGTGGGTAATGCCGTTGCTGATCATGCTGAGCAGCGTAAAGTATGGATCCCGTTTCATTTTTATCCGGGAAATAGTGGTACTAGCTTGTCACAGAAGTTATTGTGCCGCAAAGATGGGCCATTAGTTCGGGAGATGACGCAAAATCATATTAGACACGCACTGCGCTTAAAAGGCAGTTATGGTCTGCATTTGTTGGGGATTATGGCGCATGTCTACGCAGATACTTTTTCTCACTATGGCTTTTCAGGGGTTAGCTCCACGCAAAATAAGGTGGATGGTCAATCGTTCGAACTCGATGTAAAAGATCCGAAAATGAAAGCGTATGTGATGAATAAATACTCATCTTTTATCAGTAAATACGCACCCAGTTTTTTGCTTAAAAACTATCGAAATATTATCAGTAAAGGTGCCAGTGTCGCCACTGGGGCATTAGGTCATGGGGCTGTGGGTACTTATCCTGATAGGCCATATTTGAAGTGGCGCTTTCGCTACAAATTGCAGTCTGAGCAGACACAGTGGCGGGACAATCCCGCGACGTTTCTCGAGGGGTGTGAAAAACTGCACTTGCTCTTTTCTCAGTTTATGAAAGAGCAAGGTGGCGCTAAAAATGCGGTAGCATTTGCAGAGATTAAAGAGAGTGTCGATAAGCTGTTAAGGCAAGAATTACCTAAACAGGGGCGCATCGATGCATGGGTGGATTTGATCAATTCAGGGCAGTTATTTGCTACTGAAGATAACGAAGCGTTACACTTTTCTAAGCACGATTGGGAGCAGCAAAAATCGGATTTTGAAGATGTGAACCACTCCAGCGAAATGGCGCAGATGGACGTTTATAAATTTCATCAAGCAGCAACTTATCATCGCGACTATACTCTTAAACAGTTATTGCCCAAACATGGAATAGTCGTGTTTTAATACTGATGAAGTAGGCGCAGCCTAAATCATCAAGGATACCCCGCAGCCTATTGCGGGTTTTTTTATTTAATGGAGAAATAGATCCGATGGAAACCCTTGCCGCAGAAAATACGGCTGCTAGAGATCAGTTAAAAAATGAAGTAGGGCTGCGTAAATTGTTGGATAGAATGCCCGAGAAAGTACAAGATAGTTTTACTGAGGAGCAATTGGTAAACATTAAAATAGCCATCGGTGCCAGAACTTGGGGAACCCACGCTATTGATGTGCGCAGTACTATTAAGTTTTTTCGCTATCGTTATTATTATGTACTAGTGGCGGGCAGGAACCGTCGAGAGCTAAGTTCTAGAGAGCGAAGGTTAGGCTTGTTAATTCAGGCGGCAGCACTGGGGGTGTTTTTAACTTTCAGCGCAATGTTTGGCATCTTGATTCTTTATTTACTGAAGTCAGCAGCGGGTATCGATATTTTTCCGGGGTTTTCTTTTGGAGTATGGGGCTGGTTTAAAGGGGAGTTTTTATAGTGAATCAAGCAGTGCCTGGCTGATTTTAAGCAGAGCAGGCACAGCCTAGGCATGAGGAACTAGCTTTTAGAGCGGTTAAAAAAGTTCAGAATGAAACCACCTAACATTAACTTGGTAATATTTGATTTCTGGTAGAGATGTGCAGGAATTTTGTGGGCAATTTTAGCGTGTAATTTAGGTAATCTAGACCAGTGCAGACCATGTTTGTAATGGTGTGCAGTATGGTAGCCAAGGTTACCGGTTAAAAAATTAAACACTGGGTTGAGGTTGTTGAATGAAGCTTCAAACTCATTTTGAGTATCTAATCCAGAGTGGTGTTCATAAGTGACATAAGCGGTAAATATCAAGCTGGTAATCATGGGTAGCACAAACAAAAATAGTGCTGCTAGTGGATTCCAGATGACCAGGCCAATAATAATAGCCAAAGTAATAGCAGTGTAACGTACAAACACTTGAAGTTGCTTAGGATGCTGCTTACCCACGGTATAACCTCTAGGGTACGCAGTTAGTGCAACTTCTAATGAATATTCAATGACGCCCATTTTAGTGCCGTCTTTGCGCTTCCAGCGACTTTCATCTTTTTCTTGATCAAGAAAGTTTAAATGATGACCCAATACATGATGCAAACGCCACAAGTGAGTCGATACTCCGGTGTGCAGCGCGTAAAAGAATTCTAGAAAACGGTTTAGATGTTTATTACGAAAGGTAAACAAGTGCTGGTGATGGTGATTCCAGGCACAGATAACACCTTTTGGAATAAGCATAATCGCGTAGTAAGTGATGAATACGGTAATACTGGTGACGGCAAAGTAGAGTATAAAGTCGATCACAGTTAAGCTGAGAATAATGGCCACAGGCCAGCGGTCTTCTTTAAATCTAAAAATACTGGGTTTGTGGATTGAATTAAGACTTGCTTGCATACTTAACCTTTAAGAATAATGACTAGAATATAGGCGCAATAGTATTCTATCAGCTAGTACTTAGCTAGGTGTGAACCACGAATAAGGTTAATACTTAGTTGTAGTTTAGCTGCCACAGAATACTTTCTGAGTATAGTTCAATAAATCATTGTTGCTTAAGCTATTTTGGGTTGCATTAATCCGCTTCAATAGCTTCTAATTCTTCGAGTTTTTCCATCCACTGATTTTCCGCGGTATCAAGCTGGCTTTTATCACTGGCTTGTATTGTGAGCAATTTTTTGAGCTTATCCTTATTTTCAGTGGTGTACAGTTGTGCATCACTGAGTTGCTCTTCAAATTCACTAAGGCTTGCCTGCAATTTATCTATCTGCTTTTCTAAGTTAGCGATACTGTTTTTTAACGGTCTTAGGGCGGTGCGACGTTCCGCTGCAAGACGTTTAAGCTCTTTTTTCTCATCAGCGCTCTGGGAGCGGTTCTCTCTGCTGACCATTTTATCAGGTGATAAATTGCGTCTCTGTTCCGTGAGCCACTGTTGGTAATCATTTAAATCGCCGGTAAATTCAGTGACAGTGCCGTTGGCGACTAATAAAAACTCATCAACGGTATTGCGCAATAAATGGCGATCGTGCGAGACCAAAATAACCGCGCCTTCAAATTCTTGTAGTGCCATGGTTAAAGCGTGGCGTACTTCTAAGTCTAAATGGTTGGTAGGCTCATCGAGTAACAGTAAGTTAGGTTTCTGCCAGGCAATTAACGAAAGCGCTACTCGGGCTTTCTCTCCACCTGAAAAGTTCTTAACGGGGCTAAACGCATCATCGCCAAAGAAGCCAAAAGAGCCCAAGAAATTGCGCACTTGTTGATCGGTGGCCTTTGGTGAAATACGCATGATGTGAGTTAAGGCTGAGGCTTCTAAATCTAATGCTTCCAGTTGATGCTGTGAGAAATAGCCAATTCTTAAATGCTCGCCAGTATTGCGCTCGCCGTTGAGAGGGGCAAGATCACCCATTAAGGTTTTTATCAGCGTGGACTTACCCGCGCCATTAGGCCCCAATAATCCGATACGAGTACCTGGTGCCAACGAAATAGACACTTTATTTAAGATAGTGGTTGTCGCGTAGCCACAATCGCTTTTGCGCAGAGTTAAGAGAGGGTTAGACGCTTTCTCACTGGCTTGAAAACTAAAGGTAAAAGGGCTGTCAATATGTGCGGCAGCAATGACATCCATGCGCTCTAATTCTTTTACTCGGCTCTGGGCCTGTTTTGCTTTTGATGCTTTGGCTTTAAAGCGACGCACAAATTGTTCTATTTCACTGATGCGCTGCTGTTGTTTTTCATATTGGACTTGCTGTTGTGCCAAGCGCTCTGCTTTGGCTTTTTCAAAGGCGCTGTACTGTCCGCGATAAATGTCTAGTTTAGCGCTGTGCATATGCACAATGTGATCAACCACTTGATCGAGAAAGTCTCTGTCGTGGGATATTAACAGTAATGTCCCCTGATAATTACGCAGCCAAGTCTCTAGCCATAAAGTGGCATCGAGGTCTAAGTGGTTGGTAGGTTCATCCAGTAATAATACGTCTGAGCGACACATTAACGCTTTGGCTAAATTTAAGCGGATGCGCCAGCCACCGGATAGGTCTTTGACGTTACGCTCGCCATCATCACTGGCGAAACCTAGACCATTGAGTAATTGCTGCGCTCTAGACTCGGCGGTGTAGCCATCGATATTATCAAGTTGAGCGTGTAACTCGCCAATGCGTTCGGCTTTGTTTTCCTGCTCGGCAAGGGCGATTTGTCCCTGTATATTTCTCAATGCGGTATCGCCATCGAGAATGTAATCCAACACACTGCGGTCGTTTGAGTGGACTTCTTGTGCCATGTGCGCGATGACTTGATTGCCGGACATTTTAAGTTCGCCAGCATCGAGTTGTAGTTCGCCAAGTATTAATTTGAACAGGCTGGTTTTACCGACCCCGTTCGCACCAATAATCCCCACCTTCCAGCCAGAGTGCAAAGTGAGATCAGCATGATTTAAAAGTTGCTGTGTGCCGCGAAGTAAACTAAGTTCTTGTAATTGGATCATCTTGGGCCGATAGGGTCGAATTTTGGAATTTATGGCCGGCGATTTTAGCATGGTGCTGGTGCTTTGTATGCTCGTAGGTAGTGGAAGATGAAAATTGAGAATGAATTGTGGGGATTTGCCAAAGCGTTTTATACCGACTTAGAGGTGAGCAGTGTTTTATTAACCCTGCAAAATAAGTATGGGTATAACGTAAACCAACTGATATTTGCCGTTTGGCTGGCGGCTAAGGGGCAAAAACTCACCTTGTTATGTGAGCCGAACAGCGGTGATCGATTGTGGAACGCACAAGTTACCACTCCTTTACGAGCGATACGCAAGCGCGTGAAAGCCTTAATGGAAGAATCGGCACAAGATAAAGCGCAGTTTTTGAAGTGTTACAAACAAATATTGGCTGCGGAATTAAATGCTGAGCAAGTAGAGCTCGCTAAAATGTATGCTGCATATGAGCATTACAGTGAGAGTGCGTTGGCTGATGACGCTAAGTTGGTCAATGAAAACTTGGCGTTGTGTCGAATAAATGGTGATAAAAGTGCAGTCACTGACAATACAGCTTTTGAACTTTGCTGGTCTACACTTGAAAAAGGCGCTATTGAACATATAAATGGTATTAGGTAAAAAGTTTAATCATTAAGTACCGACAGATAAGAACTTTTAGAAATAACACTGTCCTATTTGTTAATCTTTATTTTAGTCATTGTTTTATTGGATATATTTTTAAGGAATCAAAATGAGAAAAACACTGTTAGCGATCGCTATGACATCTATATTTGCCACGACATCTGTCGTGGCTGTTGAGTTAAAGAGCGATGAGCAAAAATTGAGTTATAGCTTTGGTTTGATGATGGCCAAACAAATGAAGGCGAATATTGAAAATGTGGATCTGGATGCCTTTAGTGCAGCGCTGAATGATATTTATTCAGATGCAGAAATACAGCTTTCTGAGGAAGAAATTGCAGCTTCACTGAAAAAATTCGAAGACAAACAAATTGCATTGCAACAAGCTGAAGCGGAAAAACATGCTGCTATCGCCAAAGCCGCGGCTGCAAAAAAAGCCCAAGATAACATGGATATTGGTAAAAAATTCTTAGCTGAAAACGGTAAGCGCGAAGGAGTGATTACCACCAAAAGCGGTTTGCAAATCGAGATAACCAAGCAAGGTGAAGGAAATAACCCAACGGCTGAAGATACTGTTGTCGTTCACTACGAGGGCACATCAATAGCAGGTGATGTTTTTGACAGCTCGTTTAAACGTGAAAAGCCGGCAACCTTTGGGCTTGGTCAAGTTATTAAAGGTTGGACTGAAGGTCTACAGCACTTAAAAGTGGGCGGTGAAGCTAAACTCTATATCCCATCAGATCTAGCTTATGGAAATCAAGGTGCCGGCGCGTCAATTGGCCCAGGCGAGACATTGATCTTTCGCGTTAAATTGATAGAAATCGTTAAAGCAAAAGTGGAAGCGGTTGCTGAAAGCGACGATAAATAGGCTTTTTTATAGCCATATACGCTCCTCGGCATCCATGCCGGCGCGCCATACCGTACATCCTGTACATATACGCTCCTCGGCATCCATGCCGGCGCGTCATACCATAAAAAGGGCGACTGTGATGTCGCCCTCTTATCTTCGATCTTATTTATCGCTATTCAAACTCGTTCAACACACCATTGCTACCCAGTGCTAGATAGATCCCCTCGTTAGAAAAACTAACCGCTAATACACTAACGCTGTTAGGTCCATAGGCATCCTTTTTATGCGCTCGCCAGTACTCAAGCATCGTTCCATCTAAAGCATCCCAAAGTTGTACAGAGCCTGATGAACTGCCGGTGAGCAACTCGCTACCATCCTCTGAAAATCTGGCGCTTAAATAGCTAATACGCTTTTGCATGAAAGACTCATCGCCACTGATATAAGTAATGACTTCGCCTGTTTGTGGATCCCAAACTACGCCTCTTTCTAAGCTGCTAGCACTGAAGGCGATACTGCCATCATCACTGATAGCAACAGAGTCGATGATGTTATCAAGTTTAAGCTGGCTCAATAATTTCCCGGAATTGACATCCCAAATGCGCGCGATGTAATCATCAGAACCAGTAATCGCCAATTTCCCATCGCGACTCAGTGCCACGGAGCGAACCCGTCCAGTGTGCCGAAAAGTACGTTTGATACCGCCGTTGACGATATCAAAATATACTGCAGTATGATTGGCGAGGCCCACTAGTGCATAACGACCCTTAGGTGTTAGAGCGATGGCTAGAATTTCACCGGGTGAACTCCAAAACCACTCGGGTTTCCCCGTCGCTGTGTGCCATAACACTAAATCTTGTTGGTTGGCGGTAACAGCAAAATCGCCCTCGGGGGAAAAGGCTGTTTTAGCGATAAGTGAGCGCTCGCCTTTTTGGTGGTTCCAGTCGTAGAGGCGCTCGCCGGTTTCTATTTCCCAAAGACTGCCACCTTCTTGTTGAGCGCCAATTGCCGCGTAGCGTCCGTCTTTAGAGATAGCGGCGCTATAAAGGCCTAAGGTTGCATAGTTTTGCCAATCAAACGGGGGTTCCCCTGAGCTACAAGCTGTTAATACGGCAGATAGGAGCCCTACGATAATGAGTTTAATTGGCATTTACTGAACAACCTTTTTATATGGCGAGTACGGCGTCGCTGTGGGTTAAATGCAGCAGTGCAATCATCTTATCTTCAAGTGCGAACCTGTTTTCAAGGGCCTCTCCAAGTAGCGATAATTGCTCTGCAAATTCTCTGATTTGCTGTACCGTCGGGTCTTGCATAGATGAGAAACTTTCATTGAAATCTAGCGCTTGGTCGGTAGTCGGCTGAATCAGAGGGAAAAGTTGCTGCGCAGCCTCTACCGATCCATCGGCGAATTCATCGCCTTCACGTAGTAGCTGCTCGTAAACTTCGAAGTGTCCTGAGGATAGGTAATCCATTAATAAATCGCAAAATAAGCTCAAACGCTCATTTAAACCATTGGCTATACTTTGTGAGGGTAGTGCGACAAAGTGCGAAATAAGAACTTGTCTCCCCTCTAACCATGCATCAATGACATCGTTGACGCCACCCCATTTTTGTTTTGCTCCCTGGCATTGATCTAACATAATCCTTCTCCTTTTACTGGGGGTGCATGCAAGACAGCTTGATTGCGTTCAATAAAACCATACCCAAGATATTGATGTTGATTGCATGTACCTAATTGTGGCATGTCTCTTAATATTAAGCCTAGGTCTTAGTGGGTGCAAGTGCATTGGCTAAAGAATCAAATCTAGATGAAAAATAGTTAATCTAAGCTGCTTTTTGTTATGCTGATTGTTGGTTTGCAGCTACACTGATAATAGATTTGTTTTTAAAGGTAAAGGTATCAATTAGATATCAAAATCATGAGTCGTGGAAAAATTATTTCAGCAGTAAGTTTGTGTTGGTTTAAGAAAAATTTATGTTCAAGGGAGTATTAGGGATGTTATTAAAAGCGGTAGCGGTATTGTTGTTGAGTATGTGGATCCCTTTTGCAGTAGCGGATGAAGGAGATGACGAAGAATATGTAGGTTATGTGGAGCTCAAGCCTTTTGTCGCCAACTTTGGTGAAACTTCACAACTGCATTTTGTTAAGTGCGAAATCACCATTCAAGCGGGTTCTTCAGCGACAGAGCAGGCGATAGGAAATCATATAGCGGCGATACGCAATGACATCTTGTTTTTGCTGATGTCGCAAAGTGAAGAGAATATGAGCTCGGTATCGGCACAAAAAATATTGGCGAAAAAAGCGATACTACTGGTAAAACAAAGATTGGCAGATGAAGGGGATGAAGAAACTACGCAAGTGACAGATTTGTTCTTTGTTAGCTTTGTTGCGCAGTAGAGATAAAAGAAAAGTCACGAGTCTTTGGTCGTTAGTCCTAGTTAAAATACTAACGACTAACGACTAACGACTAACGACTAACGACTAACGACTAACGACTAACGACTAACGACTAGCCTTCCATATATTCATCGATGAACTGATCGAAATCGAGCGTATCAAAACTTTCCATCTCGTGCTGTTGTAGTATTGAGAGTCTGACTTTTTCATCCAGTGCTGCAGTGTCTTTCTCACCCAGAGGTTTGGAGAGTAAGTCCTCGCGATGCTGCTTACTCACATGCAGCGCCCAGTCGGTGAACTGCAAGCCGCTTTCGCGCAGTGAAGCGAGAATAATGGCCGAGGGAGTTAGGTCACTATCGGCGACTTTTGCAGCTTGTGCGGCAACACTGTCACTATAGTTAGTCCCCCCTTTAACACTATCAATCACGCTGGCAACTTTAGCGACTTGCTCAAGTATATTGCTCGCTAATTGCGTGAGCGGCACATCGCCTTCATCATCTCTTAATTCTAAGCCGGGCTCGCGACCTTTATTAACCACTAAATTGTTATTGTGACTAATGCGTTGGCACTCTTCACTGTTAATTTCGCGATTGGTTTGCAGCAGGCAAGTCAGTAAAAAAGCATCCATGAATTGTGCTTGGCTGTTATCTATTCCCACAGGTAGCAGTGGATTAATATCGGTGTTACGTACCTCAATATATTCTACGCCGCGCTGGATTAATGCATCAACCGGCTTTTCCCCTGAAAAGGTAACGCGCTTGGGGCGAATATCACTGTAATACTCGTTCTCTATTTGCAAAACATTGGCATTGAGTTGGCGGTATTCCCCATCAACTTTTATGCCTATTTCAGTGTAGGCTGGGAACGGTGTTTTAATCGCTTGTTGTAGGGATGCGGCATAGCTATCTAAGTAGTTGAAGCAGACGTCGAGGTTCTCTTGCGCTTTGTTGGAATAACCAAAATCACCCATGCGTAATGAGGTTGCGTAAGGCAAGTATAAGGTGTGACCATTTAGCGTTTGCAAATGATGCTCTTTATCTTTCATAAAAGAATCAGAAAGCGCGGGAGATGCGCCAAACAGATAAAGCAGTATCCAAGACTGACGTCTAAAGTTACGTATTAGCGAGAAATACCCATCAGAGCGGTAATCCTTTAAATCGCGCTGATCGTTTTCAAGTCCTTGCAGCGCAAGCCATAACTCATCACCAATAGAAAAGTTATAGTGGATGCCTGCAATACTCTGCATCATTTTTCCATAGCGATTGGCCAAGCCAACCCGGTAAATGTGCTTCATTTTACCGCTGTTGGAGGTGCCGTATTCACCGATTCTAATATCATCGGGTCCCTCTAGGTAACAGGGCATACTGGCATTCCAAATCACTTCATCCGCTAAGTGCTGATAAGTATAGCGATGCAAAGTGGTTAAATAATTTATCGCATCCAAAGAGTTTTTATACACAGGGGTGATAAATTCAAGTAGCGCCTCGGAGTAATCGGTGGTGATTACGCCATTAGTGAGCGCTGACCCCAATCCTGTTGGGTGATCACTCTGGGATAATCTGCCTTTAGGTGTCACTCTTAAACCTTCTTTCTCAATGCCATGCATGAGTTCAGTTAAGAGATTTTGTTGGCCGATGCCTTGAAGCTGTTCTAGCTTTGATTCAACAGATGATTGCAAATCGAAATCCTACTATGGGTGTTTAACCACAATTATAAACCATCACCTTATGGTGAAGGCAAACATTAACATCAAAAATAGAAAAAAGCTTAGAAAAATTATCTTCGAAGCTGCTATTTTTTCACGTCTAACACTTGCTTTTATAGGGTCTTATTTAGAGTTTTCAACCAGCCAAGACCCTTTAAAGTTGTCGTGCGTGGTAAGTATTCGCAACCAATATAACCTGCGTAACTTGACTGTGCGATTTGCTGCAAAATATAGTGGTAATTTAACTCACCTTGATCGGGTTCATGTCGACCGGGCACTCCGGCAATTTGTACATGATCTATGTAAGTTTGCAAGCGTTTAAAGGTTTCAATGACATTGCCCTGCATTATTTGGCAGTGATAAAAATCAAACTGTAAGCGCAAGTTAGCGCAGTCAATTTTATCAATAAATTCGATGGCCTGTTGCGGGTAATTTAGTAGGTAGCCAGGCATGTCGGTATTGTTGATAGGTTCTATTAGAATAGTAATTTGCTCAGCTTTTGCAAGTTGTGCAGCGAGTCGCAGGTTATTGATATAACGTTGTTCTGTCGCCGCTGTACTGCTGTCATCTGGAATAATTCCCGCCATCACATGAATGCGTTTATTACCCAAAACTTTGGCGTATTCTATAGCCTGTTCAATGCCCGCAATAAACTCTTGTTCGCGCCCTTGCAGGCAGGCGATGCCGCGCTCACCATTTTGCCAATCACCGGGTGGGGCATTAAAAAGTGCCTGTGTTAAATGATATTTACGTAACTGAGCTTGGAGATCCTCAGCGCTATAATCGTAGGGGAACAAATATTCTACCGCTGTAAAACCCGCTGCAGCAGCTGCTTCAAAGCGATCTAAAAAGTCCAGTTCAGTGAATAACATCGAGAGATTGGCGGCGAACTTATTCATCAATAGACTCCTTTGAAAATAGCGATTTGTAAGACAACTAATCGCTATGACCCGTGTGGCAGCGGCGCGTTGTTGAATGTAGGAGTAATCCTAGTATACAGGGATTGAATATCCAGTAGATAAAAAGCCAAGATTATCACAGTGATATCTAAGTTCAAGTATCTGCCAATAAACCCCTGCAAGTCGCACCGCGCTGAAACTGAAGAGCCATAAAACGGTTACATCCCCAAGCCAAAGCGCATCCCGGCAAAGGCCAGCATGCCCACCACAATAGTCGTGAGTAAGTCTTTGCGCACTAGTGCGGTAATGACAGCCACTAGCGATGCCAGTAACCAAGGGTTGAGTGGGCTGAGCCACAACTCGCCTTTGGGCATGCTGATGTTGGGCGCTACGATGGCCATTAATACCACGGGCGGCACAAATTCTAGTGCTTTGTTGAGCCAGCTGGGAAAACGTACTCGGCCTGCCATCGCAAACAAGATATATCTGACCGAAAAGGTAGCGACAAACATGCCGCCGATTAAGAAGCCTTCGTTCATTGCTTGCGCTCCTTTGAGACTGGCTGGCGATTTTTTAGCATCAACAGTGAAAGCCCCACACAAATACCGCTAAATGAAGCCATTAATAGGCCAAGTTTGTGCGGTAAATCGTAGCTGACCACCGCTAGTGAGGCGCTGACTAATACAGCGACAATCATCGGACGGCTCTTTAAATAGGGAATGACCATGCCGATAAAAGTCACAGACATCGCAAAATCTAAGCCCCAATTCTGCATCTGCGGGAAGATATTGCCCAACGTTAAGCCTATATAAGTACAGAGAATCCAATTGCTGTACATAGCGAGAAAAGATCCGAGGTAAAACCAGTGCGCACGTGACAAATTGTCTGTTTGTAAGTAACGATTGTTAACCGCGGCAAAGGTCTCATCGGTTAAGCCAAAGGCCATGATGACTCGCCAGTACTGGGGAAGATGTTTTACTTTCGCCACTAAGTTGGCCGAGTACAAAATATGGCGAAAATTGACGATAAAAGTCGTCGCTATAATAATCGGGATGCTCGCGCCCGCGGCCAGTAAACCCAGCGCAATAAATTGGCTCGCGCCGGCAAAGACAATCACCGACATTAAAATAGCACCTAACGCTGAAAGCCCGTTCGGCTCAGCGAGAGTGCCGAAGATGATACCAAAGGGAGCGGCGCCGACTAACAGTGGAAATGTAGCGCTGGCACCGTTTAAAAATTCACGCGCGCGCGTGGGCTCTACTAATAGCTGAGAACTTGCGGTGCTATCGCTCATAATTTTAACTCCATATAGATGTCTGAGCGCAAATAATTAGAGACGCCATTAGGGTGTTCCATTTGGCTAAAGCCCATGTGTTGATACAAAGTGAGGGCTCTAGGTAATAAACTCGAGGTCTCTAAATATAAGGTGTTGGCCTGCAGCTGGCGGGCTTTTTGCAGCGCGACTAACATCAGTTTTCGACCAATCCCTTGCCCTTGATATTGCTCGTCCACACCCATTTTTGATATTTCGTAACAACCATTGTCATGATTCGCCAAGGCGATACAGCCCACTATATTTTGCTCAAACTTAGCAAACCAAATGTAACCGCCGCGGGCTAAGTAATAACTCTCTGGTGTTTCAAGGGCCTGTGTATCTAAATCGTTGAAGTGGCCGTTAAAATATTTATTGATCCAAGCGGCATTCAGGCGATAAAAATCTTCTTTTAAATCGCTGTGCCAGTGCTCGATGCTCAGGCTCTGTGTTTTGATATTGTTGGCCAATGCATTAAGCACTGGGTTTATCAGCCCACGCTCATCATAGGCGCGCTCAAATTCTGTGAGTGCTTTTAAGATAGGAAATTGCTGGGTATCGATAATGCTATCTAGATAATCACGCATCTCATCTAATACCGGCTCTATCTTTAGCAGCAGTGCGGTAGCTTTGTCATCGAGCGTCAAGTAAAAGCGGCGCTCGTCACTGGGATCCGAGGTTTTAAACAGCAGTTTTTCCGCCTGCATTTTATTGGCAATTTTACTGATGGCCGGGTGGCTCACATGGAGTAATTGTGCAGCTTGCGTGACTGTGAGTGGCCCTTTGGTATGCAGCAAATTAAACAGCGGGAAGTAAGAGGGGTGTAAGTCAATTTCCTGCTCCTGATAAATGCTCGCCACATCTTTGTACATCCTGTCGGAGAGGCGTTTGAAGCGGCTGCCTAAAGAGAGACAGCCCAGTGTTTGCATATGATCCAAAATGACACCCCTAGCAAAAATAGCGACAACAAAAAACATAATATAAACTAATTACGTAACTGGTTACATAGTTTTATTTAATTTACGCAATTTCGTTCAATAAATAGAGGGTAGATATCGTTACAGTGGGTCTCTTTTAGGTTTCAATCGAGAGAGTTATGCTGAGCGTTATTATATCTATGATCATTTTTGCCTTTGTAGGGGCGGCCAGCCCAGGTCCGGTTAACATCATTGCGATCAGCAGCAGCTTAAGTTTTGGCTATCGCGGCACCCTGGCGCACATAACCGGTGCATCAATTTGTTATGGGTTAATTGTGGCAGTGGTTGGGTTAGGTTTAAACCAACTATTACTCCGCTATCCGCAATTTAATCAGGGGGTTAAATATCTGGGCGCAGTGTTTTTGCTGTATATGTCGTATCGAATAGCAGTGGCTAAAGGTGCTGAAAAAATGCAGGCATCCCATCATCATGCCCCAAGCATCTTGCAAGGAGCACTATCCCAAGGTCTCAATCCAAAGGCTTGGTTAGTGGCCATGTCTGGGGTCAGTCTGTTTGTCTCCACACAGGAGGCGGCACCTTTATACTTAATGATATTCAGCGTGCTCTCGTTAGTTATCTGCTTTATTGGTATCTCACTATGGGCGCTGGCAGGGCAGCTATTGCGGCAGTTACTCTCTGAACAGCGCTATCAAGTTATCTTTAATCGGTTGATGGGTTTATTATTGAGTCTTAGCGTAGTCGCAATGTTTGTTTAGGGAGTGAGGTGGGAGTGAATCAGTCAGCGGTAGATCATATGGCACGCAGCCCGGCGCTGGACTTTGTCGAATTACGCAGTGCCAATCACTCCAATAATTGCTACAGCAGCCACTCCCATGATGAGTTTTCGTTTGGAGTGGTTGATTTTGGCAGTGCCAAATACCAGAATCTTAGCAGTCAATACACCACTTATGCAGGAGTCACTGTCACCATCAATCCAGGTGATGCACATTCATGTAACCCAGCGGCAGGAGATTGGTCTTATAGAATGCTGTTTGTGAATACGCAGTGGGTCGGTGAGCTACAACGTGAGTTTCTACCGCAACAGTCTATGGACTATGTGCCTTTCGAGCAGCATTTACTGAGTGATACTGGCAATTACCAACGCTTCTCGCAATTATATGAAACGCTGTTAGTGGAAACTGATCCGCTACAAGCTGAAGGTTTGTTAATAGAATACTGTACACAATTGTTTACCGGTCAGACCATGCAAACACCCACCACGCAGACAAACCTGAGTTTAGTGCAGCAGATGATTATGGATCAGTTAGGCAGTGCACTGAGCTTGAATGACTTTTGTCAGCTGGTGAATATGAGCCCTTATCATTTAATTCGCTGCTTCAAACAAAACTATGGACAATCCCCCCACGCCTACCAATTAGATCAACGTATTAAACGTGCCAGAACATTACTAAAAGAAGGTATGAGTTTGTCGACGATTGCGAATCTGTTAGGTTTTGCCGATCAAAGCCATTTTCAACGCAATTTTAAGAAACGCACCGCCTTGACTCCCAGGCAATATCAGCAGTTTTTTACTGGATAATAGCGCTCCATCTGCGCTCAAAGGCTATCTCACAGTGGACCGTTGCTAGGTGAATACAATATTAACCTTTTTCCTGAGAATGCCACTATTTCAAATTTTTATCTACAGTGGCTGTTTTTTGTACGCTAAGCTGAAGGTGTTATAGCTAAAGGGCTGTAGAGGGTTATCAGAGCCTTGTCCATGTACTATCCAACGACTTGTCCACATATTTTGTTAATATCTTCAAAAAATCAATAAGTTAGCCTAATTTGTTGATGTACACTGACAAATGGCGTTAAATAAAGTGTAAAGAAGGCGTTTTAATGGAAAATGGCAACTAGCTGTGGGTAACTAGCTGTGAATAACTGTAGTTTCAAGGCGCCAGTTAATTAGCGGGCTGTAGCGCCGTTTTCAAAGCTTGTGAAAAGTTGTCTAGAGGTTATCCACAAGCCCAGTGACACAAACTAAACCTTTTCTTTATTTTGCAATAGTTATCACCAGAGGGGGCTAAAGGCGCTCAGATACTCTGCGCAGCGTTATCTCTAATTTGCTGGAAATTAAGCTTATTAACCAGTTCGCCATTGCGGTAGACGATTTGCAGTTGCGAGTGTTGGCGCTCGGCAAATAGTTGCTCTGGAGAAATTCTGACAGTTTTGCCGTTTTGCAGGTCCAAAATGCCTTTTTTAGAGCGTTTTCCGTGATCGGTGACTGGATCTTTGTAGACATCATGCCATGCACCGTTGATTTTGATGGCGCTGTTTTTCATGGCGAATTTTTGTGTATCACGATTGAGCTGCTGTAGTAGTCCGCCACCCATGCCAAAGGCAATGTTTTCTGAACTCCAGCCCTTAGCGGTCATCATTTCCAAGATGCGGCCAATAGAACTTAAGCTGACGCCATCTCCTTGAATTAGTCTGACCTTATCATTGAGCACCTTGTATCCCTTGCTGTTCTCGCGATAGCCAAATCGCTCGGCCAACGTCTCCAGTAATATAGGTAGAATATCTTCAGGGTCGCCACTGTCAGGGCGTATTACTAATACACCATCACGTTTTAGCACTTCGGCTTTGAGCTGCTCACCCCATAAAGTGGAGACAGCATTAAATATGTCGTAGGAGTCTGATACACAGGCGAGCAACCCGGTGGGAAATTGCTCGAGTACATTGCGATAAGCTTCCAGCTCTTGATCGCGACCCCAGCTGGTGATAGTGCTGTGCTCGGTAGCTGGAATAGAAAATCCGCAAACTCCCGCATCATAGTATTCACGGGTGCAGCGAATAGCAGAGAGAGTATCGGTGCCCATGAAATTCACTAAGTGAGCGGCGCCGCCAATGCCTGCCGACTCTTCGCTGGAAACGCCCCGTGCGCCAAAATCGTGTAATTTAAAGGCTAGCCCTTCAATAGAATCGCAAGTGGCTTGCATGTAACGTTGAATGATTTTTTTACACTCAAAGGATAAAGTAGCGACGGTGGTCGGGTACCAGACAGCACGTAATAATGAGGTTTCTAGATAGCTAGTCAGCCAGTAGAACTTAGGATCAGTGTTAACCACAGTGACTAGTACATTTTTGGTGGGGATAACCTTGCCCTCACTCACCGCACGTATCTCCAGTGGGAAATAACCCAGCTCGATAAGCTCGCGCCAGCCCTGTTCGTTAAAAGGGACACCGTGGGCGCTGGTGAGGGATTTAGCCTCTGCAAAATCATCCCAGGTAGGAAAGTTCTGGTTTAATTCAATAAGTGCTTTCTGCAGGCCAAAAAATACCGTGCTTTCAAATTTACCACCGCGGCTTTCAATGTAAGAAAAAACCTGTTCAGTCCCAGGTGGGTACTGTTTAAAGTGCGATAATTTATAAGAATCAGTGTCTAGAATGATATTTTTTTTCATAGCAGGCTCAGAAATACAAAAAATACAGTAACAAGGTAATAATCTATCTGGTTGATAGCAGGTATTAGACCTTGATTTTAATAAGAGATGCCTTGATCGCGATTATTGTCAACAGATCTGGGTCGGCTTCATTCTAAAGACAAATGGAAAAAAGGCAATGGGGGAGTATCGAGGAGATGAAGAGAGTGGGGTATTGGTTGTTAGTCGATAGTCATTAGTCATTAGTCGTTAGTCGTTAGTCGTTAGTCAGGTCAAGCCAAGTTTATTGTTTAGATGTGTAGCAGTAAGTAACTCTGTTAATTTAAAGTGTTTGGTTTTCTCTGTGTAGCGCAGCGTCTCGGTGTCCTCTGTGGTAGAAAAGATTTTAAAGAACTTATTTCACCACAGAGAACACCGAGGAAATAATTGAAGACCAAAGACCAAAGACCAAAGACCAAAGACCAAAGACCAAAG
>JABSRB010000001.1 GCA_013215375.1 Oceanospirillaceae bacterium | reverse complement strand
GTGAAACGATTTAGCGCCGATGGTAGTGTGGGGTCTCCCCATGTGAGAGTAGGTCATCGCCAAGCTTTAATACGTAAGAAGCCCCAAGTACTTTGTACTTGGGGCTTTTTTCGTTCTATCAGAACCAAAGCGATGACCGTACTCTCACATAGATGTGATAGTAGGGGGTATTTTCGAGTGCCTTAAAGCTCAGCTTTAATCGAAAATCCCGTAGCTGCGCTTGCGCATTCCTCTAAGGTTTACCACGCCAAGCTTTAGCTGCGAAGTACGACATTTTCAATTCACACAGCTCTTTAAATCCACTTGGTTGTTTTTTCGTCTTAAAGCTTAGAGGCGATGACCGTACTCTCACATAGATATGATAATAGGGGGGATTTTCGAGTCCCTTAAAGCACAGCTTTAATCGACACCCTATTCGATGAAGGCTCTCCCGTAGCTGCGCTTGCGTATTCCTTTAAGGTTCACCACGCCAAGCTTTAGCAAGTCAGTACCACACATCTACTTCACGCAGCTCTCAAATTTCACTTGTAGATGATTTCGTCATTAAAGCTTAAACCGATGACCAACTCTCCCATAGATGAGTACTCAAAAATAGGGGCATACTAATAGTAGGGAAGGCACTCAATATTATCCGAAGCCTCCTCAGTAAAACCGCTTGTGCACACGGCTTTAGAATCCCATATCTAACACTATATTAAGCATAAGTCGCATGTGGCTAATTACCACTATCCGCTATAGTCCCTCTCAGCATCTCCCCGCAATGCAATATTTTCAACGACCAACCAATCTTACAATCCACCTCGTGTTTTTGTGACTGAATCTAAATTCAATTAACAAATATTGAATGCCCTAGCAGTCTTAAACGTAAACGCCATCTGCTAAAAAATTGAAAAAACCAACAAGGAATCTATATGGAATATATCGGTTATATTGCGGCTGTATTAACAACAGCCAGTTTTTTACCGCAGGTTATCCACACCATCAAGGTTAAAGATACCAGTAGTATATCGCTGACTATGTATACACTATTTCTAATAGGTACCCTTTGCTGGTTGGCTTACGGTGTGGTGCTTGAATCAGTGCCTATTATTGTGGCTAATGCGATTACTGTGAGTTTATCTGGGGTGATATTTTCGATTAAACTTAAAAATGTAATGGCAGGGCGTGGCTGAGTGGTCGTTATCAAGCTAATTTATACACTATTATTTACCTGATTTAAGTGGCTATTTAATTGTAGATTAATTTTCTGCAAAATTTTAAAAGCCAGCTAAGCTTCATATGACTATTTACTAAATCAGGGAATGATGATGAAAATTAATCAGGAATTAAACGCAAAGCTAAAATCAGAAACTAAAATTTTCCAACAATATTTAAGTTTAATCAACAGTAAAGAATCCGCCATTACCGTGGGTTATCAGCGCGAAGCTGAGAAAGCAAAATTAGATTTTTTAAGTTTCTATTTAGACTCTGTCGTTAAAGTTATTGCAGAGTATGCACAAGACCCTCAAACAGAATCCATTCTTAATGAGCAAGTATCAAGTATTCAGTCTCTGATTAAAAACAATGATCGCGATACAAAGCTTTGTATTAAAAAGATGGAAGAGACTTCTAATTATTGGAATAGCCTTTGTTATTGAAAGCTTAGCGGCTATCCCTAGGGTAGTGTGGTTAACACACTAGGTGTAGTTGCTGAGATTTATCTGTATTGGCAATCCTTACACATAGATCTTTTATCGGTATAATTAGCGTTTATATAATACTAGGTTAATGATCTTGGAAGCTTCGAAAAGCGCATTTTTTAGCGAGCAGCAATTAGATACTATTGCAGATAAAATAACGGACCAGGGATACCTAGTCTTAAAAGATGCCGTAGATAATGAGCTATTAGAGGGACTTTTGCTTCAGGCAAAGTGTCTCAGTGCGGATCATTGGCGTGAAGCGGGCATTGGTAGGAAAGAGCATCACCAAATTGATCGAAGCATTCGATCTGATAAAATTCATTGGATTAATGGTGCTGTTCAGGCCGAAAATCAATTCTTAGAGTTGATGGAAAGTTTAAGGCTGGGATTGAATCGGCGCCTTTACTTAGGACTTTATGATTACGAAAGCCACTATGCAAAATATGCTAATGGTATGTTTTATAAAAAACATCTAGACGCTTTGAAGGGCAAAAGTAATAGAGTTCTATCTAGCGTTTTATATTTAAACGCAAACTGGCTTGAGGAATATTCGGGTGAACTACTTATTCATGATCCACACAATGATGTTATCTTAGCTTCTGTAAGTCCTCAGTTAGGCACCATGGTCCTTTTCCTCAGCGAAAAATTTCCCCATCAAGTATTACCAGCAAAACGTGAAAGGTTCAGTATTGCGGGTTGGTTTAGGGTTAATAACAGTTAAGATGCCTAGGTTGAGTGCGAATTATGACAGCATTTTCCAATCCATAATCTTCTAAAAACACCGTTTATACAATGCATTAGCTATTGGCAGTATTTGGTCTAGTATTCATTGAGTAGTTTTGTCCCCCGGGCAACTAAGTTTTCTCAAGAGGATAGTTATGACTAGAATATTTAAAAATATGCCGCTTCGAGGCAAGTTATTAGGGTATGGCGCAATAATGCTGTTACTACTAGGTATCAGCTTTAGCTTTGCCGTCTATTCATTAGTCAATATTGGTGTAGAACTAGATACTATTGTAGAAGAAGATATCCCCTTGACGCAAAAAGTAGGAAAAATTACCGTCACTCAACTTGAGCAAGCTATTTCATTTGAAACGGCTATTCACTTTGGTACTTTAATGATTTTCGAGAAGTCCCTAAATTTACATCATGATGCTGATGCACCTAGCTTCAATGAAAGATTTAATCGTGCAGTTGATGATTTCGATCAAGGCACCGTTTATATAGAGAAGATCCTTAAGGAAGCAGAAGCATTAGCTGAACACACCGAAAATATTCATGATCCGCTACAATTAGAAAAACTGCAACAAATCTCCAAGTCTCTTTATCACATAGAGGAAGCGCACAAAAGTTTCGAGTTGCATGCACATCAAACCTTCGCTCTGTTTAAGCAAGGGAAGTTTGAATTAGCAGAGGCATTAGCTGAAAAAGTTGAGAAAGAAGAGCATGTATTGGACAAAGAGACAGAAGCTTTGTTATTTGATTTGCAAGAATTTACCCGCCAAAGTGCCGAAATCGCCCGAGATCACGAGAAATCAACGGTCACGACTTTAATTATTATTGCTGTTATTAGCCTTTTTGTAGGAATTTTTCTAAGTGTTATTATTGGTAATTTCATTGTAAAGGGCATTAAAACAGCTATATCAACCGCAAATGGTGACTTGTCTTCTGAAATATTAATAGAAAGTTCTGATGAGATAGGTGAATTGCTGACAGCCATGAACGCCATGAAGAGCAAGTTATTGACCATGCTGCGTGAAATTACCACGATTACCACAGATTTAAGCAGTTCGTCATTAGAGATGAGCAGCCAGACGAGTCATACTAGTACTGTTATTTCAAAGCAGCGTGATGAAACAGAGTTGGTGGTCTCCGCAATAAATCAAATGACCAATACTAATCGCAGTGTAGCAGAAGATATAAATAATACCGCCAGTTCAGCGCTTAAAGCAACAGAGTTAACATCTAAAGGCAGTATTGTTGTCGAAGCTGCGGTACGGGAGATAAATAAGTTATCTGAGCAAATAAGTGCTGCCGCAGATACCATAAACGAGCTAAGTGAACACAGCAAAAGTATTAATTCAGTGATGAGTGTAATCGAAGGAATTGCTGAACAGACCAATTTACTGGCTTTAAATGCAGCGATTGAAGCGGCCCGAGCAGGGGAACAAGGGCGTGGTTTCGCCGTGGTCGCCGATGAAGTACGTACGCTTGCGGTGCGAACTCAAGCTTCTACTAAAGAAATAAATGCTATGATTATAAAGCTTCAGAGCGGTACTGAAACGGCAGTATCCATCATGCAAAAAAGTTTAGAGCAGACTGCCGCTGCGGTCGCTTGCGCGAAAGATTCAGGGGATGCTTTTTCTGTCATCTCTCAAGAGGTAGAGCAGATAAGTAATATGTGTGAGAAAATATCGGCTTCAGCGATTGAGCAGGAGCAGGTAAGTGATGAAATAAATCGTAACATAATCTACATCAGTGAGATGACCGCAGATACAGAGCAGGGAGCAGAGAAAACGTCTAAAACCAGCCTCGAACTGGAAAATATGGCGACCAAATTAGACAAAATTGTATCGCGATACGCTGTTTAACTAAGGAAATCGCCGGTTGTTAATCTGTCACTATTACACCTGACTCTCGGCTTTTATTAGCTTTTTTTCACCGCTTAATGTTTATATCTCGCTCACATAGCTTTGCTATTATGCATTCATTCCATTAACTTGTTACTGGGTTTAGACTAGTGATGAGGCCTCTGCGCTAAATTGATGATTTCCTATCAGAAAAAAATATGCATTTCTAATATCTTATCTGTGTATATTTGCTTAGAATGCTAATAATACTTATAAAAGATTTAGCACTTATTAGACTAATATAGCTTTAGAACAAAGTAGAATTGGACTCAATTATTGTTCAAGTGTCTTGCTAGCTTTTTGTCATCCTATGCTAAGGGCCATTGAAAATGGATACACAATTACCGCAAGTTGAGTTAATCGCTTCTACCGCACAAGGTAGCATCTCGTCATTTCCTTTTGCCGAGAGTATGGACGCAGGATTATTTGTCAACGCCAGTATGAATATAGCTGGGATTGAAGTGAATACTGTGGATGTCGCACTTTTAGTGCTTTGCCCTATTTTGGCAACACTTGGAGTGTTAGTTTCCTCGATGATTTACGTTAAACAAAATCATTCCCAAGAGCCTTTCTTCAAGCGGATATTCACCGGTTTATTTTCAAATTTCGCCAATTTATTTATCGGTATTGTCGTCGGTCTTGTGATTGCGCTGTTTTTTGTTGGTGCCATTAATAACGATATTACCTCTTTGACACGTGTTTTAGTGCTCACGGTATTTTTAGGCTATAAAGCTCCATTATTTTGGAGTAAAACAATGGCTACTCAAGAATTACCAAAGAGCATTAAAGCCAAGACGCAAGCCAGTGCTGTATTAATGAATCAAGACGCATTAAAGCAAGATGCACTTAAACAACAGCGTTTAAAGCGTGCGAAATTGAAAGTGGCTGGTAAGGGTTAACGCCACTGCGCTGAGACTCAATAAAATTCAGCCTTCTCTCTTTTAAATTGTATACCATTTTTTAATTTATCTTTTATCTTCTGTTCAGCAAACGCGATGCAATTGAATATTCTTTTCTTTGTCGATTCGTGTTATTTTCATGTCCTTAAGCTTATCAATAACTTTCCTTGACCTAGTGTTTGTTTTTTTGAATATGATGAAACTTTTTAGAGTCCAATTATCGATGCTTGTCTTTATTAGTTTATTGGGCGGTGTGGTAATTTATGAAATTTTTGGTAGCTTGTCAGGTTTAGATGCCATCGCTATTACTGGTGTGATCGCGGGGATTTTCATCGGAATATTTAGTGGTAAAAATTTTGGCATGTTTGCAATTTTCCCCAGTTTACTGAGTGCCACTTGTGCCAGTTTTTTCTTTGGCGTCATCGCATTATTTTCTCTAAATTATGGTGATTCGCTACTGTTGGTGCTCGGGCAGTGCGCAATGGGTTTTAGTCTATTAGCGGGTACTGTGATTGGCTGTCAGTGGGGTGGGCACTTATTTATCCGCGACCAAGATTTAGCACAGTTGCGAGAAGTATTTGGTGATAACCGTGGTTTCAAGAAAGCTCAAGAAAAACATGATGCTATGAATGAAAAATTACCGCTACAGTAAAACTCCCCTAGCCAAAAAGCCAAGTGTAGATCGTGGGATTGCGAGCTTAGCGCTTTCGTTTGCGCTGTTTTCTCAGAGATAGACTCCATACTAAATGTTGTTATTAGAGAGGTTTAAATGAAGTACAAAACACTAGCTAGCACTGATTTGAAAGTGAGTCGTATCTGTTTAGGTACCATGACATTTGGTCAACAAAATACCCAACAGCAAGCTTTTGAACAGCTAGATTATGCCGTTGCCCAAGGCGTTAATTTTATTGATACAGCAGAGTTGTACCCGGTCCCGACAAGTGCTACAACGCGTTGTTTGACTGAGGAGTACCTGGGTAACTGGCTGGCACAACGCAAGAATAGAGAGCAGTTAATTATAGCCACCAAAGTGTGCGGCCCTGCACCTATGGTTGAATATTTACGGCCTAATATTGCCCATGATGAGCGCAACATTCGCGCTGCGGTAGAAGGCAGTTTGAAAAGACTGCAAACTGATTATATCGACCTGTATCAATTGCACTGGCCCGATAGGCAGACCAATTTCTTTGGTCAATTAGGTTATGAGCACAATAGTGATAATGACGGCACGCCCTTAGCTGAAACTTTGAGAGTATTAAAAGCGTTAGTGGATGAGGGGAAAATTCGCTATGTCGGGGTTTCTAATGAATCGCCTTGGGGCGTGATGAGTTTCCTACAATTGGCCAAAGAATTTGATTTACCGCGAATAGCCACCGTGCAAAATGCATACTCACTGCTAAATAGAACCACAGAGATTGGCCTGGCAGAAGTTTTATTTAGAGAAAATATAGACCTTCTTCCCTATTCCCCTTTGGGTTTTGGGGTACTGAGCGGTAAATATTTAAATGGCGCATTACCTCAAAATTCAAGGTTACAGCTATTTCCAACATTCGCGCGCTACCAAACGCCTAATGGATTGATAGCAACGCAAAAATATGTCGATTTAGCCCGTGAATTCAGTTTGGATCCGGCGCAAATGGCGATCGCTTTTGTCGCCTCTCAACCTTTCGTAGGTTCTACTATTATTGGTGCAACAAACATTGAACAGCTAAGCCAAGCGATAGAGGCTATTAACATAGATTTATCAGATGATCTTTTGGCGAAAATAGCACAGATACACAACGCCTGTCACAATCCTTGTCCCTAATCGCTTGAGGCTCTGCAAATGAATTGGATGTTAATCGCTATGGCTGTTGTAGCGGGAACCATGCTCCCTATGCAGGGGGCGCTGAACGCGCGTTTAGGCGCGCTGATGTTGCATCCTATGCAAGCGACACTCGTCTCTTATGTCTGTGGCACAATCGCCTGTCTGTTTGTATTGCTGATGGCACAGGTGAGTTTCTGTGATGACAAACGTTTAACCAGTATGGCTCTTTACCTTAAATTCTTGAGGCTTTGACAATGAATTGGATGTTAATCGCTATGGCTGTAGTAGCGGGAACCATGCTCCCTATGCAGGGGGCGCTGAACGCGCGTTTAGGCGCGCTGATGTTGCATCCTATGCAAGCAACACTCGTCTCTTATGTCTGTGGCACAATCGCCTGTCTGTTTGTATTGCTGATGGCACAGGTGAGTTTCTGTGATGACAAACGTTTAACCAGTATGGCTCTTTACCTTAAATTCTTGAGGCTTTGACAATGAATTGGATGTTAATCGCTATGGCTGTAGTAGCGGGAACCATGCTCCCTATGCAGGGGGCGCTGAACGCGCGTTTAGGCGCGCTGATGTTGCATCCTATGCAAGCAACACTCGTCTCTTATATAGGCGGCACTATCGCCTGTGTTTTTGTCTTATTGATTGCGCAGGCGAGTATTCCAGATTACAAACGCTTAGCGAGTATTGATTGGTACCTCTATTTGGGAGGCTTCTTAGGTGCAGTGTTCGTCAGTGGTATGTTATACCTCATGCCTCGCATTGGTATTGCAAACATGCTGGCGGCGGCAATTCTGGGGCAATTGGTGATGTCGGTGATTTTTGATCACTATGGTTTAGCGGGAGTGAAGATTGAAATAAATTCCAGTCGGATTATTGGAGTGTTTCTGCTGCTAGCAGGTGTCTATTTTTTACAGCGCTGATCTGTTGTATAGGATTGTATTAATAAAACACAAGTTAAACAAATTTTCCGTTTAACTTGTGTTGGTCTTTAAGTTATCAGTGTTGCAAAATACTTAGTCGATAATAGCAGTAAGTTTAGCGATCAGTAGCTCTACTTCAGCGGCACTAGTGTAGTGCACTAGGGAGAAGCGCAGTACTCCATCCTCAGTATCAATACCCATCGCCTCGAGTAATCTCACGGAATAAAAGTGCCCAGCGCCACACATAATACCCTGCTCACCTAAAGCGCTAGCCAGCGCCATTGAGGAGTGACCCTGAATAATGATAGAGACTGTTGGCGCACGATTAGTGACTGTGTCTGGGCCCAATAGTCGTATTTTGGAGTGCCTATTGAAAAAATCTAATAAGGGCTGCAAAACTTGCTGCTCTGCCTGTATTAACAAATTGTGCACTGCTTCGTTTCTGTTACCATCTGCGCTTTTGCTAGTATCAAAATGGTGCTCATAAAGCGTATTGAAATAGTCGCAAACACCAGTAGCCGCGGCTATTTGTGCATGATCTGGGCCCGCGGGAGTTAGGCGTTTTTCGCGGAGATTACTATTGAAATAATGGCCTTGATTGTCCAATAGCTCGTCCATTTGTGAACGTACTACCATTACCCCTTGATGTGTACCGTATACTTTGTAAAGTGAAAATAGATAGATATCAACCCCAAGGGAGTTGATATCGGGTAATCCATGACCGGCGTATGAGACGCCATCTACTAGAGTTTTTACACCGTTTTGTTGAGCCAACTTTGCTATCTGGGCAACTGGATTGATCTCGCCGAGTATATTGGAGCAATGGGGAAATACTAACAGCTTAGTTTTATCATTAAAAAGTGTGCTTAAATGATCGATGTTTAAGCTACCAGTCGTAGCTTCGACGCTCCATTGCTTGACAATAATGCCTCGCTGCGCCAGTTTACGCCACACTCCTGAGTTGGCCTCATGATCCTGATTAGTCACTATTATTTCATCGCCCTCCTTTAACCAGCCCAGCATAGCTTCCGCCAGTACATAAGTATTTTGACTGGTAGAAGGACCAAAATATATCTCCTGCTCAGTCACATTTAACCAGCTGGCAAATTCGCTGTAAGCCTTGTCCATCTGGCTACCGGCTAGCTGTGCTTGCGGGTAAGGGTGGTAGGGCTGAACTTTGGTTTTATGGTAGTAGCTAGTTAATCTATCTATCACCTGTTGGCACATGTATGAGCCACCGGCATTTTCAAAAAAAGCACTGTTGTTTAGGCTTGGTTCCTTAAAAGCGGGAAATTGTTGGCGCACAAAATTTAGGTCTAGCGGTATATTAGGCAACATAGTTTCTTCTCGGGCTAGGAGGGTATCGAAAAAGTACTGCACTCGATAATTCGGCGTTAAAAACTGGCTCAATAAAGATGAATTAGTCAGAGCTAACTCATCCAATAGCTCATTTATAACTATAAACTCCGCTATTTCACCAGTTTTTGCCTTGCCTTATCATCGTTCGCTACCTTTTGCGACAGCCTCCAAGGGAATGATAAGGCTATTTTAGCCAATAATGGCTGCTTAAATCTGTTCAACTTTATAATAATAAATAAGCAGAAGTGCTATTATTTACTGAATTTTTTAAATATAAGACCGATATCATGCATAGAATTAGCCTAGATAGACAAGATGTACGCATTTTGGATAAATTACAGCGAGACTCGCGTATCTCGCGCACTGAGTTGGCTGAGTCGGTTAACTTATCGGCCTCTCAATGTTATCGCCGCTTAAAGCGCTTAGAGTCATCGGGATTAATTGAGCGCTATGTGACGTTATTAAATCTCGAAAAAGCTGGGTTTGATGTGCAGGCAATGGTGATGGTTAGCTTTTCTAAAAGTGAAGTAGGTGCTCGGGAAAATTTACTGGAAGTTATCCAATCTTTAGATGAAATTCAAGAGTGTTACAGCGCATCAGGAGAATACGATTTTATTTTACGGGTTAATTGCACGGGGATGCGCGCCTATTCAAAGCTAATAAATAACCAGCTACTGAGTAAATATGTGGTGGCTATTCATTCTTATATTTTATTAGATTGCCTGAAATATGGTACAGCATTGAGTATAGAGGCATCCACTGAGCGTTGAATGTGGGCGTAATCTTAGGGCTGCTCTCGCTTCATTGTTAATTGTTGGTGCTGTTTATGCAGTGATTCAATGATCGCTTTAAGGTGATTATATTTATCTTGTTCTGTTTTCAGTATTTGGTCAGTTTTTTGCTCCAGCACCCCTAAAGAGTCAAAACTACTGCGCTCAATAACTATATTTTCGACAGGATCTGGAGTGATTTCAAATCCTATATTCACTGTTGTTATCGTCTCGCTCTGCTGTTCTATATGCGTGGTTTTATCTATTTTAGAGGAGTGATCGAATCGGCTGCCAGGTTTAGGGAATAAATAATCTATTAAAGTGGGCATATCTTCAGCATCAGCGGGGGCTACATTACTCTCTTGGCTAACGTTAAGATTTACAAACTGGTTGCTCAGCGAATTGTCGGGTTGATTCCACTGGTTTATTTGCAGCTCAATTGACTGTGTATGGCCTGGAGTTATAGCTTGTTGATTGTTTTCCCTTATCGCTATATCAAGTTCTTGAATGCTGGCTACTTCACCGCGTTCGGTTAAAAAAATCCCGCTGCGTTTTACCTGTCCTAATAAATTGTTTTGTGCATCTTTTAGATCAAATGAGGAGGTTACAGAGCCTAAATAGATAGCGCCGACACCCGCCGCTTTAAGGCTTATTAATTGATCTTGACCTGACTCATCTTTTGTCCAGATTTTAAGTTTTGCGAAAATTTCGTCATTTTCATCAATCCACTTATTATTGTCTAGATCATACTGGGCTAGATCGGCAAAGCCGTCTTTACTGCCGGTGCCGAATAATTCACTACCATTGTTGATCTTGCCATCTTGGTTTTTATCAATCGCTAAGAATCCACTGCCAGCACCGGTAAAGGATATTTGCTCTTCTACGCCATCGGCATTTAAATCAAAACTAAAGCTATGGCTGGTTAAGCTAGCTGCGCCACCGTCGAAATTAATGACCAAAGGATCCATCAGTTGGCGTTCACTGCGTTGCAACTGTAAGGATTCTTCTAATTCAAAGCTTCTACTCATCTCTAATTGCAACATGAAATCTATTTCCCGACCATCCTCAGTAGTCACACGCCCTTGTGTTCCCACGTGTAATTGCTCATCTTGAGTAAAACTATATTGCTCTTTTATTTCCACCCTAGCTTCATTGGTGTTACTGAATGTGGATCGCTGGATATCAAGTTGTGCTATTTCTTGATAGGCAGCGCCCTTGGCAGGGGCGAGTAAAGTCGGGGAGTTCGCGTTGATTTGCACATTGGAAATGGTTGCGGTTATACCAATACTTGTTTGGGTGAGAGTACTAGTGGCTTGGGTCTTCTCAAAGGAAGCTTGATTTAATCCCAATTTAACTTGTGAGTTCGCTTGTACATTGCTGCTATCTTTCGCGCGCATTTGGGCGCTATAGGATAAATCAATGACTTGTTGTACTGGTGTTCCAAAGAGGCTTTCAGGGGTGGTACTGATGCTTGAGCTTTGCAAATATTGCTCTGAGGTCTGCTTGTTCTGTTGCACATTAAACATGACTTGCGAAGTACTAATTTTCATCACACCTCTCCCTGTTAAGCTATTCTTACCATCTTAATGGTTATCGGCTAAGAGACGTAGAGCCTAAGTAATTTAGCGCAGTTAGTTTAGAGATATGCGAAGCTAAGCTGCAGATTAACTTTTTATCCGGTATTATCTGCGGGTAAGTTATTCATTGTAGAAGTTAAAGAGGTGGCAGTGACAAAAATCAAGGTTGATGTAGTAGCCACCTCTTCAGTGGTGCCTAAAGTAGAATTAGAGCGCGGTTTAGTCAAACTGTCCGCACTTGGCTTCAGTTTTTCTCTGGCAGAGAATGCGTTAACACAAGACTTTGCTTATGCAGGGGACCCCCAACAGCGAGCTAAAGCTTTTTATGACGCTGCCATGAGCGATTCAGAGCTTGTTTGGGCAATTAGAGGTGGCTATGGTGCCGCAATGCTATTGCGCCATCTTGCTGCTCTTGATGCCAATGCAGCCACTCCTAAACCTAAAATATTAATCGGTTACTCAGATCTAACCGCGCTCAATCAATTTGTCAGTGAGCGTTGGGGTTGGAAAATTTTACATGCACCTATGATCGCCTCTAATGACTTTCATCAGATGAGGATTGATGATGAGGCTGCACTGATGAGTTTTATCAGTGGAAATGTGGCAAAGATTCGTACTAAAGAGGCTGCTCTCACTTGGATTCACCGCGTTAATTCGGCACTAGATAACCCTATTGAAGCTCGACTTAACGGCGGTAATTTAGCAGTCATTTGCTCGATGATAGGTACACCTTGGCAGTTAGACTTTTCAGGTAAGATTGTTTTTCTTGAAGAGATAGGAGAGAGCTGGTGCAAGATAGAGCGAATGTTACAACAGTTACTGCTCAGTGGGCTGTTAGATAAGTGTAAAGCGGTGGTGCTGGGTGAATTCTCAAACTGCTTTGATTCCTCTCCCCGTGGCTTGATATCAGACGTTGATGAAGCTAGACATAATTTGCGTGTCGTATTAACCCCAGAGCAGGCAATGCAAAGGGTTTTTTCTGATTTTGGTTCAGCGTTAAATGTTCCCGTTTGTGCCAGTGTTACCGTGGGACATTGTGCTGAGAATTCTCCTCTACCCCTATTGGCTAATTATCGCCTTTGTGAGGAGAATGATTTGGAATTTTTAAGCTGGTAATTTTCTGTCGTTTCTCTCTGGAATCTATATATAACTAATTGATAATAAGATATTTTAAATAAATGTCTCTTTTTGTTCCATCGCTAAAATTCTGATTAAATCTCTATATTTAACTGCGTTTCTAGGGTTGTCCTGCTACTAGAATTTCACTTCAAAGCCGCCATTATTTCTCTCTTACAGTTGTTTATCAACTATTCGCTACTACACTTTAATCAATCGCATATGAACTTAATATATACCAGCAGTTCTCTTGATTTAAACTAAGCTTTTATAGGCTTGTCAGTGAGCAGATTTCTTTAAGGGGAAAAGATGTATTTTTATCAAATACTAAATCAATTTCGAGAGTTTTATAAGGTCTCCTTATTTAGTCGAAAAAGGACGAATAGTATTGGTGCTAGGTTATTAGTCTGTGTATTAGCGGTGAGTTCTTTATTTGTTATTTTTCAAACGTTAGTGCAAGTTTACAATGATTATAATTTGGGGATTTCAGAAATTGATCGACGCTTTGAACAGATAAATTTGAGTTATCAGGGCAGCCTATCCCGCAGTATATGGGAGGTAAACAAGTCACAAATCGAGAGTACTTTACAGGGGATGTTGCAGCTACCGGATGTCGTTAAAGTGACAGTATGGGAAACGGATGAAAATATGGGAGCACAGGGAGTAATACTGGCTGAGGCGGGTGGTATTCCCGATGAGGGATCGCTGCAAAAAACCATGCCTATTTTTATTGAGAGCCGCGGCGAACAAGTAGAAATAGGCGCCTTAAATGTCGTTATTAGCCTAGATACGCTCTATCAAGATTTATATGGAACGGTGATTTTTATTCTGATATTCCAATTGATAAAAACATTTTTGATGTCAGCATTTATCTTGGCCATTTTTCATTTTTTAGTGACTAGGCATCTTATAACCATGGCTGATTTTGCCAATAACACCTCCACTTCTAATTTGGATGAAACATTGCAGCTAAATCGAAAATCGGCCTCTCAAAATGATGAAATATCACTAATGCTACAGGCGATTAATGATACTAAGTCGAATCTAAAAAAATTGATAGAAACGTCAGAAGCTTCAGTGAAAATGGAACTTGAAATAGCCCAGCGGGAGCAAAAGGAACAGAGTGATAAGTTATTCCAGCGAGAAATAGAAGCTAAGAATGCCAAATTGGCTGAATCAAATCAGGAATTAGAATCAACCATACTGGAGTTGAAAAGTACCCAAGATAAATTGGTTAATTCTGAAAAAATGGCAGCATTGGGGGGAATGGTACAAGGTGTTGCCCATGAGTTGAATACTCCTATAGGTCTTTCTATTACTGGCGCTAGTCACATAAAAAATGACACGGCACGTATTGTGAAACTATTGTCCGAAAACAAAATGAAGCGATCCGATTTGGATGATTATTTCACAGAGACCGGCAATTTAACGACCTCAATTTGTGTCAGTTTAGATAAAGCGGCGAGCTTAATTCGCTCATTCAAATTGGTCTCTGTGGAGCAGCACGAAGAACTCAAACAAGTTTTTGATGTACGAGAAAATTTGGTAGATATCTTGTACAGCATAGGTCCTAGCCTCAAAGAAAAGAAAATTGAGCTTATTAATAATATAGATGAAGGCATTAGCTTGTGCAGCTACCCTGGGGTTTTCTACCAAATATATACCAATCTTATTAACAACGCAGTGTTACATGGATTTGAAGGTCGAGAAAAAGGCTCAATTACCATTGCTGCTAACTATGAACAAGATGGCTTGCACATGACCTTTACAGATGATGGCATTGGCATGAGCCCAGAAGTACTTAAAAAAGTATTCGAGCCGTTCTTTACCACTAAAAGAGCTAATGGGGGGACAGGATTGGGCATGAATATTATCTTTAACTTAGTCAATGAAAAACTGTTTGGCAACATAGAAGTGAGTAGTGAGCTTGAACATGGGACGACCTTCAGCTTCCTAATTCCTCACCTTGATGAATAACAATCACGATTACCTGTACTCCTTTTTTAGCGCTGCAGTGAGTCCCGTAAAATTACAATTTATTTAACGTCAAATAATCGCAATTTCAGAAATATATCCTAATATTAATAGTACTTTGAGTTTTTAAAACAAATACTGAAAGCATGTCAATTTGTAGTTGGTTAAATGGCATTATCGATTGATTAAAGAGGTTCTAATGAACGATATAATGTTTGCTGATGAAGCCGAAGTTGGCCCTGAAGTTGCTCCATGGAAAGTGTTGATAGTAGATGACGATGAAGGTGTGCATGCTATTACTAAATCAGTACTTAAAAACCAGGAGATTGATGGCCGTGGTCTCAAATTTTATAGTGCATTCAGTGGTGGAGAAGCCATTGAATTATTGGGGAGTATTGATGATATAGCGGTAGTGTTCCTTGATGTTGTGATGGAAACTAACGAAGCCGGTTTAGAAGCTTGTAGGCGCATTCGAGAAGAGCTTAAAAATGATTTAGTCAGAATCATTTTGCGCACAGGGCAGCCAGGGTCCGCGCCAGAAAATGAAGTAATCATCAAATACAGGATCAATGATTATAAAGAGAAAACAGATTTAACCGCCTCTAAACTGTTTTCTTGTGTAGTGACGGCTATTCGCTCCTATCAAGATTTGATAAATTTGGAACAGAGTAAACAGGGCTTGAGAAAAGTCATAGAGGCGACCAAAACTATCACTAAGAAAAAATCCATCGGCATGTTTCTCGAGGGGATTTTAGATCAACTAGTGTTTATTTTAGACGCCAGCGAAAGTCCTGTCACGACAGAGCGCAGCAGTTGTTACACCATTGCCTGTGAAGCGGATAATCGCTATACCATTATGTCTTCTATGGGTAACCGAGTGCTGCTCACCAACTCCTTCTCCGATTTGACAATGGATGTGCAGGCTATTATTACAGATTGTCATCGAGAAGAGAGTAATATAATCAGAGATAACTTATACGCAGGTTATTTCCATTTTGGTAAAGATCATGCTTATATTTTCTGTTTGGCGGGGAGTCATGAATTACAGGAGATAGATAAAAACTTATTAAATATCTTTGCTGGTAATATCAATATTGCCCTGGAAAATTTATTCCTCAATGAAGAAATTATCAACACCCAAAAAGAACTGATTGAAAAATTGGGGGAGGTGGTCGAAAAACGCTCCAGTGAAGCTTCTCAACACGTTAAACGTGTCGCCGAATTCTCCTACCTGTTAGCGCAGGACTATGGGCTCAATGAAACCGATGCCAAATTGCTCAATTCGGCATCCCCTATGCACGATATAGGTAAAGTGGGTATCCCCGATGCGATACTGCTCAAGCCCGGCAAGCTGACCGAGGAAGAGTTTGAAGTAATGAAAACACACGCGCAAATTGGCTATGAAATTTTTAATTCATCAGACCGTAGCCTGCTCAAAGCCGCCGCTTTAATTGCGATAGACCACCATGAGAAATGGGACGGCTCCGGCTATCCAAATGGTAAGAAAGGTGAGGAAATTCATATATATGGAAGAATAACAGCGGTCTCAGATGTATTTGATGCGCTCTATCATCATCGCTGTTACAAGCCCGCTTGGCCGATTGAGAAAATCGTAGAATTATTCACCGAGCAAAAAGGCATTCACTTTGATCCAGAGCTAGTGGATATTGTGTTAGAAAATTTGGATAAATATGAACAGGTGGTCTGTGATAAATAGTGAACGGATCATTTTAGATAGGCAGGCGGGATCTTTGGATCGAAAAAAGCGCTTAAGGTCCCTCTTAAGCGCAAAGAAGTAAAAAGTTAAATGAGGTTTTAATAAGTATTTTCGGGCACCAATACTTCCCCTTGAAAAAGCCGGCGTGCTGTACGTAATATTCCCGCATGATTAAAGGTCATTTTGCTATCGTGGCCATTCACGGATAACTCAACATCGAGATTGCCACAGGGGTGCTCGATGGTGATAGTTTCAGTTTCTTTGTAGCCAACTTGTGATAAACCTTCGGCCACTGTGCCTCGCATGACTGCGCAAGTAGCGACACATTGGGCACCCGTAACGGCATGTGATGGGTGACAAGTTTGCGGTACAAAGTAACGTGAGGTAATAGCTCCACCATTTCTAGGCGCAGATAATAAACCAATTTTAGGGATCACTTTATCAGTGACATCGCCTAGACCCATACGTAGTCCGGCTTCAAGGCGAATCTTTTCAAGGCGGGCGATTAGCTTGGGCATCGCATCCAATTCAGCTTTGCTTTCATTGCCTTTCAGGGAAAAATCAGCGGCACGCATCATCACCATCGGCATGGCAACATCCATACAAGTGACTTCTATATTATCTATAGATTCAATGCATTTTCCGGTCGGTAAAATCTTCCCCGTTTTAGAGCCATCTACCCCCATAAAACGCAACATAATAGGCGCGGCTGAGCCTGCCACACCATCAATGGTAGCGTTGCCATCGTATTGAACAACCCCATTGGGTGTTTGAATTAAGGCGTCAATACGTGAGTTAGTATTGAGGTTGCGGATTCTTACTAAGGTCTCATCCGTCATAGCGGTTACCATTCCCTCATCAATCGCAAAGGGTCCGACGCCTGAAAGCACGTTGCCACAGGAGGGCTCAATATCGACCACTTTCCGATCGATAGCCACTTGGGCAAATAAATAATCGACATCCACTCCCTCACAGGGGGAGGGGGACACGATCGCCACTTTGCTAGTGACGGCTTGTGCTCCGCCAATACCGTTAATCTGCATAGGATCGGGTGAGCCCATCACCGCCAGTAATACCGCATCTCTGGATGCGTCATCCTCGGGTAAATCAGCTTTCTTAAAGTAAGGAGCCTTAGATGTGCCACCACGCATTAATACACAGGGGATTGCTTTTTGTTTACTCATTATTTGCTCCTTAAGCAATTGGCCATGGTAGTTCTACCAAGTGCTGTAGATAGCCGCGTGGAAAATCGAGGATCATGACATGCGCCATGGCAGTCAGGGCACAGAGGGTACAAGAGACCAGTAGGAGTGTTTTGGGCCAACTAGCATTCGCTCTGACGCGTAAATAACTGGTCATAAATATAGCCAGTGCCGCAAGGAAACCGATCAGCGCAATGCCGGCAATAAAACCAACGAACCAAGCGAGTTGTAGTGCGAGTGTTTGCACACCTTCAACACCGACGTGTTCGCCTTCGCATTCGTGGTCGTAATTGACACCATCGGCGCCGCGGCCAGTGACTAGCTTGTAAAATACGATGCCGCTGAACACCAACATCACCGCACTCACGCCGCCGCTAAAGACGCCGCCAAGAAAAGAGTGGCCGCTGGCATCGAGCAAACCTAGGGCAAAGAAAAGTACTACTACGCCGGCAAAAATGGCTTGGGGTGTTAAGTTAATAGCCTTGGGCTTAGCAGTGTCTTTATCCTCCGGTTGCTGGGGCTTATTACGCACGCTGAAGTAGATAGACAGCGCGATTAAAATACCGATGATGATCACCCCTGGACGGGTTAAAAATGACCATTCGTAAAACTGTACTGCTTGATAAAGGTAAGTTTCTGCGGTGCCTGCTAATACAAAACCTATTAAAAATGCCGGGCGGGGCCAGCCGAATCGCTTCATGGCTATGCCGAGCAAGCTGACGCCTAATAGCGCTAGCAGGTCATTTAGATCACGGGTCGCCTGAAAAGCGGCAAAGCAGATAACAGTGATCATAAAAGGTGCAAGATAGGTGTAGGGGATAGTGGTTAAACGCGCCACTACGGGGGATAAAAACAAGCACAGTCCCGCGCCTAATACATTGGCGATTGCCAGTGACCAAACGATGGTGTAGGTAATATCTAAATCGGCACCCACTAAACTTGGGCCAGGTTCTAAACCGATTAGAATCATGCCGCCGAGGAATACTGCCATACTGCCGGAGCCTGGAATACCGAACAGCAAAGTGGGGATTAAACCGCCACCCTCTTTGGCGTTATTGGCAGATTCAGGGGCGAGCACGCCGCGGATATCTCCCTTGCCAAATTGTGATTTGTCTTTAGCGGTTTGTACCGCATGGCCGTAGGCAATCCAATCGACCACAGATCCACCTAAGCCCGGTAGTGCGCCAACGATACAACCGATCACGGAACAGCGCAGACAAAGCCATTTATATTTGATCATGTCTTTGGCGCCATCGAGCCAACCTGAACCCAGCGTCGCCGTTTTAGAAATAGCGCGGTTTTGACGAGCCAGGTCTAATATTTCAGGGATGGCAAAGATGCCTAAACCAACAATGACCAGTTTGAAACCGTCCATTAGATAGGAGACATCCATCGACATGCGAAATTCACCGGTAGCGGGAGCGCCACCGACAGATCCTAGTAATAGACCGATACCGCAGGCGGCAAGGCCCTTCGATAAACTGTTACCGGCGAGTACGCCCACCATTGATAAGCCAAGTAACGCGAGCATGAAAAGCTCAGCGGAGCCGAAGGCCAATATGAAAGGGCGTGCCACCAGCACAAAGCCAGTTAATACGATGGCGCCAAATAGGCCACCGAGTAACGAGGCGCTAAAAGCTGCGCCAAGTGCGCGGGCTGCATGTCCCTGTTTAGCGAGAGGGAAGCCATCGAGTACCGTTGCCTGTGAGGCTGAAGATCCAGGGATGCCCATCAACACTGACGTGAAGGTGTCTGAGGTGGGGATAACTGCGACTAAACCGATCAGCATAGCGAGCGCTGAAATGGGATCCATGCCGTAGAGAAAAGGCAAGCATAGGGATAACCCGACAATACCGCCAAGCCCTGGGAATATACCAACAGCTAAACCAAGTAATACTCCGCCGAATAAATAGAGTATATGGCCGCCACTAGTGACGGTCGCGAGCGCCGTCAACAATGCGTCTAACATAATAGAAACCTGAGATTTGAATTTACAAATAGATGAGCGGGCTGTTTGAAGTTAGCTAAAAAGAGCCCGCGAAGTGATGCTTAGAACTTAACGTGATAGGTGTCAGTTAACCAATTCTGCACATATTCACGTGCGGTTTTGGGAACCGTAGTGGCGATGTTTTTCACATCTTGTGCCGCTTGGGCGGTAAACTGTGGGTAAGTACCGAGTGTCTGGTGCGCTCTTGCTGCGAAATCGGGGTGAGAGATCACACGCTTAAATGCTTCAGTGTAGGTATCGATGATATCTTGTGATGTACCTTTGGGAAGAAAGACCATTTTCTGGCCAGGAAATCCCGCACTGAAAAAAGCTTTCCAAGCATTCCACGCTTCGCCGGCAGGTTTCTTACCATGGATTTGCTCGTAGACTTCAGGAAAGCTAGGCAAATCAGGGAACGTCGGGTCACGTACCACATCGCCTGCGGCGTTTAACGCGCCCCAAGACATCAGTGGAATAGCCTTGCCTTCCTTAACCAGTGGCATGGTTTTTTTCAAGAAACCAGAAGAGGTTTGAAAATCGATATTCACTTCGCCTCTTTCAAAAGCCAGACGAGCTGAACCACGCCCTTTCATACCAAAGACGGCTTTCACATCAATATCGAGCATTTTTAACGAGAGCAAGGTGATTAGATCGATAGACGTAGCCCCTTGGGAGCCATACTTTAGCGTGATACCTTGCAGTTTAGCCAGTTCGGCAACTGAGTTTACACCCAGCTCTGAGGAGGCATAAAAGACACCGCCTGTTGCAGTTGCCAGTACCACATTCCAATCCTTATAGTCATATCTAACGCGTTTGTCACCTAGTAGGAAAGGGAACTGAGTAGAAGCAGAAGTGCCTAAAATGGCTAAACCATTAGGCTTGGCGCGAACAGCAAATTGATTAGCGCCTTTCGTTGAGCCACCACCAGGTACGTTTTTTACCACGATAACAGGGTTGCCCGGTAGTGCGTCACTTAATAATGGCGCGTAGAATCTCGCCCAGCGATCAGAGCCACCGCCTTCTTTGAAAGGTACGGTCCATTCGATACGTTTACCGGAAAAGTCAGCGGCGTAGGCATTACCTACCATGGCGCCGGTACTAGCCACACACACTAGTGCAATCGATAAATTGTTAACTAATTTTGAAAACATTGGTGAAATCTCCACTTGGGTTTTGCTATTTTTTTTATATGGAATGCCTCGGGGTTCATTGCCGAGTCATGATGGGTGTACCCATCGATAGATAATATATTCACAACCTTTCATTCAGCTTTCAGTGCATGGAAATTGTCGATCTAATAAAGATAACAAATCATCAGCAGATTAGAAATCTGGTTAAATATAAAATCGATGTCTATAAATTCAAAAAATCAGTATGATTTATTAATGAGAATATTAGTGGTAGAAGATCACCCTGAACTGGGTAGTGCCATCAACAGGGCAATAAAACAAATGGGCCATGCCGTGGATCTGATCACAGATGGCTTGCAGGCAAAACAGATTTTGCAATCGGAATCCTATGATTTATTAGTGTTAGATTTAAATTTGCCCTCTGTGGATGGCTTGCAAGTCCTGAAAGGATTTAGAGAGAGCGGTGGTGTGTCTCCGGTACTCGTGCTCACCGCGCGAGCGGAAGTTGAAGACAGAGTGATGGGCTTAGATCACGGCGCTGATGACTATTTAACTAAGCCGTTTGAGCTGGTGGAATTGGAGGCGCGGATCAGGGCACTATTGCGCCGTCATCAAAGTAAGCGCAATTTAACCATTGAGCTTGGCGAGTTGATGTTTGATACCAATATGCGCGCTTTTACGCTGAAAGGCGAAGTGCTGCAGTTGACACCACGCGAGCGCAGTGTGTTAGAAGTGTTAATCAGTAATAGTGCCCAAGTAGTGCCCAAGGAGGTCATCTTTGAGAAGATATTTGGTATTGACGATGACGTTAACATGTCGGCTATTGAAATATATATATCTAGGGTACGAAAAAAGATTAGCGGCGCAGATGTGAAAATTCACACCGTGCGAGGCCTAGGCTACATGTTGAATTGCCAGTGAGAGATAATTCTGTCTCCCTTAAAAGTCGGTTGCTATTATGGCTGATAGTGCCCTTGGTTATTATGGCAATTGCTTTAGTGGCAGAGTCTTACTTTAGTGCCAGAAAATCCATTGAGGAAATTCACGATAGAATGATGGTTGCTCTCGCCTGGTCGATCTCCGATTCCGTGGTACAAAGTGGCGGCGATCTACTTTCCGATCAAGTGATAGAACTATTAAGTTTCTCCACTAACGAGAAACTGATCTATCAAGTAATAGGTCCAGATAATAGCTTTATAACCGGTCATGCCGAATTACCACATCCGCCGCTAGGCAGCCATGTGTCAGGTGGTTTACCGCTGTTTTACAATGCTAGTTTTGAAGGCGTAGATATGCGCATGATGGCGATAAAGTTTTTAATTGAAGGGGAGGAAATCAACGGTTGGGTGCAAGTACGGGTGGCACAGACCCGCACTGAGAGAGAGAGCCTACTGGTTAAAGCGGTGTTGCAGTCAGCACTACGTATTACGTTGGTCATTTTGCTGGCGACTCTGCTGGCTATTATCGGGGTAAATCGTGGCTTAGCGCCCTTAACCAGATTAAGCGCTTCAATTCAAAAACGTTCTTACCAAGACTTACGGCCTATCAATAAAAAAATGCCTGCTGAGCTAGAAGATGTCGTTTTTGCTCTGAATAATTTACTTTATCGCCTAGACGATAGTATTGAAAGTCAGCGGCGTTTTATTTCTAATGCCTCGCACCAATTGCGCACTCCACTAGCTGCCTTGCAAGCGGAGGCCGAATTAGCGCAGCGCGAAAAAGGTGAAATTCCTCTTAGACAGGCATTGAGTAATATCTTAAAAGGCACTAAACAGACCTCAAGATTAGCCAAACAATTATTGAGTTTGACCAGCGTGCGCAGTAACCCTAAAGGCGCTAACCAGTCACAGCCGTTTGATCTTGTAGCGCTTGCAAAATCACTTACCTTAAGTTGGGTAACCCGTTTTATAAACCAAGATAAAGACTTGGGTTTTGAAACTTATTTGGATGATGCCCAGCTAATGGGCAGTGAATTTCAAGTCAAAGAAATGATGTCGAATTTGATTGAAAATGCACTGCACTACGGTGGCGATATTATATCAGTGCGCATCTGTGAAATTGATGGGAATATAGTCTTTGAAGTCGAGGATAATGGGCCGGGAATCCCCGCTGCATCGCGGCAAAAAGTATTTGAAAGATTTGTTCGTTTAGATGAACGCAGTGGAGAGGGCTGTGGATTAGGCTTAGATATCGCCCGTGAAATTGCTCTTAATCACGATGCTCGCATAGAGCTGTCGGAGGGAGAGGGATCTTTGGGGCTGTTGGTGAGGGTTTCATTTTTGAAAGTGGCTAAGTATCCAAGGGTTAATATAAAATCTTAATGTTTATAGGAAAGTATATTTTTTGCTGAGATGTCGATAATCTTAAACAGGGTAAAAAATGTAAGTCTTACACAGAGGCTAAGTGGCGCAGACAGAAGCGGTTAATTTAAGTGTAAATTGATGGTGGGGGCTTTATGTTCAACAAGAGCGTAAGTGAACAAAAAATAATTGGCTTTGATCGGTTAATGGTGCGCACTACTTTTTATTTAGGGAGCCTTTTTGGTCTAATAGCACTTATCATTTATTTTTATCTCAATAATCTCGCCAATCAACAAGTCCATGAACTCGCCTTAAAAAACGCCAAAGTCTACTCACAAGTACTGACAGAGTTTAGGTCTTTATACACATCTGAAGTAGTGGTGAAAGCAAAGAGTCAGGGCATGATGATAACCCATGATTATAAAAATAATAGGTCGGCTATTCCACTACCTGCAACTTTTAGCATGCTGTTAGGAAATACTATGGGAGATGCTCAAAGTAATCTGTCGAGCCGGCTATACAGTGAGTATCCTTTTCCGTGGCGAGAGAAAAACGGCGGGCTTAAAGATAAGTTTGCAAAAGATGCCTGGCAAGCTTTGCAGGCATTTCCCCATCGTCCTTTCTACAAATTTGAAGAGTATCAAGGGAAAATATCGCTGCGTTATGCCAGGGCTGATCTGATGCGAGACAGTTGTACGGGCTGTCATAATAGCCATTCTGATACACCTAAAAGTGACTGGAAGACGGGAGATGTGGCTGGAGTATTAGAAGTGATCATCCCTATAGAATTGGATTTGCTTTCTGCTAATTCTGTTATTCGTCAAACGCTTATACTGCTTATTGCTATTTTGTTGCTTTCATTTATAGGCATAATGTCGGTGTTGATCGGCTTAAACATCAAACGAGAAGAAGCCAGGAACTCAGCTTTAGAAACTAAAAAAGTCAATAAAAGGCTGGAAAGTGAAATACTAAGTAGAAAGGCCGTGCAGGAAAAATTACTAGAAATTAGTGTGACAGATGGGTTAACCGACGTATTCAACAGAAGAAAATTTGATCAAGAATTTGATCTTCAATGGCGTATAGGACGTCGCAATCAGATGCCATTGAGTGTGATTATGTTGGATGTGGATCACTTTAAAGCCTATAACGATAACTATGGTCACCAAGGTGGGGATAAAGTGCTGATTCAAATAGCACAGCAGGGCGCAGCTCAAGTCAGAAGAGCTTCTGATTTATTTTGTCGTTACGGTGGCGAAGAGTTCGTTATTTTACTGGCGAATACTAATATTGAAGGGGCGGCGATCCTCGCTGAAAAAGTGCGCGCCGCTATAGAAAATTTAGCGATTGAGCATCAATATTCCAGTAGCGCCAGCGTAGTGACGGTAAGCATAGGTATTGCCTCGCTAATGCCTTGTGGCGAAAATAGCGCCTCAGAGTTGATCGTTTCAGCAGATACTGCGCTCTATCAGGCGAAGCAGCAAGGCCGAAATCGCAGTTGTATTTACCAGCCAGAAGTTTAATCGCCAACCAAAAAAAATTATTATTCCAGCAGCAATAAGCATGTGTAAGTATTTTTTTCTAGCTGCATTTATGACAGTGATGTTAATAAATAGCCGATAGGAATGTCAGTAATAATCGCGGCCACTCGTGCAGATTTTTAGGTGATGAAATAGAGAGGATGTTGTCCTTTGTCAAAATGAAACTAACAGTTTTATCCGCGCTATTAATAAATATAGAATACAAATATCTTAATTAAACAACGAGCTACCATGGAAAATAGCTACCCCAAAAAAATACAGAGACTGCGCGATCTAAATGGCTTTGGGCCTAAAAGCGAAGATATTTTTGCACAGATTGGAATTTATTCGGTAGATGAATTTATGCAAGCAGACCCCTACCAGCTCTATAAAAGGTTGTTGCCTATCAAGGGGATAGGGATGAACTCTATCTATGCCATGATTGGTGCACGAGAAAATATTTCTTGGTTAGATGTGGCTAGAGACAGAAAAACAGAAATATTAATGACACTTGATGATATGGGACTAGCTCCAAAGAAAAAGAAGGCTAAGAAAAAGCTGGTGATGAAGTGAAATTCACAGTGCTTAACTTAAAAACACAATCGTTAAAGGACAATTCCTAATCTTACCGCCGTATCCATCTAGCTGCTATCTCGCTATGCTCGAACTAAGGAAACAGCGAACTATCCTGTACGCCCCGTAGGGTACTTACGTTTTCAAGAAAGCTAAGCGGTCACAGAGATGAAACCTTGTTTCATCTGCTGTTGATTTGTCAGAACGCTTGTAAAGGACTAGCCATTCAATTCGCGTTCTTCCGCGGATCAGTGTGCCCCTGTTTATGGGTATTAACCGCTTAGACTTACGTTATAAAAAAAGCACAGGGAACATTTGGGACTTATTCGCTGTTTCCCTAATTTCTCAAACAGTTTTGTGACCATAGAGGCAGTAATGAACTCAGACGAATCGAAAATTGATCAGGATGAAATTAAACGAACAGAAATCTCCACAGCGCTAGTTAAGCACGTTTATACAGCGGACCCTTCGGTACATGTCTTCGATGGTCGGATTTTTATTTACCCCTCCCATGATATTGAGGGGGGGATAGCGTTTAATGATAACGGCGATCATTTTGCGATGCATGATTATCATGTTTTCTCCATGGACAACCCCGATGCGCCAGTAGTCGATCATGGAGTGGTATTAGACGTAAAAGATGTTCCCTGGGCGCAGCGCCAAATGTGGGCACCGGATATTGCCTGTAAAAAGGGTAAATATTACTTTTATTTTCCAGCTCGTGCCTACGATGGTCTGTTTAAAATAGGCGTGGCCGTTGGCGATAGCCCACAGGGCCCATTTGTTGCAGAACCAGAGCCAATAGCAGGCAGCTACTCAATTGATCCCGCCGCTTTTAGTGACGATGATGGTACTGAATATCTATATTGGGGAGGTTTGTGGGGGGGGCAGTTACAACACTACCCGAAAAATGATTATGATCAGAGCAGCGAATTAAGAGCGGATCATCAAGTCGCTTTGGGTCCTCGTGTGGCGCAATTGTCCGATGATATGTTAGGGCTTAAAGAAACGGTTCGAGAAATTCACATTGTCGATGATCAAGGACGCCAGTTGCTCGCAGGAGACAGTAGTCGGCGTTTCTTTGAAGGGCCATGGATGCATAAACATCAAGGTACTTATTACCTGTCATACTCTACCGGCGACACACATCTTATCTGTTACGCCATTGCCGATAATCCTTATGGCCCCTTCGTCTATCAAGGCGTCATTCTTACCCCTGTATTGGGCTGGACTACTCACCACTCTATCTGTCAGATAGAAGATCAATGGTATTTGTTTTACCACGATGCGAGTTTGTCAAAGGGAGTGACACATTTGCGCAGCATGAAAATGACGCCTTTAACACATTTAGACAATGGCTCTATTAAAACAATAGACCCCTATGTTCCATAGTCCCACATAACCTTTGTCGCTATTAAATAAAATAAAAATAGCGAACAATATTAGTGCAAGAGCGCGTACAATCGGAAACTTCAGAATTCTGTAAAGACCTTTCCATGAATTTATCGACAATCGTGCAGTACCTGCGTAAAACCCAGCAATTACCCGCTGGGGTCTGGGTTCTCTTGGGTGTTTTTTTTAGTTTAATCAGCAGTCTCTATGCACCGGCTATCATTATCGCCAGTATTCTTTACTGGTTGGCAAGTTACCAATTACGCAGTAAAATTAGCACACGCAATGCCATACAGTCATTGGTTTTGGTTAGTATAGGTGTCTGTTTATGTATTATTGCCTATGGACAAGACCAGCGAGTTTCTTTGCTGGAGATACTAGAGGCGAATGTGACTATTGTGTCGATGTTGGCAGGGGTGAGTTTCCTCACCATGATTAGCCAGCCAAAAATTGGCCAGAAAGAATCCCTGCCTATCGGTAATCGCACTATCATCAGCACTTTCTTGGGTGTCCACTTATTTGGAGCAGTGATCAATATGTCCTCGGTGTTTATTCACGCCGATAGGATGTCTGCTAATAGGGCACTTAGTCCCGGGCAATTGATGGTATTAACTCGAGGCTTTTCTTGTGGGGCGTTCTGGTCTCCCTTTTTTGCCGCGATGGCGGTGGCATTAAGTTATGTTCCCAGCGCAAATTTAGCCCTGTTGATGTTAATTGGCGGCGGTATCTCAGTGCTGGCGATGTGTTTTACTTTTTTCGAAATTAAGTATCGTCATAGCGATACGCTCTTTTATGGTTTTCCGTTACGCGTCAATAGTTTGCTTTTACCCTCATTACTGACGGCGCTAGTGTTTATCATCCATTATTTATTTCCTGATTTGTCGATCCTTTTTATTATTACCTTGTGCTCGCCATTGTTATGCCTAGTGTTTTTAGCCTTTAAAGCAAATCCAAAAGAACTTATTCAGCAACATATTGAAAAAAGATTATCTAACATGCAAAACGAGATAGTGCTGTTTTTATCGGCGGGCGTATTTGGCGTGGGGCTCAATGCTATTTTGTCTAATCAAAGTTGGTTTGCCCCCTTTAATGTATTTGATGCTAGCGCCGCCAGTGTGTGTTTTATGTTGATGATTGGTTTGTCTATGCTTGGCTTTCATATGTTGATAGGCATTTCTATCGTCGCGCCAATGGTGTTGCCTCTGGATCCCGATCCCAGTTTGTTAGCGTTTATTATTTTGGCGTCTTGGGCGATTGGTGCAGCAGTTGGGCCATTGTCCGGTATGAATATATCAATACAAGGCACCTATGGTGTGAGTAGCCATAAAATACAGCGCTGGAACTTTCGCTACGCTTTAGTCATGACAACAGTGGTGATAGCAGTGATCTTTGTCTTAGATAAATTTTTGCTTTAGCAAATAGGAGGATCCTAAATTTGGCAGTTGAATTACGAAAGTAAGCACAAGCTCTTGATGCACCTAGTAAACCAGAAAATATTTTCATTACCAATAAGGTGACCACAAAATTTTCTGATTCCCTATGCACACCAATATCTTACACTCCTTTTTCGCGCTCAATCGCCGAATCTAGGATGATGTGAAAAGCCCGTGCTGTTTTGGGCCCTTCAAACGGGCTATAATGCGCACTTATTCCTTAAGCGATACATTAAGAGCCAGATGAAAACTCAGATCAATTCAGAAATTGCCCAGAGTCGTGCGATTATCGATGACATTGAAGGGCTGTTTGCCAACAGTGATTGTGTGCTGCAAGATGCACGCAATAAAATTAAAAAAGTACGTTTTGAAAACCGCGATTACGTGGTGAAATCTTTTAAAACGCCAAATTTTCTAAATCGTTTAATTTATACTTTTGTCCGTGAATCTAAGGCAAAACGCTCCTTTGATTACTCGATGAAAATAGCTGAGTTTGTACCCCGTGCAGTGGCTTATGTTGAGTATCGTGAAGGTCGGCTACTGAGTAAGAGTTATTTTGTCAGTGAGATGTTTGATTATGACTTCACCATTCGCGAGCCATTAAAGGACCTATCTTTCACTGATAGAGATGTCATCTTTAAAGCCTTTGCCAAATTTACCTTAGCTTTGCATCAGCGCGGTATCTTGCATAAAGATTACTCTCCCGGGAATATTCTAATTTGTCAGCGCGATGGCGAGTATCAATTTAAAATTATCGATATCAATCGTATGGCCTTTGGTGATCTTGCCATTAAAGAGCGTATGCGCTGTTTTAAAATGCTCTGGGCCACGGATCAAGTGTTAGATGATATCGTGTCTGAATATGCTCAACTAGGCGGTTACGATATCGCGCAGTGTCAGGCGCTAGCGATGGATTTTAATCATCGTCATAAACGCTTTAAAAACTTCAAACGTCGGCTTAAAGGCCGGCCGATAATGCAGTAATCTAAAGCATGAATGATAAGTTTAAGTGGGATCACCACTCTGATCAGCCCTATCAACTGGCTGATAAAAGCTACAAAAAAGCGATGAAGAAAAAGCATCGCGCTGACATTTGGCTGCTGCTGGTAACCAACCTATTTTACTTCCCACTGGCGTTGATCGCCGCTTTCTTTATTAAAGGGAAAAAGGTTAAGCGCGACAAATTTTTTGGCTTGTGTGTCAATCTTGATAAAGGTGATCAACAGCAACAATTAATAGCCGAGCTCGGCTGCCAGCAATTACAGATAAGACTGCCTTTGGCCGATATTGATAATCTGGATAAGTATGTCGCTTTCAGGGAAGAGTTTGCTCACTGTGAGGTGTTGATCAATGTATTACAAGATCGCAATCACATCGAAAATCATTCGTTGTTGCTGGAAAATACCCGGAAGATATTTAACGCTTTTGCCGGTTCTGTCGCTACTTTTCAAATAGGCAATGCCATCAATAGAACCAAGTGGGGGTTCTTTTCTGTGGCTGAATATCTTAGCTTCTATCAGCAGGTACAGCAGCTTAGAGATAGCGAGTTTCCTGATATTAAGCTGGTGGGCCCGGCGGTTATCGACTACGAGTATCACTTCACAATCAGAGCGCTGTTTAATGGTTACCGGATTAAGTTTGATAAGCTGGCGGCACTGTTGTACGTGGATAGACGCGGCGCCCCGGAAAATACTCAGACGGGTATTTTTGATACCACCCGTAAAATAGACTTTTTGTATGCTCTGGCAAAGCTCAGCGGTAAATCCAGCGATGAGATTATAATAAGCGAAGCTAACTGGCCACTGTCTAATACCGCTCCCTGGGCGCCGACCAGTGAAACAGAGTGTATTGACGAAGAGGATTACGCCAACTACCTGCTTAGGTATTACCTGTTGGCTTTTGCCAGCGATAAGGTCGAAAGCGTCTACTGGCATCAGCTTATAGCGTCGGGTTACGGCTTAGTGGATGCGCGTGAGGGGCTGGTTAAACGTGGGGCCTTCTATGTGTTTAAAACTATGTTAGCGCAGCTACAGGGCTCTTGTGTGGTCTCTTTTCGTAAAGAGGGGGATGCGCATCATCTTATCTGCAGTAAAGCGGACAGCGTGATTGAAGTGCTGTGGAATAGTGGCGAGCAGCAACAGTCTCTCATTACCGAGCATCGGGTAATTGATAAAATGGGCGAAGCATTAACCGGTGATATTTTTATTGGCCAAAGCCCTATTTATCTCATTCGAGACTAAATACTATGCTGCTGTTTATATTGCCTGGGGCTCATGCCGTAAAAAGCTTTAAAACTGCGGCTGAAATGACTGCTGTTGCTATAGCCGGTCTCAAAACACACGGCAGTTATACTGCTGCCTTGCTGCAACATTTGGGCGGCGCGTTTTAAGCGCTGCTGGAAAAGGAACTCTTTGGGGGTGCAGCCAAGGATTTGCTTGAATTCATTAAAAAACTTGGTTCTGCTCATGCAGGCAAGCTTACATAACTTAGCAAAATCTAGATTACTCTCAATATTTTCTTGGATATAAGAAATTACCGCATTAATGCCGTTGTGATCGGGCTGGGTGTTGCTGTGCGAAATAATGAACTCTCGGGTTTGATGCCGCAGTAACCTGACAATCAATTCTGTGACCGCAAGGTCTATCATAAAACTTCTATCTTGATGGTTTTCCGTGAAAATGTGCACTATCCGATTGAGTAACGCTTGGGTTTCGCTGTTGTGATGGGTGTGAACTAACTCCGTTTGATACTGCCATTCTTTTTGGTAGCGCGCTAAAGAGGCGCTGCTGTTAAGCCCGCTAATAATTTGTTGCACGCGCTGTGAGTCGATTTCAATAGCCAGACAAGTAGTGGGCTGGGTGAGGGAAGCTGTGGGAAAGTCGATTTGAACGGGGCTGTTAGGTGCCATTACAAATGATTCGTGCGGTAAAAACTCACATTCATAATCGTCACTGTTGGCGTGCATGACTTTTTTACCACTGACCATACCGCAAAACATCAGCTGATCAGAGGCAAGTTCCACCCGAGAAGCTTTCTCAAAAGTATCATAGATGCTTAATTCTGAGTTGGCAGCGGCAAAAGATATCTTGTTTTCAACCAAGACACGCGGATCTCGCCGGTGTTTTTCTATGATTTCCCTAATCATAAAATAGCCTATTTTGGATTATCCTAAATTCGGCAGTTGAATCACGAAAGTAAGCACAAGCTCTTGATATACCTAGAAAACCAGAAAATATTTTAATCACCAATAAGGTGACCACAAAATTTTCTAATTTCCTATGCACACCAATATCTTGCACTCCTTTTTCGCGCTCAATCGCCGGATCTAGGACTATTATTTTTGGACTGAGAGGCAAAAAAAGTGAATTGACAGCACAGTGTTCTAGCAAGGTTGCTCCTAGGATAGTACAGCAGACAACAAAAATAACTAGAGGCATTGATTATGATTTATCCAAATCCAGGTTCAGCCCAATCTAAAATACAGTTCAAACAGCGTTATCATAACTATATAAACGGTGAGTGGGTGGCGCCTGTTGCCGGCAAATACTTTGATAATATCACCCCGGTAACCGGTGAAGTGATTTGTGAAATACCACGCTCCGATGCGCAAGATATCGATTTAGCCTTAGATGCAGCTCATGCAGCAAAAACCAGCTGGGCTATCACTTCTGTGACTGAGCGCTCTAATATCCTGCTTAAGATAGCTGATCGTATTGAACAAAATTTAGAGCTGCTAGCACTAGTAGAGACTTGGGATAACGGCAAGTGTATTCGTGAGACGATGGCTGCTGATGTACCCCTTGCTGCAGACCATTTTAGATACTTTGCCGGTTGTATTCGCGCCCAAGAAGGCTCCATCGGGGAAATTGACAACAACACTGTTGCCTATCATTTTCATGAGCCTTTAGGTGTAGTTGGGCAAATTATCCCGTGGAATTTCCCCTTGTTAATGGCTGCGTGGAAAATACCACCAGCGTTGGCCACGGGTAACTGCATTGTATTAAAACCCGCTGAGCAGACACCACTGTCGATCTTGATCTTAATGGATCTTATCGGTGATTTGCTGCCACCAGGCGTACTCAATGTAGTGAATGGCTATGGCGCAGAGGCGGGTCAAGCACTGGCAACTTCCAGTAGAATTGCCAAAGTAGCCTTTACCGGTTCGTCCCCGGTGGGCAAACACATTTTAAAATGCGCTGCAGAGAGTTTGATTCCCTCAACGGTTGAGCTCGGCGGAAAATCTCCCAATATTTTCTTTGAAGATATCATGCAGCAAGAGGATGCTTTTATCGACAAATGTTTGGAAGGTGCCGCACTGGCATTTTTCAATCAAGGTGAGGTTTGTACTTGTCCTTCAAGACTATTGGTTCAAGAGTCTATTGCCGATGAATTTATTGAGCGCTTAATTGCACGTACTAAAGGCATTGTGCAAGGTAACCCATTAGATACCGATAGCCAGGTAGGTGCGCAGGTTTCCAAAGAGCAGTACGATAAAATCTTAGCCTATATAGAGATCGGTAAAAACGAGGGGGCAGAGGTCTTAATTGGGGGGGCGTATGAGAAGGTCTCAGGTCTTGATCAAGGTTTTTATGTGCAGCCAACTCTCCTTAAAGGCACTAACGATATGCGGGTTTTCCAAGAGGAAATATTTGGCCCGGTCATCAGCGTAACTACTTTTAAAGATGAAGCGGAAGCACTGGCAATTGCCAATGATACCCAGTTTGGTTTAGGTGCCGGTCTTTGGACCCGTGATATGAATCGCTCTTATAGAATGGGACGCGGCATTCAAGCGGGAAGAGTTTGGACTAATTGTTATCACTTGTATCCTGCGCATGCGGCATTTGGCGGCTATAAACAGTCGGGTATTGGGCGTGAAAATCACAAGATGATGTTAGATCATTATCAGCAAACCAAGAATATGTTGGTGAGCTATGATATCAACCCGCTAGGCTTTTTCTAGAATAGTAACCCAACAAACTTAGCTCTGTAGATAAGTCTGTAATCACACAGACTTTTTAAGCTAAATAAGGGGCTCCAATGGGGCCCTTATAAGTTGCTTAAACTAACCAATGCCAGACGCTGGTCTATTAGAACTGGTAATCCATTTCTTTTTCGGGGGGTTGTAAGTAATAGCCCTGCACCATTCCCAAACCTGATTTCCATAATAAACTCATCACATGAGGATGCTCTACCTGCGGTGCAATAGTCACTTTTCCAAGATTGGTTAAGTTGCTTAGCAGTGCGGCAAAGTTACTGTCCAAAATGGCATCATCTGCCAGCTCTTGAATAAAACTACCGTCAAATTTGACGTAATCAGGATTTAAAGTTTCCAGTATCGCCTTGGAGTTATTAGTGCTGCCGTAGTGTTTTAAGCAGACGAGGCAATTAAGCTGGCGCAGGCCATTAACAAAAAATTCGGCTTCGCTGAGTTTGTTTGCAGACTCAGATTCGCTGATTTGAATAACAATGTGATCCGCTTGAATTCTACTTAAGCGCAATTGTTCGGCGAGCCACAGTAGTAATCCTTCGCGCTGCCAAACCGTGTCAGTGACACTGATAAAAAGTTTCAGCTGCTGTTTTTTATCCAACTGTTCTCGAAAGCGATTGATGCTTTGGCTGATTACCCACCTGTCCATCTCTTCATTTAAATCGGCATTACCTATACTGGAGAGAAACTGGGCGGGGGGAAGACTGCGATTGTTTTCATCGATCAAGCGCAGCAGTACTTCGTAGTGTTGGTATTTGCTGTTAAAGACTAAGGGGACTAGAGGTTGGAATAGTAACTGTAGTTGATCTTTCTTTAAGGCGCTTTTGACTTGGGTAATACTCTGCACATCACTGTTAGACAACTCATCTTTCTCAGCATTAAACACCGTTACTTGAGGTTGTGCATTACAATGGCTAATGGTGGTCTGGCCGCGTTCAAGTAGGCACTGCACGCTGGGAGAGGTGTCTGTTAAAGGTACAATAGCCACAATGTATTGGGGCTCGATTAAATTGTCTTCAAAGTGAGTAATATGATTAGAGAGTCGATCAAAAAGGGCGGTCGCTATCACCTTGCTTTTTTGCATATCGGGGTCCGAGTAAACAATCGCAAAAGTATTATCAGATATCCGCGCTTTAAGGTGCACTTTAGACAATTCGTCATTCATAATGTCAGCGCAATCACGAGCTAAGCTACGGCTTGCCTCACTGCCTAGTTGGCTGCGAATGCTCAGTAAGTTTATGATATTTATATAGATGAGATGACAGTCGTGACCACCGCGTTGCGCTTGTCGTACAATGCTCTCTAAAGCGTTGGTGAAATGGTTTAAGTTGTAGAGACCGGTAATGGCATCCATATCTTCAAAAATATTTTTGTTTAACTGCTGTTGCTTACTGTTGATTAAAATTTCTATGCATTCACGATCTTTAAACTCAATTTGTTGTAGTTCTATGTGCGCAGTAAAGTTACTTTTGTCGGCGCGTTGGGCCAGTAACTGATACGTTTGTCGAGTATGGCCGTTGTCGCCAAAGGTAGCAATAAGCTGTTCTACGCCGGTTCTCTCCCCTGATGCAACTAGTTTTAGAATCGATTTGTTGAGTAACAAAGCGGTGACTTGATAGCCAAACAGCTGGCAGAAAGCCTCATTTAAGTAGACGATTCTGTGGTTGTCTAGGAAGGCGATAGAGAGCGCAGAATGGTCCATCAGCAACTTGCAGCGCTTTTTGCTGTCTTCAAGACGTTGCTGCAATTGTCGAGCTTGTCTCCTGTCCTCTAACTGAGCGTATTCGCGTTGAATGAACAAAAGCAACAAAGGGTGGTCGTCTATTGGTAAAACGGCTTGTATCTTGTTTAGAAGCGCTTGTGTAATGTCTTGAGGTGTAGGTTGTTGATGGAGCTGTATTACAGGGATGTCTTTTTCCAGAGCGGCAAGTTCTCTACTCATTAAAAAGGGATCAAAACTACTAAACTGAGACTTGCAAAGTATCAGGTCCCAAGAGCGTTCAGAAAGTGTGGTGAGCAGTTCGTCCATCGTATCGAGGTTCTTGCCGCGCGGGGCAAATTGGTTGTCCCTCAAGAAAGAAATAATTGAGCTGGTGTGAGTGCTGTCAAATTCTACAAATATGATATAAATATTTTTTCGAACAGGCCCTGTGTCTGCTTTCTCTAGCAGTGAACTATTACTACTTAATGATTTGGAACTATCCATCTTGGCCACACTCCTTGTTAGATAAGATACGAACGGATACTTGCTTCATTACTGTGGGAATGGCCCAGAGAGAAACAGTTAAGTTAAACATGTTTTTCAGGGCAAATAACTTGGTAAGTATAGGCGCTCATGACATCTATGCCAGAAAACTACGGTAATACATGTGTTTATGGATGTAAATTTTCGAGTCGAAAATCTAAAGATAGTAGAGGAAGGTAAAAAGAGATTGTTGAGATGGAGAAAGTTGGTTGGGGTAGAAGGATTCGAACCTACGCATGACGAGATCAAAACCCGTTGGCATGACGAGATCAAAACCCGTTGCCTTACCGCTTGGCGATACCCCAATAGTGTTTTATACCGTTTGAGAATGCTAACACTAAATTGATGAGATCAATAATAGTTGGATGTCAGCGGTATAAAGAGAGCGATGATATAAAAAATTGGTTGGGGTAGAAGGATTCGAACCTACGCATGACGAGATCAAAACCCGTTGCCTTACCGCTTGGCGATACCCCAATAACAANTNAATGGTGGCAATGGCGGGACTCGAACCTGCGACCCTCGCATTATGAATGCGATGCTCTAACCAGCTGAGCTACATTGCCTCTTCATTTGAGGCGCGAATTATTCTCTGTTTGAGGCTTTGTGTCAACAGTGTTTATATAAATAAACTAGAATAATTGCGATTTCTTGAGAATTCAACAAATGACAATCTTGTGTTGATTAAAATACCAGCAGTTGTTTGTGCCGGTATTATGATAATCTAGATTGCTGTGGTTTATACGTTGAATCTAAAGTGAATAACATCGCCGTTTTGGGTGATGTAATCTTTGCCTTCAAGACGCCATTTTCCAGCGTCTTTAGCGCCTTGCTCGCCATTAAACTCAATGAAGTGCTCATAGGAAATGATCTCGGCGCGGATAAAGCCTTTTTCGAAGTCCGTATGGATAACGCCGGCAGCTTGAGGAGCCGTAGCACCTACTTTGACTGTCCATGCACGCACTTCTTGTACACCAGCAGTAAAATAAGTCTGCAAATTAAGCAACTCGTAGCCCGCACGTATTACACGATCCAATCCAGGCTCGCCCATGCCTAAATCCTCTAAGAATTCATTGCGTTCCTCGTCATCTAGCTCGGAAATTTCGGCTTCAAGTTTATTGCATATCACGACTACAACAGCGCCCTCTGCTGCGGCGATGGCCTTGACGGTGTCTAAATGAGGATTGTCTTCAAATCCTTCCTCGTCGACGTTAGCGATGTACATGGTTGGTTTTACGGTAATAAGATGGAAGGTTTGGACAATTTTTAGCTCGTCTTCAGATAATTCCAAAGCGCGAACAGACAGGCCCTCTTCCAAGTGTGGTAGTAGTTTTTCTAGTAGTTCGTGGGCAGCTACAGCGGTTTTATCGCCACCTTTAGCGAGTTTTTTATTACGTAATAATTGTTTTTCTACGGACTCAAGATCCGCCAGCGCCAGCTCTAAATTGATAATGTCGATATCGGCGCTAGGGTCGATTTTATTGGCGACATGGATAACGTTCTCATCTTCAAAGCAGCGCACAACGTGGGCAATCGCATCAGTTTCACGAATGTTAGCCAGAAATTTATTACCAAGTCCCTCGCCTTTAGAGGCGCCAGCGACTAATCCGGCAATATCGACGAATTCCATGGTTGTCGGCAAAACACGTTTTGGGTTGACGATAGCTGCCAGCTTGTCTAAACGAGGATCGGGCATTGCAACCACACCTGAGTTCGGCTCAATGGTGCAGAAAGGAAAGTTCTCTGCACTGATGCCGGCTTTGGTAAGTGCGTTGAAGAGCGTTGATTTTCCGACGTTTGGCAGGCCGACAATGCCACATTTAAAACCCATGATTATGATCCTTAGTATTGCTGTTATCTCGATAATTACGTGGTTAAATTCGCTTTTAAGGAGATGAGAAAATGTCATTTGCAGAGCATTGTGCCCGCAAATTTTTAATGGCGATATTGTAATCTACAATGAGCGGGTTGGGTACCTTTTTAGGCGGAGAAAAGGTGTCTGAGGTAGGGGTGAGTTGCAGTGTACTAGGGGGGTTAAACGGCTTTAAAGCTGTGAAGTTTATTCATGGCGATGTTCCACTGCCCATCGATAACGGTGTCCGTGTGTGCTAGTGCTTCTTCCACAGCGGTCTGAGTCATGTGTTGCTCTTTTTGCGGGGCTTTTGCCAGTACAAAATTAGCGACGTCTTTTGCGATGCCAGGATGGCCAATGCCTATCCTCAGTCGGTAAAAATCTCGGTTGTTGCCAAGTTTAGCAATAATATCTCTCAGTCCATTATGGCCGCCGTGGCCGCCGCTTTTTTTGAAGCGCGCAGTGCCTGGAGCAATGTCGAGCTCATCGTGAGCGACTAAGATATTTTGTGGGGGGATTTTATAGAAATTTGCCAGTGTTGCCACTGAGCTGCCACTTAAATTCATATAGGTGGTAGGGATCAGTAAATGTATGGTCTTGCCATTTATTTGAGCTTTGGCGTAGAGACCGGAGTACTTTTTTTCTTGGTTGAGATTGACGAGCAGCTTAGTTGCAAGCTGCTCGACAAATTCTGCGCCGGCATTATGACGGGTGTGAGCGTATTTCGTCCCAGGGTTTCCCAAGCCTACTATAAGATCAATTTTGTCATTCATGCAGTTATACTCGCAGAAAAGCTTTATTCAGCTGTAGCGCCACGTGGAGAGTAAACGTAACCGATACTCTGATCGTGATCAGAACCGCGACGTAGTGAAGAAACTGCAACGCCAGCAGGTACGATGATGTCAGACAAGTGTAATACTTGACCTATTTCAACGTTTGAAAGATCAACACTTACAGATTCAGGCAGCTTGTCTGCTAGGCAGATAACTTCAACAACGTTTGCTTCAACTGCAAATTTAGCAGCAGATTTTGCAACAGCAGATTGCTCAAAGTTATCGAAAGAGATAGGTACTTTGATGCTGATTTTGTTGGTCTTTGAAACGCGCTGGAAATCAGCGTGTAACAAAAGTGGCTTAGCTGGGTGGCGCTGTAGATCTTTGATGATTACTTGTTCTTCTTTACCATCAATAACTAAAGTGATGATAGAAGAGAAAAAGCTATCGTTGTGAGTCAGCTTAACAAAATCTTTGTTGATCAAAGAAAGAGAAAGTGGCTTTTTGTTCTTGGCTCCACCGTATACAACGGCAGGTACAAGATTTTCTTTACGCAGGCGGCGGCTCGCACCTTTGCCCTGATCTTCACGAATTACAGCTTCAATAGTGAAATTGCTCATTTTATTACCTATATTTTCCAGCGGAGCCGCGACCAGCGCCGCTGTAGTTAAACTTGTACTCTAAACAGAGAGTATAAGTTGATTGACTTTTAACGTTGGCGTTAAAAGCATGTTTATCCCTGCAGTGTTCGCTGATTCTCTAGCGGAACATTGCACTGATGGATTCTTCATTTGATACTCTGCGCAATGCTTCTGCCAGTAGCGGAGCTACTGTTAGTTGGCGGATCTTAGTGCAAGCTTTGGCTTCCTCATTGAGCGGAATAGTATCAGTAATTATTAACTCGTCAATGGCGGAGTTTCTTATATTGGATATCGCATCCCCGGATAGTACTGGGTGAGTAGCGTAAGCGAAAACCTTTTCAGCCCCGTTATCCTTTAGCGCTTGGGCCGCCTTGCACAAAGTGCCAGCGGTATCGGTCATGTCATCTACTAATATACAAGTACGACCAGCGACGTCACCGATAATATTCATCACTTGAGACTCATTGGCGCGCTCGCGACGCTTGTCAATGATGGCTAAATCACAATCTAATTGCTTGGCAACCGCGCGCGCTCTTACTACTCCACCTACATCGGGAGAGACAACAATTAAATTTTCATATTGCTGTTCTAATATGTCATCGAGCAATACAGGAGAACCGTAGACATTATCTACTGGAATACTAAAAAAGCCCTGAATTTGATCAGCGTGTAAATCCATGGTCATCACGCGATCTACGCCGACATTGGTAATCATGTCAGCAACTATTCTGGCGCTAATCGCTACACGTGCAGAGCGAGGGCGTCTGTCTTGGCGGGCGTAGCCGAAATAGGGTATTACCGCGGTAATGCGTGTGGCAGAAGCTCTGCGCAAGGCATCAACCATGACCACGAGTTCCATTAGGTTGTCGTTGGTCGGAGAGCAAGTTGACTGAATGATAAAAACGTCTTTGCCGCGCACATTTTCTTGTATTTCAATGCTTACTTCGCCGTCACTAAAACGAGCTACATGAGCCTTTCCCATAGGTATATCTAAGCGTTCTACCACCTTAAGTGCTAACTCTGGGTTGGAATTACCACTGAAAACCATTAATTGCGACATGCAGCATACCTTTTTAGATAATCATAATAAGCATTTAGTTGTGTGGCTGTTCTGTTGCTAGGTTGCACGAAATTACAGCGAAAACAAAGTCAATAAACAGCCAAAAATTGCGGCCGTATTTTGCTGCAAAAACCGCCAAAGGTCAAGGGAGAAAGCGCTGTTTGCCGAAACAATTTGATAGCGTGGTTAGGAGGTTGATTGAAAACAGACTAATCTACTGCGATAAAGCCTAGTTGGTTAAAATAGTCGCTAATTTTCCTTTAAATAATATTGCTCTCGCTACGACGGCAGTTCTCGGGCAATTTTCTAGGATTGAGTGGCATCAAGTTGTGTGTTCCATTGGTAAATAACAATCAGGAAGTTCAGTTTGTCTTTGCTAATCACTATTCTTGTGGGTAAATAGTGGTTGCCAACTTTTTTATACTTGGGGTAGCTTATGTTCCATCCGTCTTGAATGAGGGCGGTGAGGCGCTCGTCTTTAAGGGTCGCACGGCTCTTTGTCAGTGGTGAAGGGATGCCGAGTAGCCAGTACTTTGCATTTTCAACCGGGATCTCCCAGCCAAGGCGCTCGCGTAATATTTTGCTGGTTTTGGCGCCTTTGATTGGAGCTTCTTTGGCGATGTTAAGCACCACTGAGTTGTTGTCGCCGCGCAGGGAAAATCCACCTTGGCCGAAGGGACCGCTAAACTCAATGTTAAATTGATCGTTATTTTGCTGCCAGAGCATTTTGGCAGTCTGTGTTTTACTGTCTACTTTAATGGCGATTTTTGCATTAGATTGCCAGTGTTTAATGGCGGAGATGGCATTGAAATGGTCGGTCCAAAGAAGGGTTGGCCCGGCAGTGGCGGTGTCTAGTTTTTGGTTGGTGCTACAGCCTGTGAGGATAAGCAGAGCAGCCAATAGACCGATAGTGAATTTCATTTTATTGTTTCTCTAAAAATAATCGTGCTTTTTTTACGAATTTGTTGTCGGGATGAGAGCTGTTGATTTTTAAGAATAGCCTGTTAGCTTCTTTGATTTGGTTGGCGCTCGCTAGCGCCTCAATCAAATGAGAGGCGACTTCAGGGTCGTTGTAGAGAGAGAATGCTTTTGAAAGGAAAGTGATGGCTTCCTCATAGCGTTTCAGTTTGTACAGCACCCAGCCCATAGAATCGATAGTTGCTGGATCCTCAGGGGAGAGTGCCAGTGCTTTCTCTATGAGTGTTAAAGCTTCACTGTAGCGATCGGTGTGGACCGTTAAAGTGTAGCCAAAAGCATTGAGGATAATGGGGTTGTTCGGTGTTATTTGTAGGACTGTTAAGAAGTCTTGTTCCGCGGCACTAAAATCTAAGGGTTCTAAGTACATGGCTCTAGCGTAGAGTAAATCGGTGTTTTTAGGTTCGACCAAAATTTGTTTATCTAACACCGCAATAGCCTGGGCGGTAAAATTAAATTTTTTCAACCAATCGGCTAACATCAATAGATAAGTGGTTTTTGCTGAATTGTTATCGTGAATTAGCTGCGCTGTTATTTTTTCCACTTTAGGTTTGTCAGTGCCATTTTTATGCAGGCTGATGGCGCGAGTATGGGCTTGGAGGATGTTTTTTCCGGTTGTAACCTTTAAGTAATTGTCTATCGCGTCTGGATATAAATCGGCACGCTCGGCGATTATTCCCAAATAAAAATAAGGAGAACTGTTGGCAGGGTTCTCTTTTAGTATATGTTTGAAGATTCTCATGCTCAGCGTAAGCTCGTTAAAATCTAAGGCAGTGAGCCCTAAATAGTTGTGAAGAGCCGAGTCTTCAGGCTTTTCTTTAAGCAATAGGTCTATTTTGTCAGTGGCCTGCTGGTTTCTATGCAGGGAGAATAAAAGCTGGATTTGTAATGCATTAAATTGTCGGTCATTGGGGTGTTTGATTAACAGTTTGTCTAATGTTGTTAATGAGTCGCTATAACGCCCCAAGCTTTTAAGAACTTCAGCCATTTGGTAGAGGGCGGTCGGGTAATCTGGAGTGAGCGTTAGTGCTGATTCAAGTTTTTCTATCGCCTGGGGATATTCTTGCAGTTGTGCATACAATATTGCCAAAGTGACCAGTTTGTCGCTTTCAATATCTTTTTTAACCTTTATATCATTGAGTAGATCTATGTAAGCGTTTATGTCTGCTTTGCTCATTTTTTTAAGTTGCGCGCTTAACATTAATAATACTTTGTTTTGTCCTAAATCTAGTGCTTTATTGAAATGTGGTAGCGCCTCGCTGAATTTACTTTGGGTAATTAAAATATTTGCCAGTAATTGGTAGGGTTCTGGCTCGTCAGGCGCTGCTACTATCCACAATTTGACTGCTTTAGTGAGGGCTTTTGTATCTCTTAAATGCTGGGCGATTCGCACTGCTCTTTTGGCGATGCCTGCATCTTGGGTGAGTTCTGACTGTTTTAGGTATTTATCGAGGCTGTATTGATAGTTCTCTGCATTGCCTGATAGTTCTGCAAGCAAAATGTCATACAGAGTTTGGGGATGTAAATCACCGTTGTTGTATTTGCCAGTGAAAGTGGCCTCGGACGAGGAATGTGATTGAGTCGCGCAACCAAATAGGCCGATAAAACAGACAAGAATTATAGTAGTACGTACAGTTATCACGTTTGGGTCCTGTCCTTTTGAGTCAAAATGATTGGTCGACAAATTGTTGATAGCTGGTGAGGCTGGTGAAATCTGCCAATACATTGATTATAGCTTAGTTAGTTTATCCTAAAAGCTGGAAAGTGGATAATAATTAATGCCTATGACTGATCTGTAGGGATTAAGTTTGCATGCTCATCGTCTATTTTTTATATAATTGATTTTTGAGACTGTAAAAGTGAAATAAAAAAGAGATATGGCGAAATTGTTGGGCAATGTTGTTAATATAGCGCGTTTTTATTTATCATTTCTAACCGTTCGCTTCAAAGTAGCGGGTTGGCGAGAATTTAGCTTACGGGATTAGATCTTTTATATGACCCTTTTGGCGTTGGGTATCAACCATAAGACGGCATCTATTGAAGTGCGTGAGCGCTTGGCTATTGCGCCTGCTGTGATGCAAGATGCGTTAATTGCAGCGCGAGATAGCGCCGGGCTGAATGAGATCGCGATTCTATCTACTTGTAATAGAACTGAAGTCTACTGCTCGGCGAATACACAAAGCACTCAAGAGATATTGAATTGGTTGGCCCAGTACAAGTCATTATCTACCGCTGAAATAGAACAGAGCATGTATTCGCATACCGGTTTAGACGCTGTGCAACATATGATGAGAGTGGCCTGTGGGCTCGACTCCCTAATATTAGGCGAGCCACAGATTTTAGGCCAATTGAAATCAAGTTTTGCCGTCTCTCAACAAATGAATTTGTTAAAGGGAGAGCTTGGTCAGCTGTTCCAGCAGACCTTTGCCGTGGCAAAGAAAGTTCGCACCGATACCGCGATTGGTGAGAACCCAGTGTCGGTTGCCTATGCGGCAGTCAGTTTGGCGCAGCATATATTCTCTGATCTCGAAGACAGTACGGCGCTATTGATTGGTGCAGGGGAGACCATTGAGCTTGTTGCTAGGCATCTCAAAAATGCTGGAGTCACCAATATTATTGTCGCTAATCGCACTTTGGATAAAGCGCAGGCGCTCGCGGCGAATTTTGATGCCCAAGCTATTTTGCTGGGAGATATCCCCGATATATTGCATCGTGCAGATATTGTTATTGCCTCCACTGCTTCACAGCTGCCGATTTTAGGTAAAGGGGCGGTGGAATCGGCACTGCTTAAGCGTAAACATCAGCCTATGTTTATGATAGATATTGCGGTACCAAGAGATATTGAAGTGCAAGTAAAAGAGCTTGATGATGTGTACCTTTATACCGTGGATGACTTGCATCAGGTTATCCAGGAAAACCAACAACAGCGTCAGGAAGCGGCACTTGACGCGGAAAAAATCATTATTGATGGCGTGGATAGATATGTCTTAGAGCGACGATCTAGAGATGTTGTGAGTACATTAACTGCACTGCGCATGCGTACAGAGCAGCTGCGAGACGAGGAAGTAAGCAGTGCATTAAAGAATTTGGCTAAAGGGGATAACGCAGAACAAGTGGTGATAGAGCTCGCTAGGCGTTTAACCAACAAAGTATTGCATCACCCTAGTATTCAATTGCGCAAGGCCAGTGCACAGGGGCGAACAGATTTAACGCAGTTGACAGAAGAGTTGTTTCAGCTTGACGCTGACGATTAAGAATTTAAGTTATTGAGCTTGGTCTTGGCAGTGAGATCAAGTGGTAAGTGTTGAGGAATTAGGATGAAAGAATCCGTAAGATTGAAATTAGAAAAATTGGCCGAAAGATACGAAGAGCTTGCGGTGTTGATGAGTACCCCTGAAATTATCTCCAACCAAGATAAGTTTCGTTCGCACTCTAAGGAGTATGCGGAGATAGAGCCTATTGTGCTGGTCTTTGGTGATTTTGGCAGTGCCTTGGATGATTTTGCAGAAGCTAAGTTGATGGCAGAAGATGACGATCCTGAGATGCGTGAAATGGCCGCGGAAGAGTATCGAACTAGCAAGGCAAAAATTGAAGAACTCGAGGAGCAGTTGCAAGTGTTATTGCTACCAAGAGATCCCAATGACAGCCGCAATGTATTTGTAGAAGTACGCGCCGGAACGGGTGGTGATGAGGCCGCTATTTTTGCCGGCGATTTGTTTCGTATGTATTCCAAATATGTTGATTCTATGGGTTGGCGTATAGAGGTTATCAGTACTAACAACGGCGAACACGGCGGCTACAAAGAAATTATTTCACGTATCGTCGGTACCGATGTGTATTCACAGCTTAAGTTCGAATCCGGCGTGCACAGAGTGCAGCGTGTACCTGAAACAGAGTCCCAGGGGCGAGTACATACATCAGCTTGTACAGTAGCTGTCATGCCAGAGATGGATGAAGTGGATGAAGTGCAAATCAATAAAGCTGATTTACGGGTGGATACTTACCGTGCATCAGGTGCCGGCGGTCAGCATGTTAACAAAACCGATTCGGCGGTGCGTATAACCCATTTACCTTCTGGGGTGGTGGTGGAGTGTCAAGAGGAGCGCTCGCAACACAAGAACCGCGCTAAAGCGATGTCATTGCTGGCCTCTCGATTGCAATCCGCTGAAGATGAAAAACAGGCGGCGCAGCAGGCTGATACTCGTAAAAGTTTAGTCGGTAGTGGCGATAGATCTGAGCGTATTCGCACCTATAACTACCCTCAAGGGCGTGTTTCCGATCATCGTATCAACCTTACTTTATATAAATTAGGTGAGATAATGGAAGGCGAGTTAGGGCAAGTGATTGGTCCTTTATTGATTGAGCGTCAGACAGAGTTGTTGGGAGAGCTGGGCGACTAATGTCATTTATGGCTGGTTTGTGTATTGGCGGTGCCCTTGAGAAAAGTGCGCTGTTAGCGGAATTCAGTGATACCGCTAGGCTAGATGTACAGCTACTGTTGGCGCATGTACTGCAAAAAAACACTAGTTATTTGTATACTTGGCCCGAAAAACATCTAACAGATGATCAGTGTAAGCGGTTTTCTGAGTTGCTGCAAAGGCGTATAGAGGGCGAGCCCATTGCCTATTTGCTCGGCTATCAAGATTTCTGGACGCTTCGTTTAGCCGTTTCAAAGGATACTTTAATTCCGCGTCCCGACACTGAGTTGTTGGTTGAGCAAGGTTTAGCGCTGCTGTCAGATGGTGATTACTGTGTGGCTGATTTAGGCACGGGAACGGGTGCCGTCGCATTAGCGTTGGCAAGTGAGCGGTCTAGCTGGAAAATAGTGGCAACTGATTATATTGCAGCTGCTGCACAGTTGGCGGAGCGCAATCGACAAACATTACAGTTAGATAATGTCAAAGTATTAACAGGCAGTTGGTTTGAGCCGCTTGTGGGTAAGTTTGATTTGATTCTCTCTAATCCTCCTTATATAGAGTCGGATGATCATCATCTGCAACAGGGTGATGTGCGGTTTGAGCCACTGACTGCGCTGGTCGCTGAAAATGGAGGTCTGCAAGATATTCAGGATATTATCGAAGGCAGCCGAGCATATTTACAAGACAATGGCTGGCTGTTGCTTGAACACGGTTTTGAGCAAGGTGTCGCGGTGTGTAAATTGTTTGAGCGCTATGGCTATACGCAGGCACATACCGTTAAAGATCTAGCCGGCAATGATCGAGTAAGTTTGGCTAGGTGGCTATCTGAGGGCGGCGATCGTCGTGAGAGCAAGGCTATTTGAGGAAAAATTAGCGGTAATTTGAGGCGAATAAATTGTCTGGAACAATTTATCATGCCAGCCCCGAAGGGGTGAGGCATAGGGATTTGCCGAATAATAGCGTGCTATTTAACGAAATTTAGCGTTGATTTTAACCAAATAGACTTGGTCGCAGTAGATTAGTCTGTGCTCGGATAGTCACCTAGGTGAAAACCAGTACTTCATAAGAGGCAAAAATGTTATCTGATCAGCAGTTGTTACGCTATTCAAGGCAAATTATGCTTGGAGATATCGATATTGAAGGTCAGCAGCAGTTGCTTGATAGTAAAGTGCTGGTGATAGGGCTCGGCGGTTTAGGCAGTCCTGTGGCTATGTATCTTGCGGCATCAGGTGTAGGTTCGCTGGTATTGTTGGATGATGATGAGGTGGAGTTGTCTAACTTGCAGCGCCAAATTATTCATCAGCAAAGCAGTTTAGGTCAAGCTAAAGTTGCTTCCGCTGGGGAGCGAATTCATGCGTTAAACCCGGATATTCAAGTGCAGCTTATAGCGCATCGCTTGGCTGCTCCGTCACTGGAAAAAGTGGTGGCACAAGTTGATTTGGTGGTGGATTGTACCGATAACTTTGCCACACGTTATTTGATTAACCGCTTGTGTGTAAAACAAACTAAGCCGTTGGTGAGCGGTGCGGCAATTCGTATGGAGGGACAGTTGCTGACGGTTGATCCAAGAGTGTCGGGTTCTCCCTGTTACCAGTGTCTCTATCCTCGTGGTGAGCATGAGGGCGAGGAGTTGAGTTGTTCGCAATCTGGCGTGTTAGCGCCTCTAGTCGGCGTTATTGGTTCTATGCAGGCGCTTGAGGTGCTTAAAGTGCTCACGGGCGTTGGAGAGGCGTTAGTGGGGCGGTTGATGGTGTTCGATGCGAAGTCGATGCAATGGCAAACGCTCAAGCTCAAAGCTGATCTTAACTGTCCTGTTTGCAAGGGCAATAAATAATTTAATCCTTAATGTACAAAGATGTGACTACGTCTTCTAGTGTTCTATTTCCTGCGCTAATAACTCCAAATTTATTCAGTACTGATCCCACCGCATATGTGCCTTGCGAGACGGAGCCAGAATAGCATTGAGTGATGTTGATAACGGGAATGTTACGCTGCTGAGCGCTCTCAAGTGCTTTTATTAAGCAGAGGTTTTGATCGGGAGGGTTGCCTGCGCCGTAGCTGAGCATGACCACTGCAGTGGTTTGTGAGTCTAAAAACGCAGCGTTGATGACGCTGTCGTTAATGCCTGGGTAAAGGAAGATCACCGCTACGCTCTTTTCTTGTAAGCTGGGAAATTCAAAGCTTTTGTCGGTTTTAGCGTTGCTCATCGTCACAGTGTTCTGCGAAAAATCTAAAGCTATATTGGCCAGCGCTAAAGGTGGGCGGTTTAAGCTATCAAACGCAGCCATGGCGCTAGTGTGAACTTTTTTGGCGCTATTGCCTGCCAAGAGTTTACCGGCAAAGCTAATGCAAACTTGCGCAACTTTGCCGCTGCGCGCGAACAGTGCTGCTTCTAAAAGATTGCTGCTGGCATCGCTGCGTGCTTCACACATTGGGATCTGTGATCCGGTGACAATGACTGGCTTTATATTCTCTCCCAGTAAATGGTGCAATGCAGCGGCTGTGTAAGCCATAGTGTCAGTGCCATGTAATACAATAAAAGCACTGTACTGTTGATAGTGGTCTTTTATGCATTGGGCTATTTCAAGCCAGTTACTGGGTAGGGCATTAGAGCTGTCGATTAAATTATCGAACTCATGTACCTGATAGGGCTGTAATTGAGCTAAAGCTGCCATAGACAATGAGCTCTCGATCAATGTCTGAATGCCGTCACAGGGCTGATAGCCCTCCGAGCTGGTGCGCATGCCGATGGTGCCACCGGTATAGATAATGAGAATAGGTTGCATAGTGTTTCCTGTTAATCAGACGTTACTGAAGTATTACTCGTCATCGTCTTCGTCATCTGTCTCAAGGGCAAATAGTCGAGAGGATTTGATTTGATTATCGGAAATCTGCAGTGTTTCAATGTGATAGTTTTTGACTTTTAAGCAGACGTTGGCCTCGGGGATTGCCTCTAATATTTCGGTAATTAATCCGTTCAGTGTTTTGGGGCCGTCGGTCGGGAGCGTCCAATTCAGCGCCTTGTTGATATCCCTTATAAAGGCGGTGCCATCGATAATATAGCTATCATCTTCCTGGCGATGGATGTCGTTACTCTGCTCTTTTTGCACGCTGGAAAGTTCACCTACGATCTCTTCTAGAATATCCGATAAAGTCGCAATGCCTTGGATATCGCCGTATTCATCGACAACCAATCCGAGTCGATGGTTTTCTTTTTGGAAATTGAATAGCTGTACCTGTAGTGGGGTGCTCTCGGGGATAAAGTATGGCTCGCGGATCACTTGTACTAAGGTCGTTTTAGTGAGGTTGTTCTGTTGGATGAGTTTGGTTAGGTTGCGCAAGTGCAAAATGCCAATCGCCTTGTTAATATCCGTGTTGTAGACCGGTAACAAAGTGTGTTCGGAGCTGGTGATAGTGTCCAGTATTTGCTCAAAATCTAAATCCAAATCAATCCCAAGGATTTCGTTTCTTGGGATCATGATGTCCTCGACGGTCATCTCGTTGAGTTCTAAAACACCAAGTAACATAGATTGCTTGCCCTTAGGCAGCATTGACCCCGATTCGTTAACAATGGTACGCAGTTCTTCAGTGCTGAGGTCTTGATCGTTTTTGTTGGCGGAGGAGAGTCCGAATAACATCAATAATCCATTGGTGATTTTGTTGACGATGAAAACCAATGGGTAGAGCACTTTTAATAGAGGTCCAAGTATATAAGCGGCTGGGAAAGCAATTTTCTCTGGGTACAGTGCGGCTATGGTCTTGGGTGTCACTTCTGCAAAAATGAGGATAACGATGGTTAAGGTGGCGGTGGCGATCGCAATTCCAGCATCTCCCCATAACCTTACAGCGACAACTGTGGCGATCGCTGAGGCGAGAATATTAACAAAGTTATTGCCTATTAAAATGACGCCAATCAATCGGTCGGGATGCTTGAGTAATTTGTCTGCTCTTCTCGCGGCGCGGTGTTTTTGTTTGACTAAATTGCGCAGGCGGTAGCGGTTGAGAGACATCATGCCGGTTTCAGAGCTTGAGAAAAAAGCTGAGCATAATATCAAGAAGCAGAGAATGCCTAATAGTAGGCTTATCGACGCGTCTTCCAAGGTGGTGGATCCTATATAGTTTAATTGAGCGTATTGTCAGGCCGCGACGCTCTGCTGTCAATACCAAAAGTGCTTAGGCTAACGTCATTTTTGCAGTTGATTTAGTTATTTATCAGAAGAGCTTATTGGTCTATAGCAGTATTTCTAATACCAGTTTTGATCCAAAGAAGCCAAGCATCAAAGAGATGAAGCCGCCGATTGTCCAGCGGATCGCTTTGTTGCCGCGCCATCCCCAAAAAACCCGCCCAGTCAATAACGTGGCAAAGATCAGCCAAGAGATAAAGGATAGAAAAATTTTGTGTGCTAAATGCTGATCAAAAATATCATTAACAAAAATAATGCCTGTGACTAATGATACCGAGAGAAGGGCAAATCCGGTCCAGAGCATTTCGAACAGTAGCCGCTCCATTGTTTGTAACGGTGGCAGCGAGTTGAGTAAAGGGCCGGAAATGTTATGTTTGAGCGCTTTGTTTTGTTGGTGTAGCAGTACAGCTTGAAAAGCGGCCAAGGTGAAAATGCTATAAGACAAGATAGACAGTAATATGTGGCTAATAAGTCCGCTTTCATAGGGCTTTGGCGCGGCAATGGTGAAAAAACCGTCGCATAGTATTAGCAGAGCGGCCATTGGAAAGACGGCGATGAATAAGTTTTCGACTTGTTGGCGCATGCTGCTGATAACAAGTACTAAGGCGACTAGCCAGCTGACGAGTGAGCCGGTGGTGAATATGCTTAAACTGATGCCGTGTTCCAGCTGTAGTGACTGTTGCAGTAAAAAAGTGTGACTGATGATCGCCAGCGCGCCAAGAGGTTTTGCGGCTTTAAGTTTTGCGGTGGAGATCCAGCTATTGTGTTCAATTAATAAAAGATATTGAGCACCCGCAGATAATAGGTATAAAAGGGCGGATGTTAAAATTAAAACACTAAACATTGTGTGTCTCCTTGTGGGAGGTTATTTTGCCATAAATAATATGTCGATTATAGATTGGCTTAATTATTATTTGGTTAAATGCGGTGTTAAAGCTAGCGTGAAGAGCTTGATGTGAACAGTGTCTGTTAGTTAACGCGATAATTTTACCGATGGCTGGCTACTATCTCTTTGAGTTTTTATGAAATAGCCGCGCTAAATCTGATTTGCAGTAGGAGAATATAATCATTTTGAGTTACAATAATGGCCATTATTGATAAGAAAATATATCTGGACTGGACCTATAAATGAATATCTTTCTTTTGGTTTAAGTCATTGTGTAGCATTTAGAGGTAAACATGTTCGAGAATTTATCAGAGCGCTTAACCGGTACGCTAAAGGCGGTCACAGGTCAGGCAAAACTTACAGAAGATAATATTAAAGGCACATTGCGCGAAGTGCGCTTGGCGCTCTTAGAGGCGGATGTTGCGCTTCCCGTTGTAAAAGATTTCATTAACAGCGTAAGAGAGCGGGCAGTGGGACAAAAAGTCACTGCTAGTTTAAAACCTGGACAAGTCTTCGTTAAAATAGTTAACGAAGAGCTTGTGCGTATCATGGGTGAGGAAAATTCGAGTTTAAATCTCGCGGCGACCCCTCCTGCAGTGGTATTGATGGCAGGCTTACAAGGTGCGGGTAAAACCACTACTGTTGCCAAGCTATCAAAGATTTTAAAAGAGCGTGAAAAGAAAAAGGTATTAGTTGTCTCCGCAGATATCTATCGCCCTGCGGCGATTAAGCAGTTGGAGACGCTGGCGTTAGAAGTTGGTGTAGATTTCTTTGCGTCGAATGACCAGCAGCGTCCCATTGATATCGTTAACAGCGCCCTAGAGCATGCGAGGCTGCAGCATTTTGATGTGTTGTTAGTGGATACCGCAGGCCGTTTGGCTGTTGATAGTGAAATGATGGCCGAAATAAAAGAACTGCACGCGGCTATTAATCCTGTAGAAACGTTGTTTGTTGTCGATGCGATGACCGGTCAAGACGCAGCGAATACCGCCAAAGCCTTCGGCGAAATTCTGCCTTTAACCGGTGTGATTTTAACCAAGGCGGATGGTGATGCACGAGGTGGCGCAGCGCTTTCTGTGAGGCAGATTACCGGAAAACCGATTAAATTTATTGGTACCGGTGAGAAAGTCGATGCATTAGAGCCGTTTCATCCAGAGCGTCTAGCTTCTCGGATTTTGGGAATGGGCGATGTGCTCTCTCTGATTGAAGATGCCGAGCGAAAAATAGATAAGAAAAAAGCGGAAAAGTTTGCCGCCAAGATGAGCAAAGGTAAGCGCTTTACCTTAGAAGATTTTCGCGAGCAAATTGCCCAGATGGACAACATGGGCGGCATGATGTCGATGATGGATAAACTGCCAGGCATGGGTCAAATGGTCCAAGCTGCTCAAGCTGCACAGGCTGAGAAAGGCATGGGTAAGCTAGTGGTTATTATTAATTCAATGACCGTTAAAGAGCGTCGTAACCCAGATATTATCAGCGGCTCTCGTAAAAAGCGTATCGCTACGGGTTCAGGCACGCAAATTCAAGATGTTAATCGCCTACTAAAGCAGCATAAGCAGATGGCCAAAATGATGAAAAAAGTCTCTGGCAAAGGCGGTATGACTAAAATGATGCGCGGCATGAAAGGCATGATGCCACCGGGTATGGGCGGTGGTGGCGGGTTTCCTGGAATGCGTTAGATCGCTATGAAGTGAGTGTTTGTTAACACTGACAAAGCACTCATTTGCAGTCTGTTTCCCTCCTATATCGTTTGAATTCCCGCTCTGTTGCTTTGCTGAATGATAATAGAGTTAAAATGAGCGGGTTTGTCTCTTCACTTTTTGTACTAATTGGCGTAAAATCTGGCCTCGGAAAAATTTCACATCTCCTCGAGAGGTGTGCCGGACTATTTGGGGTGTAATCTGTAAAGATTTGAGCCCTGGGTAGAAAACTAACGTTGGGTCATATTAACGCCCACGCAATATATAAAGGATCACTTATGGTCACTATTCGTCTATCTCGTGGCGGCGCTAAAAAGCGTCCATTCTATCACATCACTGTTGCTGACTCGCGTAATTCTCGCGATGGTCGCTTTATTGAGCGTCTAGGTTTCTTCAACCCTATTGCACAGGGTCAGGAAGAGCGTTTGCGTATTAGCTTGGATCGTGTTGAATACTGGATGGGCAAAGGCGCTCAACCATCAGAGCGTGTTGCTCAACTGATCAAAGACGCGAAAAAAGCAGCTTAATTTGCTGCCCTTAAAAGGTTCTTTATGAAAGCTTATAAAACAGAAGATTTGACTGTTGTTGGTCAAATCACCTCGGTCTATGGTGTTAAAGGATGGCTTAAAATCTATTCACACACAGATCCGAAGGAGAGTATTCTCAACTACAAGCCCTGGTTAATCCAGCGCGATGGTCAGTGGGTGCCTGTTAATATTGAGACTTCAAGAAAACATGGTAAGGGCTTAGTTGCCAAATTGGAAAAAGTAGATGATCGCGATGTTGCGCGTCAATACTGTGGTATTGATATAGCCATTGAACGATCTCAGCTGCCGGTACTTGATACTGGTGAGTACTATTGGAGCCAATTGGAGCAATTAACTGTTTATACTTTGACTGATCAAGTATTAGGCAAAGTAAGCCATTTGATAGAAACGGGATCGAATGATGTTTTAGTTGTTAAAGGTGATAGCAATAGCATCGATGACAAAGAGCGCATGATTCCCTACCTGCCGGATCAAGTGGTGAAAGAAATTAACTTAGAGACAGGTTCTATACGGGTCGATTGGGACCCTGAGTTTTAGCCGGTGTGGTTTGGTGTAATATCGCTATTTCCTGAAATGTTTGAGGCGATTAGTCGTTTCGGAGTTACGGGAAGAGCCGTTAAAAATGGTTTGATACATATCAGCTGTTTAAATCCTCGTGATTTTACCAGTGATAAACATCGCACTGTCGATGACCGCCCCTTTGGAGGTGGTCCCGGTATGTTGATGAAAGTACAGCCATTGAAAGACGCAATACACTCTGCAAAGCAGTTGTGCCCAGGTGAGGCTAAAGTAATTTACCTTTCACCCCAAGGCCGAAAACTGGATCACCAGCTAGTAGTAGAGCTTAGATCGTATCAAAATATAATATTGGTTGCAGGGCGCTATGAAGGTATTGATGAGCGCTTAATAGAATCGGACATCGATATGGAGATCTCCCTTGGAGACTTTGTATTAAGTGGCGGCGAATTGCCGACCATGACGGTGATTGATGCGGTATCTAGATTAGTGCCAGGTGTACTTGGACATGTAGATTCAGCGCTAGAGGATTCCTTCGCAGAAGGTCTTTTAGACTGCCCGCACTATACGCGACCTGAAATTTTTGACGATCGTAAAGTACCTGAAGTGTTGCTGTGTGGAGATCATGCAAAAATTAAGCGCTGGCGCTTAAAACAGCAATTGGGACGTACCTTTGAAAGACGGCCTGATTTGCTAGAAGCATTAGATCTCAATAAACAACAGCAACAGTTATTAGAAGAATATATCTGTGAGACTGAGAAGTCTGACAGTTAACATTAGGAGCTACGCATGAGCGGTAAGAACTCTATCATTCAGCAAATTGAAGCTGAACAAATGTCTAAAGAAATCCCTAATTTCGGTCCAGGGGATACAGTAATTGTTAAAGTACGTGTTGTTGAGGGAACTCGCAGCCGTCTACAAGCCTATGAAGGTGTAGTAATTGGTGTACGTAACCGTGCATTAAACTCTGCTTTCACAGTACGTAAAACTTCACACGGTGTAGGCGTTGAGCGTACATTCCAAACTTACAGCAAAATTGTTGAAGAGATTGAAGTGAAGCGTCGCGGTGATGTTCGTCAAGCGAAGTTATACTACTTGCGCGAGCTTAGCGGTAAGTCTGCACGTATTAAAGAAAAGTTGGGTTGATCCCAATAGTTCTTTAACCATAAAAAGACGACTTAGGTCGTCTTTTTTTTGTCTAAAAATTGGTGCTTTTGTCTAATGTGTAGTGATCTTGGAAGGGCGCTTAAGTGCACGTTGATGTGTGGGCATAAGGGATCTATAATCTATATACATTATTGATAAGATACTAAAATATTGCTTTAGTGACGGTTGCTAAAAATAACGGTTCAGCGCGGCTTTTCTCGCTCTTTATTGGTTGGAAGAATAGCAAAGCGAAAAGTTAGGGTATGTGTAATGAGCGACAGCTTTTTTTGTCAAGGGATCTGAATAACTCAACAGGTAGGTAGAAATGTCAAATAAAGCAATAGGATGGTTGGTGTTTATATTGTTGCTGGCGGTGGGGATCGCTGGGGGATACTTTTTCTATCAGTATAAAAGTAAACAAATAGTAACAGACCTTATCGCACAGCTTTCGCCAGTGGTAGATATTAGCTTTACCGATCTAGCGGTCGATTTAGAGGGAAGGGTTGAGTTACTAGGGGTAAGAATTGCGCCCATTGGTTATCAAGATGTGGTGTTAATCGATAAAGTAGATATTGTATCTGGCAGTGCTATAACGCTTATTGGTGCGAGTAATTGGATCAAAGGCGGGTTGCCAGAAAAAGTTGATTTACAGTTCTCCAGTGTAATTTTTGATATTGATTCAGACTTTATGCAATCTGCGGGTAGGGAGGAGCCACTGGCTCCCGACGTAAAGACTTTGTGGGGGTTGGCCTGCGCCCAAGAAACAGATTTTAGCACTTTGGCAACACAGCTGGGATTGTCGAGATTGCAGGTGGATGCGCAAGTAAAGGTTCAGCTAGACTCGTCCGGTCGTGTCTTTAAAGCTGCAGCCGCTGTCAGTGTGCCTGGATTGTCAAAGGCGTTATTCGAATTTGAGATTAACAGTAAAGTCCCTCTTGATTTTTATGATCGTACCATCATGAGTCGGGCGCAAGTTACCTATGCTTCCGTGGATGTTTCCGACGTTGGTTTTAATTTAAAAAGAACCAAGTACTGTGCGAAGCAGGAGGGGATTAAAGAGAGCAGCTACCCTGATTTCTTTAAAGCTATAGTACAGCTGAAAATGCTCGGTGAGCAGGATTCTGCACTACCGGAGTTGGATGAGAGTATTTTGGCTTTCTTTGCTCCAAGAGTGAATATAATGTTGCGTTTAACGCCAAGTGATCCTCTGTATTTGCCGCAAGTTTTTAGTCAGAGTTTTAATCTTTTTACCGCGAAAGGTTTGAAATTAAGCGTTAATAAAAAAGTAGTTTCTAGCCATTACCTGCCACTGCTTAAAGGCCACAGCATAGAAACGCTAATTGCAGATGATGAGCGGGAGATATTGACTGAATTTAAAGAGACAGTGATACAGCGCATTGAAGTTAAAAAGAAAGCGAGATTTCGCAGTGTAGATTTTTCTGAGCTCTTTTCTCTGCAGGGGCAAAAAATTCGCCTGCAAACAAATGTCGGAAAAGAGTTGGAAGGCGTATTGTTAGAAGTGAGTGAAGATAAAATAATTATGCGCCGTAGAGTTGAGCAAGGTGTCGTTACTTATCCAGTAGACAAAAAAAACATAGCGACTATCAAAGTTTTCCGGTGACCAATAAACCCCTGTCGCCCGTTGTTCTAGAGGCTACTTTAATTGCCGGTTTTGTGGCGAGTCTGCGAAGTATCGGTAAAATTTCGAATAGCAGTATCCTTGCCTATCAGTGCGATTTAATCGCGTTAGAGTCTTGGTTGAGTGAAAATAATAGCGACTTGTTGTCTATAGATAACCGAGCTATTAATCAGTATTTGTTGTTCCGTATGTCAGCGGGTTATAAAGCAAGTTCTAATGCGAGGCTGCTTTCGAGTATAAAAAAGTTTTATCGATATCTGGTGGGTTTACAGCTAATGACCAGTGATCCTAGTTTCGCTATTGTGCCGCCAAAAGTGTTATCCAAGCCTGTTAAGGTGTTAAGTGAGTTACAGCTTGAAACGCTAATGGCGGTCCCCAATATTGATCAATTTATAGGGTTAAGGGATAGAGCGATGTTAGAAGTGCTCTGTTCGACAGGTGTTAAAGTATCTGAACTGATCGAACTTCGGCTCAGTGATGTGAATTTTGGTACTGCTATGATTAAGGTGAAAACGGCAAATAACTCGATTCGATCGGTGTATTTAACACCGCAGTGCTGTCGTTGGCTTAAAAAATATCAAAGCAGCGCTCGTCAAGCCTTTATCATCAAACAAGATAGTGACTTACTGTTTTTGTCTCAGCGTGGTCTTAAAATGACGCGACAAACTTTTTGGTACAGAATTAAAGGTTACGCAGTTTCCGCTAAGCTTGATTTTGTGGTATCAGCGCAGGCGTTGCGGCGCTCTTTTGCGGTGCATTTACTGCGTGAGGGAATTGAGTTGCCAGTCGTACAGCAGGTTTTGGGCCACAGTAAAATAGCTAGTACAAATAAATATACAAATGTATGATGCTGTTTAGTGAGTAATTCTGAACTTATCAGGCTGATGTTTCTCTATATAAATTAATACAGACCCCCAGGGCAAAGGCCTCTTGTTTTGCTCGACTTCAAAGTCAGAGGCGGGTGTCTAGTTATCTTGATTGCAACAAGTTCACGCCCCAAGGGGTGGGGATCAACCCTAGAAGATTTAGGTTTCGTCTAAGTCATCTCTATTGAATAACATGGTAAGAAGTAAATGATGAAGGCTGTAATGGTAAAGCTACTCTGCTTGGGATTAGTCGCTTTTGGTATGACTAACTTAACTGCTGGAGAAATTGAAGATAATATCATCGATAAAATTCAGACAATTAATGCGGGTATCAAAGTTGATACTATTATTCAATCTCCCTGGCCTGGAATGTACGAAGTGACGCTGGTATCAGGGGAGGTGATATTTTCGGATGAAAATGCGCAATATATGGTGCTGGGACAAATGTTTAATCTAAGCCCTGAGCAAGGTTTTGTGAATTTGTCACAACAAAAAAATGAGCGTAGGGTTGCAAAAACATTGGCAAAAGTGGATTCCAGTGAGCAGATTGTCTACGCAGCGCTCGGTGAGGAAAAAGCGGTTATTAGCGTGTTTACCGATATAAGTTGTTATTACTGTAAGAAGTTGCACAAAGCGCTGCCGCAACTGCAAAAAAGTGGGGTCACTATTAAATACATGGCTTTTCCTCGCGCAGGTATCGGTTCAGAAGTTGCCAATCAGATGTCATCGATTTGGTGTGCTAAGGACCCTGCTAAAGCAATGGATATAGCCAAGCAAACGGGTAGGGTTAATGCTTTAACTTGCGATGATCCAGTGCAAAAGCAATTTGAGTTAGCTAGGCAATTAGGGGTAAATGCAACGCCGACCATTTTTACCCAAACAGGTGCTAAAATTTCCGGTTTTGCCTCCGCCGAGAGTTTGTTGCAGGAATTGGGTGTGCTTAATTAATTTTACATGAGACCTCGACATATCGAATGCCGCTATCATGCTCTTTTAGTAAGTTATGCTGAGATCGAAGAATATAATTGTCGATATAATAAGCCTCTTTAATAGAGGCTTTTTTTGTTTTAGAGTTCTGCTTTTACACCAACAATAATCCTATTCCAATCCGGTAAGTTAGCTTAGACAGTTAATTTCAGTCTCTTCACCATGCGTGTTTTTTTGCACCATCTTATAAAAATCACTGTCACTAAGTTATATCTATGAAAAACATTAAATACTTTGATTAAATAATAATCCGGCAATAGTTTGTCTTAGCCTTCTTAGCTATACTATCGATCCGCTATCGCTCGTGTGGAGTGCGTAGTTTGGTATGAATAAATATATAGACTTCGAGGAATGATTTTGAAACCGGTAAAAGTTGGAATATGTGGTTTAGGTACCGTCGGCAGCGGTACATTCAATGTACTAACACGTAATGCGCAAGAAATTAGCCGTCGTGTAGGGTGCGAAATTATTGTTGAGCAAATTGGTGCTCGTCGTGACAACCCAAATTGTATTACCACCACTACCAATATTACCCGAGACATCTTTGAAGTTGCCACTAACCCAGAGATCGATATTGTCGTTGAGTTAATTGGCGGCTATGACATTGCACTCAAATTAGTTCTGTTAGCTATTGAAAATGGAAAACACGTTGTGACTGCCAATAAGGCGTTAATTGCAGTGCACGGTAATCAAATATTTGCCGCGGCAAAAAAGCACAACGTAACGGTTGCTTTTGAGTCGGCAGTTGCCGGTGGAATCCCCATTATAAAAGCTTTGAGAGAAGGTTTAGCAGGTAATAAAATTAACAGTATTGCCGGTATTATCAATGGCACTGGCAATTTTATTCTCTCGGAGATGCAAGAGAAGAGTCGAGATTTCGCCGATGTGTTGATTGAAGCGCAGGCGTTAGGATATGCAGAAGCTGATCCCACATTTGATGTTGAAGGTATTGATGCTGCTCATAAACTGACTATATTGGCATCTATAGCTTATGGTGTGCCACTGCAGTTTGAAAAAGCTTACACAGAGGGCATTAGCAAAATTACTGCAGCAGACATCAAGTTTGCCGATGAACTTGGCTACCGAATTAAACACTTGGGGATAGCGCGACGTACAGCTCAAGGTATTGAGTTACGCGTGCATCCAACCATGATCCCAAAACAGACCTTGCTAGCTAACGTTAATGGCGTGATGAATGCGGTAGTTGTCGATGCTGACGCTGTCGGGCAAACGTTGCATTACGGTGCTGGTGCTGGTGCTGAGGCGACAGGCTCCGCTGTTGTCGCTGATATTATCGATATAGCGCGTAATATAGGCGGTGCAAATACTAACCCAGTAGCGCCTCTTGGTTTTCAAGCAGAGGCATTGTTAGATACTACTATCTTGGCCATGGAACAGACTGAAACTTGTTATTACCTGCACTTAAAAGCTGCTGAGAAACCAGGTGTGTTAGCGGATGTCACTAAAATATTGGGTCAAAGCGGCATTAATATTGAAGCGATAGTGCAAAAAGAATCCGATCAAGATTACGTACCAGTTATTTTGTTAACTCAGCAAGTGGCTGAGCAAAAAATGAATGAAGCGATTGCCGCAATAGAGGCGTTAGATTGCATTCTAGGTGAAGTTACGCGTATTCGCGTTGAGCATTTATAAGGGATTAGAAAATGAAATATATATCAACGCGCGGTGATGCGCCGGTTCTAAATTTTGAAGAAGTATTGCTGGCTGGACTTGCGGCAGACGGTGGTTTATATGTGCCGCAAACGCTACCTAAGTACAGTAAAGAAGAGATCGCCTCATGGGCAGGTTTGTCATACTCAGAGTTGGCGTTTAAAATCATTGCACCTTTTATAGCTGGTTGCGTTAGCGATGATGAATTGCGGGTGATGATAGACGAAACCTACGCTGGTTTTGACCATGCAGCGGTAGCGCCTTTAAAAGAACTAGGCACCAATGAGTGGGTGCTTGAATTATTTCATGGCCCGACTCTGGCGTTTAAAGATTTTGCACTGCAGCTATTAGGTCGCTTGATGGACTTTATCCTGCAGCGTCGCGGTGAAAAAATAGTCATTTTGGGGGCGACCTCAGGAGATACAGGCTCAGCTGCGATTGAAGGATGTCGACACAGTGACTGCATTGATATTTTTGTGATGCACCCGCATGAAAAAGTATCCGAAGTTCAGCGTCGTCAAATGACCAGTATCATCGCTGACAACGTGCACAATATTGCCATCACTGGTAATTTTGACGACTGTCAGGAGATGGTAAAAGATAGTTTCGCCGATCAGGGTTTTTTAGAAGGGCGTAACTTAGGGGCGGTAAACTCGATAAACTGGGGGCGCATTATGTCGCAAATCGTTTATTACTTTAGCGCTTCGATCGCATTAGGAGGGCCTCATAGAGAAGTATCATTCTCAGTGCCGACTGGTAACTTTGGCGATATTTTTGCAGGCTATATTGCTAAACAGATGGGTTTGCCGATCAAGCAATTGATCGTTGCTACCAATTCTAATGATATCTTGCATCGTGTTATATCGAATAATGATATGTCAAAGAGTGCGCTCAAACATAGCTTGTCTCCCTCGATGGACATTATGGTGTCATCGAATTTCGAACGTCTGTTGTTTGATTTATATGATAGAGATGGACAGGCTATCAGTGAATTGTTGGGTCGCTTTAAGTCCCAATCTGTATCACTGCCTGCCGAGCAGGTTGAAAAACTCCAGAGTATTTTTTATAGCGTCAGTGTGAGCGATGAGCAAACCTGTGAGACTATTGAAAGTGTTTATCGTGAAACGGGTTATTTGTTGGACCCACATACAGCGATTGGCGTGAAGGCTGCTCGTGATAAAAATGTCGATGCTGCTGTGCCAATGATCACTTTAGCGACGGCGCATCCTGTGAAATTCCCCGATGCTATTGTTAAAGCGGGGTTAAGACCACCGGTATTGCCTGATCACTTAAGTGATTTGTTTGAGCGTGAAGAAGCCTTTGAAGTGCTTGACAATGATTTGAAAAAAGTCCATGAATTTATGATGAGCAAGCTTTCATAAGTTAAATGTATTATAAAAACAAGGCTCGTTTATCGAGCCTTTTTTTATGTACAGGAAGTACGGTATAACGCGGTGGCATGGATGCCAAAGAGCGTATATGTACAGGAAGTACGGTAAACGTAAGTGGCATGGCGGGATTTTGTTCCTGACAAATCCCAAGTACCTACATCCATGTAGGCAATGCCAAAGAGCGTATATGGTCAGGAAGTCCGGTAAACGTAAGTGGTGTGGCGTGAATTTATTCTCGGGAATTTCCAACGACCTACTTCCATGTAGACAATTCCAAAGAGCTTATTTTGCTTAATAAATTAAAGGGCAAGTGAATGGATATTTTTTATGTTGTATCAAAACTGTTCTGGTTTATTGCCAGTCCAGACCACTTTCTAATATTGTCAATTTGCATAGCAGCGCTGTTGATTAGTCGCGGTTCTAAATGGGGCATGCGGATTTTATTGACCAGCATTATATTATCCCTGTCTATTTTGTTTTTGCCGGTTGCAGATGTTTTACTGCGACCGCTTGAAAAACGCTTTACCGCCCCGACTAACTCTGTAGAGAATATTCGTGGAGTTATTGTTTTAGGTGGCGCCGAGCGCGGAGATTTAGGGCTCACTTGGCAGGTGGCGCAATTCAATAATGCCGCAGAGCGAATGATGGCTATCCCCGCTTTAGCGAGAGCTTATCCAAAAGCTAAAATTGTATTCACCGGTGGTAGTGGCTCATTATTGCATCCAGAAGCGGTAGCCTCTAGTGCCATGGCTGTTTGGTTTAAAGAGCAGGGCGTGGAGGGGCGGGTGCTGTGGGAAAAAGAGTCGCGCAATACTTTTGAAAATGCCACTTTGACTGAAGAATTACTTGGCGGCGTGCCACAGGGGCGCTGGTTATTGGTCACGTCTGCTTTTCATATGCCCAGGTCGATGGGGATTTTTCGATTGCGTGGTTGGGATGTAGTGGCTTACCCTGTAGATTATTATTCTAAAACGTCTAACGCATTGCGTGTCGATCCCAGGTACTGGCAGCACGTTCGGGATTTGGGCATTGCGATAAAAGAGTGGATAGGCTTAGTTGTATATTATTATACCGGAAAAACAGACGCGCTATTTCCTGCGCCGAACTTAGATTAAGGTAACTTTTTTGAATAAAGTCGAAATACTCTGTAGAGAAGACATTGATTATAGTGCCAATATTTTCTCGCAAGTGGCCAAGCCGCTGGCGAAGGTGTATGCGGCTCGCGGTATCAAGGACCAAGCTCAGCTAGGGCGGTCCCTTAAAGATTTGCTGCCAGATTCGGGCCTTAAAGACATCGGCGTAGCAGTGGATAGAATTTCCAGCGCCATCGTTAATAATGAAAAGATCATTATCGTTGGTGACTTCGATTGTGATGGTGCGACGAGTACCACAGTATTGATATTAGGGTTGCGCATGATGGGGGCCACGGATGTGGACTACCTCATTCCCAACAGGTTTGAATTTGGCTATGGGTTGTCACCAGAGATAGTAGAAGTTGCCGCGCAGGATCAGCCAAATTTAATCATTACTGTTGATAATGGTGTGGCCAGTATTGAAGGGGTGGATCGCGCCAATGCCTTAGGCATAGATGTTGTGGTAACAGATCATCATCTAGCGGGAGATACATTACCCAATGCGATAGCCATTGTTAATCCCAATCGCAAGGACTGTGATTTTGCCGCTAAATCTACTTGTGGTGTTGGGGTGGTGTTTTATATTTTAATCGCATTGCGCCGTGAAATGCAGCGCCAAAATTGGTTCGAAGCGCGTGCTCTACCCTCACCCAATCTCGCTTCGCTATTAGACTTAGTCGCATTGGGCACCGTTGCTGATGTCGTGCCGTTGGAGCACAATAATAGAACCTTAGTGCATCAGGGGATGTTGCGTATCCGGGCGGGTAAAACACGCCCGGGTTTAAAGGCGCTGTTGGAAGTTGCCAATCGCAAGCTTGATAAACTGGTGGCGAGTGACTTAGGTTTTGCTGTGGCACCGCGACTAAATGCTGCTGGCAGGCTCGATGATATGTCTATAGGCATCGAATGTTTGCTCTGTGAAGATGAGGAAACAGCACGTGCATATGCGCTTAAGCTAGATGAGCTGAACCTTGAACGCCGTAGCATAGAGCAAAATATGCAGGCGCAAGCGCTGCAGTTTTTAGAAAAAATAGATATCGGTGTGGGATCGCAAGAGCAGTCGTTACCTATGGGGCTTTGTCTATATAACGATAGTTGGCATCAAGGTGTCATAGGTATTTTGGCCTCTCGTATTAAAGATCGTTTGCATCGCCCTGTTATTGCTTTTGCGCCGGGCAGTGACGGAGAAATAAAAGGTTCGGCCCGCTCTATTAGCGGTTATCATCTGCGCGATGGTTTAGCGTTAATCGATGCCCAAAATCCAGGCTTGATTAAAAAATTTGGTGGGCATGCGATGGCCGCTGGCTTGACGATTAGTGCCGATTCTCTAAAGGCTTTTGAGCTTGCTTTTACGCAAGTTCTCGCGCAGCAATTAAGCCCTGAAGATTTAAAGGCAACGCTATTAACCGATGGCGGATTAGAAGCGGGGGACATGAATGTGCAGCAAGCTGAAATGTTCCGTAATGCGGGCCCTTGGGGTCATCAATTTAGCGAGCCGCTGTTTGATAATGAATTTAAAATAATTCAGCAGCGCATCGTCGGTAAAAAACATCTAAAATTAGTATTAATGGAAATAAAGACAGGACTGGCTATTGATGCTATCTACTTTAACATTGATGAAAATATCTGGCCGAATGAATCGATAGAGCATGTGCGAGTGATTTATAAACTTGATGTGAATGAATTTCGCGGGAAACGCAGCCTGCAATTGATGGTTGAGCATATCGTTATAGATTAAATGTTTAACGATAAAATTTTATTATCATAGAGATAAAGGAAAAAATATGAACGATTTTACTTTAGATGAGTTAACGGTAATGGTCGATATATTTACCCGTGCAAAGCTGGCCTCAAACGAAGCATTGGCACTGGACTTACAGGGTAGAGTGCAACAGGCATTAGATGCACGTCGCGAGCTTGAAGATTTGGATTTTGAAGACTGCTTGAGTTGTAAGCTATAATACTGGTAGTAAAGGCTTAACCACACCACATCTATTTACTAACCTTTATAGGTAAGTGCAATTGATGATTTATAAAAGATAAAATGATGAAAGCTAAATACGTCCCAGATTTATCCAAGCAAATGGCGCTGTGTGAGGCCAACTATGCCAGGATACTGAAATTGTTACCTGACATAGACCTGTGTGAGCAGCGCGACTTTATCGTCGATATGGCCCAGGGGCAATCTCGGGTAAGTCTTAGTGTGCAGGAGCGATTTAAGTTCACTAGCACATTAGTGATTAGTCAATCTCATGTAGCGGGCGCTAGTTTGTGTGAGAAAGTGCAAAGCTTAATGTCTACCCAGTTGCTGGTAAGGTTGTATCACGATGCAAAGATGGCAGAGGTGATCAGGCCCTTCAAAAAATCACAGTTTAGCGGCAAATATAGTTATCCGAATAAATCAATGTACCAAATCGATGAAAAAATCCAGTTGAACGATTACCTCGCTCAATGGTTGTCTCATTGTTTAACCCACGGTTATCAGAGCGAAGAGATAATGCTCAATACATTTATAGACAGTAACTAATCAAATTTTAAGGTCGTTATTTTATGTCTGAGCAGTCTCAAGACTCCTGCGTTAGTATTGTTCAAATCACTGATTGTCACTTGCAGCCGCAGCCCAGTGATAGGTATCGAGGCTGTTATCCCGATGCTCGTTTAGATAGGGTGATACAAAATATTCGACAAATCAATGTCCGAGAAGGGCGCTTTGACCATTTAGTGTTAAGTGGTGATATCGCACAGTCAGGTGCACAGCAAGCCTATCAGAGGGTATTGGACAAAACGCTTGATATTGCCCTGCAGCGTCATTGGATTCCGGGAAATCACGACGATAAACAGTGTATGTCCGCCTATGCAGCGATGCAGCAAAAAGTGGTGCTAGAGAGTGACTGGGCGATGGTGTTGCTAGATAGTACTAGTCACCCTGATGGGGTTGGAAGTGGCTCGTTAAGCGCCAGTGAACTGGATTTTTTAAGCACTATTGATCAGCTTGATGCCAAGCATATATTGCTGTTTATGCACCATCCACCTATTGAGGTAGGGAGCCTTTGGCAAGATGAAATTAAACTGGCTAATAGTGATGTTTTTTGGCAGCAGCTAAAAACCTTAAATAAAGTCAGAGCCATCAGCTTTGGGCATTTGCACCAAGAACTGCATTTAATCAAGCAAGGTATTGAGTTGTTTTGTACGCCTGCGACCGCCCCGCAATTTAAAGCCCGTCAAAATAAGCCTGAAATAGAGGATGATGTTGAGCTTGCTAAGGCGGCTTTTCGTATTCTAAATCTGCACAGTGATGGCTCCATTACCACACAAGTGATTAGAGTAGACTAGCTCGTTAAGTGTTATCACAACACAACAGCTAGCGACTGACCTACTATCATCAGGGTGTTGTGCGCCACTTTTTGACTAGTTATTTTTAACCTATAGGGAACATTTACTTGCAACTAACGGCTAGCTTCGGTAACTTGCAAGGTTAAAAAGCACTGTAAGGATAAACAGTATGTCGTTGACTGTGATTTATATTCACGGCTTCAATAGCTCGGCGCAATCGTTAAAGGCGCAACAGCTAAGTGCTTATTATAATGAGCATCAACTGAGCCTTAGTGGTTATGAGTTATTAATACCCAGCATTGATTTTTCGCCAAAACTTGCGATTGATGCGCTGTCACAGCTAATTGAGCAATATTCAGACTCTCCAGTTTTATTAATAGGCAGTTCGTTAGGGGGTTACTACAGTATCTATTTGGCGCAAAAGTATGAAAATTGTGTCGCTGTACTGATTAATCCGGCTGTCTACCCATACCTTTTACTGGCGCAGATGTTAGGTGAACAGCAAAATTTATACACTGGGGAAAAGTATCAGTTAACCACTGAGCACATAACGCAGTTGCAGGCGCTAGACGTAGCCCAGATAAAAGACCCTAAACGTCTATTATTGCTCTCGCAAAAGGGCGATGAAACTTTGGATTATGGCGAAGCTGTCGCAAAGCTCGCAGGTGTTGAACAGCGGGTAAGTGAGGCGGGAAATCACAGTTACGAAAATTTCAGTGCGGTAATACCGCAGTTGTTTGAATTCGCAGAGCAGCATTTTTTATTAGGATCAATAGTAAATGAGTAGTCAATATCAAGCAGATTCGATTGAGGTTCTAAGTGGTCTAGACCCTGTTAGGCGTAGACCTGGCATGTACACTGAGACTGATAAACCCAATCATTTAGCCCAGGAAGTTATCGATAACTCGGTGGATGAGGCGATAGCAGGTCACGCCGATCAAATCGATGTGGTGCTGTTTAAAGATGGTTTTATATCCGTCTCAGATAACGGGCGCGGTATGCCGGTTGATATTCACCCAGAAGAGGGGGTGAGTGGTGTCGAGCTGATTTTGACCAAATTACATGCCGGTGCAAAATTTAGCGATGATAACTATAGTTTCTCTGGTGGTCTGCACGGCGTAGGTGTCTCGGTCGTTAACGCGCTGTCAAAAAGTTTAGTGGTAGAGATCAAACGCGATGCACAAATTTACAGCATCGGCTTTGCCGACGGTGAAAAGATATCTGAGCTGGAAGTAATAGGCACTTGTGGTAAACGCAACACAGGTACTACCGTCAAGTTTTTAGCGGATGCTAAGTACTTCGATACCGCCAAATACAATGTCAACAAGCTCAAGCACAATTTGCGGGCCAAAGCAGTACTCTGCCCAGGGCTTAAGGTGACTTTTACCGATCAGAGCGCTAAAGAGACAGAAAAAGAGAGCTGGTATTACGAAGATGGTCTCAGTGCTTATCTGTCGGGGATGACACAAGTCTATGAAACGATTCCGCTACAGCCTTTTGTCGGGAAATTACAAGGACAAGTTGATGCGGTTGAATGGGCGGTGCAGTGGTTGCCAGAAGGCGGTGAGGTAACGACTGAGAGTTTTGTGAATTTGATCCCCACTGTGGTGGGCGGGACGCATGTGAATGGTTTTAGAACTGGCTTGCTCGAGGCGATGCGTGAATTTTGTGAGTTTAGATCACTGCTGCCACGGGGGGTTAAGTTAAGTGCCGAAGATATTTGGGAACGCTGTAGTTATGTGCTCTCTGCGAAAATGCGCGACCCGCAATTTGCCGGTCAAACCAAGGAGCGACTCTCATCTAGGCATATCGCCGCCTTTATATCAGGTGCTATCAAAGACGCGTTTTCTCTATGGTTGAATAAACACGTAGAAGACGGCGAAAAACTGGCCGAGTCAGTGATCGCCAATGCACAAAAAAGACTGCGTTCCAGTAAGAAGGTAATACGCAAACGCATCACTACAGGACCGGCATTGCCAGGCAAACTTGCAGATTGCTCTGGCACAGAAACGATGCGCTCCGAATTGTTTTTAGTGGAGGGTGATTCAGCGGGAGGCTCTGCTAAACAGGCACGAGATCGCCAGTTTCAAGCAATCATGGCGTTGCGTGGTAAGATTTTAAATTCTTGGGAGGTCGACTCATCCCAAGTGCTGTCATCCAATGAAATTCATGATATCTCAGTGGCGATCGGTGTGGAGCCAGGCAGTGACGATATCAGTGGCTTGCGTTACGGTAAAGTTTGCATTTTAGCCGATGCCGACTCCGATGGAGCGCACATCGCCACCTTAATCTGCGCCCTATTTCTGCGCCACTTTAAACCTTTGGTGAGTGCCGGACACATCTATGTAGCGATGCCTCCTCTGTACCGTATTGATGCGGCAAAGGATGTGCATTACGCGCTGGATAATAGTGAGCGTGACGGCATTGTCGAGCGAATCAAAGCGGAGCGAAAGAATGTCAAAATAAACGTGCAGCGCTTTAAAGGATTGGGTGAGATGAATCCGATGCAACTGCGCGAGACTACTATGGACCCCGATACACGCAGGCTGGTGAAATTAACCATAGAGCCTGGTGATGATAGCCATGAAATGATGGATATGCTGCTGGCCAAAAAACGGGCTCCAGATCGAAAAATTTGGTTGGAAAGTAGCGGCGATTTAACCAAAGTATAAGTAAGCTTACAAAGGTGTGTTGAATAGTTATGTCTAGTTACACAACAGATGACAGTATAGAGTCATTACCCCTTAGGGATTTTACCGAGAAGGCCTACTTAGATTATTCTATGTACGTTATTCTCGATCGTGCATTGCCCCATGTCGGTGATGGCATGAAGCCGGTACAGCGTCGCATTGTTTATGCAATGAGTGAGCTGGGGCTAAAAAATAGTGCCAAACACAAAAAATCAGCCCGTACAGTGGGCGATGTATTAGGTAAGTATCATCCACACGGCGATAGTGCCTGTTATGAGGCGATGGTGTTGATGGCTCAGCCATTCAGTTATCGCTATCCGCTAATAGACGGCCAGGGAAACTGGGGGGCTCCGGATGACCCTAAATCATTTGCGGCGATGCGTTACACTGAGGCGCGTTTAACCAAATACGCCCAAATATTACTCCAAGAAATATCCCAGGGTACAGTCGACTGGGTGCCAAACTTTGATGGCACCATGAACGAGCCCACTGTGTTGCCAGCGCGACTGCCCAACATACTGCTCAACGGTGGTACTGGTATTGCGGTGGGGATGGCCACGGATATTCCGCCACATAACTTGCGAGAAATCACTTCGGCTTGTATACACTTGCTGGAAAATCCGCGCGCTACTTTAGAGGAAATCTGTGAGTTTGTCCCGGGTCCTGACATGCCTACTGATGCGGAAATAATTTCAACGAAAGAAGATCTTCGCAAGCTATACACGACTGGTAAAGGTTCAGTGCGGATGCGCGCGCTGTGGAATAAAGAGCAGGGCGATGTGATTATCACTGCGCTTCCCCATCAAGTGTCTGGGGCTAAAATCCTAGAGCAGATAGCGGCGCAAATGCAGCAGAAAAAGCTGCCGATGGTTGCTGACTTACGCGATGAATCAGACCATGAGAATCCAACCCGTCTAGTGATAGTGCCCAGATCTAATCGTATCGACCTAGAGCAGTTGATGGCGCATTTATTTGCCTCCACTGATTTAGAGCGCACTTATCGCGTTAACATGAATATGATCGGTGTCGATGGTAGGCCTCAAGTTAAAGACTTACGTCAAATATTAACGGAATGGCTGAGCTGGCGTACTGGGGTAGTACGTAAGCGCTTACAGTATCGTTTAGATAAAGTGCTTGAAAGATTGCATATCCTCGATGGTTTAATGGCTGCTTATCTCAATATTGATGAGGTCATTGAGATTATCCGCACCAGGGAAAATCCCAAAGAAGTGATGATGCAGCGCTTTAATATCACTGATATTCAAGCCAATGCTATCTTAGATCTTAAATTACGTCACTTGGCGAAGCTTGAAGAGTTTAAAATTAAAGGTGAGCAGGACGAGTTAGCAGAAGAGCGCCAAAAGTTAGAATTGATTTTAGGTTCAGATCAGCGCATGCGCACTTTAATTAAAAAAGAACTGAAGTCAGATATGGATGCCTACGGTGATGATAGACGCTCGCCGATTGTCGAGCGCCTAGAAGCCAAAGCATTTGATGAAAAAGATCTATTATCAGCAGATCCGGTGACCGCTGTTATCTCTAAGCAAGGCTGGATCAGAGCCGCTAAAGGACATGATATTGACCCCATTGGTTTGAGTTATAAATCAGGCGATAGTTTTAAAATTGCCTGTCAGGGGAAGATGAATCAACCCTTGCTGTTACTCGACTCCACTGGGCGAAGCTATACCTTGGAGACACACAATTTACCTTCTGCTAGAGGGCAGGGAGAACCCGTCACTGGTCGCATATCCATGCCGAAAGGGGCCAGTATTGAATTGGCGGTGTCAGGTGCCGATACCGATAAGGTATTGCTCTCCTCTGATGCAGGCTACGGATTTTTAACCACCATTGCCGATTTGTCGAGTAAAACTAAAAATGGCAAAGCGGCATTGAGCTTGTCTAAAAATGCCCAGCTACTTACTTCGACCAACATTGTAGTCGCGGGGGATCAAATGTTGGCGGCGATTACCAACGAGGGACGAATGTTAGTCTTCCCAGTGCAGGATTTACCAGAGCTTGCCAAAGGTAAAGGTAATAAAATTATCAACGTACCTACGGCCAAAGCGAGTGCGCGAGAAGAGTTGATGGTGGTGTTAACGGTGTTTAATCCAGGAGATACTCTATTGGTTCACTCTGGAAAGCAGCACTTAAAGCTCAAGCCTTCCGATATAGCCCATTTTGAAGCGGAGCGCGGTAGACGCGGTAATAAGCTGCCTCGGGGTTATCAGCGTGTTGAACGTGTCGAAGTGGTAGCAGCGAAAACTACTGAGCAGGTAGAAGGCGAATAAAGTCTTGCTGAGTGCAGCTAAAAAGCCTCTATTATAGAGGCTTTTTTATGCTCAGGAGGTCGGTATAGCGTGATGGCAAAGAACCTATAGGGTCAGGATGAGGGATAGACACTATGGCATAGCGAGATTTTGTTCACGATAAATCCCAAGTACCTGCACCCATGTAGGTAATACCAAGGCGCTTAAATGGAGAGTGCTTGCTGATACAGAGGAAGGTTTGGGGCAGGCAATAACACTAGAAAGAATTGGTAGCTGGTAAATGTAAAAAAATTTAAGACCGGTGAATATTTACACAAAACCCACCGCTCTTAAATTTTACTAACCCTAGCAAAAATGTTGTACATATGGGCTTTCTTTCAATCTAATGTTGATTTAAGCCCTGAGATAAACTAGCAGTATTATAGTGAACGCTATATGAACAAACCTGTTTAGGTCAGGAAATTTTCCTGCTTGGGTAAAGTTAATTAAAACAAGCGATTAGAATTAGATTTAAACTATGTGTATTGATTATCACTCGTATAGCTGGGCTTTGTCACGGTGGGGAATAACACCGAAAAGTGTGGGCTAAACCGCGTCTTTGTCACAAACTTTTTACCAGATGGCGCGCTTGTTTTTCCAGTAATTCTTGGTGTTTCGGGCTTAAACTCAAGATAAGGATTTTGTCTTCTTCACGACGTTCAGTTTGGGCACCATCTAATAGCGTTTCTTTTAACATTTTAACTTCGCTTAGGGGGGTATGGCTGATCAGCTCATTAGAGTCTGTAGTGCGGGTGAGGAAATGGGATTCTTCACGCAGCAATTCAATTTTGTTTTTGTTGCCGCGCACCAGTGATATTTGAAGGTTTAGCGTAGCTTGCATGCGTGTTATCTGGCGATGATTATAATATTTGTAGAGCTGGTTAAATAGCTTCGCCGCACATAGGGCTTGGATACCATGATTGTCTTCTGCATCAGCCTCATCAAACATCACCCTGATGTCTCCGCTAGCCAGTAACTCTATGTTCCCCCCATATATTCCTATTACCATTTGTATCAAACGTCGATACTGGGCAAGTAAGGCTTGGTGCTCTGTAGGGTGTTCAATGGGAGCTCTGTTACTGCTGCAGTCAATAAACAATACGTATGCTGCATCAGATGCGTTTAAATTTAGCTCGGTTTGGTGTTCGAGAGAGTATAGGTCTAGTTGTTCTTCGTGAGGGTGAGACCTGAACAGAGGGTTGGCTGGTCTTTTGTCAGTACTTGGTGATTCGAGGGGTTCAAAGGGTTGAGTATCTAGTTCTATTTGCACAGACTCCGTCAATTCAATTTCAGTATTGTGGACCTGCTTGCGCTGTTTTACTTCTTCATCAGCGTGATTACTAAAAGGTTTGAAGTGGGGCATTCGCTCGCGTGTATCGGGTTTTAACAGAGAAACCAATGCTTGGTTTTCCCCCGTAACAGTTTCCTCTGGAGCAGTGTTAATTGGTCTGCTGGAGTTTTTGTCGAGGTCTACAATCGCCAGTGACACAGCTTGGTCTGGTAAGTTAGCGGTAGTGTTAATAGCTGCTGTGTTTGAGAGATCAAGTGTCTGTGCTTGGGCAAGTTCCAAAGAAAAGCGATGCTCTAGCAAAGGTTTGTATTGTAAGCTAAATTCGAGCATTACTTTTTTGGCGATGATAGCGATGGCAATTAAAGTGATTAATGCAGTCGCTCCACTGAGCAGTCCCAGCATCCATAACAACTTGCTGAAAAAAGCGAGAGAGCTTTGTGTGTTGATGTATAAACTGATCTCACCAATTTTTAACTGGTTGTTGAAAAGTGTAAAGCGCCGTACATCACTATCTTGCTGGCCAGCTCTGGCAATCACCTTTTGTTTTGCATCAGTGAGTGTAGCACCGTTGATCACATTCGCTTGAGTAAGAGTTTTAAGATAAAAGCTCATGCTCAAAGTGTCTCGTACTAAAATCATCGGTATCAGTGTGGCCTGTGCTTGCGTTGCCAGTATATGAACTTGTTCCTGGGTGTATGCAGTGGCTTGCGTTTTAGTATAGGCATAGATGAAAGCACTACTACTTATTATGCAGCAAAACATAATGACTGCCGTTAGCAAGACCAGTTTAAAGGGCGAGGGGGCAAAAAATGTTGGCTGTGTCGCTGTATCGGAAATGTTATTTGTCATTATTTCTAATTATTTTTAAATAGCACAAGATATCTGCCTGGATAAGGGTTATTAAGCGATTGAGGGCGTAGTATAATTACATTTAATCACCTTTGCACCTGTGCTGACTTTTCATTGCCAACATGTCGCATTTATAGTGAAGAAATATAGTCGGTTTAATCGGCGACAGGATGATTTTTTAATAAAATTAAGTATATGAGACCTCTGTAAAACGTAGCGAACGAAGATAAGGCAAGGCAAAAATCGGCGAAATGGCGGAGTTTACTGGTGTAAATGAGCATGTTGAGCCGGTTTTTAACGCCGCATTATCGAGTGCAGTAGCTATTCAGAGGTCTCTATATGTAAAGAGCGAACAGACGATGAGTGTTGATCAATACATGCAAGAGTTAGGCGAAAAAGCCCGCGCGGCTTCTCGTTTTATCGCCAGAGCTGACAGCAGTGCTAAAAATTTGGCACTGGCGAAAATGGCCGAGGCGTTAGATGCCTCTCGCCAGGCCTTAATGGCAGCAAATGCCAAAGATATTGACAATGCCATTGCTAAAAATCTATCCGCTCCCATGGTCGATCGTCTGCGTATTAATGATGCGACTATTGATAAAATGATCATAAGCCTCACACAAGTGGCCTCACTACCAGATCCGGTGGGTAGCATTGATGGTCTGCGTTATTTAGACAGCGGTATACAGCTGGGTAAAATGCGCGTGCCTTTAGGTGTGATCGGTATTATTTATGAATCGCGTCCAAATGTTACTATTGAAGCGGCGAGTCTTTGTCTTAAATCAGGCAATGCTACCATTTTGCGTGGCGGGTCAGAGGCTATTCACTCAAACAAAGCCATAGCGCAATGTATAACAAAGGCGTTAGAGCAAGCCCAATTACCTGCTGATGTTGTGCAAGTAGTAGAAACGACGGACAGAGAAGCGGTTGGTAAACTTATTACCATGGCCGAGTACGTCGATATCATTATCCCACGCGGCGGGAAAGGTTTAATAGAAAGAATCAGCAGAGATGCCAAAGTGCCTGTGATTAAACATCTAGATGGAATCTGCCATGTTTACATCGATGATCAAGCGGATTTAGAAAAAGCGTTAAAGATTGCATTGAATGCTAAGACACGTCGTTATGGTGTGTGTAATGCGATGGAGACCTTGCTTATTCACCGTGACGTTAGCGAGCAAGTATTACCTGAGTTGTGTGCCGAATTTAGCAAAAAAGGCGTTGAATTACGAGGCTGTGAAGTCAGTCGAGATGTCGTTCCGCAACTGTTAGTAGCCACTGAAGAAGATTGGTCAACCGAATATTTGGCAGGTATTTTATCCATTAAGATAGTTGATGATTTAGCTGCGGCAATTGAGCATATAAACAAATATGGCTCGGCGCATACAGACGCGATTGTGACAGAAAACTATGCTAAGTCGCGGATGTTTTTGCGTGAAGTTGATTCAAGTTCGGTTATGGTCAATGCTTCAACTGCTTTTGCCGATGGATTTGAATACGGGTTAGGTGCTGAAATTGGTATATCTACCGATAAAATTCATGTGAGGGGACCTGTTGGATTAGAGGGACTGACCTCGCAGAAGTATATTGTGCTCGGCGATGGTGAAATTCGCAGTTAATGAGTGTTGCTTTGAGTACTGCTAAAGATTCAGTGTCAGCCTATGTTTTTATGGGTGGGACATTTGATCCTGTGCATAAAGGACATATTCGTGGTGCTAGGCATGTCAGTGCCTTATTTGACGTCACTCCGATACATTTACTGCCAGCCAAGGTGCCAGTGCATAAATCGGCGCCTAGCACTACTAATGTGCAGCGCATTAACATGCTGAAAATAGCGCTGGCACAAGAGCCCGACCTTAAACTTGATCTAAGAGAGATAAATTCGACGGGTGCCTCATACACTATTGAGACATTAAAACAGCTGCGCACAGAAATAGGTGCGACAAGACCATTGATAATGGTGATTGGCATGGACTCTTTTGTTACACTGCCGAGCTGGAGCGAATTCGAGCAATTTTTAAGTTTATGCCATATTGTTGTGCTGCAAAGACCGCAGTATTGTCTTGAGTATAGTGAACGGCATAAAAAGTTATTAATGGAGCGTGTAGATAATGCTAGTGCGCTTTTAAAAAGCACTGCAGGGCATCTATATTTTTTTGAACAGCCCACCACGGATGTGTCTGCGAGTGATATTCGCCGAGACATTAAAAATAGAAAACATTCAGATTTACTGCCCCAAGGGGTAGCGGATTACATTGGTCAACAGTGTTTGTATCAATAGAGATGAGTTAGGCTGCGCCTAAACCATCAAGAGTAAATTCCCCGCTCCTTGGAGGCTGTCGCAAAAGGTAGCGAACGATGATAAGGCAAGGCAAAAACTGGCGAAATAGCGGAGTTTATAGTTATAAATGAGCATTTTGAGCCAGTTTTTAACGCCGAATTATCGAGTGCAGTACTTTTGCGACACCCTCCTTGGGGCGTGAGCTTACTAGAACCAAAAGTAACAAAAAACACCCCACTTCACAAAGTGAAGTCGAGCGGAGCAAGAGTGCTTGCTCCGGGGATCTTTTTTAGATATCGGTGTGACTCAAGTGCACACAAAAAATTAAATTAAGGTAAAGAAAATGCAAAGTAAAAAAGTGATAGAAGTAGCCATAGCAGAACTTGAAAATCTAAAAGCCAAAAACATTGAAGTAATTGATGTTAGAGGTAAATCCAGTGTTACTGACTACATGGTTGTCTGTAGCGGAACTTCTAAGCGCCATGTGATGTCTATCGCTGGCAACGTTGAAGATGAACTGAAATTACAGTCAATTGTGGCTATTGGCAGTGAAGGGCACAAAGGCGGAGATTGGGTTATTGTGGATTTGTCCGATGTGGTCATCCATGTATTAACAGAAGAAGCTCGTGAGTTATACGATCTTGAAAAACTATGGCGCTTTGATATGCAGCCTGGAACTATTATAGAAGAAACGAAATAAGATGATGTATCAAGTGTGTTTAGCAGTATTCAATATATGAAGATAAAGCTGTTGGCTGTCGGTACAAAAATGCCGGCTTGGGTCACTACTGGTATTAATGAATACACTAAGCGTATGCCTCGAGAGATGAGTGTCGAGATAATCGAACTGCCAATCGGACCCCGCGGAAAAGGTGCCGATCTTAAGCGGGCGATTAAAAAAGAGGGGGATGCCATGTTAGCGGCAATCCCATCTGGCGATTGGGTGGTAGCCCTTGAGGTGACAGGTAAAACCTGGTCAACAGAACAGTTGGCTGGACAAATGGAAAGTTGGCAGCTTAAAGGACGCAACTTGAGCTTGTTAATAGGCGGGCCAGATGGCTTAGATCCAAGGTGTAGTGCTCTGGCGGATCAGAAATGGTCACTGTCGGCGCTTACACTTCCCCACCCCATGGTGCGGATATTATTGTCTGAACAATTATACAGAGCCTGGAGTGTTATCCAGGGACACCCATACCATAAATAGGCCAGTGTAATTAGCTTCTATGTCAGGATATGCACGATTTAAAGATCACCCCGAAGAGCGCAGAACTTTTCAACTAAGAGCGTTCATTGCCTTCTTGCTAGTGGTGATAGCAATGGGTGCTTTGTTGTCGCGTATGTACTTCTTACAAGTGCTGGAAAATGAGCGATACTCATCGCTTTCAGATAAAAACCGTATTCAATTAAAGCCTGTAAAGCCCACTAGAGGTTTGATCTTTGATCGCTCTGGAGTGCTGATTGCCGATAATAAACCCTCTTATAATGTCACTATATTAAAAGAGGAAATAGGCGGGGATCTTGAGAAAATTGTTGCGCAAGTCGGTGAGATTATAGAAATATCAAAGCGCGACTTGGAACGTTTTAACAAACGTTTGAAGCGTCGGCGTCGCCCCTACGAGTCGGTTTTATTGCGTTCTAGATTATCGGTGGAGGAAATCGCTAAGTTATCGGTTAACTATCATCGATTGCCTGGGGTAAGAGTTGAGGCTGATCTCATTAGAGTGTATCCCTACGGCGAAACGTTAGTCCATGCTATGGGTTATGTCGGACGTATTAATGAAAGAGAGCTGCGAAGTGTCGATGAGCGAAACTACTCCGCAACCAACTATATCGGCAAGTTAGGTATTGAAAAGTATTACGAAAATGAATTGCATGGCACAGTGGGTATGCGCAAGGTAGAGACCAACGCTCGTGGACGGGTAATGCGCATATTAGAGAATATAGAGCCAGTGCCTGGCAGAGATTTACAATTGTCGATTGACTTGCCGCTGCAACAAATCACTGAAAAGTTGCTGGCGGGTGAAAAAGCTTCCGTAGTGGCGATTGATCCTAAAACAGGTGGGATTTTAGCGCTGGTTTCAACTCCTGGCTACGATCCAAATTTGTTTGTCACTGGTATTTCAACCAAAGATTACAATCTCCTTCGAGAGTCCCCAGACCTACCGCTGTTCAACAGAGCCATACGTGGTGGTTACCCACCAGGCTCTACCATCAAACCAATTACTGCACTAGCAGCTATCGACAGTGGTAGTGTGCCTGTGACCCATACTATATTTGATCCGGGTTATTATATTATTGCCGATGATCGATATAAGCGCAAATACCGTGACTGGAAACGTGGCGGGCACGGTAAAGTGGGGATAAATTTAGCACTGGCTCAGTCATGTGATGTATGGTTTTACGATGCAGCGCATAAAACCGGTGTGGATAATATCTCCTATTATATGGACATGTTTGGCCTTGGCAAAGTAACCAGTTTGGATTTGCCTGAGGCGATTCCTGCGCTACTGCCCACTAAGGCGTGGAAAAAGCGGCGTTACAAGCAAACTTGGTATCCTGGTGACTCTCTAAACTTGAGCATTGGTCAGGGGTATCTAGTAACTACTCCCCTGCAATTGGCAACTTCAGCGATGTTGTTGGCCAATCGAGGGGTTTGGAAGCAACCAAAATTGTTGATGGGCTTTCGCGATGTAAATAGCGCGGGTGAAGTAATATTAACGCAGCCTGATATGCTGGGGCGTAATCCAGTACCTAAAGATGTGCAGCTAAAAAATCCAGAGCATTGGGACGTCGTCATCGATGGGATGATTGCTGTAGTTAATGGCAAGCGCGGCACTGCTCGAAAAATTGGTAAAAACTCGCCCTATTTAATTGCTGGGAAAACAGGTACTGCTCAAGTGGTTGGTATCAAGCAGGGAGAGCGCTACGATAAAAGTAAATTAAAGAAAAAATACCATGATCACGCGTTGTTTATTGCCTTTGCCCCGGTGGATGATCCAAAAATTGCCATTGCGGTAGTGGTCGAAAACGGTGGTGGAGGTTCAAGTACAGCAGCGCCACTGGCGAAAAAGATAATGGATGCTTATTTGTTGGGTGTTGATCCAGAGCAGCAAGAGTGGGGCGGAGAAGTATTGTGAGTAAAGATTTTTCGCGCTCGATGCAAAATTCAAGCTCGCATCTGCGCTCTAAGCCGAGCTTGTGGAGCTACACTCATTTGGATGCTCCTCTGCTGATACTTTTGCTAATTCTGTGTGTGTTTGGTTTGTTTGTTTTGTACAGCGCCTCAGCGCAAGATTCGGGTTATGTGATGCGCCAAGCAGTGCGTATGGGCATCGGCTTAGTGGCCATGTTGGTCGTTGCGCAAATTAGCCCGGTTTTCTTGGAGAGGTGGGCGCCGTGGATTTATGCAATAGGAATTATCTTATTGATCTGTGTACTGTTGTTCGGTGTCGGGGCGAAAGGTGCGCAGCGCTGGTTGGCGCTACCTGGTATTAGAATTCAGCCCTCGGAAATTATTAAAGTGATACTGCCATTAACGGTGGCCTATTGTCTGGCTGGCAGGCCCCTGCCTCCGACTTTTAAACAGTGTTGCATTACGCTGATTCTAATCGCAATCCCCACTGCACTGATCATGAAACAACCTGATTTAGGCACCTCTTTGGTAATTGCTTCATCGGGGATCTTTGTGCTGTTGTTCTCAGGGGTTCGCTGGCGTTATATCTTTTTAGCACTGGGTACCGCCGCTGCCTGCTTGCCGCTGTTGTGGATGTTTATGAAAGATTATCAAAAGCAGCGAGTGATGACTTTCATGGATCCTGAGAGTGATCCATTAGGTAGTGGCTGGAATATTATTCAATCAAAGACCGCGATTGGCTCCGGAGGTTTTAGTGGTAAAGGCTGGCTGGAGGGGACCCAATCTCAATTGAACTTTTTACCAGAATCCCATACTGATTTTATTATTGCAGTGTTGGCAGAAGAGCAAGGTTTTATCGGTATAAGTGCGCTAATTGGCTTGTATCTGTTGATAATCGCTCGTGGCTTGTGGATGGCGTCCCAGATCAGTGACAGTTTTGGTCGTTTAGTTTGCGGCAGTATAGTACTGACCTTTTTTGTGTTTATTTTTGTAAATATAGGCATGGTCAGTGGCATACTACCCGTGGTGGGGCTGCCCCTGCCAATGATGAGCTATGGCGGTACTTCTATTGTTACACTGCTAATAGGCTTTGGCGTTATTATGTCGGTGCATACGCATCGCAATGTTGTTATCTAAGGAATGGAAATATGCAGATTAGAAAAATCTTGGGAGTCCTTTGCTGTGGCTTGTTGTTATCTCCCTCGGCCTTTGCCGTTAATTATGCAGAGCATCCCGTTGCACTAAAATGGTTGCAGAGCATGGTTAAGGAGGGTTTTTCTAGAGATTATTTAGTAAAAGTGCTCAAGAACGCCAAGCGTCAAAATTCTATCTTAAAGGCGATGAATAGACAGGCTGAAGGACGTTTGAGTTGGGAAAAATACCGTAGCCGGTTTATAGAAACTAAGCGCATCCAGAACGGCAATAAATTTTGGAAAAAGCACCGCGACGCGCTTACTCGAGCAGAAAAGAAATACGGGGTGCCGGCACAGATGATAGTGTCAGTTATTGGTGTTGAAACGCGCTATGGAAAAATCACTGGTAGTTATCGAGTGTTAGATGCACTGGCGACTATTGCCTTTGATTTACCGCGTCGAGGAGAGTTTTTTCGCAATGAGCTAACAGAGTTTCTGCGTTTGACCAAAGAAGAAAATATTGCCTATACAAAACCTAAAGGGTCGTATGCGGGAGCCATGGGTTATGGGCAGTTTTTGCCTTCAAGTTTCAGAAAATATGCGGTTGATTTTGATGGTGATGGTAAACGTGATATCTGGAAAAATCCAGTCGATGCAATCGGCAGTGTTGCCAATTATTTTTCACAACATGGCTGGCTTACAGGGCAGCCGGTAGTGCTCAGTGCTAAAGTTGCAAAACAGCTAGATAATAAATGGATTAACAATGGTTTAGAGCTTAAAGTGACGCTAGAGCAGTGGCATGCTAAATCGGTGTTAGGCGCGAAAAATCGCCAGCAAAGCGAAAAGGCGACGTTAATGTTGCTTAAATATAATAAAAAAGATCAATACTGGTTTGGTTTGCATAATTTTTATGTGATCACTCGCTACAATCATAGTCGATATTATGCCATGGCTGTCTACCAGTTAAGTCAATTAATCAAAGCTGAAAACAAGCTGAGTTAAGGGTGATATGAATAATCATAAATCGATAGTTAATCTGTTATTGCTAATGTTTGTCACTTTGTTCATTGCAGGTTGTGCCAACAAAACCGCAGTTGTCTCTAAAACTAATGAGGGGCGCTATAAAGTAGTCAAAGATTATGGGCCGGATGCAGAAGTAGATGTATCTCATGTGAAAGATGCAGTGCCTAAAATAGAGCGTCTTAGTCCCGGTGGCAATAGAAGTCGCTATGAAGTATTAGGTAAAAACTATTCTGTGATGGCAAGTTCTGCCGGTTATAGCGAAACCGGTGGCGCATCTTGGTATGGTAAAAAATTCCATGGGTATTTAACGGCCAATGGCGAAAAATACGACATGTTCAAAATGACTGCGGCGCACAAGTCCTTGCCTATTCCCACTTATGTGCAAGTAACCAATATGGCAAATGGCCGTAAAGTGATTGTCAGAGTGAATGATAGAGGCCCTTTTCATAAAGGGCGTATTATTGATTTGTCTTATGCGGCTGCCGCTAAATTGGATATGTTGAAGCAAGGTACTTCGCAAGTTGAAGTAGTGGCAATAGACCCTGCTACTTGGACGGCTGATAAAACTCAGAAAAACATTAAAACACAGTCTCCCTCAATGTTGTCTAGCAGTCATTCTATCGATAAAGATAGGCAGGCCATTGCGCAGTTTTTAAAAGGCAGTGCCAAAAAACCAAAAATTGTCGATAACTTAAAAGTGCCGGCTATAGTGGCTGTGGTTGCGCCTATACCAGTGATTAAGCCTAAAAAAACAGCGGCTATTAACGATGAAACGAAAGCTAAAAAATATGTGTACAAAGCGCCGGTTGCGAAAAAACCTATCCTAGCTCGAGCAGATATCTATAAAGGTATTCATTATATACAAGTTGGCGTTTATTCATCCGAGCAGGCTGCGCATGCCGTTACTCTCAAAGTGAATGATTACCAATTACCGGTGTTGATAAGCGAGATAAAAAGAGAACAACGCAAGCTATACAAAGTGATCTTAGGCCCGGTAAAAAGTCGTAGTAAGACGCTCCAATTAACGGACCAATTGGCTTCTAGCGGCTTTCCAGGAGCGCACTTAGTCGACCTGCCAAAATAGTAAACTTAGGCAGCGCTCTAAATCTCTACATGCATCGGTGTTTTACTGATGTTTATTAAAACCTGTTATTAAAATAAGGAGTCATTGTGACCCTCTTGAATAAAAAGAATTTTTACGGCACGTTGGGCCTGCTGGCTGTTTTTGCCGTCTCTTTTGCTACACAAGCTGCGCAGCTGATTCCCGCAGCACCGAAAATTGCCGCCACTAGTTACATCATTATGGACGCAGATACTGGCACCATCATCGCAGAGAAAAAAGGCCATCAACAGTTTCCGCCTGCCAGTTTAACTAAAATGATGACCAGCTATGTTACTGAAGACGAATTAACCAAAGGCAATATTGGTCTAAATGATCAAGTGTTGGTCAGTGAAAAAGCCTGGAGAACGCCGGGTTCTAGAATGTTTATTAAAGAGGGCACTCAGGTAAAGTTAGAGTTGCTGCTTAAAGGCATTATCATTCAATCGGGTAATGATGCCTCTGTGGCGATGGCTGAGCACATAGCGGGTAGCGAGACTGCTTTTACCAGCTTGATGAACCAACATGCCAAAATTTTGGGAATGGAAAATACTAAATTCTCCAATGCGACCGGATTGCCCCATGAAGATCACTATTCATCGCCTTATGATTTAGCGTTATTGTCGCGTGCCATTATCCGGGACTTTCCTGAGCATTACGGGATCTACTCAGAAAAATATTTCACCTACAATAATATACGCCAACCAAACCGTAATAAATTACTATGGCGTGATAAGACAGTTGATGGTTTGAAAACAGGCCACACGGATGCTGCGGGTTATTGTTTAGTCGCTTCTGCTAAGCGTGAAGGCATGCGTCTAATTACGGTGGTATTGGGTACTAAAAGTGATGAGGCGAGAGCGCGTGAGTCGCAAAAGCTGTTAGCTTACGGTTTTAGGTTCTTCCGCACTCACAAACTTTACGAAGCCAATAAGCAATTATCGGTAGTAAAGGTATGGGGTGGTCAAAAATCCCAAGTTCGTCTAGGTATTGCTCAGGCACTGGCTGTCACTATTCCCCGTGGTCAAGCGAAGGGTTTAAAAGCGACCATGGACATTAATACGGAAGTTAAAGCGCCTGTCGTAGCGGGGCAAGTTTACGGTACTGTGCGTATTAGTTTAGATGGCAAAGAAGTAAAGTCTGTACCACTGGTTGCTTTAGAATCCATCGCTGAAGGTGGTTTTTTCAACAAGCTTTGGGATAATGTGATGTTGTTCTTTATAGGTTTGATTGGTTAATGGCCAGTGGCTACCCCTTTAACCTAGATTCAACTGCCGAATTTAGGTTAAAGGTGCAGAGAGTATAGTTATGAGTAATACTGTCTATTTGAATGGTCAGTTTATTGCAGCGTCAGCAGCCAAAATCTCTGTTTTTGATCGCGGTTTTTTGTTCGCTGATAGCGTTTATGAAGTAATCCCCTTTTATCAGGGGATGGGTTTTCAGCTCGATGAGCATTTAGCAAGACTCAATAAGAGTTTAGCTGCGCTGCATATCAATGCGGATCACTCCTTTGGCGAAATAGCGACTGAGCTGGTGGCTAAAAATGGCGGCGGAAATAAGTCCGTGTATATTCAAGTTACCAGAGGGGCAGGTACTAAACGCAGTCATCTTATAGACAATAAAATGGTGCCAACCGTCTTTGCCTGTACCACTGATATCACCGATAATTATGCTTTAGATATTAAAGACGTACTGCCGATAAAGGTGATTGTCTGTGAGGATCTGCGCGGCAAGCACTGTGATATTAAATCCACCAGTTTATTGGCTAATATCTTAGTGATGGAGCAAGCGCGTGAAAACGGCGCGCAAGAGGCGCTATTGGAGCGTGATGGCCTAGTCCTTGAAGGTGCTAGCTCCAGTTTGTTTATCGTCGAGGATGAGCTGATTATAGCCCCGCAACCCTCCAATACCTTGTTAAGTGGCACTACTAGTCAATTAGTTAAGCGTTTAGCGCTTAACAACAAGCTACATTTTTCGCATCAGCCGATAACTTATGCACGTCTGCTCAATGCTAGCGAGGTGTGGATAAGTAGCTCTACACGCGGTTTGTTGCCAGTGGTTCAGATCGATGACACTGCTATCTCAAAGGGTCAAATTGGGCCAATGTGGCAGCGACTCTATCTATTGTTGTCACAGAGCCAGTCACAGCTATAAATTAGCTCTGGATAGCCTAGTCGGTATTTCAGGCATCAGCATAGCTCAAAAGAGCGAATGTCTGGGGTTTGTGTTGTTTGCGTGTATAATGTCACGCTTAACGCTAGTCAGAATCGAAACGTACTTAAACATGAAAAAATTTATCTCCAAAGCTACACCTGCTGCTCGTATGAAAGCGGCTGAACAGATGCCCGCGCCGCCTAAAATTGAGTTCCCCTGTGCTGATTACCCTATTAAAGTCATCGGTTATAACAAAGAAAACTTCCAACAGTTCGTATTAACCTTCATGGAAAAATACGATGCTAATATTGATTTAAGTAAAGTGACTCATCAAGACTCTAAGAGCGGTAAGTTTCGTTCTGTAAGGTTGTTTATGCTGGCGCAAAGCGAGCAGCAGCTGAAGGATTTTTTTACTGAAATCAAAGCCACTGGTAGAGTTGTCACTGTTATCTGATGGCCGTTAATTCTGAACTTATTATTCGTTATTTAGGGGCGCAAGATTACCAGCCTACGTGGCGGAAAATGCAGCACCTAACCGATACTCGCGACCGCGACACTGTAGATGAAATATGGCTTTTAGAGCATGAGCCGGTATTCACTCAAGGCCAGGCGGGTAAAGCAGAGCACTTGCTTAATACTGGCGATATACCGGTGGTGCAAGTGGACAGAGGAGGCCAGGTGACTTATCACGGTCCCGGTCAGTTGATTGTATACTTGATGATTGATTTGCGCCGCAGCAAAATTGGTGTGCGCGAAATTGTTACTATGATGGAACAATCGATTATTAGCGTGCTGGCCCAGTTTTCAGTAGCAGCTTATGCAAAAAGCGATGCCCCAGGGGTTTATGTCGATCAGACAAAAATCGCCTCACTGGGTTTAAGAGTACGCCGTGGATGCAGTTTTCATGGTTTTGCCCTTAATTTAGATCTAGATACAGCACCCTTTTTACGCATAAACCCCTGCGGTTATGCGGGAATGCAGATGAGTAATCTAGCAGATTTCGTGAATAATTTAGATAAACAGCTAGTTGCAGAGCGACTTGCTGATTATTTCGTGCGAGAAGTTGGCTATAATAAAGTCACTATAGCGACGCAGTTTGAATAGAGTGAGATTATGATAGAGATAAAAGATGTTACTCCCCAAAGAGTTAGGCCCAAAGGCAAACGTCTAGATCAAGGGGTGAAATTGCGTGGTGCCGATAAAATGGCGCGTATCCCTATTCGCATATTGCCCACTGAAAAAGCCGACATGCTGAAAAAGCCACCTTGGCTAAGAGTACGTATGGGCAGCAATGCAGAAGTAAAACGTATCAAGGCTAAGCTGCGCGAGCACAATTTATCTTCTGTCTGTGAAGAGGCCAGCTGTCCTAATATTGGTGAGTGTTTCAGTAAAGGTACTGCGACTTTCATGATTATGGGTGACATCTGCACTAGGCGCTGTCCTTTTTGTGATGTTGCGCACGGTAGACCCAATGCACTGAATGAAAATGAGCCGAGAGAGTTGGCTGAAGCCATCACTGAAATGGGCTTGAAATACGTGGTGATCACCTCTGTTGATCGCGATGATCTGCGCGATGGTGGTGCCCAGCACATAGCTAACTGTATTATCGAGACACGCAAACGCTCAACGACGTTACAAATAGAGACATTAGTACCAGATTTTCGTGGTCGTGCAGAGCGAGCGATAGAAATTTTAGCGGCCAATCCGCCCGATGTGTTTAACCATAATATGGAGACGGTAGAGCGACTGTTCAAAAAGGTCAATCCCGGTTCTAGTTATGCAGGATCGCTAGAGTTGTTGCGCCGATATAAAGAAGTGATGCCGCATATTCGTACTAAGTCAGGCATTATTGTCGGTGTTGGTGAGACCAACGAAGAGGTTGTTCAAGTGCTTAAAGACTTGCGCGCGCACAATGTTGATATGGTGACCCTTGGGCAGTACATGCAGCCTAGTCGTGACCATTTGCCGGTAGATCGTTATGTGACACCCGCAGAGTTTGATGATTTTGCTAAAGCCGCCAAAGAACTGGGCTTTAAACATGTGGCGAGTGGGCCGCTAGTGCGCTCTTCTTACCACGCAGACTTACAGGCATCAGGGGTGTTTGAAGGTTAGTAGCGACAAGCTATAAGTTAGAAAGCTAAAAGTAACAAGTTAAAAAGCCAGGGCAGTTATGCGCTGGCTTTTTTGCATCTAAAAAATATCAGAGCTCGGTTTAAGTCCTCCTTAACATAGTTCGTTGCGGTATTATGCCAAACACAGCTGCTGGGCTATTTGCGCACCAAGTGCCGCGTTGTTGTAAACCAGTTGGATGTTCGAGTCCAAGCTCTTGCCTTCTGTCACTTTTGCAATGCGTGCCAGTAGGAAAGGGGTGCTGTCTTTACCGCTAACGCCTTGTGCCTGCATATCAATGATTGCCTGATCGATAGTGTTGGCAATTTCTTTAGCATCCATTGAATACTCTTTGGGGATAGGGTTGGCAATAACCACGCCACCTTTTAAACCCAACTGCCATTTAGCCGCCAAGCTCTGGGCGATTTCTGTGGCGCTATCTAGCTTGTAATCAACCTCAAAACCACTTTCAATGGTATAGAATGCGGGCATCTGACGGGTTTTATAACCTATCACCGGCACGCCGTAAGTTTCTAAGTACTCAAGTGTTAGGCCAATGTCTAAAATAGATTTAACCCCGGCGCAAATGACGGCTACCGAGGTATTGGCTAACTCTTGTAAATCTGCGGAGATGTCCATGGTGTTTTGTGCATCGCGATGCACGCCGCCAATACCGCCAGTGGCGAAGACTTTAATGCCCGCCATTTGCGCTAAAATCATAGTTGAAGCAACAGTGGTCGCGCCATCTTTCTTGCCGGCAACAATGAACGGGATGTCTCGGCGGCTGGTTTTGATCACAGCTTGGCCTGCCTTGCCCAAATACTCAATTTGCTCTGCAGATAAACCGACGATGAGCTTGCCATTTAAGATGGCGATAGTGGCGGGTATAGCACCGTTTTCACGCACTACACGCTCGACGTTAAGGGCTGTTTCGACATTTCTAGGGTAGGGCATGCCGTGGGATATAATTGTTGATTCAAGGGCTACCACAGGCTTGTTGGCAGCTAGAGCTGCTTTGACTTCGTCGCTGATAATAAGATGCTGGTCGAGGTTGGTCATTATTTTTCCTTAAGTAAATTGTCTATAGAAGAAATTGATAAATTCGGGTTAATGGTCGTGGTGCTGGCGATGGTGCAGTTTGCCGCCCCCAGAGCGAAGTAGCTGCTCTCTAACAAGTCTTTGCCCGCAAGGAAGCTATGGACTAGGGCTGCGCTCATAGCGTCGCCTGCGCCGTTACTGTTTTGCACGTTGCTGGTGGCTAATGTGACAATGTCGTTAGTGTTCCCATCGGAATAAAAAAGGCCGCCTTTGCCTAAGCTGATAAACAGTCGCTGTACGCCTTGGTGGTGAAACCAAGTCGCAATCTCTGGCAGTTGTTGGTAGCTGTCAATATTAATCCCCGACATGCTCTGAGCTTCAAGCAGGTTGGGTTTTAAGCTGTGAACTTTAGCGAGGAATGGCAGAATTCTTCCCGCTTTAGCGATAGAAACAGTGTCGACAAAAAACTGGCTGTCAGGCAAGTTATCAAAAAGGTATGCCATCAGCTCGCTACTGATGTTGGTATCCAGCACTATCATCTGTGCCTGCTTTAACAGCACTAAGTGTTTTTTTAGCACCGCGGGCTGTAGTTTCTCGATGATCTTCATATCGGCAATGGCGAGTTGCATCTCGCCGAGATGATCGATAATGGATAAGTAACTAGAAGTATTACAGCCTTCAAAAGTCTGTACATGAGAGATGTCTACACCAGACTCTTGAGTGATTTCAATCAACTGCTTACCGTTGTTATCATCGCCAACAGCGGCGATTAAATAACATTTGTCTCCCAGTTTGGCTATATTCTCTGCGATGTTACGTGCAACGCCGCCTGGGCTCATAGAGACTTGTCCAGGGTTGGAGGTTGCCGCGCAAATAGTTTGGTTGGGCGCGCCTAATATATCCATGTTGGCACCACCGATCGCAACACAAAACTTTTTCTTGGTGACTACATAGCCACGACCCTCGATGATGCCCTTGGCGGTCAAGTTGGTAATGTGGCTGGCGATCGCAGAACGGCTAATGCCGATTTTATCAGCGAGCTGTAATTGTGAGATAAGTGGGTTTTCATGGATGGCATTAATAATTTGTTGTTCGCGCTCAGTCATATTATTGGACTTATGTTGGTTAAAGGACATAAGTCCAATAATATGAGATTCCAAATATTTTTACAAGCAGTATTCAATAGTAATGTGGAATGTGCGCGGGTGGTATAACATCTTAATCAGTAATGATTGCTAATGAAACAATGGTAAATACTGAGAAAGTGGTTGTTTTAATAGGTTTGTTATAGAGGCAGTAAAAGGGATTAGGCTTGTCAGTTTGTGGTTGATTTTTATACAAAAGCTTTGTTTTGGCTGTTTTTTAAGCTGGATTTTGCCTGTTTGAAAGCAAAAAATGCAGTAGTGACGAAAAAAAGCATTATTTGTTGGTAATGCTATTGACTCCTGCTGGCAAATCGATAAACTCTGCGCCCATCTTCTGGAGGGGTGGCTGAGTGGCCGAAAGCACTGGTCTTGAAAACCAGCGATTCGTGAGGATCCCAGGGTTCGAATCCCTGCCCCTCCGCCATTAACTGTTTTACCAGCAGTTATTGTGATGAAGATGTAGAGTTCCTCGATAGCTCAGTTGGTAGAGCAGTAGACTGTTAATCTATTGGTCGTAGGTTCAAGTCCTACTCGAGGAGCCAGTTTTNGNANGGGCCGTTAGCTCAGTTGGTAGAGCAGTTGGCTTTTAACCAATTGGTCGTAGGTTCGAATCCTACACGGCCCACCACTTCCGGTGGAAATTTAGATCTCCTGTTTTACTCCTTTATATATTCTATTTTTGTGATCTCTAAGTAATTTATGCTGCCATCTGGCTTGTGTAGTTCTGCTTCGTCGCCCACGCTTTTCTTAAACAGTGCTTTTGCTAGTGGTGAGTCCATGCTGACCAGTGTTCCCGAGCTGTCTATCTCATCCGGGCCTATTATTCTTATGCGCTTTAATTTGTCGTCTTCATCTAATAGCGTGACCCAGGCGCCAAATACAATGACATTGGTATTTTCTGGAATATGTTCAATGATATTGATGTCGTCTAAGCGCTTGGCTAGAAAGCGCACTCTGCGGTCTATTTCGCGTAGAAGTCGTTTGCCTTCTGTATACTCGGCGTTGTCTGATCTGTCGCCTTGCGCTGCTGCCTCTCTGACTGATTGAGTAATCATTGGGCGCTTTTCTTTCCAGAGAAAGCGCAATTCGCTGTTGAGAGTGTCAAAGCCCTTACGAGTGATGTATTTAGAGCTCTGTGGTGCTGGTGCGCGCCATCTTCCCATGTTAATTAGTGTCCTTTTGTATAGATGTGCTTTTTTTGATAAAAGAGCGTAAAGTTTTTTTGATAGCTGCCGATATTCTATTAATTCAGCGTCACTGTATATGTATAAGTAGTCATTGTTTATAACATATAGCCAATATATAACCGACGATGCCAAGCGATGAGAGAGCAATAATGCAGCCAGATAAGATACAGTTAGAGCGGATAGAGACTTATACCGCAAGTCTGCCAAGCGCAATTCAAGGGGCGAATGGTGCCCAGTTTGCTATGCTGCTATCGCTAATTACTGCCAATCAAGATATCGCGCCGAGCTTTGTGTTGCCACAAGCTGCAGAGCAGTCGCAAGCAGCTGAGCAATCGATCTACCCATCCACCGTTGAAGTAAACAAGCCGCAGCTAGTAGAGCGCTTAAACGATGCGATACACCATTTACGTTTTGGTGATTTTGCCTTTGTGAATTCTTTTATTGAAACGATGGCGGAGACGCCTCGTCCAAGTCAGACTGTTGCCGATCAGTTTGAAAAGGTCGCATTGATGTCTTCCGGGAAGTTAATGCTCGATCATATAGGGATTGCTAGAGGGTCTGTTGATCTAGCTGCCTAAAAAATTGTTATCCTTGCCATTTGATGAGTTCGCGCTCATTCCCTTCTATTTTCCACCATTGATCATCATCTTGAGTGTCATCTTCATCTTCAGACCAGCCACCTTTGATACAGCGAATTTGTGTCTCTAAAAAATTAGCGGCGTGTGCTGCGCAATCTAAATCGGTAGGCCAAGGCGTAGTGTTGGTTTTAAGCCACAGGCTGCTCCATGCTTTTCCAGATACTTTCTGTTGCAGTACTGCCTGAGTGCTTCCCCCTGCAAAATCTACGTCTAGTTCCAAGGTGAGTTCTGACTTTTTGCTAATGCTGACTTTAATCGCTTGGCTCGACAGCCAGCCAGTCACTTGTTCAGGTGAGCAGTTCTTGATGTATATTTCAATGTCTGGGTGATGAAGATCTGACATGGTTATTCCGCTAATGTTTAATGATTTTTTAATTATACAATTAAGCGAGGCGTTATAGGTAACGATATGCAGGGCAAATAGTGAATTGTGTGATTAAAGCATCGACATCCTGTTTGCGAATGCTACTATTCTCTTTTTAATGTTTATCAGGGATAAGTAATGCGTAAAGGTGCATGGATTGGTGGTTTAGTGGCTGTTATAGGGGCCGGGTATGTTACAGGGGTGTATTTAGCTTCTGAGCAAGTGGCAGTGCAATATCAGCGATATGTTGCGGCGCTCAGTGAAAACTACCGTGGTGTGGCGACGGTTAGCTCAAAGGTTGATTCTTCCTTTTTTTCGTCTGCTAATAAGTTAAGCCTGGAATTTAATGATTTACCAGAGCCTGTGCTCGAGTGGGCTCAGACTAATACCATTGATTTCGATATAAAATTCTCACACGGTTTTCTATCTAGCCACAGTGTTTTGACCATTGCTGAAAGTGAGTTACGCAATAAAATTAATGGCTATCAGGTGAAGCCGGATAAAGAGCCTTTACTGCTTTCCAGTGATTACAAGTACGACTTGTTTGAGGGGAGCGTTCTAGTCACCGGAGAGTTTTCAGCAGATGCCTTTAAGCATAACTCTGCAGATATGGAGCTGTTAATAGGAAGTGTTAAAGGGCCGTTTTCGCTGCTTGATGATACCTTTACCTTAGACTTTATTGCTAGGCCTTCGAGTCTTAAGGTGGCGGGCATGGAGTTTCAAGTGGCGCAGATGAGGCTAGAGCAAAGCGCTAAATCATTAACGGGAAATGTGCTAAAAGCGGGTCTGGCAATTGATTCAGAAGCCACTATTAAAATTGATGGTTTTAAAGTTAAAGCCCAAGGAGATGGGCTTGAGGTGAATGGTTTGTTGTTGGAGATTGATCAGCATGTAGCAGGTGATCGCCTGGTGATCGCCACTAATTATAGCGCTGAAGAAGTACGTATAAAGCGCAGCTCTGGAGAGCTAAAATTCGATAATTCTGTGGTCAAGTTAAGTTTAGATGTCGACATGCAGGCGAGTGTTGCTTTGTTGGGTGATATACAAAAGCTACAGGAGCAGGGAGTTGTGGATGTTAATGATCCCGCAGTAATATTCCCTCTGCTAAATGGCTTAACGCAAAAAGGTGTTAATTTGCAGGCGCAGCGTCTAGCGGTATCTTTGGAGGGAAGTACCTTGGAAGGTAAGGTCGATCTGAAGATGGACCCTTTCTCCATTGAAGAGGTGATGCTTGATCGACAAGCTGTACTGCAAAAGTTGGATCTTGAAGCTGATTTTCTGCTACCAAAAAAGTTATTAGCCGCACTGCCTGATTACGATTCGAGCCAGTTAGGTTTTTTTGTGGGGATGGGTTTTCTGTTGGATGAGGGTGATAACTACCGGTTTTCAATATCAGCGAAACAGGGCAAGGTAGAGCTCAATGGGCATGCAATGCCTGGGATGTGATTAAAGCGCTCAGCGGTGCTGAGCGTGTTTATGTACAGGAAGTGCGGTATAACGCGATGGCATGGATACCAAAGAGCGTATGTCGCTGTTACTTTTGGGTCGTTGTCGTGTTTTTCTTGGTGCTAGTTGTTTTGGTTTTGACAGCTGTTTTTGTGCTGGATTTTTGAGTTGGGGCGCTTTTCTTGGTAGATGTAGTGGTGCTTAATTTTGATTTTTTGCTCGGCTTTGAGCGACAGTAAGCCTTTACTTTAGCGCCATCTTTACGTTTGTGGGCTTTTATCCAGCTGCAGCTATCCTTGCTGTTACAGGCCTTCTCTGCCACGCCTTTGCAAGCACTGGCAGCAAATGAAGAGCTACTGAGAGAAATGAGTAAGGCGGTGAGAATTGCGTAAATTAGATTTATTTTTTTCATTAGTAAGTGCCTTTAAATTGGTTTGATCAAGTGTTGTGGCAGTATTATAAGTGCCAGGCGATGATACAAATTAGCGGTTTAATTATATCCGTAATCTAGACATAAGGCGATAAATATTCATTTTCAGTTAATGTTGCGATTTTGTTTTGTCTTAAATCAGATCGTTGTTATTGGGTTTTTAACGGGACAATAATTAATAGCAGCCTGTGGTAACGGGTGTTTATCTTGGGTGCTTAAGGTAGACTGCGGCAGGTTTGTAGGGTTGGGGTAATCATTTGCGAGGAGTTGTTTTTTTGAGGTCGGTATTACTTATTTTGAGTGTAATTGTGGCAGGTTTTTTTTCTATGAACGTCGCAGTGGCTGCACAGTGGCAGATGCCTCTGGCGAATGATGCCCGGCATTTTCAAACCGAATTAGCGATGCGCTTCGCCAAAGAAGTAAAGCTTGTGACCTCTGGGCGTGTGTCTATTCGGCCTTATCCCTCGGGTAAGCTATTTAAAGGGGAGCAAATTTTCGGTGCTGTTAGGAATGATTTAGTACCGATTGGCGCTAGATTAATGTCCGCATTAGAGCGTGAGAGTTTGATGTTGCAGTTGGATGCGCTGCCTTATTTAGCAAGAAGTTATCTCGATTCCTTTAAGTTATATAAAGCTTCTAAGGTGCAGATTGATAAAATTCTAACCGTTAAAGGTGTCAAGTTGCTGTATGCAGTGCCTTGGCCAGCACAGGGCTTATACAGCCGAGTAAGACTGGATTCTGTGGCTGAATTTAAAGGGTTAAAATTTAGGCCATACAACGATATTACTGCTGAATTTGGTGAGAAATTGGGTTTTTTATCAGTAGTTGTCGCCGCTAATAAATTGGCAAAAACGCTAAGGAGGAAGCAGTTAGATGTGATGTTTGGCTCTTCACTAGCGGCGTCTGCCTATCCGTTACAAAAGAATTTTGCTTATTGGTATGACATCAAAGCTTGGCGCCCCAAAGAGATGGTGGTGATAAATCTTAAGCAGTGGCAGGCCTTGAGCAAAGAAGATCGAGTGGCGGTTTTGGCTGTTGCCAAAAAGGTAGAGAGCCAGGGGTGGTTGAGGTCAAAACAAGTCGCCGAGCAGTCCAGGGCGCGCCTGATCAATCAAGGTGTGATAGTGGGTGAGTTTTCAGTCGAAATGCAAAGCGAGATAGAGTCTATAGGTTTGTCGTTAGTGCAGCAGTGGTTGCAAAAAGTGGGTGATCCTGGTCGTTACTTGCTTGAGCGCTATTTAAAGCTTTAGGAGGTTGCTGGCGCTTATAGCGGCAACAAAGTAGTGGATGCAAAGCCGTGTAATACTTTGTTGATAGTGCGATTGTTCCTGTTGGCAATGATGTCTGCCAAAACATCTTGGCTGGCAATTAGCTTGCCAAATAATCGCTCGTAGCTTAGGTTTAAGGTTCCTTCATGTGCATTACTGTTACTGAGGATGTATAACTTGCCCTGACTGTCTTTGCGGTTGTTTAGTAGCCAGCTGGCGGTTTCAAGATTGCGGGCTGAGTTGTAGATCTTTTGCTCATTAATTGGGTCTAGCATGAAAAATTCACTTTGAAAATTGTATGAGCTGTGAAGAATGCCGGCGATGCCTGTCATGTAGGCAAAAACTCGATCACCTTTAAAGTTGGGATCAAATGCTAATTGCAGTGCTGAATTTGCATATTTGTCTCCCAATTCATTAAATTGTACTTGTCTGGGAAAACCAAAAAGCTGATTAATACGGGTAGCTGCGCTGGTGTTGTGAGGAGCTTTATTGAACTCTTTAGGATTGCGTTTGTAAAGCTTGTTTAATAATGCTGTCGCCTCTGTATTGGTCTGATTTAAGTGTGCATCAATGACCATGTCGAGCTCTGATTTGGCAAGGGACTCTAAGCGAAATCTTTGATTGGGATTGCCAGAGCATCCCGCGATTGCGGTTAATAGCATACAGCAAACTAAGATTTTGAAAGTATTGGAGATATTAAGCACAAATTTTTATATCCATTAGACTTATTGGGGCTCTATCGATCCAGCTTAGGTCTTTTTGCCTTGAAAAGACAGCGGCAAATGTGGTGTTAGTCCCTAAACCTTATCGATAAAATTCATAAATAGTTGTTTGTCTTACGCTACTCCTAGCGCATTGCTATGTGATTTAGGATAATGGTGGAAATTAAGGTAATAGTATCGTTATTTGTGTGCAGTGTTAGGGTGTTTTTCTCGGTGATTTTGCTGTCGAATCTAGGATGATAAATAGAGGTTGTAACATGGATCAAAGTGGTGATTTAACCAAGATAAGAAGAGAGTATTTGGGGCGGGGTTTGTCTCGGGCGGATTTGCATGAAGACCCGGTTGAGCAGTTTAGAATGTGGTTTGAGCAAGCTAAATCGCTGCGCTCTGATGATGTCTCTTCCATGACTTTGGCGACAGCCAGCAGTAGCGGCATGCCCTCTGCAAGAATTGTATTGTTGAAGCACTACGATGAGCAAGGATTCTGTTGGTATACCGATTATGAAAGTCAAAAAGGTGTCGACCTGGCAGAAAATCCTCAGGCGCAATTATTGTTTTATTGGTATGGTCTAGAGCGGCAAGTGAGAATCCAGGGCTCTGTGCATAAGTTGAGTGCAGCACTGTCTGAGCAATACTTTGCGCAACGACCAAGGGAGAGTCAGCTAAGCGCTGCTGCGAGTTATCAAAGTAAGCCTATAGCTTCTAGAGACCAGCTGGCTAATGCGGTGATAGAGCTGGAGAGCCAAAGCTTTGATGGCAAGGTAATAAAACCGGATCGCTGGGGAGGCTATTGTCTAGTGCCTAGTAAGATTGAGTTTTGGCAGGGAAGAGAGGGGCGGATGCATGATAGGTTGGTGTACCAGCGCGAAGCTGAAGCTTGGTCTGTGCAGAGGTTGCAGCCATAATATGGATGGCGTGAGAATAAATTCATGGCACTAAAGTCATCGAGTGGTTTGTTAATGCTCAGTGGGTGTTTTGTACAAAGGTTTCAGGAGGTGTTTTGCAAGCAATTATAAAAGAGTTAGGTGGTCGTCCCGATGCGGCAATTATCTGGTTACATGGTTTAGGTGATGAAGGTGCTTCCTTCGTTAGTACTATCCCCTATTTAAAGTTACCCACAGCGCTGCAAGTGCGTTTTGTCTTTCCCAGTGCCCCAGTGCGCGCTGTTACGGTCAATAATGGCATGCAGATGCGCTCTTGGTACGATATTAAAGCAATGCTGCCTCAGCGTGTTATAGATGCAGATCAGCTCGATGAGTCAGTCAAGTCGATTGAGGCGTTGGTAAGTGAGCAAATTGCCGCAGGTATTGCGCCTGAGCGGATTATTGTGGTTGGTTTCTCTCAGGGGGGGGCGCTGTGCTACGAACTGGGTTTAAAGGGAGTGGTGAAAGTAGGTGCCATTGCAGCGATGTCTACTTACATGCCGCGCATGCTTGAGGAGAAACAGTGTAAAGCTGATAGGTCCTTGAGTATATTGACTATTCATGGCGATCGAGATGATGTGGTGCCATACGCTCTCGGTCAGAGCGCTGTTACGCAGCTGCAGAAACTCGGCTTTAGTGCCAGTTGGCATTCGTTTCCAATGGCGCACGAAGTGTCTTTGGAATCATTAACTATACTCGGTGAGTGGATCACCAATAATTTAACGAGCAACTAAAATGCAAATAAATACTAATTGTGAAGTGTCATTTCACTATTCGCTAATCGATGAAAAAGGGGCGGTCGTTGAAAGCTCTAGAGAGGGCGATGCGCCCACTTTTACGACGGGCCAAAAGCAGATTATTGTCGGGCTAGAAGAGGGGATGTTGGGGAAATCTATTGGGGATAAGTTCCAGTTAAAAATAAAGGCAGATAAGGCTTACGGGCAGTGGGATGAGGAAAAGGTCTATGATATCGAAGCTGCTGTATTTGGCGATGTCGACAATTTAGAGGTTGGTTTGGCCTGTAATGTCACTAACCCACAAGGTGAGGAAGAGCTGGTTTGTGTAGTGGCGATTAACGATACGCTAATTACCGTAGATCCAAATCATCCTTTTGCTGGATTAGATTTAAAGTTTTCTATTGAGATCATGGGCGTGAGCGCCATTGAAGCATAGCTATTTGCTATAGCTCCGAAATTGTTAAAGGCGGCCATCTCGGCTGCTTTTTTTTGTCTAAAAATCAGGTAGTAACGTTAGCCTTTTCTCCAGGGCTGCTATAACACCAATAGCAGTTGCCCTATCGAACAATGATTAAAGAAAGCTTTCAGCAGTAGGCTTAAAAGTTCCCCGTTACTTTTAGGTTATACCTTCTCGCGCCACTCTAAATCGCCAATGTGAACATTTAGCCATTCAAAGCCAATGCGTTTAGCGACAGCAGAGGCGCCATCCAAGCTTTTAAATTCTCTCTCCTGTGAGCCTCTTTGCAAGTCTAGTGTCATCACGTTGTCGTCCTTGGTGATGAATTTGAGTGTCCAGCCGCGAGACATAGAAATTGGAATTGCCTGGCAAGAATCGAACACGCTGGCGTTAAATAACAACTTAATTTCTTTTTCTTGCATTGTCTTAATCCTTTTTTGTTTAATCTTAAAAGCTATATGACTAATCATATATTAAACGAACCTTTTTTGCAATGTATATAAGGAAAAATTATTCATTTAACTTGTTGATTTTTAAGAAATAAATAATAAAATTAGAATGATAAATTCAATCGTAATGTTGTAAATTAACTCGTTGTTTTAAAAGAATAAAATATATATTGATTTTAAATTATTAAATAATCAAATTTTTATAAAGAAAAATCAATAATTGTTAATGATATATAATAAATAGTATTAAGTTGGGTTAAGGTTAAGCTTGAATTGATCAAAAAATAGCTAAATTGACCGTATAAATAGGTAAATCAGTCGCTAATTTATCGAGAACCGTTAAAATGCCGTTGCTGGTAATGTTGGTTTAAGGCGAGTTAGGAAATGAATCCAAAATTATTAGGTGTTTTAGCCGTGAGGCTGTAGGCATTGCCTGGGAAGTATCGATGAGTAAGAGTAAGAAAAGTGAACTGCAAAGGAGTTTTAAAGCAGTGGGCTTAAAGGGTGAGGAGCTTAGTTTTAGTGACCCGGAACGTGCATTTTTAGCTGTGCTACAACAAGCCGTAGGTTCAAAATTCTATGTGCTGGGAAAAGTGAAAGTGCTAGATGTGTTTTCGTTTGAAAATGAGGATAAACTCTATCCTCGCATGGTTGCAAAAGCGTTAGCAAACACCAGGTTTGATTATTTGATTTGTGACAAAGAGACCAGTGAAATTGTCTGCGTTGTCGAGCTAGAAGAAGTGTTGCAGCAAAAATACATGCAGCAAAAGTGGCTGCGTTTTCTGGGTTGGTTAGTACAGAAGTTCTGTACAGAAACATCGCTGGCAAGGTTAATTGTCCAGCAGCAAAGAGGTTATCTGCTGGATCAATTGATCGATAGGTTTGAAGCTGTCACTAGTCAGTTTAGCGCGAGCCTAAGTTAGGACGTTGCAGTGAGTGATTAAAAAAGGCGTCTACTTAGACGCCTTTTTTATGGTCAGGATATGTGGCAAAACATAAGTGACAGGGCAGATTTTTATTCCTGACAAATTCTAAGTACCTGCATCCCTGCAGGTATAGAAAATCCAAGGTACCAATTAAGCAGTGACAATAATGATGCGGATTGCCTCAAGCTTGAATTGTAAGCTGGATGCGTAACCTTGTAGAGATTTTAGTACTTCTTGCTGGTAGACGATTTCCGTGTCGCGAATGTTGGGGTTCACTTCAGCAAGCCCCTGTAGGCGAGAAATTTCAGTACCCATTTTACTGTTGATGTTGGCCAGGGCTTTTTCAATCATCATAGGCTGCTGTGCTTTGGCAATTTTTTCAACTTTGGCAATTTGCTGCTCTATTTGATGACGGGTGTGTTTGATGAGGTTTTGTGCGCTTTTATTGGGCACTCTCTGGGCGAGAGTGTCGATGTTAGCGCCACTGATCAATGCCGAAAGATCCGTATCATTAGCATCTAAAAGTACTCGATGCATACCTTGTTCTATGTATCTATTTAACTGTAATGCTTTAGGTGCAGCGCAGTGTGGGGTAAAGATGGCCTCAAGTAATAATGAGCCCTCGGTAAGGGGAGGCAGCTTGATGGTACAAAATGCCGTGTTACCGTAGTCACCACTTAGCATCATATCCATCGCGCCTGCTACTAGAGGGTGCTCCCAAGTTAAAAATTGTAGATCATCGCGTGAAAGTGCGTGGTCTCTATCCCAAGTGACGGTAATGCCCTCTTCGGTCAGTCCCGGGAAGTGGTGAGTACGCATGTGATCGCCAGGATGCATTGAGAAACTGTAAGCATCATAGCTTTGTACTTCAACCCCAAAATAATCACACAAGCGCTCCACATATTTAGCCAATTTTTGCGGCTCGCTCGCTGCGTCTATTGCGTCGAGGATGGCTTGAGCAGAGGCTTTTCTGCAGGAGTTTAGCTCGAGCATTTTGTCTCTGCCATCATGTAGCTTTTGCTGTAATTGCTCGCGACTGTGTTGAGTTTTAGCAATAAGCTGCTCAATCGTTGCAGGCTCAAGATCGCTAAAGCAATTGAAAAGTTGCTCTTTGAACGTTGAAAATAGCTGCATACCGATAGAGCTGCTTTGCTCAAAGCCATTACAGCCCAAGTGATACCAGTCTAGAAGCACTTGTTGCGCACTGTTTTCATAAAAGGGTACATGAATTTGCACGTTATTTTCTTGGCCAATTCGGTCAAGTCGTCCTATACGCTGTTCCAGTAAATCAGGATTTAAAGGTAAGTCAAAAAGCACTATTTTACTGGCGAATTGAAAGTTTCTTCCCTCGCTGCCTATTTCGGAGCATATCAGTATTTGTGCGTTGTCCTCCATATTGGCAAAGTAAGCGGCAGCCCTATCACGATTAATCAGAGACATGCCCTCGTGGAAAGAAGCGGAGCGTACTCCCTCGCGCAACCGCAAGTGATCTTCAAGAGCGATAGCGGTTTCGGCGCTGGCACAAATGAGTAAGATTTTTTCATAGCGGTAGTCTTTTAACCACTGTACCAACCAACTTACGCGGGGGTCTTGATGTAACCAGTCCTGTCCAAGTACTCCCTCAGGCTGTAATTTCTCTTCGATGGGAATTTCAGCGGCTAATGCTTGGTATAAATCAGGTTGCGGGAGTGGGTGAGTGTGAAGCTCGCGTTCAGGAAATCCGGTGATAGCGGCTCTAGTGTTGCGAAACAGTACCCGGCCAGTTCCGTGTTGGTCGAGTAATTGATCAACTATTTGCTCGATAATGACCGCTGTAGCGTCGCTGTCAGCTTCGCCTAGCGCAGTACTGAACTGCTTAAACTGCTCCGTGGATAAGTATTCTTGTAACTGTGCATCAAAAGAGCCGTTATGAATTTCATCAACCGTTTCATCTAACATTAAATTCTCGATGAATTGGCCCAGCGGTCGGTAATCCTGCTCTTCTTCTTTAAATTTGTTCAAATCGTAATAGCGATCGGGGTCTAGTAGTCTTAATCTGGCAAAGTGACCCTCGACGCCCAGTTGCTCAGGGGTCGCGGTGAGTAATAATAATCCGGCAGTGCGCCTAGCCAGTGTTTCAATGAGTTGATATTGAATTGAAGGTTGTGTCTCGCTCCACTCTAAGTGGTGCGCCTCATCGACAATCAATAAATCCCAGCTAGCGGATTCTGCCTGCTCAACACGGTGTGGATTTTGGGTAAGAAAATCCAGAGAACAAAGTACTAGTTGCGAGCTTTCAAAGGGGTTTGTCTCTAGCATTTCCTCGGGGATTTCATCGCTCTCTAACAAGTCTAAATCAATATCGGGAGTTTTATCTTCGATTGCTAGGCAGCGGTTCTCATCTAGAATGCTAAACATCAAATTAAAGCGGCGCAGCATTTCAACCAACCATTGATGTACCAGAGAGTCGGGCACCACAATTAGGATGCGTTGAGCGCGGTTAGTGATTAGCTGTTGGTGTAATATCAATCCCGCCTCTACAGTTTTTCCCAAGCCAACTTCGTCTGCAAGTAAGACTCTTGGAGCGTGGCGGTTGGCCACTTGCGATGCAATATAAAATTGGTGGGGGAGGGGTTGTACCCTTGGGCCGAGTAATCCGCAAACGCCTGAATGCTGATGCGATTGTTGATGCTTGAGTGTTTCTACACGCAATTTAAATGACTTTAACTTGTCTATTTGGCCGGCGAATAGTCGGTCTTGTGGTTTGCTAAAATGTACAAAGCTGTCTAGTTCTATCTCTTCTAAAGAGACGGTGTTACCTGAGGAATCAGTGCAATGATAGATAAAACAACCGGCTTTATCTTCTCGCTCAATGATGGTGTAAACGCCGCCGAGTTGATCGCTGATCTCCTCGCCTACATTGTAAATAACTCTGGATAATGGAGCGTTGTCGGATGCATAAGTACGTCGCTCTGCAACGGCTGGAAAACTCACTTCAATACGGCGATTTTCGCTGAAGGCTATGATACCTAAACCTAATTCTGACTCTGTGTTACTAATCCAGCGTTGGCCTGGGACAAATTCTTCAATTTTCATACGGTAACCTATGTGCTTGGTAAATCATTAATTCTAAAAGGGCAAAAAGAGCAGGTAAAAGAATGAGCTGTTGAAAGATATTCCTCAGTGTAATCTTATTACCAATGCTCTGGAATTAGGAAAAATACTAATAAAGAGCTTAATCTTGCCCGTTATTTTGGTGTTTAGCGGCAATCCATTGCGCCATGTATTTGGTGCTTTTATGCTGGTGATGTCGCAACATCATGCCGGTAAAATTATTCAGCCTATGTTGTGTTAAATGTGGTTGGATAGCTGCGATTACCGCATCTAGCTGCTGATGCAATACTATTTTGTTGTAACGATGGCTAAGAATTTGCGCGCCGCTATCGGCTGCTTGTTGCCAAAGCGTTTCACTTTGGTAGAGGGCAACTGCGCCCGCGGCGATTTCATCACTGGTGTTTTCTATAATACCAGGCCAAGAGTGATCACCGTGCATTGATTCAGCCCCTAAGCTGGTGGTTACGCTAGGGGTTGAGCACAGCATGGCATCGGTAAATTTTCCTTTGATACCAGCACCGAATCTTAATGGTGCTAGACAAATTCGTGCAGCCGATAAAACTTGCATAGCATCTTCTGCCCAGCCTTTTATATAGAAGCCCTGCGCCGGATTGTTTAAGTCAGTCACTTTCTTGCTTGGGTAAGCACCGTAAACATGCATTTGAGCAGAGGGCATTAGTTTACGAATTTTTGGCCAGATGCTTTGTTTTAACCAAAGTATCGAATCCCAGTTAGGTGCATGGCGACAATTTCCGATGGTGACAAAATGTTCCCTCACAGCGTAGCTTACAGTTTGCTGCAAGGTGTCTATCTCCAGCATAAAGGGCAAGTGCATTAGCAGCGATGCGGGAATGTTGAACTGTTGTTGCAGTAGTTGCATTTCGAATTCAGAGATCATCAAGGTTAAATCACAGCGGTATATGGAGGCTATCTCACGCTGAGCGATATCCATGCCTGCCATCAGTGGGTAAAGTTGTTCGATATTATTATAGTGGTTATTAATCTCGAGGTTGTTTGTGATGGCCTTTTTTAGTTGCAGGTGCCTTGCTTCTCGAAGGCTATGTAAATCCTCGGTATCTAATAAACGTAAGCTTTTAGGACAGCACTGCTCAACGCGCCAGCCAAACTGTTCCTCCATCATGAAACGATCGAATAATACTAAATCGGGTTGTATTTGGCTTATCCAATCATCAAAACTGCTGCAGTTTAAGGCAATACTGTGCTCTTCAATATCCATTTGCTTTAAATCGGCACGATGTTCGCTCAGTTGTGCCGGGCTGGCGAAGATTACGCGCTGTGCTCGCTGTTTAAAAAATGTTATTAATTGCAGCATGCGCGAGCCTGCGGCAGATGAGTTTGGTTCAGGCCAAACATAGCCAATGACAACGACTGTTTTTAGCGGTTGCATTAGTGGCTGGGCTAAGTTTTTAGACATAGTTAGGAAGAGGCGCCAAGAAAAAGTAACAATTGAATAATAGTAGGATATTTTACTATAGGCTAAAGGCTGAATAAATGATTTTGTAGGGGTATAGGTATCTTTTAGATTATGATTAAGAGTATATAAACAGTGTACTTTATAAAAAATGTAGCGGTAATCATACTAGGATTAAATATATTGGTTTATTTAAACTAGACTTTACTGGTAAAAAGGGTGGTAAATAGTAATACTTAGAGAATAAAGGATCGCCTATTTGGCTTTGAATGATAATGTTATAGGTCTTTTACTTAGAAAAGATAATTAAGGTGTTACTAGCGATGCTTTCTGTGTAACCACGATTAAACTAAAGTCATGTTTTTGCATGGCAGTGGCATAGATGTGTTGTTTAGTGAGCCGCTAAAATGTAGCCTAGAAAAAGGATAGATAATGATAAATTTAGATGATTTGTTTCAGCAAATGCAGCAGCGATTTAATGCCCAAGCCGCGCAAAATATAGAGGCTGTTTTTCAGTATAATTTATCTGAGCAGCAAATCTTTAGCTGCAAAATAAGTGATGGCGAATGCAGTTTCAGTGAAGGTGCACATTCAGCTCCTGATATTGAGTTGTCGATGGCCTCTGATTTACTATTGGAAATTATCAGTGGTGAATCCGATGCAATGCAGGCATTCATGGAAGGAAGTATTGAAGCTGAAGGAGATATGACGTTGGCACCGGCACTGGTGAGTTTGTTTCCAGCAGCCTGATAATTAACCTATATTAGGCTGTCGAATCACGAAAGTCTGCATAAGCTCTTGATGCACCTAGAAAAATAGAAAATATTCTCATCACCAATTAAGATGAAACAAGATTTCATCTCTGGTGACCACTTAATTTTCTAATTTCCTATGCACACCAATTTCTTGCACAGCTTTTTCGCGTCTAACTGCCAAATTTAGGTTTATGGATAGATATATGACAGGGACAATAAAAATAACATGAGATTTCAACCCAGAGGTAAGCTATGAAAGAAACGCAAAGAGGATCGTGGATCCCTGAATCTTTAAATGACAGTAATTACAGTTCTGTTTTAGATGTGTTTGAAAAAGCCTGTAAAAAATACCAGGACAAAGATGCCTATAGTAGTTTTGGTCACAGTATCTCGTTCTCTGAACTAGATAAGCTGTCTGACGCATTTGCCTGTTATTTACAAAATGATACAGATCTAGAGCCTGGCGATAGAATAGCGATTCAATTACCCAATATTTTGCAATTTCCAGTCACATTGCTTGGAGCGATGAAAGCGGGTTTGATTGTGGTTAATACCAACCCACTTTACTCTCCAAGAGAGCTTGAACATCAATTTAATGATGCCCAAGTAAAGGCGTTAGTTGTCTATGAAGGCGTGGCCAGTAACGTTGAAAAAATCCTAGATAAAACCACAATCAAGTATGTTTTGACGACTAACTTGGCGGACTTACATGGATTCGTCCATCGTCAGTTGATCAATAATGTTGTTAAGTACGTTAAAAAGATGATCCCGGCTTTCTCGCTTCCCACTGCGATTAAATTGCGCGGTGCAATGATGGCGCACTATGGAAAGCAGCCTGAGAAAATAGCCAGAAAAATTGATGATGTTGCTGTATTACAGTACACAGGTGGAACAACCGGTGTATCAAAAGGGGTTATGCTCACCCACGGTAATATAGTGTCGAATATGCTGCAGGCATCGGAAGTTATTTGTAAGGCGCCTGAGCACTGGAAAGATATAGTGATCGCACCGCTGCCGCTCTATCATATTTACGCTTTTACCATTTCTCTTATTGTCATGGAGTCTGGTGGTCAGAGTGTTTTGATTGCCAACCCTAGAGATATTCCTGGTTTTGTTAAAGAGCTTTCTAAATGGAAATTTACCGGCTTCCTTGGTTTAAATACTTTGTTTGTAGCGCTTTGTAATCACAAAGATTTCCCCAAAGCAGATTTTAGTCAATTTTGTATGACGATTTCTGGGGGCATGGCGCTGACTCATGATTGTGCTGAGCTGTGGCACAAGACTACTGGTGTTAAAGTCATGGAGGGTTATGGGCTAACGGAGACTTCGCCTATTGTTGCGGTCAATCCAGTCAATGATATTGAGATTGGGACTATTGGCTTTGCGGTTAAAGAGTCTATCGTGCGTGTTATTGATGATAGCGAGCAAGATGTGGCAGATGGTGAACCTGGAGAGCTTTGTGTGAAGGGGCCGCAAGTGATGAAGGGATACTGGAATCATCCTGAGGAAACCGCTGTTTCTTTCACTAAAGATGGTTTCTTCAAGACAGGTGATATTGCAGTGCAGGATGCTAATGGGCGCCTAACCATCGTTGATAGAGCCAAAGATTTGATCATTGTCTCTGGTTTTAATGTCTACCCCAATGAAGTTGAGGACATTGCATCATCACACCCTAAAGTATTGGAGTGTGCCGCTATTGGTATTAAACATGAGGTGTCTGGTGAGACAGTGAAGTTATTTGTAGTGGCAAGTGACAGTAGCTTAGAAGTTGCAGAGCTGCGCAATTATTGCAAAGAGAACCTGGCAAACTATAAAGTACCGAAAGACGTTGAGTTTGTAGATGAACTACCGAAATCAAACGTCGGTAAAGTGCTTCGCAGAATGCTTCGCGAATAACATTAGTATGCAAACGCTCCTATTCAAAGAGTGGGAAGCGTTTCTATTATCCAAGGCTAGATCTTTGATATGACTAGCCTAGCTTTAAATGACTGCCAGATAAAGACAGCGTTATGTCAGTAATATGCAGCCAGTGATCGCCAATTTTCATCCCTTTAATGATTTGATCGACGCTTGCGCACTGTCGTAACATCGCTTCAAGTTGGTCGTAATCTTGGCGCATAGCCGCCTGTTTTAAGCTTTGCTTCTTCTTTCCCCATACTCTCAGTTTAGAACACAGTGATTCATAACTTTGACCTTGGTCTAGGCCCGTTTTTAGATCATGCAATAATCTGATTTCTCGGCTGATTGCCCAGAGAATAATCGTTGGCTCTATCGCCTCTTGCCTAAGCACTTGCAAAATCTTTAAACTGCGCTCACTCTGGCCGAAGATGATGGCATCCATCAGGGCAAATACGTCGTAGCGAGAGCTGTCGGAAACCGCGCCAACAATATCTTCAGCACTCAGTGGCGAGCTACCTTGTAATAATTGCAGTTTGTCCAATTCCTGCTTGGCAGCCAATAAATTGCCTTCAATGCGATCACATAAAATGGCAATAGCATCAGGGGTTAGTTGCAGATTTTGCGCAGCGGCACGATTTTTTAGCCACATAGGTAACTGCTGGGTCTCGATTGGCCATATTTCTACAATACAGCCCTGTTGGTCAATATCTTTATACCAGGCCGATTTTTTGGCGGCGCCATCTAATTTATTGGCTATCAATAATAAAGTGTTTTCTGCAGGGGCGTACTTGATATATTCCTGCAGAATTTTGCTGGCTGCTTTATTGATTTTTTGAGTGCCGAGGCGAATTTCAATAAGACGTTTGTCGGCAAACAAGGAGAGGGCGTTGGCGCACTCTAATAGATATTCCCATTTGAAGCCCGCCTCAACATGTAGTACTTCTCGCTCATCAAAACCATTATTTTTGAGGTGAGCGCGAATGAGGTCACAGCTCTCTTCGACGATAAGGGTTTCATCGCCACTGACTAAATACACTGGGCTGGTTTTTCGGCTCAGTTGCGCAGATAACTGTTCTGCTTTAATTCTCATTTGATACGGACACGGGCGGCGTATTGTCGCAGAATTTGCTGGGATAGATCACGCCATAACTCTGCGTTCAAAAAAGCTTCTCTTGAGTTGCTAGCGGCGGCATCGTTGGCATCATATTGGAAAGTGCGTTCGGAAAAAGCCTCTAAATTTCCAGCTAGTTGCTCCTCGTCACTGCCGATTATGTCAAAGGACAACTCGCCTCTTAAGGTGTATTCGTCTACATCAGCATCGGCGTCAAGAGTGGTGGTTATTTTTCTGAAATTAATACGGGTAATAACAATTTTGAGTTCTGCATCTTCGTCCAATGTTAAATTATTTTGCTGAGCTAATAATTTAAATTGCTGTTGGAAGAGAGAGTTTTTATGGCTGTCGGTAACTAGCCATAAAGATTGTGCGCTGATGGGTAATTCAATATTGCCACGCAAGGTAAAACCACAGCCAGTTAGCAAGGTAAATAGCAGCACGTAGCAGGTTGTTTTAAAGTTTATTTCAGGGCTGCTTTTTAATAGGGCAAACATTTTGAATCCTCATCACAGGCGTTGTTGAGAAAATAAGATTCGATAGTTTTTAGTTGTACCGAAAAACTATCGAGATGAGAGGTGCTGGTCGTTGCAGGCAATCGCAGTTGTTGGCTAAGTGAATAGACCAACAGCTGTGATTTTAGGTAGAGCTTTAACCTACGACGATGTTAACTAGCTTACCAGGTACGATGATCTTCTTGCGGATAGTTTTATCCTGCATAAATTTCTGTACGTTTTCCAAGGCGAGCGCCATATGTAAAATAGTATCCTCATCAGCATCAGCCGCAATCGACATTTTACCTCTGACTTTACCATTGACAGAAATAACCATCTCAATATTAGCTTGTGCTAATGCAGATTCATCCACAACAGGCCAGTTAGCATTGATCAATTCAGAGCTTTGCGATAATTCGCTCCAAAGCTGTGCGGTGATATGCGGAGTGATTGGGGCAAGTAATAATACGCAAGCTTCTAGAGCTTCTTTGCGTACTGCTATACCTTGGTCGCTATCATCTTTGAACTTGCCAATGCTGTTAGTCAACTCCATTACCGCGGCAATAGCCGTGTTAAAAGTTTGTCTAACTTCGATGTCGTTAGTCACTTTCTTAATGGTCTGATGTACTTTACGTCTTAGCTCACTCTGCTTGTCATTAAGCTCTGCTAAGTTGAGCTCAACGTTTTTGTTGAGAGCGGTGTACTCGTAAGTGAGCTTCCATAGACGTTTAAGGAAACGCTGTGCGCCTTCTACGGCAGAATCCGACCACTCCAAAGATTGCACTGGAGGTGCTGCAAACATCATGAATAAACGTACCGTATCGGCACCGTATTTATCAATCATGGTCTGCGGATCGATACCGTTATTTTTAGACTTAGACATCTTAGTGATGCCGCCGTGAATAACGCTCAAGCCGTCTTCTTTGTGCACCGCTGAGATTGTTCTGCCCTTGTCATCTGTTTCTATGTCGACATCGTTAGGGGAAATCCAAGTAGTACTGCCATCTTCGTTTTCACGATAGTAAGTATCTGCAAGCACCATTCCCTGGCATAGCAGGCGTTTAAATGGCTCATCAGAGTCAACTAGTCCTTCATCACGCATTAGCTTGTGAAAGAATCGTGAGTAGAGCAAATGTAAAATCGCATGTTCAATGCCGCCCACATACTGATCGACAGGTAGCCAGTAATTGGCTTTCTCTGGATCAAGCATCGCGTCAACACTGCCGCGACTTGCATAGCGCGCGTAGTACCAGCTAGATTCCATGAAAGTATCAAAAGTATCTGTTTCACGCTCAGCAGGTTTATTACACTGTGGGCATGTAGTGTCGATAAAGCTACGCATTTTTTTAATAGGAGAGCCGCTGCCGTCAAATTCAACATTTTCAGGTAGTACTACTGGCAATTGATCCTCAGGGACGGGCACTGGCCCGCAACTATCACAGTTAATGATAGGTATTGGTGTGCCCCAATAGCGCTGTCTGGATACTCCCCAATCGCGAAGGCGGTAGTTAATCGTTGTTTTGCCTTTGCCCTGTTTCTCTAATTCGCTAGCTATCGCTTTAAAGGCAATATCAAATTCAAGATCGTTAAAATCGCCAGAATTGATTAGTACCCCTTTGTCAGTAAAAGCTTGAACGCTGATGTCGGCAGTCACGCTTGAGTCTGCTGGGCGAATGACTTGCAGAATCTCTAGATCGTACTTTTTGGCAAATTCCCAATCGCGCTGGTCGTGAGCGGGTACCGCCATGACGGCACCTGAACCGTAGTCCATTAAGACAAAGTTTGCGGTCCATACAGGAACTTGTTTGCCGGTTAATGGATGTGTGGCACTAAAGCCTAATGGCATGCCTTTCTTTTCCATCGTCGCCATATCGGCTTCGGCAACTTTAATATTTTTACATGCGTCGATAAAGGCGGCGAGCTCAGCGTTGTCTTCTGCCGCTTTAAGCGCTAGTGGATGCTGTGCTGCAACTGCGACGTAAGAGACACCCATTAATGTATCTGGACGAGTTGTGAATACATCTAGCTGAGTGTCTTTATCAACTTCAAAAGTTAGTTCGACGCCATTGGAGCGACCAATCCAGTTTTTTTGTTGTGTGCGTACTTGTTCAGGCCATTCATGTAACTGGTCTAAATCGTCGACGAGTTGGTCCGCATAGTCGGTGATTTTAAGGAACCACTGGGGGATTTTTTTGCGCTCAATTAGCGCGCCAGAGCGCCAGCCGCGTCCATCAATGACTTGCTCATTGGCCAGTACAGTCTTATCGACAGGGTCCCAGTTAACTTCCGCTTCTTTTTTGTAAACGAGGCCTTTTTTCAGTAATCTGAGAAAGAACCACTGTTCCCAGCGATAGTATTCTGGGTGGCAAGTTGCCAGCTCTCTATCCCAGTCGTAGCCAAAACCCATGCGCTGCAATTGGCTGCGCATGTAGTCCATGTTTTCGTAGGTCCACTTTGCAGGTGGCACATTGTTTTTCATCGCCGCATTTTCAGCAGGGAGTCCAAAAGCATCCCAGCCCATTGGTTGCAATACATTTTTCCCTTGCATTCGCTGGTAGCGGGAGATGACGTCGCCTATGGTATAATTACGCACATGACCCATGTGCAGTTTCCCACTGGGATAGGGAAACATTGAGAGGCAGTAAAACTTCTCTTTGCTCTGGTCTTCGTCACACTTGAAACTATTGTTATCTTGCCAGTATTGTTGAACTTGTGGTTCGATATTTTGCGGTTGATATAATTCGTTCATCTTGGATACTTTAAAGGTGATAGACACTCGCTAGAGAGCAGAGCCTATGGTTATATGTCAGGAAAAATTGAATCTAAGCATACCTTAAACACAAGGTCATAAATACCGCATTAATAGCAAAAATGTATCTTTTGGAGGTTATTATGCAAGCAGATAATGAAACCAATAAAAAAAAATCTACAGCTGATAAAGGCTCGTTAATAACAGGCTTTGAATTTGTTATTAAGGAACTTTCAGAATCGGGCTTAAAAGCGGCTGATAACTCAGCGCTGATGATTAAAAAAATGGTCGATGAGGCTATTGAACTGGAACAAGCCGCAGAGCAAATGAGCAGCGATGAAGTGCATTTGCTCAGTGTCTATGTTGCCAGGGACCTGAAATCACTCAGTCATTACTTACACATGACAGGTGAGGGGGTGGCGGCATGGCTAAATTTTGATTTAGATTTTTTAGAGCAATCTAGCAAGGAGCAGTTCCTGAGTTTAGCGGATAAGACGGTTATTGATCACTTGTTACTCGCTGAAAAATTAGACTGTTCTAACTGGCAGTATCTCAGTGGTGAAGTGTGCTTTTATGGTACGTTGCGCTGCCTTAATTGTGAGGCGACCCACCAAGTCACAGAAATAGAAGTTATTCAACCTTGCGTTCATTGCCAAAGCGATTGTTTTGAGCGTGTCAGCAAATAGTCATCTCAATCAGTTTATTTTATAGTATAAAGTCTTATTAATTGATGGATAAATATAAAGCTTTACTCTTCGCTTAAAAAAAAGTGAAATGAAGCTGTCATTTTTAAAAGATAAGCTGCGCTTTGTAGAAAGTGTGGCAAAATAATTTATTAATAATAACAAGTAAGTAAATTACAACAGGGAGAGAGAGATGCTTAAAACAGGTGTGTTAGCTTTAACAGCAATTAGCGGTATGGTGTCGCTATCGGCATTAGCTGGAGAAAGTGGGCAGCAGTGGGAAACAGATAAAAGCTATAAATTAACAATTTTACATACAAATGATAATCACGGTCGCTTCTGGTCTAACCGCCATGGAGAATACGGTATGGCGGCACGTAAAACGCTAATTGATAGCATACGTGCAGAAGTCAAAGCGCAGGGATCACAGCTATTATTGCTGTCAGGTGGTGATATCAATACTGGCGTCCCTGAATCTGATCTTCAAGACGCAGAGCCAGATTTTAAAGGAATGGGTTTCATCGGATATGATGCGATGGCTCTGGGGAACCATGAGTTTGATAACGAACTCGCCATTATTCGCAAGCAGCAATCATGGGTAGATTTTCCATTTCTAGCCGCCAATATCTATGATAAAACCACCAACAAGCGTTTATTTAAGCCCTATGAGATTTTCCAAAAAGGCGCGTTACGTATCGCCGTTATCGGTCTGACTACAGAAGATACTAAAAAACTCGGCAACCCAGAGTTTATGGGTAACATCGCTTTTACCAAACCTGTCGATGAGGCAAAAAAATTACTGCCTGAATTAAAAAAGAAAGCGGATATCATTATTGCAGCAACGCATATGGGGCACTATCAGGATGCCAGTTTTGGTATCAATGCACCGGGTGATGTCACTCTAGCTCGCTCAGTTCAAGGGCTTGATCTTATCATTGGCGGCCATTCGCAAGATCCTGTTTGTGCCGATGCACAAGGGGCGCTAATCACCAAATATAAGGCGGGTATGGCGTGTATGCCTGATGTGCAAAATGGCACGTTAATTATGCAGGCCCATGAGTGGGGGAAATATGTTGGTCGCGCGGATTTAGAGTTCAAAAATGGCGAACTAACATTGTTAAGTTACCAGTTGATTCCTGTCAATCTAAAGAAAAAAGTTAAAAATGCGGAAGGTAAAAAAGTACGAGTATTAGTAGCGGATGCTATTGCAGAAGATGCTACGCTTAAAGCATTTTTAACCCCTTTTCAGGAACAGGGGCAGGAGCAGTTACAACAAAAAATTGGTACTGTTGATGGTAAGTTAGAAGGCGATAGAGCAGTGGTGCGCTTTGAGCCTACTAACATGGGGCATCTGATTGCTTTAGCGCAGATGGAGAAAGTTGGCGCTGATTTAGCAGTGATGAACTCTGGCGGTATTCGCGACAGTATTGCCCAGGGAGATATTACCTATAAGGATGTATTGAAAGTACAGCCTTTTGCCAATGTGGTGGGTTTTGTTGAGCTAAACGGTAAAGAGTTATTTGAGTATTTAGCAGCGGTTGCCGCTAAGCCTGTCGACAGTGGATCTTTTGCGCAATTTGCCGGTGTGGAACTTTCCATCGAGCAGGGCGTGTTGAAAACGGCCACGATAAAAGGGCAAGATATTGATCCTGCAAAAAGCTACCGTATGGCTATTAATAGCTATATAGCGTCTGGCGGCGATAAATACCCTGCCATGAACAAACACGCAGCTTATGTCAATAGCGGCTTTGTTGATGCAGATGTGCTCAAAGAATACATCGAGAAAAATTCACCTCTAAGTGCTAAAGCGCACGACAAAGGGAATGTAGTTCGTAAATAACACCTTTTACTTAACGTTGTTTATAAAGGCGCTAACTTTTTAGGTTAGCGCCTTTTTTTATGTACAGGATGTACGGTATAACGCGGTGGCAGGACGCCAAAGAGCGTATATGTACAGGAAGTACGGTATAACGCGATGGCAGGAGCCAAAGAGCGTATATGGTCAGGATGTGCGGTAAACGTAAGTGGCAAGACGCCAAGGAGCGTGTATGGCGTTATCTTGTTGAAATATAATATTTTAAACTAGGATTAATTCTTAACCAAATTATTGTTTAACCAATTGATTTCAATACTTAGATCGGGTTATTATTTGACCGTCTCATTCGAGATGTAATCTTAACTTAATGTGTGAAAATGATGCTGCATAACCTGATTAATACATATACCCGACAACATAATCCCATGGTGCGATCATGGCTTTATGTCTGCGCGAGTGTATTAGGTTCTGCTAAGGGAATTAAAATTTCCCATTGATTTGAGCACCAATGCCGCGAAGACAGTGCGGCATTACAAGTTATCTTTTTGTCGCTACTGTTTTTTCGGTCTTTAATAGACGGAGAAAATAATGACAATCTTAAAATCAATTTACAATGGCTATAAAACACTGAGCGCTTTCATATTCATCGCTAATCCTTACCAAGCGGTTGAGCATTTAAGTGATGATTGCCTTAAAGATATTGGTATGTATCGTGAAGGCGGTGTAATCTACTCTTTTGTCCATGCCCCGCAGTCAAATCGCACTGAAGCAGAGAAAAAACCTGCTGATGAAGTTGTTTTTATCCCAGCATCTTTGCAAGACAGTGGTGGTTAACAGCGAGTAGTGATGGTCCAAGTGCGTAAATCACTACTTAGAAAGATGCACAAAGCTTGTCGATGGCTATCGACAAGCTTCATTCTGTAGTGTTGATGTTGCCTTTGGATATCTAACCCGAGTATTGTATGCATTATTCGGGCAAAGCACTCGGAGTAGTTTTAAAAGATTATAAACCATCCCAGTACGGTTATATTAATGAATAAATTAGATAAGTTCGATAAAGCAATTATTCGTGAATTACAGAAAAACTCTCGGGTAAGTGTGACTGAATTAGCAGATGTGGTTGGTTTGTCTAAAACCCCTTGTAAAGTGCGTATGGATAAACTGGAAAAACAAGGGTATATATTAGGTTATAGCTTGCTGGTGGATAGGGCTAAATTGGGTGAGTCACATATCGCTTTTGTCCAAGTTACCCTCAGTGACACCAAAACAAAAGCGCTAGATGCCTTTAACAAAGCCGTTAGAATTATTCCCGAGGTAGAGCAGTGCCATATGATCGCCTCAAACTTTGATTATTTACTAAAAGTGCGCACTAGCGATATGGATAGCTATCGTAAATTTTTGGGTGAGACTTTATCAAACTTGCCCTTTGTTATGCAAAGCAGCACTTTTGTGGTGATGGAAAATATTAAGGATCACTAGGAATGTGGTCAGTAATAAACATGAATTTATAGAATTTTTTATAAACTAAGCAGTATTTCTGCAATATTAAAGGAAGAGGTAAAATGGAAGTTATTATTCAAATGTTATTGGGTTTTGTATTCACTTGGCAATTCGTCATCTTAGTGTTTGTGGTGGTGTTACTTAAATCAGCGATTATATTTGTTCCGCAAAACCGAGCGTATGTGATCGAAAGATTTGGTAAGTTTCAATCAAATAGAGAGGCGGGGCTCAATTTCTTAATGCCCTTCATCGATAAAGTGGCTGCAAATCGCTCATTAAAAGAGCAGGCTGTAGATGTTCCCAGTCAAGGTGCTATCACCCGCGATAACATTACTTTAACGGTTGATGGAGTTCTGTATTTTAGAGTATTAGATCCCTACAAAGCCACTTATGGAGTAGAAGATTACATCTTTGCTGTAGTGCAATTGGCGCAGACCACGATGCGTTCTGAATTGGGTAAAATGGAACTAGATAAAACCTTTGAAGAGCGTGATAAGCTGAATATCAATATTGTAGAGTCCATTAATCAGGCGGCTGAGCCTTGGGGCGTACAAGTGTTACGTTACGAAATTAAAGATATCGTGCCGCCAGCCACCATCATGGAGGCGATGGAAGCGCAAATGAAGGCAGAGCGAGTCAAGCGCGCCCAGATATTGGAGTCAGAAGGTGACAGACAATCTGCGATCAACGTTGCAGAAGGCCAAAAGCAGGCTCAAGTACTCGCCGCAGAAGCGGATAAAGCGCAGCAAGTGTTAAGAGCCGAAGGTGAAGCTAAGGCAATTGTCGCAGTGGCAACAGCCCAGGCTGAAGCTTTACATACCGTCGGTGAAGCCGCTAAAACTGAAGAGGGGCAAAAAGCCATTCAGTTGGATCTGGCGACTAAGGCGATAGAAGCTAAACACGCGATCGCTAAAGAGTCTACTGTAGTGCTGTTACCGGATGGATCAACTGACGCCAGTAGCATGGTCGCCCAGGCGATGACTATTATAAATACGTTAAATAAGGGGAATTAATGGAGACTTTTTACCAGAATATGGCCGAATTCTTATTGGTGATAGGGTTGCTATTACTGGTAATAGAAGTATTAGTGCTTGGTTTTTCGACCTTCTTTTTGTTTTTTTTAGGAGTAGGTTGTATAGCCACGGGGCTGATCTTTTTCAGTGGATTGTTGGTAGAAAATACCACCAGTGCACTGATGAGTGTCGCCATTATCAGTAGCCTAAGTTCGCTGTTGTTATGGAAGCCGTTAAAAAGAATGCAGAATAAGGTCGATACTAAAGCGGTCACTAGCGATTTCATAGGCCATCGTTTTAGCTTAGATCAAGACCTGGCTCAAAGTGGCACAGTCAATCACCAGTATTCTGGTATCAACTGGAAAATTTCTTGTGACGTGCCGTTAAAACAGGGTACCCAAGTGGAAGTAATTGCTGTGGGTGTCGGTAAAATGACAGTGCGACAAGTATAGCGCTGGCAATAAACGGTGCAAGATGATGGAAGCTCAAGATAGGCCATTTACCGAGATCGCCTCTCCTTGTATTAGGAACTGCTGCTTAGATGACCAAGATATCTGCCTTGGTTGTCTGCGCTCTTTGGACGAAATCTGTCACTGGTCTAATCTTGATAACCAACAGCGCCTCGACGTTTTAACACAGGCGGCTAAACGTAAAAGTAGCCGCAAATGAGTGATGGCAAATAGCCTTCAATAGTTTTTCTCTATTACAATCATATTATCAATCAATTGTTATTATTTCTGCGCTTTTTATATACTCATTTAATCGAAACAGACACTTATAGAGGCACATCATTATGTTAAAAAATATTGAAGGAAATAAAGTTCCAAGCGTTGTATTTAGTCACATAGACGAAGAACAGTGGAAAAAGACCAGTACCGATGATCTTTTTAAAAACCAAAATGTCATTGTGTTTTCGCTCCCAGGTGCCTTTACTCCCACTTGTTCGAGTAGCCATTTACCGAGATACAATGAACTAGCTGCAGTGTTTTCGGCGCACGGTATCGATCGTATTTTGTGTGTTTCAGTCAACGATACTTTTGTAATGAACGCTTGGGCTTCTGCTCAAAATGCACAAAACATAGAGTTTATCCCAGATGGCAATGGTGACTTTACTCGTGAAATGGGCATGTTGGTTGATAAAAATGAAATTGGTTTTGGTCAGCGTTCTTGGCGTTATTCAATGTTGGTTCGTGATGGCAAGATCGAGAAAATGTTTATTGAGCCCGATTTGCCGGGAGACCCTTTTGAAGTATCTGATGCCGATACTATGTTGGATTATATCAATCCTCAGGCGCAGAAACCAAAAAGTATTAGCATGATCACTAAAGCTGGTTGTGGTCACTGTGTAAGAGCCAAAGCTGCTTTAAAGCAACAGGGGTTATCTTATGAGGAAATCGAATTGGGAGAAAATGGCTTGACCAATATTAGTCTTCAGGCTCTCTCAGGAAACGCGACCACACCGCAAGTTTTTGTCGATGGAGTACTTATTGGCGGTGCTAATGAGTTAGAGCAGTGGCTTAAAGGCTGAATCAATATTGATTCTAAATTCGGCAGCCGAATCTAGAATGATAGAGTAAAGCGTAGCGCACCCTGATAAGTGCGCTTATTTTTATAGCGTTGCATTCGCTGCAACCAGATGCCCTCCAGTATCGTCTCACTTCTAGGCTTAATTCTTTTCCAAGCCACCCTTTAACTCAATACAAAAAATCAGCAGCGCCTTTTTTCTCACTATCTACAGCTATCAGGGTAAAGGATAGAGAATTGGTTTATTGAGATACAAATAACACATAATTTACTAGCTTGTTCGCGTATTCATAAGTTATAAAGGCTGTACATACTCTGTTAATTAAAAAGAAAATGTATCACGAGCTGAGGATCCTATGACAATGAATAGCGAATGTAATACTAAGGTAAATTTTAGTGACGCCATCTCTGAATTGGCAATTTTACTTGATGATCGGCTATCTACTAGCCAAGCGATACGTGATCACCACTCTCAAGATGAGTCTTTTCACCAGCCCTTTGCACCAGATGCCGTGGCATTCCCCAATAGCACAGAAGAAGTGTCTAAAATAGTGAAAATCTGTGCCAAGTATTTGATGCCTGTGATTCCCTTTGGTACCGGCACAGCCTTAGAAGGCGGTGTAAATGCTATATTTGGCGGTTTGTGCATTGATATGAGCGGCATGAATAGTATTACCCGAGTCAGCGCTCAAGATATGGATTGCACTGTGCAAGCAGGGGTAACCCGTCGAGAGCTTAATGAGTATTTAAGAGATACAGGCCTTTTTTTCCCTGTTGACCCCGGTGCCAACGCCTCCATAGGGGGCATGGTTGCAACCAGAGCTTCGGGTACTAATGCTGTGCGCTACGGTACTATGCGCGAGGCCGTGCTAAGTTTGACAGTAGTAACAAGTGATGGCTGCATTGTAAAAACGAGCACAAGGGCGCGTAAATCAGCCGCGGGATATGATTTAACTAGGCTCTTTGTCGGCTCTGAAGGGACTTTAGGTGTGGTTTGTGATGTGACCTTAAAATTACATGCCATTCCTGAAAGTATCGCAGCGGCAGTCTGTGGTTTTGCAACTTTGCAAGGCGCTATTGATTGTGTGATAGAAACCATTCAGATGGGTGTGCCTATTGCCCGTATTGAACTATTAGACGAAGTGGCTATAGAGACCATTAATGATTTTAGTGATCTGGATTATGCACATACCCCGCACCTTTTCTTAGAGTTTCACGGTACTGATTTGTCAGTAAAAGAGCAGGCAGCAACGGTTCAGGAATTGGCAGCGGATCATGGCGGCAGTGATTTTCAGTGGGCGCTGAAAACAGAAGAGCGCAATAAATTGTGGCGTGCAAGACACGATTTTGCGTATGCGGCGCTGGCAAAGCGCCCGGGCTCTAAAATATTATCTACAGATGTCTGTGTGCCTATTTCTAGGCTGACAGAGTGCATCTTAGAAACCAAGGCTGATATCGATAACAGCGAATTAAATATGCCAATTATAGGCCATGTTGGTGACGGTAATTTCCATGTGGCATTAAGCGTATTTCCCGATGATAAACGAGAGATGCAATGGGTAGATGAATTTAATAAACGTCTAATCAGCAGAGCGTTAAAAATGGAGGGAACTTGTACTGGCGAGCATGGTATTGGTCTAGGAAAAAAGGAGTATCTGGTGCAGGAGCTACCGCAAGCTATCAATGTGATGAAATTGGTTAAAAATGCCTTAGATCCGCATAATTTAATGAATCCAGGTAAAGTGCTTTAGAGGGGGCGAGGTAACTGCAGCTATTTTCAAAATGCCAACTATACTCAAGTTATCAGAGGTTGGTTAATGAGCATACAATTTTTAAAGGGTGAATGTATAGAGATGCGAAGTACAGAACGTAGAGCTACCCGTACAGAGTCGGATTCCTCGTCGCACGGCGAAGATAGAACAACTGTTGTTGAAAGTATATTGATAAAGCCCCACGGCGCCAAATTTTTAGCGGCTCTCATTGGCCTGTTGGCGATGTTAGCTTGCGGTGGTTTTTTATATGTATTAGCGGAAAAACAAGCGGCTTTGAATGAAATTGAGACCATGTCGCAAACCCATATGGTAGAGCGTCAGCTAGTGAGTTTTATCTCGGTGAATAGGCTGATTTTGCACCAATTCCAATTGGCTATCAGAGCATCTGAAGATATATCAAATACCAAGTTTCGCAATATAGCTGAGCCACTCTCCCAGAAACATCCCTATATTAAAAGAATGTCACTGGCATATCAGGGGGAAACTAGCTTCATTTACCCATTGGGGCTGAACCAAAGTCTGCTTGGCAAAAGTGTAGATGCAACGCTGTTGGCAAGTTTTAGAGATTCGGTTGAGTTCTTGGTATTGCAGCGCGAAGACAGTACAGAGCAACGCAGCAGCCTGGTTTTTCATCAGCTGTTGCGACCTGAGTTACAGGATGCGGTAAATCAGGGGTTATTGTTTATGGAGCTAGATGTATATCACTACCTGAAGTCTGAAATTTTCCGAGATAAACTACAGCTACAGCCGTTTAGGATTAAAAATATCGACAGTGATCAAGTGCTGTTTGAGGTCGGTAATCCCCATTTGTTTACCAGCGGGAAAAGCCATGATTTGAATGTGCAACTGGCAGATTCTATGTGGCAGATTCAAACCTTGCGAATAGAGGCTCCCCTAGATCAATTAATCTGGAATTGGGTGGTAGCACTGGTTTTTTCACTATTTTTAGCGCTGGGTAGTTACCGTGTTATATGTGTCTATCGACAACGTAGTGTCGATGTGAGAGCAGGTGCCTATAGAGCTAATTTTGATCTGTTAACGGGGCTGCCCAATAGATATCATTTCTCCAGACGATTGCGCGAAATGATTGAGGAGTCGCAGCGAAATCAATCTGACTTCGCCATTTTTTTCATGGATATAGACCATTTTAAACATGTTAATGATCAGTTGGGTCAAGGGGCCGGTGATGCCATTTTGTCGGAATTCTCTGCACGCCTTGAAGCGTCGGCGAAAAGCTCTGACCTCGTCGCGCGTATTTCAGGGGATGAATTTGTCTTCGTAGCACATGAAGTTGACGATGTTATCAAAGCAGATTTACTGGCAGAAAAAATAAAGAAACACTTACAACAACCTATTGAGTACGCGGGGCAGCAGCACTTTCTTACCTTGAGTATGGGAGTTGCCATGTACCCTATTGATGGTGCAGATGCTCCGACACTACTACATCACTCGGATCAGGCGATGTACGCCGCCAAGAGAGCGGGGCGCAATCGCCATTTCTTTTTTAATGAGGGTATGCGCGAGCAGGCTGAAAGTTATTTATTGATACACCAAGACTTACTGCGCGGTTTGGAAGCGGGGGAGTTTGAACTCTACTATCAGCCGGTATTAAACGTAAAAACTGAAAATGTTGATTTTTGTGAAGCGTTAATACGTTGGAATCATCCAGAAAATGGCTTGGTGATGCCCGATAAGTTTATTCCCGTCGCCGAGCGAACAGGGGCGATAAGAGAGATAGGTAACTGGGCTTTTGGTCAAGCTTGCCGTGATATTCGCAGTTTTGATGAAGGGGATATCAACGTTAAAATCGCCATTAATCACTCAATGAGTGAATATTATTCAAGTAGAGCATTTGAGCGCTGGAAGCGAATTTTAAGTGAAAACTATGTCAGCGGCGATCGCTTTATATTTGAAATTCCCGAAGCATTATTAATGGATAAAAAGTCGGTGCGAATGAGTGTGGTTACCGCGATGCGAAAAATGGGTGTGCAATTTGCCATCGATGATTTTGGTACGGGCCATTCAGCGATTAACTATTTGCGTAACTACCCTGCGGAAATACTAAAAATTGACTCTAGTCTCATTCAGGGAATGCGCACTAATAGTAAAGATAGAACACTAGTAGAAGTTGTGTTGACACTCGCTAAATCCCTAGGGAAAGTGGTAGTTGCAGAAGGAGTGGAGGATGAGGAAGTGGCTAATCAGCTCAAAGAGCTAGATTGTGATTATCTGCAGGGGAATTGGTTATTAGAGCCAAAGCCGATAAATCGTCTTATCCCCTATCTGCATCAGCATATGTTTGAGCTAGAAGATCGAGCCAGTAATTTGTAAGTAGGCTGCGCTGCTATGGAACAAAAAACACTAGGTTAAAAAGCCTAGTGTTTCTTCGTCATTACTTCTTACGGGTAAAAGGTGCCATTCCGTCGTCGATAAACGTTGGCTTGGAGCGTTTTTTTACCTTCTTCTTATCTCTAGTCGGTTTTTTGCTGGCTAGTTTTTTATCAATTTTCTTCTTTTTAGTACCGGCAGCTTTTCCAGAAGATTTTAGTTTCTTAGGACCGAGGTAGCTGCCTTCTAAACCTGGTATTTTGCGTAACTCAAACTTAGTTTTTAGATAGCGCTCTATACTCGCCATCAAGTTCCACTCACTTGGATCAATCAGTGAAATAGCGCGTCCCTGGCTACCAGCGCGACCGGTTCTGCCGGTGCGGTGAATATAGTCATCACCACTTCTTGGCATATCGCGGTTGATCACTAGATCAACCCCTTTAATATCAATACCACGCGCGGCAACATCAGTGGCAATTAGGATCTTTAAAGTCCCTAATTGTAGGAGCTTAATCACGTGTTTACGTTGCTCTTGGGTTAAATCTCCGTGAATAACCCCCGCTCTAATGCCAAAGCGGCGCACATAACCATTGAGTCTAGCTGCTTCAACAATGGTATTGGTAAACACAATGGCTTTTTCAAAAGGCTCTTTGTGCAGTAGTGAAATCAACTGCTTGTCTTTAAGTGCAGAGTCGGTAGCAGTGATGATTTGGTGGCTGATCTTTTGATGCACAGCACGGTGACTGTTGAGCTGGTGGATGACCGGATCTGACAAACTGCTCTTGATGAAGGCCGGCATCCGGTCTTGCGCTAATGTTGCTGAAAACAACATGCTCTGGCGATCTGGTGGGCAGCAGCCAATAATACGGGTTACATCTTCTTCAAAGCCCATGTCTATCATGCGATCGGCTTCGTCTAAAATGAGTACTTCAATATCGGATAAATCGATGGTGCCTTTATCTAAATGATCGATTAAACGCCCCGGAGTCGCAATCAGGATCTCAGGATTTTTTCTAAGCCTAGCCGCCTGCGGTTTGAACTCTTCACCGCCGCAGATCGTATCGCCTTTAATAAAGGTGAACTGCGCTAGCTGCTCTAAGTGGCTAAGCACTTGGAAGGCAAGTTCACGGGTGGGAGTCAGTATGAGCGCGCGAGCTTCATAGCCAGGCGCTTTTACCGATAATAATTTATCCAGTAAAGGCACTAAAAAAGCGGCAGTTTTACCACTGCCAGTCTCTGCGGTTACTAGTATATCTCTACCCTCAAGCGCGTCGCCTAAAGTTGCTTTTTGAACGGGGGTAGGAGTGTCGAATTTTAAAGCAGTAATTGCTTTTAATAGGCGATCGTGTAGTTGATGTTCGTGAAACACAATATAGAATCTCTGATCTTAAGTTTTGCAATATTTTAACAGACTTGGCGCTAAAGTGGTCGAATTGACCGGGGAATTCTGTGTTATTACGCTCCGTTAGTGTCGTATTTATCTGACAGTTGCGTAAAATCTTTCTTTTCTGATTGTTTTATACTACGCTGCCACTTATTTGAGATAAGTTAAATTAATCTTTTCTCTTAATTAGCGTGGAGTCAGGGCGCTAAATCTAGCTTTTTAATGAAACCGTTAACGAGGTTAAATTCGAGAACGTTTTATTTAAAGTAGTGTTAAGTCTATAGAAAATGATGGTTATAGGAAATGATAAATAAAGTATCTGCTGTGTTAAAAATATCCCTAGTATTTAGTTTTTTACTCTTTGTCACCGGTTGTGCTAATCAAGGTGCACATGTGGGCGATGGAACAGGCTCGTCTGCAAACGAGACTAATTCGCTGGCCAGTGTTGAGCAGCAGCTGCTAGGTTATTATAGTGATTGGGAGGGCACCCCCTATCGATTAGGCGGTAATGGTCGCGATGGTATAGATTGCTCTGCTTTTGTTCAAAATGCTTATCAAAGCGTTTTTAACGTCGATCTTCCTCGCACTACTTGGGCTCAAGCCACTTTAGGTTATCCCGTCGAGAAGAATGAACTACTGCCAGGCGATCTAGTGTTGTTTAAAACGTCACGTTCAGTGCGTCATGTAGGTGTCGTCGTCAACGGTAACAAGTTTATGCATGTATCAGAAAAACATGGCGTAATGATTTCAGCTTTAGACAATATTTACTGGCGCAAAAAGTACTGGAAAGCGGTGCGACCAGAAAACGGCATCACCATCTAGTTTCTCACCTGCAGATGATTGAGTAATTTCTGCAGGGGAATGTCGAGTATATCCCCAAGCTTTTTAGCTTTAGACTGCAGTCTTCTTGGATGCGGATCGCACTGGAAATCTTTGCCGATAATGACAATGATATTTCCCTCATCTGTGACTAACATCAAAGCTTGGGAATTAAAGGTCTCCTCCAAATAAGGGATATCAAAGGGCAAGTAGCCTTTGTCCTCTTCCCATAAATTCAAAATTAGGCAGCCTTGTTCATTTAATACGTTATAACATTGACGGATAAATTTATTACTGGTGAGCGAATCTTGAATACCGTTATCTAAATAGAGATCGATAAATAATAAATCGTGGCTCTGCTGCGTTTTTTTTATATATTTAAAAGCATCAGTTGTCTCAATGCTCAGGCGCTCGCACTTAGGTAAATCAAACCACTGGTGGGCAATTTCAACCACTGTTTCCCGCAACTCAATGGCAGTGACATGCAATTGCTCATCACTAATTAACAACGATTTGGCTATGGAGCCTGCCCCTAGGCCTAATAATAGCGCAGAGTGGGCTTTTGGGAAAAATAACAGCCCTAACATCATCGCTTGAGTGTATTGAAATAATAGCCTATCGGGCTGATTTATTTGCATGCCGCTTTGCTGTCCGCCAGCGCCGAAGGTTAGGTAGTAATTGGTACTGTCACTGACAACATGGACTTTTCCCCACTGGTCAATCGACTGGTGGACTTCAAAAAAATGGCTCATTAAAATAGTTACTTATAAGATTAAAAATGCGGTAGATTTTACTAAAAATGGTGGCAACATTGCAATGTTATTTAAACCTGAATCTGTGGTTTCAAAGTGAATTCAGAGTGTAAGATATTGGTTTTACAGTGGAATTGAAAAATCTTAGCTGCACCCATAGGTTCAGTGAGTATTTTTCAAACCGCTGTAGAATCAAGAGCTTTCGCTATGTGGTGCAGTGAAGTCACTGATTCAGGTTAAAATTACGCAAAGTAGTTTTGGCAATGTGTTGGCACTGACTAATGGGAGCGCCCTCTATCTGCTTTAGCAGTATGTCTGCTAAATTCCAACCCGCATCGACACGTGAGTAAAAGCTGGTAGATATGGTTGAGTTTAAATAGGCGCAGATGTTGGTGCCAGAGCGCAGTGAAAAGCCAATCTTGTGTGCCTTTTCTGCCAGCGTTTTGTGCACACCTGCTCTTGCTCCCATGAATACTTGTTCAGTGACACAGACAAAAGCGTCAACACCACTGCTGAGTAATTCAGTGGCGGCAGCTAAAGCCAGAGGTGCCTCCTGATCCATATGGCGTATTAAATGCCTATCAAACGATAACCCCGCCTCTTCAAGAGCGCGTCTATAGCCTTGGACTCGTTGAGAAACAAAGGTATAGCTTATGTCGGCATCGAGTAATGCGATGCGTTTAAAGCCCTGATTGATCATTTCTTTAGTGCCTTGATAAGCGGCAAACTCGTTGTCTAAATCAAAAAAAGCATGCTGGTTACTGCTGGAGGTACGACCGAAAGTGACAAAGGGAATGTTGGCTTGTAACAGGTATTTCACCCGCTCATCCTCTGGAGTGGTGTGATCTAAAATTATGCCGTCGGCATTGCGCCCGCTGACAATTTTTTTAATCATATCCAGTCCTGATGCTTGCTTGGTCACAGGCACTGTTCTCACCGCATAATCTGAATCACTGAGTCTTTTATGAATGCCATTAAGCAGTCCTACCGAGCCTGAGTCACCGATTTCTTCCTCGGTGGGAATGCTTAAAAAAGCCATTAAGACAAAAGTTTTTCCGGTGCGTAATTTTACCCCATCAAGATTGCGCACATAACCTAAGCGCTCGGCACAGGCCTGTACCTTTTCAATCATACTGGGGCTAATACGCTCGCCACCATTAAGTGCGCGAGCGACAGTAGTGACCGAGACATCTAGCTCGGCGGCGATGGTTTTTAAAGTGACAGCTGCCTTGACGGGCATGTTTTATCCTTTCATATAGCTAATAGGCTTTTTAGACAATGTATTATCAGCCCCTCGATTGCGCAATACAGTAAGGGTTTTAGGGATACCTGGCAACAGCGTAAAGCAATTGTCGCTATATATTTTGCTGCCACCATGATCATAAGTTACATACAGTGCAGGTCGGTCGCTGGTGAGTACAATCGAGTCTGCATTAACTTCTACTTCAATGTTAGGCGTCCCTAACAAATACTCTTTGGGGCGCTTGGGAAGAAACTCATTTTCTGCATTGTGCAGGTTATCTGTATCGCGCCAGTTGTAATGTAAAAATTCATTATCGTTGAGTGTGTTCGCCGGCAAGCGGTGTATTTCAATCGCTTTGTCCGTAGGACATAATTGCGCAATAGTATCGAGTGCGCGTATGTCTCCGGTACTAGATACACTGCGCAGTTCAACACTGAACTCAATGGCACGGTTGGTATCGTTGATGGCATAGAGTACTAGCTCGCCGGTGTCCTCATCGGGAACAGTGGTCACCATAAAGGGAGAGTAAAAACGTTTTGCCAAATAGTGAGTGCACTTCCAGGCGCCGCCATATTCAAGGGAAGACCAGCTGGCCACTGGCCAAGTGTCGTTTAACTGCCAATATAAAGTACCCATGCAGCGTGGTTTGCTGGAGCGCCAAAACTCAATGGCCGTTTTCATTGCCAGAGCTTGACCTACTTGGCTTAAATACACCATGTCTTCGAAGCTGTCAGGGAAGCGGAAGTAGCGCTGAATCGTTTCGACAATACGGCTATTGCCGCCGGTATTACGCTGGTGAATTTCCATCACAGCAGAGGAGACATTACGATCTTCTGGGTGGGTGAAACTTTCAATTACTTGCATAGAAGGAAACGATTGAAAGCCAAATTCAGAGCAAAAACGCGGTTTAACAGTTCGGTAGTGCTCAAAATCTTTAGCACTGTGCCAAACGTCCCAAAAGTGCATATCGCCTGAAGTATCAACATGCCAGCCATCGGAAAAATTGAGCCTGCCGACAGAGGGAGAAGAGGGCCAAAAAGCGATATCGGGGGCTTCATCTTCAATGATTTCTTCCAGAGCGTGGTTCAGTCTGTCGTAAATAGCCAAATAACGATCTCTGTCCTCACTGGTTTCCTTAAACCATTTTAGCGCGCCTACCAGCTCGTTATCTCCACACCAAAGTGCCAGGCATGGGTGAGCAGATAATCGTCTGACTTGTTGTCTAGCCTCGCGGCGTACTAAATCAAGCCAGTCGCGCTGGTGTGCTGGATAGGCATTACAGGCGAACATGAAATCCTGCCAAACTAAGAGGCCCAGTTCGTCACATATATCGTAAAACCAATCTGCCTCGTATTGCCCTCCGCCCCATATTCTGATCATATTCATGTTGGCATCTATGGCGGACTGTAATAGATCACGCACCACTTCTGGAGTGCCGCGTTCAGGCAGCGCATCGGCGGGAATCCAGTTAGCACCGCGCATAAATAGCGGCCGGTCATTAACGATCAGTGCGAACTTGTTACCTATATCATCGGCGCTCACATCTAAGTTGATTTCACGTAAGCCAATTTTGAAATGACGACTTTGCGCCCCAAGCATCACCTCTAAATCGTAGCGGTGCTGTTCTCCTTCACCGACGGGCCACCACAGCTGTGGCTTAATAATGATAGTGCTCAGTTTCAGGCAATTATCCCCCGGGTAGACCTGACAGCTCTTACCTATTTGTTTGCCGTCAATAGTGATTAATAAAGGGATTTCGCAGGGCTCAAACACTTCACAATGGGCTTCTATCTCTAGTAATACGCCGTCAGGTTGATGATGCTGGCGAATCATAATGTCATTGAGACGAAATAGCTCTGTGCGGTTTATATTGATATCGCCATAAATACCCAGTGGTGATAAGGCGATGTTCCAATCCCAGCCCGCGTGACATTGCGCTTTTCTCAATAAGTTGTAATGGGGGAGGCGATTGTTGTCCTTAATAAAAGGAATGGGGATTTCTGTCTGTTTAGCTTTTTGCAGCGCAACGTCGCTATTGGATTCAAACAGTACCTGTAAGGTGTTTTCACCGTTGACTAATGCATCGCTGACATCAAAATCCCAACGGGTAAATTGGCTTTTACAGTACCCTAGTTCAATGCCATTAAGCGATATTCTGGCATGACAATCAATCACTGCAAAGCTTAAAGTGTAGCGTCCGCCGGGTTCAATAATAGCTTCAAAGTTAGTCTCACTAATCCAATTACTCTCATGAATCCAATCGATTGAAAGCTCAGTGTCTCGCCAATACGGGTCAGGTATTTTCCCTGCACTTAATAATGCAGAATGGATATCTCCCGGTAGCTTAAAATCTATGCACTGATCTGTGCCGGTTTGTCTAAGTGTCCAGTGGCTATTGAGTAAAGAGCTATTATTTTCTGTGATTTTATCTAGCGGCATGCTGTGTCCTATTAGATGAAAAAGAAAAAGGATTAAAAATGTTAGTTATCTGTTTGTGAAAATAGTGATCGATTTATAAGCGCAATCGATATACCTGTCAAGGTTTATCGATAAACCTGTTGGTTTTTTAAGATTTTACCAGTCAGGAAAAGAATATGAACTATTTTTGCTAACGGTATTGCAAATCATTATCATTAGCGGTATTATTTACTGGCTCGCAAGTTAATTTGATATTTATTATTTCGTTAGCTTCACTTTTTCTTTTTCTCTTGCATAGAGGATAGGGAATACACGGTTCTTGTCATTTATAGGCAGCCCACTTGGGTTGCTTTTTTTTTGCTTTTTACTTGCCACTATTAAGCCTTCACATCTGTTGCAAAATTTCTTCCAGAAAATTAGTGCTGTACTCACACTAACTCGAATTAAATATTCGAGCTAGATTAATAATTTAACAAATATGCTTGAATAAATAGTTTAAGATGTGAAAAATAGCGTTGCCGGATAGGTGCTACTCAGGTACTGATTGGTAATAGTTAAGTATGAATAGACAAGGATATAAGTAATGAACAAATTAGAGAACCAATTAGCTTTTATTTTTGAAATCGACCGTTTAAAGGCAGTTTATCGTCGCACTATGGTGAAGGCGGACAACAACAGAGCGGAGAATAGTGCCGAGCACAGTTGGCATATAGCCTTAAGCGCGCAAATTTTACATGAATACGCAGAGCAACCTGTCGACATCACTCGAGTGACAACGATGTTGCTAATTCATGATATTGTCGAGATAGATGCTGGCGACTTGTTTGCCTTTGATGATGAATCGTTACAGCAGGCGCAGGAGGAAAAAGAGCTAGCGGCGGCTAAGAGGATTTTTTCACTATTACCCGAGCCACAATCTACGCAAATGCAGGCGTTGTGGATTGAGTTTGAACAGGCTGAAACGGAGGATGCGCGCTTCGCTAAATCTATCGATAGATTGCTGCCACTCGTGCAAAATATGGCAAATGAGGGCGGTAGTTGGGCGGTTAATAAGATTCGTAAACAACAAGTTATCAAACGAAATAACTATCTAAAAGGGCTTTCTCCCAAGTTGTGGCAATATGTTAATGACCAAATTGAGCTCGCTTGTGCAAAGGGCTGGTTGATAGAAGATTAGCCGTCACCTTCCAAATCAAAATAATAATCGTTATCACTTGCAATTGATTCTCATTACGGTTATTCTAATTTGGCTCGCAAGATAACCCAATAAATCATTTATTAGGTTAACTTCACCTCTTCTGTTTAAGGCTCCTCAAGAGTGTTAAGCAGGGGAACACGGTTCTTGTCATTTTCAGGGTAACCTTCGGGTTACCCTTTTTTTTTGCGTATAAAGAAAGTGCTAACTGGTTTTAAGTACGGAAGCTGCGTTGGTTAAATGCGAGGCCATTTCAGAAACTTGCCCCGATATCTCGTTGACCTGAGATGCTTTTTGCTGAGTATCTAAATTAGATTTTTTGATCGACTCCATATCATTGCTCACTTGTTCAGAGACGGTACGCTGCTCTTCGATGGCGCTGGCAATTTGATCACTCATATCGCTGATTAAAGTGATGGCATCGCTGGCTTTTTCCAACATTTCGCGGGTGTCGCCCGCAGCCTCGATTGTTTGCTGACTTTGCAGTTGACCTTTCTCCATGATCTCTACCGCTTCGCTGGCAGATAATTTTAGATTTTCTACCACTGAGTTAATTTCTTCCGTGGCCTCGCTACTGCGCATGGCTAAAGAGCGAACTTCTTCGGCCACCACTGCGAACCCTCTGCCCTGATCACCGGCTCTGGCAGCTTCAATAGCAGCGTTTAAAGCGAGCAGGTTAGTTTGGTCGGCAATACTGCGAATAACATCGGTTGTATTACTGATTTTCGCGGTGGCGGAGGCGAGTTTGTCGATGACTACTTTGACTAAATTTATTTGCTCGGTAAGACTCAGCATTTGATTGACTGCTTCGTTTACCTTGATAGTGCTTGTGGTTGATAGTTCTTTGGCATTTCTGGATGCCTCAGCAGCTTTTAAGGTTGAAGTTGCTATTTCAGCGATGGTCAAACTCATTTCTTTGACGGCGGAGACCACTTGATTGATGTAGTCACTTTGAGTATTGAGTTGTTTTTGGTTATCGGTAGTCAGATCTGAAGATTCTTGGGCTAACAGGGTGAGCTGTGTGGAAGAGGATTGAAATTCGTTAAGGGTGTCTCTAATCATGCTGTAGAAATCATTCAGGGATTGAATAAATACTTTGTCTTCCTCTGAGCGCGTTTTTATTGCGCTTAAATCTATACTTAGGTCTTTGTCAGCGGCAGAGGTAGTGACACTGGCAATAACATGGTTGGCTAAATTAAATTGCTCGCGTAAGCGAATCGAGAAATACACCAATATAGCACTTTCTAAAATGACGAAAGTAGCGTGCAAGAAAAAGGTCGGCCAGTCACAGTTTTGACCGTATGGAGTGTAGGGCAGCCCCGCGATGGTTAGCCCATCAAGCTGCAAAGGCACACTGACTAAATGGTGCACAGCAATCGCGGCAGCGGCAATCACTATTACTTTCCAATCGCGCCAAATGATCAAGAAGGCCAGTACGGAGAAAATATGAAAATGCATTTCTAAGCGACCTAGTTGCTGCATTATCATCACCATCGACATAATCATTAAACTGGCGGCAATAACACCTCGACTAACCAAAGTGCCCTTAGCGGCAAAGTAGGCGCTGAAACTTGCCAGTACGGCAAGGGTTGCAGGGACAGCGCCCTGCATATGACTACCGTAACCGCTGGGAACTATGAAATAAATAAAAGGTAAATGTAATACCAAGATTAATAACATAAATTTATCTGACCATATTGCGTCGTCCAAATTCTTTTTATCGAGGAAAAGTTTTACGTTAGAAACACTAGAGTTTGTCATGGTGTGTACCTACTTAAGTCTGGTTAATGCGGGTGAAGTCTTGGCTAATCAGCTCTAAATTTTGTTTGTTATATATAATGAGTCCCTTAGTTGTCGGGTGTAATAAATATATATAATTACTGTGAATAATGTTTTGTGCGCCGGGAATGTCTTGAACGGATTGTTTTAAATCTGCGATTGCCCGTATTAAATTGTGTTTTTCTTCAATGTAAAGGCCGATAAAACGGGGGTTAATACCGCTTAAATAGCGTTTAAGCACTGCTGGGGTATCGTTATCTGGGTCTACAGTCAGTAGGGCGAACCGAGCTCTGTCTTGTAGTCTATCAGCCAGTTTTTGATAAAAAGCCATGGTGGTTGGGCAGCTATAGGGACACTGGGTAAATCCAGTGGTTAGATACAGGGGTTTGTCGTTGTAGGTTTGCCAGGAAACCTCGTTGCCCAAGTGGTCCTTCATAGCGTAGTCATTCAGCGACAGAGAAGTTTGAAATCCTGTGAGTTCAAGTTTGCCTAATAATTTGTTATAGAAAGTGGTCGTAGGCGTATATTGCAAAAACACTGCTGCAAGCAGTAACATAAAACTAAGTGATAATAAAAAATTTTTTCTAGAAATCGCCATATAAGAGTATTGCCTTTCATTAGCGTGAACTTCACACATATATTAACTGTTTTTATCGCTTAATAGTTATTTTAAAACGATTTTGTGGTTTTTGAAAACAGTTCATTGCCAATATATCGTCAAAAAACTCGTTGAATGAAGCCACTGTGTGGTCTACTACTGGCAATTATACTAATATTGGTCCAGCTTTAAACTGGTCAAAATCCTACCTTGGTAAACTATTATGAGTTACGTACAGGTCATTTCCTTTGCTGTCATCGCTTTATTACTGGTTATCTCGCCAGGCCCCAACGGTTTGTTAATCGCTAAAACGGTGCCTGCGTCAGGTAAAAAAGCGGGAATGGCGAGCGTGTTTGGTTTTATTGTCGCCTTTTACTTACATGGCATGTTATCAGTGCTTGGTGTATCGGTATTGTTAACCAACTCGGCAGAGGCTTTTATGTTGTTCAAAGTGCTGGGGGCGCTCTACTTAGCGTGGATAGGCATTAAATCTTTGAGAGGAGTATTTACTAGTGCTCCACAGCTTGATGGAAAAGTAGTGAAATCAAAAAGAAACAGTTTGTCTAAATCATTTCTAGATGGTTTTTTGACTAATGCCTTAAACCCAAAAGTATCGATGTTTTATCTGGCTGCATTCCCACAGTTTATTCCCGTGGGAGAGCATGCACTGTGGTACGCGTTGCTGCTGATTAGCATTCATGCATTATTAAATTTAGTGTGGTTTTCATCGCTGGTAATGCTCTTGGCACGTTTAGGTACCATGGCCAAGCAAGGAGTATTTAGCAAGTGTTTGAAGGTACTGACAGGCTGTGTCTTTTTAGGCTTTGGTATCAAGTTGCTCACATTAGAGCGCGGTTAACATAAAGAAAGGTCTATTTATCTTCATCGTCTCGAGTGATGACATAAAAGATCTTTAATAAGCTCATGCTGAGATAACCTATAATTGCCAGCAAACAGCCGGTGCCTATAATGATGACACCTGCCAGGGCGACCAGCTCACGATAAAATTCCCCATCCACTAGAAATTCGCCGCCCATGACTAAACCAATACCGAGCAGTGACAAGGCAAAACCGATTAAGATAAAGGTCAGGTTTTGCCGGGTGTTCACTGCCTGTCGTTGCAGGCGTCGCTTGAGTTTAAAAGCGAAGCTTGGGCGTTTCATACAGGTTGCGCACGTTTTCTAAAGCAGCCAATGTTGACACTAAAGCTCAAAGTAATGGGCAATTGCTGTATTAATGAGGCTTTAGTGTCATCGTTGATACGTTGTCCATGAGGTGTCATCAGCAGTAGTGTCTGCAAGTGATCTGCTTGCTCTAAGATAAAATCAAAGTTTAATTGCTGCTCTGATTGTAGTGAAAACAGCGGGTTTAACTCTGCTATTGGGTCGTAACTGGAAGTTTTAACATCTTGATACAGCGCCTGCTTTAATTGCACCAGATGATTGGCACTCGGCCAGACCAATATAAGCAGGGCGTCATCCTTTAGTGCTCTGGCAAAAGGCTCGGGCATCAGGCGGCTAAAAAGTACACTCAACACATCTAAGCTGTGATCGGCAATGGGCATGTTTGCGCCGCTGGCCACCAGCCAAGAGATATCTCGGTTACGTCGAGTCGCCGCCTTAACCGCGTGTTTGGAGATGTCTAAACCAAGAAATTGATGCTGCGGTAAATTTTGCTGCCATTGACTAGTGTAATAACCTTCACCGCAGCCCATATCTAATATTTGAGCGCTGTTAATCTGTTGTAACTCATCCGCTAGTATATGCTGAATCGCAGCCGCTAGTGGCTGGTAGTGATCAAGATCTAAAAAAGCACTGCGCGCCTGCACCATTAGCGGGTTGTCACCAGGATCTAGAGATTTCTTTTGCTGTACCGATAACAAGTTCCAGTAACCTTGTTTAGCCCGATCAAAACAGTGCTTAGCCTCGCAGACTAAGCTGTTATTGATAGGGGCTAGCGGCGCTTTGCACAGTGGACAAGCGAGAATTGGATTAGTCATTATTGGCCACTAACAATCTGGCTAAAATGTTCTCATAGACGTTTGATAAAATATCTAAATCATCCGCCTTCACTCGCTCGTTAACTTTGTGAATAGTGGCGTTCACAGGCCCTAACTCAATTACTTGTGCACCTGTAGGGGCAATGAAACGCCCATCGGAGGTACCGCCTGATGTCGAGAGTTCAGTCTCAAAACCAGTCACTGATAACACCGCCTCTTTAGTGGCATCAATTAATGCGCCGCCGGTGGTCAAAAATGGGTTACCAGAGAACGCCCAGTCGATACTGTAATCTAGCTGGTGGCTATCTAAAATGGCGTGAACCCGCGCTTTTAAACCCGCCTCAGTAGACTCGGTAGAGAAGCGGAAGTTAAAGTCTAATATCGCTTCACCAGGCACTATATTGTTAGCACCAGTGCCTGCGTTGTAATTAGAAATTTGAAAGCTGGTGGGCGGGAAAAATTCATTGCCTTGATCCCATTGCTCAGTGGTGATTTGTGCGATTGCAGCCGCACTCATATGAATGGGATTCTTGACTAAATGCGGGTAGGCAACATGGCCTTGTACGCCATTGACGGTGAGCTTGCCGCTAAGGGAGCCGCGACGGCCATTTTTGATGATGTCGCCCAGCTTCTCGGTACTAGAAGCTTCGCCTATTACACACCAATCAATTTTTTCATTACGTGCTTCAAGTGCATCAACCACTTTGGTAGTGCCGTTAACAAATGGGCCTTCCTCATCGCTGGTGATCAACATCGCCAGTGAGCCAATGTGATTGGGATGGTTGGCAATAAAACGTTCCAGTGCGGTAATCCAAGCAGCGGTGCCGCCTTTCATGTCTGCAGCGCCGCGCCCGTATAGAAAACCTTCGTGAAAGGTCGGCTCAAAGGGGTCGGTATTCCAGTGTTCAATCGGGCCAGATGGCACGACGTCGGTGTGGCCAGCAAAACACATTAGTGGTTTAGCAGTACCACGGCGAGCCCAGAAATTTTTCACATCGCCGAATGGCATTTTTTCGATGATAAAGCCCATTTTCTCCAGTCTGGCTATTAACACCTCCTGGCAACCTGCATCTTCAGGGGTGACAGATTTACGCGAGATTAAATCGCAGGCCAGTTCAATAGTAGCGGAGTGGTTCATGGCTTTCTCATGTTAAAAAGGGAGATAAAAGCTTAAGGGATTAATCAAAAGCTAGGTTTTCAAAAAGCTCAAAGCTCTAATTATGCTTGTGTAATACTTCGTTTAGCTCAATTGCGCTGCGGTTGGTTTTTACTTCAATCGCACCGGTCATTGAGTTGCGACGGAACAATAGGTCAGATTGACCGGCAAGTTCAGAAGCTTTTACCTTTGACACAACTTGGTTTTGATCATCCAGTACTGCCACCTTAGAGCCGGCTGTCACGTAGAGGCCCGCTTCAATGGTGCATCGGTCGCCCAATGGAATACCAGTACCTGCGTTAGCGCCTAATAGGCAGTTTTCGCCAAGGGAGATAATCACGTTGTTACCACCGGATAAAGTACCCATGGTAGATGCGCCACCACCGATGTCAGTGCCATTACCTACTACAACACCTGCAGAGATACGTCCTTCAACCATGCCTACCCCTAGAGTGCCCGCATTGAAGTTGATGAAGCCTTCGTGCATTACCGTAGTGCCGTTTCCGACGTGTGCGCCTAAGCGAACGCGTGATGCATCACCAATACGAATGCCGGTGGGGACGACGTAGTTAGTCATCTTAGGGAATTTGTCGACGGAGAAAACATCTAGAACACGCCCTTGAGCACGTGCCATTAGTTGACGTTTTGGCAAGTCTTCTAGGGAAATAGCGCCTTCGTTAGTCCAAGCAACGTTGGGTAGCAGTGCAAATTGACCGGTAAGATCAATGTTGTGCGGCTGTACTAGACGCTGTGAAAGCATGGTCAATTTAAGGTAGGCTTCAGGGGTTGATGCTGGTGCTGAATCTGTGGCTAAAATAGTCACTACCATCGGCTGCTCAGTGCCCATGAGCACATCGAGAACATCAACTTGTGCCTGTTCGCCAGCCGCTTTAAGTGCTGTTGCTAGTTCAGCCAGTTGCTCTTGGCAAATCTCGATAGCGCAGTCAGAACCAGCCTCGTAACCAATTAAATCGCCAACGGCTTTCACTAATTGCTCTGATGGGTTGATCACAGGGGTATTGTAATAAACTTCTAACCAGTCACCTGTTGAAGACTGAGTACCAATACCTATACCAAATGCAAAAAAGCTCATAATTCTCTCCTAATTCTGTTGTCTTGGACTAACGTGCAAAAATTGTTTGATACAAATCGGCTTTAAAGCCCACTTGTACGGTGTTTGGGGTGATCAGTACCGGACGTTTTATCATCGCAGGATGCTCAAGCATTAACGCGATAGCGCTTTGTCGATCAATGTTGTTTTTTACTGCATCACTCTGTGCGCGCCAAGTTGTACCGCGTTTATTAAGTAATACTTCCCAGCTCTGGGTCTCTAAAAATAGCGCCAGTAAGTCGCTATCTAGGCCATCACTGCGATAGTCGTGAAAGTGATATTCGAGCTGTTCGCTCTCGAGCCACTTTTTGGCTTTTTTGATCGTGTCACAGTTTTTGATGCCGTATAACGTGATGCTCATGGTGAATCCTTAATGTTTAAACTTTCAATGTAAGTGCGAATACGCTGTGCGCCTTCAATACATTCATCCAACGTGGCAACTAAGGCCATGCGCACGTAATTTTTGCCGGGGATAACACCGTCTATTTCACGGGAAACATAGCTGCCAGGCAATAGTGTGAGGTTTTGCTGGGCAAATAGATCGCGGGCAAATATTTCATCGTCGATGGGGGTTTTAACCCACAGATAAAAACTGGCATCGGGTAGGGATACATCCAGTACGGGAGCAAGAATATCAATTACCGCGGCAAATTTAGCGCGGTAAGCATCGCGGTTTTCCAGCACATGAGCCTCATCAGACCAAGCAGCCAACGAGGCGTGTTGATGTTGAATAGGCATGGCAGAGCCGTGGTAAGTACGATAGTGCAAAAATGGCACTAGTAATTTGCTGTCGCCGGCGACAAAGCCCGAGCGCATTCCCGGTAAATTCGAACGTTTAGACAGTGAGTGCATCACCACACAGCGATGGTAATCATTGCGGCCCAGTAATGCACAAGCTTCTAATAATCCTACTGGCGGCTGTTTTTCATCGAAGTAAATCTCTGAATAACACTCATCGCTGACTATAATAAAGTCGTATTCATCAGCCAGGGCAATCAGCTTTTGCAAGGTGGCGAGATCGGTTACCGAGCCAGTGGGATTGCCTGGCGAGCAGATAAACAATACTTGGCAGCGCTGCCAAATATCGGCACTAATAACATCGTAATCGGGAATGAAGTGGTTGTCACTGTGACAGTTTAAATAATACGGCTGGGCACCTGATAAATATGCCGCGCCCTCATAAATCTGATAAAAAGGGTTGGGGCATAGTACTAAAGCATCATCACTGCGGGTAACGGCGGCTTGAATAAAGGCAAAGATTGCCTCGCGGGTACCGTTGACAGGGATAACAGCCGTTTTAGCATCGAGGCTGTTTTCAACCAAGCTAAAGCGCCTCTCGCACCATTTGGCGATACACTCACTGAGCTCTGGGATGCCCTTAGTGCTAGGGTATTTAGCTAGACCATCGATATTATCCGTGAGCGCTTTAATCACAAACGCCGGGGATGCATGTTTTGGCTCTCCGATAGAAAAAGCAATATGTGGCACATTGGCGGGCGTTACACTGGCCATTAAAGTCGTCAGCCTTTCAAATGGATAAGGCTGTAGCTGATTTAGCGCAGGATTCATAGTGCTCCTCTTTTACGTCAAACGGATCTTAAGGGCTGCAGATTATAGCGCAGTGTGTGATATCTGAAAAACCTTAACTACCTAGAATCTGTAAAGGCATCGATAAAATAGGGTCACCACTGCCGGCAACGCTGTAAATAATGCCTAACAAAATAGCCACGGTGCTGAAGTACCAAAGAGTCGAGAAAATTTGCCCGTATCGATCTAGTGGTAACAAGTGGCTCTGGTGCCGCGCTTTCCACTCAAATAAAATTTCCACAGAGCCGATCAACAACATGATCGCCAACAGCGATAAATTAAAGGTGTAACACAGATAAACGCCGCCTGCGGCACCGAGGGCGCAGAGCACAATGCCGGTGACGGAATTAAATGAAAAGCTGATGCTCTTTAAAATATGTCCGCCATCTAAAGGTAAAATAGGCAGTAAATTAAACAGATTTAACAGCGCATTCAGCGAAGCTAATGCCGCAAAAAAGGGCAGGTCTGTGATCCAATAAACAACCAGCGCCACCAGCGATAGCAACATGCCAAAGGTGGGCCCCATGATCGAGATCACCACGTCTTGCCAGCGGGTATTTATTTTACCATCGCTTAAGGCTAGCCCCCCGACAAAGGGGATGAGGTAAATTCCCTTGGTAGGCATTTTAAAATACTGCATGGCGCGGATGTGACCGTATTCATGAATAACCAAACAGGCGATGAGCGCTAGGGCAAATTCTATGGAGAATAACCAACTGTAGGCGGCGACACTGGCTCCGGCAAAAACGACCTTGATAACCTTGGCACTTTTGAACAGTTTGAGTGCGAGAGAGCCCATGCCAATCAAACTAAATTTTGTTTTGGTCACCGGTACCACCACTGGGCTCTGACGCTCGATGTCGCCAGTATCGCGCTGATCACTCGTCACTAACTCATCGTTGATCAACAGCTGATAACTCAGGGTAAATGGCTGCCAGTTTAACTCTACATCTAATTGACAATGTAATTTACTGTCTCCAGATTGCAGTTCGAAGCTGTGCGAGTGATGCCCGTCCTGTTCGGCGCTAGCGGCTTGTTGTGCAACAAGTTGGTTGTCCCAATAGAGTTGCTGCCAGCCAGCCATTGACCCCTCTAAACGCAAAGGTCGCCCCAAACACTGGGTTACTAGTAATTCCACATTCACTCTCACTTGAAAAAAATTTAGTGGCTGATTGTACCTTATTTTATAGGTGATATTAGCGTTTTTAACGAATGTTTAGATTGGCCATTTACTATTTAAAAAGTTGCTATATTATCGGCTTTACAAGGAGTGTGCTAATTCAGGTGCCACTCTTAAATCCCTGGGGGCTGTCCGAGAACAGTGATCGTAGCGAGAGCAAGACTATTTGAGGAACAATTAACGGTCATTCGAGGAGAATAGCGTGCTATTTAACGAAAATTAGCGTTAATTTTAACCAAATAGGCTTGGTCGCAGTAGATTAGTCTGTTTTCGGACAGCCTCCTAGTCCAAATATTAGCTGCAATATTTGGGTTGTTTAAATGAGACGCGCGCTATGCTTACCACTTATCTATCTCTAATCTCGCTTTTTATCAGTTGTTTTATACTGATGATGGGCAACGGTTTAGTCAACGTCTTACTGCCAGTAAAAATGGAGCTAGAAAATTTAAATACCAACACCATTGGCCTGGTATTATCGCTTTTTTATGTGGGTATGTTGCTCGGTGCAATCTATAGTAAATATTTAATTAGTCGCGCGGGGCACGTGCGAGTGTTTGCAGGCTGTGTGGCGCTGGCTGCAGTCAGTATCTTGATCAGCAGCTTTGATTCAGATCCACTGTTGTGGGGGGCAATGCGCGTTGTTATTGGCTTTTGTAATGCCTGCGCTTTTACGGCGATGGAGAGTTGGCTGTCGGATAGCTCTAACAAAGCCACGCGCGGTAAAATTCTGGCACTGTATAACGCGGTGGCGCTAAGCGGGTTGTTCGTCGGACAATTTCTGTTAAACCTAGCCTCCCCCAATGACAGCACCTTATTTGTGGTGGCAGGGGTGCTGTTATGTCTGGCCATTATCCCTATTACGCTAGGTAAAAGTTCTGGGCCAAAGGTTGAAGAAGTTGTGCCTATGTCAATATTCTCACTGATCGCTAAGTCGCCCTTAGCGGTGGTGTGCTGTGTGACGGGGGGCATGATCTATGCGGCGTTATTTAACATGCTGCCGATGTTTGCCAAACACTATCAAATTGTCGATTTCCAGCTGACTTTGTATATGGCAACCGCTATTTTTGGTGCTTTTGCGCTACAATTTCCGGTGGGATATTTATCCGATAAGTATGACCGACGCAGTGTTATCTTCTTTCTATTACTGCTCTCAGCGGGGGCGGGAATTATCGCGACATTGGTGGCGCCGCTACAGTATGAATGGCCGTTATTTGTCGCCACTAGTCTCACCACGGGCATTATCGCCTGTCTCTATCCGCTGAGTATTTCAGAGGCCTTCGACAAACTACGCCAAAATGAGATGGTAGCTGCCATGGGCAGTATGATCTTGGCGTTTTCTCTTGGTGGCGTAATCGGGCCATATTCAGCGGCATTAGTGATGGGCTTTTTTGGCAATGCAGCACTGTTTTACTTTTTGGCCATAGTGCAAGTGATGCTGGCAGGTTTTGTACTTTATCGTATGCAGGCTAGAGACGCACTGCCGATTGATAAGCAAGAGAGCTTTGTGATGCAGAGCAGTACGGGGGCTGCGATGGTCGACCTAGACCCGCGTACCGAATATGTTCCAGTGCAAGCAGCGTTTAGTCACGATGCCCAAATAGCCATAAATATAGCCCAAACCGATCAGAGCGCTGCAGTGAATATGGCGCGCGCGATTGCCATCAATCAGCCTGAACGCGCGGTAGAAATGGCCAGGGCCTTAGCTTCAGTGAAGGGGATAGATGTACTGAGCTTATATGAAGTGATGCGTGAGGCTCTACCGTATCGCATTATGGAAATCGCCACTGCAATGGTGGCCACCGCACCTAATTTAGCCTATGAACTCATTCAAAAATTAGCCATAACTCACCCAGAACAAGTGGTATCAGTGGCAGCAGAAATTGGTCATAGCTTTCCCGAGTTACGGGTAGCGATGGCAAAAGTAGCCGTAGAATCCGCGCCACAAAGCGCTGTGCAAGTCGCCGAATACTATGCGCAGGTGATTGTGGATGAGCGCGAGGCTTTACGCCCCGCTGATGAAGAGGCAGATACCAGTGAGCAAGATTTGGTTGATATCGCGGCACAACTCTGGGAAAGCGCACCTGATCATGCGCTGGATGTGGCAGTGACGATGGCAGAGGCTGTCCCAGAAGCGGCGGTATCCCTGGCGGGGGATCTGGCTGAAAATATAATGTCTGAAGATGCTGAGAGTGAAGCCGAGGCAAGCCCTGAATATGTAGTACGTAGTGACAGCCAAAACGCAGAAGATGTCGAAGCTGCCTTGGAATTAGTGCAACGTTTCACGGATGCAGTACCGGATAGTGCCATGGATGTCGCCGTTGCGGTGGTTGAAGCAATTCCAGAAGCTGCGGCGATGATCGCCTCAGAAGTGGCATCGAATATTGTCGATGAAGAACCTGAGCAGGCGATAAGCGAATCCGCGCAAGCGCAGCAAGATATATTGGATCATGATGCGGCGGTTGATTTAGTGCAGCGTTTGATTGAAGCCTCACCGGATAATGCGTTAGATGTAGCAGTGGCTGTCGTAGAAGCGCTACCTGAATCAGCGGCGTTGATTGCCTCAGAGGTAGCATCGAACATTATTGATGAAGAGCCCGGTCAGGCGAAAAGTGAATCCGCGCAAGCCCAGCAAGCTATATTGGATCACGATGCCGCGGTTGACTTAGTGTTGCGTTTGACCGAGGCCTCGCCAGATAATGCGTTAGAAGTGGCCATTGCCGTTGTTGAAGAAGTACCAGAATCAGCGGCTATGGTTGCTTCAGAAGTTGCCACTTCGATTATGGAAGGTCAGCTTGATACCGAGAGTTCCAACGCTGGGTTAAAGGTGGCTGATCGCAGTGAGCTAGCTGATATTCATCAAAGTGCCATGCAAACGGATGCGGCCATTGATCTAGTGCAAAAACTGACCCAAGCAGCGCCAGATAATGCCTTGGATGTAGCGTTGGCAGTGGTGGAAGCTGTCCCCGACAGCGCCGGGATTATTGCCGGTGAAGTGATTAATAATCTCACCCAAGACACTAGCGTAGATGCGCAGATTAATAAATTAGAGCGGGCACATCAACGCGCTATTAATACGGAAACTGCCATTGATCTAGTCCAGCGTTTCTCAGAGGCTGCGCCTGATAATGTGATTGATGTAGCAGCGGCGGCGGTTGATGTTGTACCAGAGTCAGCCTCACTATTTGTCGATAGCATTAGTGAAGGTGATGAATCGAAAGAAGGGGAGTGGATGAGTCGTTTGGATGAAGCGCCAAGGGACTTAAATGAGGTTGAAGAGTCACAAAATGACGTTAAAGATTCATAGAATGAGGCTTCTGGATAAAGAAGCGAAGCGTAAATAGAATGCCATTGTTTATAGGTGCAGCAACTTTAGCTGGCTCGAAGGTGTTTAATATAAATCGGCGACATAGCGGAATCACGAGCGTAAAGGAGCATTCTTGATCCAGTTTTAGAGGCTATACTCATCCCTTGGATGAGTTAGGCTCCGCCTAATTCATCTTTATGTTCAGGATGAGTGGTATAGCGTGGTGACATGGAGGACAAAGAGAGCATGCTGAATCGATTTTTAACGCCGTATTATCGAGTGTAGTTATCATGCCCTTGGCTAAGTAATGCAGTGGTCACAGAGTTTGAGAGTGATCATTAAAAAGATAAGAGCTGTCCGTAATGGCATTAAGTAACTTGCTAAACAGGATTAATGTTTTTATTAGCGAAGAGGCTCCTTATATTTGGTTTTAAATATTTATATTATGATGCATCATCTGCTAGAACCGGAGTGACGTGTGAGATGATTTTTTCAATATCCAATAAAATAATCAGCATATTATTATAATAAGTAACCCCTTTTATAAAGCCACTTTTTGTATCGCTATCAGATAAGCTAGGAGCGACTTCGATGCTGTTGGTCAAAATGTTAACCACCTCATCGACGCTATCAACAATAAACCCCACCATTTCATCTTCGCTAAAATCAACCAGAATAATATTGGTATCATCATTAGGTTCTTCGTGCGGCAAAGAGAACATGATTCTAGTATCTATAACGGTGACAACTTTACCTCTTAAATTGATAAGGCCACAAACATAGGCATTCGAACCTGGTACCGGCGTAATTTCACTGTACTTAAGTACTTCTCTCACTTGCAAAGTATCGACAGCATATAATTCATTATTTATATAAAACGTAACCCATTGGCTAGATTCATTATTTTTTTCAATAGTACGGGACCTAACAGAGCTTCCAGAACTCTCTGTTGTACTCTTCTCACGCTCACTATCCATGCTAAATTACCTTTAATACTGAAGTTTTTCAACCACATGAGTTATAAAGAGACCTCTGTATAACGTCGCGAGCGGTGGTAGACAAGGAAAAAATTGACGAAATAGCGGAGTCAGTGTGCTCCTGTTTATGGGGCTTACTGATGTAAATGAGCATTTCGGATAAGTTAGGCTACGCCTAATCCATCTTTATTGAGTCGATTTTTAACGCTGTATTACCGCGCGTAGTAGTTATGCTGAGATCTCTAGAGTGTCTCTTCATTATTAAATATAGCATGTATGTTCCCATATAATATTTTTTTTAGCATTTCCAATAGTTTATTCCGCTTATTGGGGTGTTTTTCTTAAGGGATATGTGTCTTTTTGCTGTGTGCTACATGATATTTTGTTTGAGTCCTACTGTTTATAAACAATAAAATAATTTTCTGGATTGGATAAAGTATTTTGGGGAAATTTTGTTATTCTAAAAAATCAATTGCTCTAATGAGTTTTAATTTGGCCGTATGGATTAAATAACTTTTTAAATATTTGAAATTAAATAGATAAATTTTGAATTTTTTGTAGAAAGTTTAGCTCTATATTTAAAAGAAAAATTATTATCGATCGTTCTTGTTGTTTTTACCCGCAAAATTACTATCACTTTGCTCCGTGTGGATATACGGTAGCTACCAATCATCTTCTCAGTAAATATACGGATAAATAATATGTCACGCATTTGTGGAATTGAACTCAAATCATCAGAAGCCATTTTAGTCATTTTGGAAGATGATGAGCTCGATTTCGTCGATATTGCGCTTAAGAAACTCAAACTTGAAGATGACGAGAGCGGTGAATCGATTAAGGCTTTCTATGATGGCTTGGTTAACTTCATTAAAGATAACCAGATTGATACTGTAGTGATTAAAAAACGCGCCAAGAGAGGGCGGATGGCAGGGGGGGCTATCTCCTTTAAAATGGAAGCGCTTATCCAGTTAAATGGCATTGCTGAAGTTGAATTTGTCTCAGGGCAGGGGATAGCAGCTGCGCATAAAAAGAGCCCGTTTGAGCTACCTAAAAGTTTAAAGAAGTATCAAGAGGCAGGGTTTATGGCGGCTAGTTTGTATCATCGAATTGGCGGATAGCTTCTTTTTAAAAGATTAAAAAATTTTTACTAATTTTATGTTTATTATTTAAATTCAAGAGATTGAAATGCTGTTTCGACTACGTCGAGTTCATTTCTTTTAAATGGGCCAAAAGAATCGGCATCAAAGTGGCTCTTTGTCATCCATGGCATTGCCAAATACCTTACATCCTGTATCTATACACTCATTGGCATCCTTACCATCGTGCTATACCGTACGTCCTGTACATAAAAAAGCCACCCAATTATGCCTCCGTCGTTCTTTCACATCCATGTGATCACGGCATTTTTAAGTCCTTTTACATAAGGACCTCCGAAATCCCCAAAATTGGCGGCCGCTCAGATGGGCGGTGTCGTACCTCCTGCATCCATGCAGTCGCAGCTCCGCTCTTAGCGACGTTGCCGATATCGGAGATGGATGTCGGTACTTAGATTTTGCCGGGAGTATGAAATCTGCCTGTCGCTACGCACACCAATTTAGCGAATTGCTGCGGCGGCAATACAAGGGCCCGGTGTTTACGTAGTGTAGTTCGAGGAAGGGCAGGTTTTTGAAAAGATTAAAGATTAAAATCAATTAACTCTAACCCTATGATTACTAAATCTTCACCATAGCTTTGCCCATATTATTGCTTCCAAACAAGCTCGCTAATGCATCAGGTAGTTGCTCAAAACCTTGGACGATTGAGGTTTTAAATTCTATTTCTCCCGCTTCGACCCATGGACCTACGTGTTTTATCATTTCGTCCATTCGGTGTGTATAATCGCGTGCCAAAACGCCTTGGATAGATGCGCGTTTATAGAGCATTTGGTGGAGAAATCTTGGCGCGAGCTCTGGGCTGTCCAACCCGCCATCATATTGTGATATTTGACCGCAGATAACAACGCGCGCTCTTAAGTTGAGTACAGACAGGACTGCATCTGTGATCATGCCGCCAACGTTATCAAAATACACATCTACCCCCCCTAGTTTCTCAAGCTGGATTGCCAGGGATGCTGCATCACTGTAATCTTTATAATTAAGCGCTTGATAGACACCTAAAGAAGTAAGCCATTCACATTTCTCTTTTGAGCCTGCTAATGCAATGACTTTACAGCCATTTCGAATTGCGAACTGAGTAACAAGAGAACCGACTGCCCCTGCGGCGCCAGATACTACGACAATATCCCCCGCACGAGGTTTACCCACTTCCATTAGCCCAAACCAAGCGGTACGGCCAGGCATCCCCAACACTCCTAATGCAGTAGTAATATCGTGTTTTTTAGGGTCTAATTTTTCAATGTCACTACCATGAACTTTGGCATGGGTCTGCCAGCCTGTGTATCCAAGTACATAATCGCCCACTACAAAATCGCTATGATTGGACTCAAGTACTTCAGAGACTGTCGCTGCACCTTGTAGAGTATTTAAGGGGTGGGGCTGCTCCCAGTTGTTTTTTTCAGCTTGTTGAATACGCATGTAAGGATCGACAGAAATGTATTTAGCTTCGACTAATACTTCATTAGCACTTAACACCGGTGAAAATTCAGATTCCACCAATTTGTAATGCTGCTTTCCTACGCGTCCCTGCGGGCGCTTAATGTATATCCACTGCTGTAATGGGTAGTTCATTGGTTTCTTCCTCACTAATAAAGTTGTTATTTTGCAGCATGATTAATAAATAAAATATCGCTAAAGAGTTAATAATCGTGTCTGTATGGGATATGATTTATATAAAAACATGACATAACGGTACTTGATTGTGGATACTGAAGACTTACGAAAATTTATTGTGGTGGCTAAACTCAATAATTTGCAACAGGCAGCTAAACAACTTCATCAAACTCCCAGTGCGTTATCAAAAGTGATTAAGCGTCTAGAAACCCTACTAAACACTCAGTTATTTGACAGAGTTGGACGTAATATTGTTTTGAATCGTCAAGGGGAGAAGTTTAGCTATTATGCACAACATATAGTGCATGAGGCAGATCAAGCATTGAGTGAATTTGTCGGTAAGGAAAAAGCGGTTCAAATCAATATTGCAGGCCCATCAGTGCTTATCCAGCATTGGGTTGGCATGTTGCTTGATAAGTTAGAAAATGAGCACTACGAAATAAATGTTAACGTCAAATGGGAAGACGATGCGATTGATCAATTAACCCATGGTCACGCTCACCTTGCTTTAGTAACAGACGTTGCGTTAAGCAATCTCAGTCATCCAAGTGATTTTGAAAATATATTACTAGGTACAACGTTGTTTAAGGTAGTAGCGAGTCCCAAACATACGCTGTTTAATGACAACCCAAAAGGCTTGCTAAGTAGTGAAATGTTGCTTAAATACCCGTTTGCATGTCCCAGTGTTTCACCGTTTTGTGGCATCACTCGTGGTGTCAGTTCCGATGGTTGGCGAGATGATAAAGTAGCGCGACGAATAGGGTTTCGTTGCAATGATTTCAGTGTGTTAATGTCTTTAGTGCAGCAGGGACGAGCGATTGCATATGTGCCAGATTTTATTGCTGAACATTATGCTCTTTCAATCGTCGATGTGGTTGATTGTGACAATCACTGTGAAGAAAACATACGGTTGGTGTACAAGCCTAGCCTTGCTGATGGTTGGTTAAATAAACTGATCGCAAGGTTTGATTAAATATCATCTTAACCACGCTAATTTTAAATTAGTGAGTATGCCAACAACAAAGCCATTGCGGATTGGATTACTTTTTGAGCAAAGCCAGAGAGCTATTAGAAAAGCAACTCATCTGCTTAGCATTGGATTAAAGTTAGTACCGAATAATTACTGAAGCAAGAAGTAAAGGTCAGTAATCGATCTATAAATAGCTCGATTACAAAGTCTAAAATCAGCTGGGTGACTGGTGCACATTTAATGATACCAAGCATGTGAATATCAAGAGCAACTCAGACTATTTAAATTAGTCAAAGATAATGAAATTTGATTTTTGTATAACAAAGACAAGGGTGTTTCTATTGTTGCTTGACCAGAAACTTCTAATCGGTTATCCCGTTCTGTGCGTTCCGTATGAATATTACCACCACTTATAAATTTTGTCTTAAAGTGGAGACACTGCTAAAGCTGTATGCTTTTTGGCCGTCATCCCTTATACCTTAATATAAAAGCGATGAAAATACAGACAATCTTATGCGCATTAATACTAATATTAATTCAATTATGGCTCGGAACAATCTGACGCTCCATAATCAGTCCATTGAACAAGCCAGTGAGCGGCTTTCCTCTGGAAAAAGAATTAACAGCGCGGCAGATGATGCTGCAGGACTTGCTATTAGTCAACGAATGACATCGGATATACGTGGTTCTGCCCAAGGCATTCGAAATGCGATTGATGGTATCTCTTATATGCAAACTGCAGAGGGAGCATTGAAACAAGTTGTCAATATGTTACAGCGCTCTAGAGAGCTTATTCTACAAGGTGCTAACGGTACCAACTCAGCCGGCAACAAAGCAATTATCCAGCAGGAGATTGAGCAAATATCACTAGGTATTAAAGACATACTTGTGGGCACTTCCTTCAACAATCAAGACGTATTTGATAATGCTACGGAGTTGACTGGAAAAGCTGCTTTAGAGTTTTGGTTAGAAACTAGTTGGATTCCGGAGTCAAGTAAGTTAATTGAAGATCATTTTGGGCTTAATGGTAAAGGTAAAAGTATTGAGCTGGTATACACTGGAGATGGACCAGGAGGTGTTCTTGCCTCAGTTAGTTGGACCAGTAGTGGTGGGGTTGGAGATAATTTAAAATTAAATATAGATCCTGACGATTTTCCCACAACAGGTTATCCCAGTGGTGATGGATCAACTAATCAAGACAGGGTTATTGCTCACGAAGCTGTTCATGCGGTAATGGCTGTTAATATGAATATGAGTGCTATACCAGGCTGGTTTACTGAAGGAGCTGCTGAGTTTATTCACGGGGCAGATGATCGAGTCAACGGTGATATAGCAGCGGCGACGGGGATTAGTAACCTATTTGTCTCAGCTAACTTTCTTTCTAATACAGCGGGATCACCTAGCAATTCTGCTGGATATTCAGTTGGTTATGTTGCTGTTAGGATGTTGGATCAACAAATAAAGGATGAAGGCAACGCCGATGGCATAAAAGCATTAATGGCTGAATTAGTGACTCGAACACAAGCGAGTACCCTTACCAGTATGGGTGATTTTAATGCAGCAGTAGACAGTCTAATTCCCGCGACGACCTCCGCAGCATTTTATACCTCAGTAACTGGAGGAGCAGCTTCAACTTATATTAGTGCTCACATGAATTTGACAGATGACGACACAGGTTCAATTCATGGTAGTGACTACGGTGGCGATGTTAAATCTGCTATTGATGTTATCAATAACGAGCCAATTCAAAAAGGTGCTAATGACCTTCAGTTGACAGGGCTATCAGCAAGGTCTGAAGGTGGAGACACAACTATCTCTTTTCAACTGGGAGGTAATGAAGCAAATAGAATCGTTATGGATCGTATTTTTGTTGATAATGAAGCGATCAGTGTATCAAGCATTACAGTAGCTGATACAGAAGATGCCCTGACTAAAATAGATCACGCTATTCAAACAATTTCTAAGCACCAGGGAACTCTAGGTGCATTCCAGAATAGGTTGAACCATAGTGTCAATAGCTTAAGAGTATTCAATGAGCAAACTTCAGCTGCAAGGTCTACTATTATGGATGCTGATATAGCTCAAGAAACTAGTGTTTTGACACGCAGCCAAGTGTTGATGCAAGCGGCGCAATCTATGCTTGCTCAAGCAAACAGTCAACCACAGCAAGTGCTTAGTCTGCTGCAGTAACTGACAATTAATCTGTGTCTGTCCTTTATTTTCTTACGCCGCCTTTAAGCGGCAAATAGAAGAACAAATTGATAGACGCTGCAGTCCGTATCAGCGTGGTGGCGACCATAAATCTGAGAAATATCATGAAAGTAAGGATACTGAATGATTTGAGTAAAAATAAATTTACTTTGACCCGAATGGCACTTAGTTAAAAAATAAAGTGTTTAAATACAATAAGTAAAATTTATTTTTAGTTGTCATGATACTTAGAGTTGATGGCCTGAGACATCAAATTTCCTCACTCTTAAGCAGAACAAGGAATATAGGTTTTAAAAGCCGAGTTTCAAATAAGATTACACAGAATAAAACAAATAGTTACATCTTAACTAAGTGCCAATCTACTCGAACCTATTGATTACATCGCATCAGGAGCCTCGCGAACGGAGTGATTTTGATCAAGGACAAGCTCAGAGACCTCTTGTCTGAATTCTGAATTATAATGTTTTGTCATATAGCACCTAAGTTAAGAGTGTTAATAATATCACCTCTTTTTAGGTGGCCAAAATTAGTATGCCACTACAACCCAGCACTGGCAAAAGAATACAATGATACCCTCCGTGAAATGAAAGATGATGGTACTTTTGATAAAATTGCCGCTGGAGAAGTGTGAAATTGATACCTATAAAACATATGCAAGTTAACTTAGTCTAAAATAGTATCTGTAGGGAGTGAAAAATTCTAACTGATTTGCTTTTTTGAATGCGAAGTTCGGTATGTAACTTATGACATGGATGTCAAAGAGTAATAAAAATCCAATCCAACCTTTAGTCTGGAATAAAAATATCTTCAATCTTTAATCAGATATTTTGAAAGCCAAAGGTAGGCTGAGGTCATATTTTCCGTTTTCTATTGAATGTATTGTTTGATGCGAGACTCCTAAAGTTTTCCCTATCTCCGCTTGTGAAACAGAGTTCGATGTTCTCAATTCTCGTAATTTATTCTTCATTTATAAACTCTCGCCACAACTGGAATAGCCAGGCCCCAAGTTGCTATCATAAACGGAAATGCCCACACATATGTGATATGGGGGAAGCCCACATTTTCAAGCAGTTTGCACGATGGCAAGGATGCCAATGAGTGTAAATGTACGAGATGTACGGTATTTGGCGGTGACATGGATGGCAAAGAGCCACTTTGGTTCGGTTTCTTTCCTTTCGCAAAAATAAATGAACTCGCTGCAGGCAAAATTGCACTTAAATCTTTTGATCTTAAACATTAAAAATATAATTCGTTGGTTCTTTTTCACTTTGTTGAGTGAATGGTCAGCTTGAATTAAAAAACACCCCCTCTCCAAAAAACAACCATCCACCATGAAAACTAAACCAATCCAACAATAACCTGCTATTTGACTTTGTAGTCAGCTATAATAGTCCTTTCTTAATTTGGATAGCAGTGTAAACAATGAGTGACGAGATCAAATACAAAAACAACCCCCTAAACGGTGTGAGTCTAAAAAAGGTGGTTACTGACCTAGTGGAGCAATACGGTTTTGATATCTTGTTTGCCTATCTAAATATCAACTGCTTTAAAACCAATGCCAGCATTGAATCCAGCGTTAAGTTCTTGAAAAAGACGGAATGGGCACGGGTAAAAGTAGAAACTTTTTACATGTATGACTACAAAAGCTACCCAAGAGCCAGCTCTGAGCAGTTCAAACTTCCCCCTAGAGATCGTATTGTTCCCGATGACCAAGAAGCGGGTGAGCCGTCTATTTTATCCATGGAAGATGCGCAGAGACTCAATGAAAAACGTGCTAAAAAAGCCGCTGAATATAACAGTAGCTCACGTTCAGGTGGTAAGGGCAATTATAAGAAACGCAGCTTTGGCTCAAATGCTGGTTTCAGTAAAAGTCATTCAGATCGCGGTGATTCCCCGCGTAGCTATGACAAGCCAAGTGCAGCAAAAAGATCTAATGACACACTTGATGACGATCCTTGGGCTGCTTGGAAAAAATAATTGATTGCGCCGCGAGTTAGCGGCGTTTTAGTTCTCCTCTATAAACTTCTCTTCAATCTAAGTAATCAATCTACGCAATCAAACTGAGCCAATGGCGATAATATGCTTTTATCTCTGTGGTTAAATGAATGGCGGTTGGCTTTTGTGTGGGTAGTGTTTGTGGCCAATCACAAGCGTCGATTGAAAGTGCTGTGCCTAAAGTGGTGCCGGTGCTGTCTGCACTGGCCAGTACCGCTTGAGTATCATTTAATAGTGCCAATATACTTAATAACAAGTCATTGCTGGCGAAGCTGCCCTCTACGTAGATATTACCTTGCTGTTGGTCTTGAACTAAATCTAAACAGTATTGTGTCATAAACGCGCAGTAAAGGGAGGCAAGTGCAGTGCGCTGTGCATCACTGAGCTGGTTGATAGGGCCGACAAATTTCCCCTGTTTGGAATGATCATGGTTAAAAGGGCCACCTTGCTCACTAAAGGAAGGTAGGGCGTGTACCTCTAATGCCATCACTGCATTGAGATCAGCAACCGTTGCTGCTTGCGCTGTTGCCAAGTGCTGCCATTCGCGACCGCCCATAAATCGAATGCAGGGCACTGCATCGCCAAAGGCGTTGACGTTGGCCAGCATATCGCACTGTTCTTTTAAGTCTTGTAAAGAGGCGCCTATGGCGGCTATTACTACCCAAGTACCGGTTGATATGACGGTGCAGGGGGCTTTTTTAGCTTTTAAATAGGGGACCAGTGAGGCATTAGAGTCGTGAATACCGTTGATGACTTGGCAAGTGGCAGGCAAGCCTAGCTCTGTCGCTAGAGTGTGCAGTACCAGGCCTAAGTTTGTACCGGTTTTGAGCAGTTTAGGAAAACGTGGTTGCCATTGCATCTTATCCACAAGCGAGGAGAAGCTATTTGTTTGTGGATTCCATAAATCAGTGTGACAGCCCAGAGAAGTTACTTCGCTCGCCATCACACCACTCATGCGCCAGCCCCAGTATTGTGGATACATAAGGATGTGCTTGACCTTAGCAAACTCTGCTGGGTATTGCTGCGCTTGCCAGTGTAGTTGCCGGCCAAGGTTTAGTCCGACACCTAAGTTGGGTGATAGGCTGTGTGCATAAGGGGGACGCAGTGTCTGATAGCGCTCATCTTCACTGCAGCATAGATTTGATTCGTAATCCAAAACCGGCATAGCAATAGCATCTGCGCTCATGCACACAGCAGTCGCACCGTGGGTAGTACAAACAAGTTTTTGGATTAGGTATTGTGGGGTCAGTGATTTGATGGTCAGTTTAAACCACTGCCAAATACCTTCTATATCCAGCTGTGGATAAGGCGCTAGGTCTAGCACTTGATTCTGACGTTTGTGCTCGCTCAGTGGGCGGCCATCATCTAGCGCTAACAGACATATTTTTAAATTGGTTTTGCCAATGTCTAGAACCGCGATTGCTGGTATTTGGGTCATATAGAATGTCTATTTAGTTTCAAATTAATGCCTGTTTAGTGGAAGGTAAATAGTAAAAGCTAGCTCATATAGAACATTTCAGTGAGTTCGATGCTTTGGGGCTCATTACTATCCTCTTCCTCTTCTTTTTGGGTAATCATATATTGCGCCATTGAGTCCCACCACTTGTGCATTAGCGGCTCTGTTTTGAGCCCCGCTGAGTTAAAGCTGCTAGGAGCATCAAATGATGCAAACAGTTGCAGCGTTTGCGGGTGCAGAAAAATTTGATAATTAGCAATGCCGTATTGCGTCAGCAAAGTCGCTAGTTCTGGCCAAATTTGCTGGTGGCGCTCTAAATATGCTTTTTCGCAGCCCGCTTTCAGCTGCATTACAAATGCATAGCGCATCATCCTTTCCTCTGACTAAATTTTTTGATCAACACAGGAGTCGCGATCACTGAAATTAACATCGCGCCGATGATGATCGACATGACAATGCCCGGCACGTTAAGTAGCCCTAGACCAAAAGTGACGATGCCCATTAAAAACACCGCGATAAACACGCCGGTGATAGTGCCTGCGCCACCCATAATGTTAACGCCGCCCAATACTACCATGGTGATAATGCTCAACTCCCAGCCCAAGGCGATGGTGGGCCTAGTACTGCCCAATCTTGAAGTGAGTAACACGGCGGCGACACCGGCTAGTGCGCCGACTATCACAAACAGTAGTAGGCGGTGGCGTTTGACGTTGATACCTGAGTAAAAAGCAGCGGTAGGGTTGTTGCCAATGGCGTAGCAACGCCGGCCAAAGTTGGTTTTGTGCAATAGAAAATAAAAGAATAAAGTCGCCACTAAAAACAACATAAACTCGAAGCTGAATACCCAGTAGATATACCCTTGGCCGAAGTAGTCAAAACCTTCGGGATAGTCTTTGAGGACTTGATCGCCCAATAATATGTAACTAATGCCGCGAAACAGACTCATGGTGCCGATAGTGACCACAATCGCCGGTATCTCAAAATGAGTCACTACTGCGCCATTCACCAAACCGCACAACATGCCGACGCTAATGCCGATGATCACTATCACCGGGATATTAAATCCGTATTGGGCAGCGAAGCCCATGGCCACCGAGGATAGGGCGATGATTGATGCCACCGACAGGTCGATATCGCGACAGATAATCAACATCGCCAATGGCAGCGCCACTATGGCTTTTTCGACAAAGTTAAAAGTGGCGTCAGATAAGTTCCAAGGGTCTAAAAAGTAGGGGGATGCATAGGCGCTCAAGATGAACACAAATACCGTAATCAGTATCAGGAAAAACTCCCAGGGCAGTTTTTTGATACTGAATAGGTCTTTGGGCAGTGGCCATTTTTGTGTTGTTATTTTTTGCATTGCTCTATTCCACAGTTATCACGTTTAACTATTTTGAGGGTGCCAACACGGCATTTTTTAAGATGATTCTGCCGGACTTCTGTTCCGCTCTAGAGCTGGCAATGACCGCGAGTACTATTACCCCACCCGAGATTGCCATCTGCCAAAAAGGCGATACTCCAATCACCGGTAGGGCATTGTTGATCACCCCGAGAAACAGCGCCCCTAACACACAGCCTGCGACGGTTCCTATGCCACCCATGATGCTGATACCGCCGATGACGCAGGCCGAAATCACCTGTAACTCAAAGCCTGCCGCGACATCCACATAGGCGACCGCGTAGCGTGATACCCACAAATAACCACAGAGGCCGGCGAGCAATCCCGATAATGAGAAGGCGATAAACTGGCTGCGACCTACATCTATACCAGTGTAGAAAGCGGCGGTGGGGCTGTTGCCCGCCGCGTATATTTCACGGCCGGTGCGCGCATAACGGGTAAAATAATAGAACACCGCGACAGTGATTATCGATGCCCAAGAAAGTAGTGCGACACCGATAAAGGTGGAGCGGGGTATCTGCATAAACACCTTAGACATCTCGTGGGCATTGACCCATGAACCGTCACTGAGTAGGAATATCACCCCTCGGTAGATGCTCATCGTGCCCAGCGTGACGACGATGGCTGGGATGCCTAATTTCCATACCAGTAAGCCGTTGATCATGCCCATACACAGGCCTAATAAAGCGCCAAATAATACTAGTAGCGGCACCGGGAAATCGGGATAGCTGCTGTTGATCATGGCGATTACCATGCCGGTTAATGCGAGGTTAGCCGCCACGGATAAATCGATGCAACGGGTGATAATCACCAGCATTTGACCCAGAGCCAGAATGATCAGAATAGAAGTGTCGTTATAAATTGAAAGTAAGTTGCCAATACTTAAAAAGTCATCGGCAATGGCGCCCACCGACAAGGTCATGACTAAGATCAGTATGCACAACAGTGCCTCGCGACTAGTGAATAGTTTTTTCATTGAGGCCTCCGCTCGCCGCACTGACGATTTTCTCTGCGTTAAAATCTGCTCGGTTAAATTCACACACTTGCAGCCCCTCGCTCATCACAATGATGCGATCAGACATGCCCATTACCTCTGGTAATTCGGAGGAGACCATAATCACGGCCAGCCCCTGTTTGACTAACTCCGACATAAAACTGTGTACCGCCGCTTTAGAGCTGATGTCTATGCCCTTAGTCGGCTCATCTAAAATGATCACCTTGGGCTGGGTCGCCAACCATTTTGCAATAACCACTTTTTGCTGGTTACCACCGGATAAGTTGCCCACTGGCTCGTGCCAATTGGGCGCTTTTACGCGCAAGCGGCTGGCGTATTCATCGGCCAGGGCGTATTCACTGTGTTGATTAAGTAAGCCGTTTTTATTGATTTTACTAAGTTGTGGCAAGGTAATGTTTTGATCGATAGGCAAATCTAAAACCACCCCTTGGCTCTGGCGCTCCTCGGGCACATAGACGATACCGGCTTTGATGGCATCGGCCGGGGAGTGGATGATAACGCTGACTCCCTCTACCTCAATACTGCCTTGGGTTATTTTTGAAACGCCGTAAATCGCTTGCATTAGCTCTGTTCTACCGGCGCCGACTAAACCGTAGAAACCCAAAATTTCACCGGCGCGCAGCTCAAAACTGAGATCATTGAATTCGGTGGGATGTGAGAAGTTAGCGACTTTAAGCACATTGCTGCCTAAGGGGATATTTTCTTTAGGATAGACTTGATCAACGGTGCGCCCGACCATCATCGTCACTAATTGTGCCTGGGTGATATCGATAATTTTTCCCTGGTCGACAAAACAGCCATCGCGAAATACCGTGTAGCGATCGGCGATGGCAAATACTTCATCAAATTTATGGCTGATAAACATGATTGCGCAGCCGGCGCTTTTGAGCTTTTCGACAATTTTGTACAGCTCTTGAGTCTCGTAGATGGACAGAGCGGCGGTGGGCTCATCTAAAATCACCACTTTGGCATCAAAGGACAGTGCCCGAGCAATGGCGACCATGTGTCGCTGACCGATGCTCAAATGTTTTAGCAGAATATCTGGATCAATCTGCGCTTCTATATCCGCCAGGATCTTTACGCACTGGCTGCGCATGGCGCGCCAATCGAGCATTTTAAGGGGACCGCGGGTTAAATGGTGGCCGGTGAAAATGTTTTCGGTGACACTCAGCTCATCAAACAATACGGTTTCTTGGTGAATGGCAGTAATGCCTAATTTTCTGGCAGCGTCGGGCGTGGCTAAATGGATGGACTCGCCCGCGAGTTTTAACTCACCTGAGTCGGGCTGGTAGATGCCAGTCATGGTTTTGACTAAGGTAGATTTACCGGCGCCATTTTCGCCAATCAATGCCATTACTTCACCGGGATACAGGTCTAATTGCACTTCATCGAGGGCTTTGACCCCGGGAAATGCCTTGCTAATCCCGCGCAGGGAGTAAAAAGGTGTTTGCGACATAGTATTATTATCTTTATTAGAATGTTTTTGATTGTTGTAGAAATCAGTACTAATTTAGTCTTTGGTGCTTTTATGTGTGGAACAAGGTTGAAGTGAGAAGTTATAGAGGGCTAAGTCATAGCACAGTGACCAACAGTCAGTTACCCCGGGTATTTAACTGTTGGTGTTGCGCTGTGACTTAACGCTGATCTTTAAAAAATATCGGCAAACTTGTGCACGTTTGAGGCATCGTAAATGAATGGCTCGCTCATGGCCGCTTCGCCATTTTCATCTAAGTTGGCATCGCCTAAGCGGCCCATGCCGATTTTAGTATCACTGCCATTACCTTTCACTAAGTTGTAGGCAATCATAGTGGCAGCGTATCCCAGATCGATGGGATTCCAGATGGCAAAAGAGTGTACCGCGCCTGAATCTACGTGACCTGCAAGTTCAGAGGGGAGACCTAAACCGGTAACATATACCTTGCCAATTTTGCCTGCATCTTTGACCGCTTGTGCCGCGGCTAAAATGCCCACAGTGGTCGGTGCGATAATCGCTTTTAAATTGGGATAAGTCTTAAGTAGTGCCTGCGCTTCGCGATAGCTCTTATCCGCTAAGTCATCACCGTAGACAGTGGCGACTAGATTTAAATTACTGTACTTAGGCAATACCTTCTTCATCTCCTCAATCCAAATGTTTTGGTTAGTAGAGGTCGGCGTGGCACTTAAGATGGCAACATCACCGCTGGCAAAGTTACCTGCTTTAAGGGCATCGGCAGCGAGTTTGATGTTCATTTCACCGATAAGGGCGTTGCTAGAAGGGTTGAGATGCATTTGACGACCTTTTTTAGCCACCCCTGAATCCCAAGAGATAACCTTGATGCCACGTTTTTGCGCTTTGGCAAGAATTGGTACCAGTGCATCGGTATCATTAGCAGAGACCGCAATAGCATCCACTTTTTGTGCAATCAGCGCACTGATGACTTCGATTTGCCCCTCAGCGGTAGTGCTGGTGGGGCCAGTATAAATGACCTGTACCCCGCCGAGCTCTTTAGCTGCTTCCTGAGCGCCCTCGTTGGCGGCCTCAAAAAAACCTATTCCCAATGCTTTTACCACTAAGCCAATTTTAATGTCAGCTGCTTGCACAACCCCGGTTGACATCATGGCCACGGCGATGGCGGTGGTGGCGAGTAATTTCTTGAACATCATGGTCTATCTCCGTTTTATTTATTATTAATCAGCGCCGATCTTGACGCTTGGTTTAGACGGACGACTCTCCTGCAATGATGAGTCGACAGCCTGAAGCTTCTATCATTTTAATGCTCTTGTTGCTGACACCTTGATCGGTGACCACAGTGTCTAACGCTGCTAATGAGCAGGTAATCATGCTACTGCTCAAGGTGAACTTACTGCTGTCTATCAGTAAAATTCGCTGTTCTGCTTGCCCTAACAAGCGAGTAGTGCCCTGGACAATTTGCGGGTCGGTCTCCATGACGCCTAAATTGCCGACTCCCTGTGCGCCAAAAAACATTTTGCTGGCGTAGAACTGGGACGAGCCATCTTCAGGGTAAGGGCTCAAAATCAAATTTTGCTCCCGGTATATCTTGCCACTGGGCACTGTTACGTTGCAGTTGCCCTCTCTGAGCAGGTATTCAGCAATCACAAAAGAGTTGGTCATAACATCTAACTGCATGTGTTTGATGTGCTCTGCCATCATAAACGCAGTGGAGCCGCCGCCGATGATGATTGACTCTCCCTCTGTACATAGCGCCGCAGCGGCCTGCGCCACCCGGCTTTTAGCCTTTGCATTGATCGACTGGCTAATAGCAAATGGGCGCCCAGCCAATCCTGTGGATGTCGGCGGGTGCAGTGATTCAGCACCACCGCGTACTTTTCTGAGTTTGCCTTCGTTATGCAAAAAGTTGACATCGCGGCGAATAGTGGCTTCAGAAGCATCTAACAGTTCTACTAAGTAGCTAATCGTCACTACGGGTTTAGTCGCAGCCTCTGACAGAATTATTCTATGTCGTTCACGCTCGTGCATAAGTTCTCCTTAGATCGAATATGACTGAACAAAAAATCATTATCAAGCTTTTTGTGCAATATTTTGAATGAAGTTGACTGTTTTTGACAGATAATGTACATTTCGTTGATTGCTTTTGATTGGTATTGGCTTTGTTTGATTGGTTCTGCATTTTTAGTGGTTGATTTTAAGGGCTTTCTTGGCGCTCTTCAACCACGCAGTTTTTGATGGATAGCAAAGCCGTGGCAATTTTAAAATTCAGCACGACCATAAATAAACTTAACGAGGTTCCATCTAATGCCCGACACTGACAATAGTAAACTCATTACACTGCGCTGGGATGAGCAAGTAGCGGCGCAAATGAGTGAGCCTGAACTGTTGAAATATCGCTCTAACTTGTTGGGGTCAGACCCGAAAGTCACGAACTACGGCGGGGGCAATACCTCGGCCAAGGTCATGAGTATTGATCCTATTAGCAAGGCAGAGGTAGAAGTGCTCTGGGTGAAAGGCTCTGGCGGGGATATTGGTAGTATTGAGCTCGCTGGTTTTTCTACCCTTTATATGGATAAGCTAATCGCCATCAAAGATTTGTATCGCGGCGACAGCTATGAAGATGAAATGGTGGCTTACCTGCCACACTGTACTTTTAATCTCAATAGCCGTGCCGCCAGTATTGATACACCGCTACATGCCTATGTGCCCTACAAACATGTCGATCATTTACACCCAGATGCGGTGATTGCGATTGCCGCCTGTGAAAACTCAAGATCGATAACCGAGCAAGTGTACGGCGGCGAGATTGGCTGGTTGGGCTGGCGTAAACCCGGTTTTGAGCTGGGTTTAGAGTTGTCTCAAATAGCGACGCAAAACCCGCACTTAAAAGGAGTAGTGTTAGAGGCACACGGTTTGTTTACCTGGGCGGATAGCGCCAAAGACTGTTATGAAATATCGGTAGAGATGATTAATAGGGCCCAGCACTGGTTGGATCAGCAGTTGGCAGGGCGTGAAGCTTTTGGCGGAGCGCGTGTTGCCAGTGTTAGTCGCGACCAGCGCAGTGCCATCGCCGCGCAGTTAATGCCGATTATTCGCGGTAAAACCAGTGCAGTGCAGCGCCAAATTGGTCATTTTAACGATGCAGAGCAAATTCTTGAATTTGTTAACAGCCATCAGCTTGAATCACTGGCAGCGCTGGGGACATCTTGCCCAGATCACTTTTTACGTACTAAAATCAAACCGATAGTGCTAAATTATGATCCTGTAACGGATAATTTAGAGCCGTTGATAGCAGGACTTGAGCAACAGTTAACTGATTATAGAGCTGACTATGCTGCCTATTATGAGCGCTGCAAACACGCCGATAGCCCAGCGATTCGCGATGCTAACCCGGTAGTGTATTTGATCCCAGGGGTCGGCATGCTGACCTTTGCCAAAGATAAAGCCACCGCGCGTATCGCCGGTGAGTTTTATCTCAATGCTATCAATGTGATGCGCGATGCCAATGGGGTTGATAAATACTGTGGTCTGCCTGAGCAAGAGGCGTTTAATATTGAGTACTGGCTGTTAGAGGAAGCTAAATTACAGCGCATGCCTAAAGCTAAAAGTTTGGCGGGAAGAATCGCGCTGATTACCGGCGGTGCTGGTGGCATAGGTCGCGCTACTGCCGATAAGTTACTCAGCCAAGGTGCCTGCGTGATGCTGACCGATATTGATCAAAAAGGCTTAGATGACAGTGTCGCGCATTTCTCCAAACTTTACAGTGCTGATGTGATCAGCGCCTGCAAGATGGATGTGACTGATGAGCAGCAAGTACTAGATGCGTTTACTTATACTTCACGCATTTTTGGTGGTATCGACATTTTAGTCTCAAATGCCGGCATCGCATCTTCGGCGCCGTTAGATGAAACGAGCTTGGCGGATTGGAATTTCAATCAGGGGATTTTATCGACCGGCTATTTCTTGGTATCGCGTTCGGCTTACCGCCTGATGAAAGTACAGCAAATGGGCGGCTCTATTGTGTTCGTCGCCAGTAAAAATGGTTTAGTGGCCTCGGCCAATGCCTCTGCTTATTGCACCGCAAAAGCCGCTGAGATCCAATTGGCGCGCTGTATTGCACTTGAGGGAGCCCCCTTTGGCATCAGAACGAATGTGGTCAATCCCGATGCGGTATTACGCGGCTCTAAAATTTGGAGCGGCAAGTGGAAAGAGGAGCGTGCCAGCGCCTATAAAATGTCGACGGACGATTTAGAAGAGCACTATCGCCAGCGCAGTTTATTAAAGCTAAATGTTTTTCCAGAGGACATCGCCGAGGGGGTCTATTTCTTTGTCGCGGATGTCTCCTCAAAATCGACCGGTAATGTGTTGAATGTGGATGCGGGGCACGCGCCTTCTTTCACTCGTTAATGATAAGCAATAATATTGCAACTGCGGCAAGACCGCTAAAACGGACAATAATAATGACAATAACCAGTAAACAGACTATCGATGCGCAGCACATTGCCGATCATAACAGCCCTTTAAGCCGCTCTTTAGAGAGTGATTATCAGGCCTTGGGTGAAAGATTGGCTCGCGATGGCACTGACATTGAACAGCTCACCGCTCAAGCCAGCACTTTCTCTGTAGCATTGCCCTCTTGGGGGCTTGGTACTGGCGGCACCCGCTTTGCACGCTTTCCAGGGCAGGGCGAGCCGCGTAACATCTACGAAAAAGTGGCGGATTGCGCCGTAGTACAGCACTTGGGAAGAGCGACTCCCAGCGTTTCACTGCACATTCCCTGGGACACCCCCTCAGATCCTAGCGAGTTATTGGCTTACACTAATGATTTGGGTTTGAGTTTTGATGCGATGAACTCCAATACCTTTCAAGATCAAAAGGACCAAGCGCACTCCTACAAATACGGTAGTTTGGCCCACAGTGAAAGCGCAATGCGCGAGCAGGCGGTGGCGCACAATATTGAAGTGATAGAGCTCGGTAAAAAACTCGGCTCAAAAGCACTGACGGTATGGGTGGGTGATGGCTCTAATTTCCCGGGTCAACAGCACTTTGCCAATGCATTCTCTCGCTATTTAGACTGCACTGCAGAAATTTATAGTGCCATGCCCGATGATTGGAGCATGTTGCTGGAGCACAAGATTTTTGAGCCGGCGTTTTACTCGACGGTGATTCAAGATTGGGGCAGCAGTTATTTGGCGGCGACCCAGACCGGTGAGCGCTGTAAATGTCTGGTGGATTTAGGGCACCATGCACCGAACGTCAACATAGAGATGATCGTTTCGCGCCTCTCCCAATTTGGCAAACTTGGCGGCTTCCATTTTAATGACAGTAAATACGGTGATGACGATTTAGATTCGGGTTCGATCAATCCCTACCAACTGTTTTTAGTGTTTAACGAGTTGGTGGATATACAAAATACCAATTCAAGTTTTTCGCCTTTTTACATGTTGGATCAGTCGCACAACGTCACTGACCCAATAGAGAGCTTGATTTACTCAGCCGCAGAAGTGCAGCGCTCATTTGTTAAAGCACTACTGGTTAATCGTCAAAAGCTAAGCGGTTACCAGCAAGGTAATGATGCAATGATGGCGCAAGCGACATTAAAGAGTGCCTACAATTTAGATGTAGAGCCTATTTTGCAAATGGCGAGAATGCGCAGCGGCGGTGCGATAGATCCTATCCAAAGTTACCGCGCCAGCGGTTACCGTGAAGTTTGTGCAGCGCAGCGTCCTGTGGATGCTAGTCGCAGTGGATCGGGGATCGTTTAAAGCAAACTAAAGCTGTTGGCATTGCTTATTTAGGGATTGCCAGCGGCTCTATCGTCGCTAGAAAATCTAGCTTTGAAAAAAATAAGCGCTAAACAAAGAAATATTAACTTGCTGTATTAAAGCAACCCTTTGCTGTCCAAGTGCGAAACTTTGATCGATATTTTTCTAGCCACAATATAGCAGCCAAATCCTCTGATTTTTTGTCGTAATCTACTAGCGCTGATGCCTCAGCGATCATTGGGTTAGTTAAATCCATATTGCCTATAAACTTGAAAATACAAGGTGCAGTCTGTTCTAGTCCGTTCCATGCCACTTTCTTGATCCAGCCGTTGCGGATATTGCCACAGTCGTATTTTAGTTCGGGGTTGATTCCCCAACTTGCCTGGGTCTCACACTTAGGGTGAAACAGAGGGAACTCTATAAATCTTCCAGGGATGCGTTGATCCGTCCAATTGGGTGTCCAGTTGAGTAATAATATGGGTTGTTGACGGGCGATGGCCCGCTCCAGCTTTTTCCAAATTTGATTATAATTTTGATACTCTTTAATATGAAAATTCAAACCTAAACTGCGGATTAAATCTGCGTCATTGTATTGCCAAGGGCCCACGTTATAGACTCCTTTAGTATCATCGGAGGGTGCGAATATGTGTGAGCATTGCAGTAATGCCCCCCAATCAGGAAGTCCCGGGCAGTGCTTTTCAACATATAGCGGGTACCACCATTCTTCCATCGTTTGCGCAGAGTGATTACCCATATCAATGATACGTTTCTTCTCTAGCATTGATTGGAGTTTTTTACCACCAGAGGCTTGCCACACATTCGTGTGAAAATAGACATTGCCTCTGGCCAAAGATCCCCACAACCTATTGGAGGTCATAGTCTTATAGATGACTGGATATTTGTGCTCAGTGAAATATAAGCCAATGGCTTTGACGACTACCCGCTGGCTACTCCAGTCTAATAAAGGGATCATTATTGGTGGCTTAGGGCTTGCGGTGGCAAGAGGGGAGAAAGAGAGGGTAGCGAGTAATAACCAGATTAATAGGGATTTGGCTAGGCTTAGCTTTACCATTATTCTGTTTAGAAATATTATCATGTTTAGTATCATCCTCTAATAATAAGCCCTCCATGGATAATTAATGTAGCATAAATTAATGAATTTATGGTGTTAATTGAATTGCATATAAATCATGTTGAACGGTAGAGACAGTCTTGTCGCTGAAATATTTCATACATAGATTATGTGTAATAAACTGATTTTAAACGGCTATATGCTGAAATTAGGGCTTAGCCTATAGATAGCTAGCACTGCAGCCAAGGTCTAAGTTGGTGATCTCTCGTTGCTGAATAGGTACTTTAACTATTGTCGTTAGATTGCCCGGCTGAAATGGCACAGTTGAAGGAGTTTTCTGTCATTTCCTCAGTGCTTTCGCTCCCTATGTTATCCAGCAGCATGACGCAATCGACCACACCTTGTCCGCCTAACTCAGGGCCTCCACCTGCGGCTGTTTCTCCAAAGGGGTTGGCATCGAACTCAGGTGTGGCGCTAATAGTGTTATTTTGCTCTGGAATGTTTGGTGATACAGGAGTGATAGTGACAATGGGTGTAGTGGGTGTAGTGGGTGTAGTGGTTGTACTGGTGATGCTAGCCTTTAAAACTTCACTCTTTGTCGTTAATTGGTAGTTACTGTTGTTGATACTATAATCAGCCAAGACATCTTTGTTATTACCAACATCGGGGGTCAGGAACGTGCCATCGGTCTGTAGATTCACTTCCTCGTTATCGATGACTCCAGATAAACTAGCACCTGTAAGCACTGCACTAGTATTGCCATCAAACACTTTATCCTGCGCCGTTACATCACTAACAGTAATTGTTTTAGGGGTAATAGTGACTGAGCTAGTAGCATCCCCTCCTGAGCCGTTATTTATATCATAAATGGTTGAGTACAAATCACTTTCGATGGTTAAGTCACTACCCTTGTAACTAGCGGCATCTGCGCTATTTGTTTGCAGTGTGACAGTACCAAAAATTTGAGTGCTATCAACAGTATCTGCGTAACTGACGCTATTAGCCACTGCATTCACCTGATTGCCAAAATAGATAGTGCTCAGTTGCGCATTAAAGTCTGATACTGGGGTTAAGAAGTAGCTTAGCACCGGCGTGATATGACCTTCGTAGATTCGCCATACCGTGCCGGCATTAAATTCATCGCTGATATCAAAACCTATATAACTGGATAGCTGCATTGATTCTGCTGTGCTTAATAAGGTTAAATCAACACTGGGGGAATCGCTTATTTCTTCTCCGATACCTTGGGCTTGCGCTGTAGATTCGGTAAAAAAAGAATCTTCGATAGCTGAGTTTTCATTGCTACCGATGAAGCCGCCTGTGTTTGTATCCCCCGTTACTGCCCCACTGCTATAGCTAGTCGCTACTCGACTGTTGATAGCGCTGCCTATTAACCCACCCACATTACTTTCACCATTAACGTCTCCTTTGGAGTAGGTATCGATGACGGAGCTTTGTTCTTGTTCTTGCGGTTCATCTGCAATGACATATTCGAAAGGTGAAGGCTCGCTTGAGCTTGAGTAAGATAGCCCAGCGATGCCGCCAACAAAATCCGCACCATTCACATCGCCTGTTGTGTAACTATTATTTATTATGCCGTTTTCTTGGATACCCGCTATTCCACCAATATAATCTTCACCACTGGTATCGCCTGTCGAATAGCTGTTAGTAACGATGCTCTGTGAAGAGAATTCATCAGAGATTTCGAATTCTACTTCGTCTTCAAAGCATTCGCATTCGTCAAAGTCGAGAAATAAATCGGAGGATAAACCGACTATCCCGCCAACAATATCGACACCACTGGTATCCCCTATAGAGTAACTATCATCTATAGTACTGTTAAATTGAACCCCTGCGATTCCGCCAATACCATTGATATCTTCTATTTCATCGACATCACCATAACCACTGGTACTTCCTGTCGTGTGGCTGCTATTTATGGAACTGAATAATTGGCCTCCGACAATCCCGCCAACCACATAATCACCGCTTGTATTCGCTGTTGAGTAGCTATTATTTATAGAGCTGAACATTTGGCCTCCAGCAATACCGCCGACCAGAAATTCACCACTAACAATACCTGTCACGTAACTTTGATAGATAGCGCTGTCTATTTGAGCCCCGACTATTCCTCCAACTGCACTTTCTCCAGTGATATTGATATTTGTTAATCCAACATCCCTAATGAGAGTATCAACGGTGATCCCAAAGAGCCCCACTAAACTGTCATCAGGTAAATCAATCACTAGTTGATCGATTTCATGGCCTGAGCCACTAAACATACCGCTAAATGGCGTGTCAAAATCACCTAAGGGGACGAATCCATCGCCATCATTCCAATTAAGCGTATCGCTCGCATCTATATCATCACCCAACACATAGTTTAGTTCTAACTCTAGGTTTTCGTTGATGTTTTGTAACTCTTCTAAAGCGCTATCTCCGTCAATACTGGTGTTGTTACCATTAATCACTAAGTAATCTTGATCATCTAATTGGTAGATCGCATCTTCACCTAGGAGGGTGACTTTTCCGTTCTCGCCCAATTGCAAATGCTGACTTTCTATAAATTCTGCAGTGCTTGCTTCATCATCTAAGGCTGTGTCAAAGATCACGCCAGCGCCATCACCAGTGGCTTTAATCTCACTATTAATATAAATATTATTCTCGGCGATAAGCGTCAAGCTGGTGGACGCTGACCAAGAAATGTCATCGTTGACATAGATGTCGCCCGGCTCGCCAACATCGGTAAATGTGCTGGTTTGGATGATGACATTAGTGAGGTTTAAATTAGTCGATAAATCAGCCCCCGTGATATCACCACCGGTAGCGGCAATCGTATAATCGGCGGGGTCTATCAGCCAGTTACCATTATCGCCAAGTGCGGCAAGGGTGGTGATCACTGAGTTGTTTTGAATGTTGACCGTTGCAGCAGAAGTTTCAATAAAGCCACCATTGCCTTTGGTCGGTGCGCTGGCATCTAAAATACCTGAAACGTTGGTTGTACCGTTTTGCATATCGGCTAATAACAAAATTTCGCCGTTAATCTCTTGCAGTGTTTGTGCCCTAATAGTCCCTGAGTTGTTAACAGCAGCGCCTAGTAGGGTGTTGGCTGCTGCTGCGCGCAGTAAAATCTTACCGCCATCTGCTTGAATCAACTGTTGGTTATTGACCAACGCATTTAACGTGCCTTTATTGATTTTAATGCCTAAACGCTGGTATTGACCAAATTTGATAGTGACATTGTCTGCTGCGACAAGCGCTATGTCTGCTGGGGTGTCACCGGCAGTGGCGACAATCCAGCCGTTATTGATCACTTGGTTACCCAGTAATGCTATTGTGTTTGCATTGATTTTTCCGAAGTTGGTTATTTTACCGTCATTATTACCTGTAGCCGAAAACTGATAATTTCCTTTGAGGAACTTTTCATCACTGATGGTTAATGTTGATGCGACTAAACCTGCAACATTGACCTGAGCACCTTTAGCAAAGGTGATGCCATTAGGGTTTATTAAAAATACATTACCATTAGCATTCAGGCTGCCCATTATTTGGCTGCCATTTGAATCATTAATGCGATTTAAGGCAACAGCAGACACACTCGGCTGCTTGAAATTAACCGTTTCGCTACGGTCAATATTAAAGCTGCTCCAATTTATAATGGCTTTGGATGAAGACTGATTAATAGTAGTGGTTGAACCTTGGGAGGAAATAGAGGCGCTCCCTTGAGTAACAACACCGTTTTGAGGCGCAGCATTGACCAGCAAGGTACTCAATAGCGATAATAGAGGAAGGGTTAAAAAAGTTATTGATTTGAGGACTAGGGAAGATTTTTTGCCCGCGCTTTTTGCTAGCTCTGAAGTGACTACAAAGCATTGCTTAGCGTTTGACCATACTGTTTTATATATGTTATTCATATTGAATCACCATATTAAATTTTGTATACAGCCAGTGAATATCTGATATTTCTGGGTGCTTTTTCATACAAAAAAATATCTGTATTTAATTTATAACATTTCTAGTATTAATATTTAATTAACCTGAGGGGAGGGCTGCTTGTTTGAATGTTGTGTCATGATGGGTTGAAAATGAATCTATGAGCTAGAAGGTTTTTGGATAAAGCAATGATAGGACGGCCTTATGGGAAAGGCAGTAAATACTCTAAAGTGCGCCGAATTCCAGCATCAAAACCTTAAGGGCTGGCTTTCATTAACCAGTGGCTTTAGCCACTAAAGAGTAGTTTTAGAACATTGGCTGCAATTGATATTGCAGCCGTTAGCTGTTTAAAAAGGGCTATAAGCTATAGATACCTCACTAACTGTAGCCAAAACCTAGGTTTGTTGTCTCTAGTATCCGACTCTGGCTTATCACCGGTGCGCCAAGCTATGCTTGATTTTAAACGCCAGTTTTCTGCCAGGTTCCAGTCAAATTTTAGGCCCACTCCGGATATGTGCTTTGAATTATCGGTATCAGTGTTCAATTCATTTTGGTGTTCTTTACCAAAGCCAACATCCCAGAAGAGTCCTAGTACCAGCTCATCATTTTTTTGATAATTAAATTCAATGTTGGCAATCGCACCTGAGTCAACGGAAGCTTCTCCTTGTGGGTAAGCCCTCACGGCACTGCTACCCCCTAACTGCATTTTTACCGCACTGTCCAAGTTAGCAGCGGCTATTTGCAGTGCGGCGCTCATATGCACCGACCACTTATCATTAAGTCTATATAGACGCTCTAGGTTGCCAGTAAGCAGGGTGTACTGGCCATCTGTATCGTAGCTATCAATGCTTTTTTGGCTATCGTCTAAATCGACGTATCCGGTGCTTAAGCCTAGCCCCCAGTAGGTGGTATCGCCGAACAATTCTGCGTAATCCCCAGAGAACTTAATATTAAGGCTATCTAACCTCTTAGTGGTTGAGGAATTAACCGAGTCTACCTCGTCTGTGAAATTTTGCTGCTTAAGCTGGGCTCTAATATTGATGTTTTTGTTTAAGCTACGAATCAGCGGGTAGAACAGCGCAGACGACACTGAACGACTTCTGCCGTGGGCTTCTAATGCAGAGAATGACTCGCCTAATTGATATTGGTTGAAGGTGATTTCGCTATCAAGTAATAAGCCGTTACCACCGATAGGTAGCTGACTTTTAATCGAAATATTACTGTATCCTGCACCGCTTGAAACGCCGTTGAGACTGATCTTTTCTCCATACCCCAACTTATTGTTAAAAATATACTGACCACTTAAGCGGGTGCTGCCGATGTAGCGGTTTCCATGGTTGTCTAAACTAAGATAACCTAGACCTGCTTTGACATCGGTCGTTGTTACTATCATGTCGGTATAGCCTTCTTTGAGTGAAGGCTCAAACACAATACTTACTTCGTTAGCCGGTAGGTCTGAAAGTAGGCGGGTTTTTCGCTCCAAAATGGCACTATTAATCACAGTACCTTTGAGTGATATTAAGTGTTTTTCAGTAATGAAGCTTTTCAGTTTTCCCTGTTGCTCTATATTAATCTCGCCGATTAATCCCTCGTTAATATTGATCTGCAACTTGCCATTTTTTAGGTTTTGTTGAGGCAAATACACTTGCGCCATCATATATCCAGCTTCTTGGTACAGTCCTGAAATTTGCGCCGCGATGCGTTTGAGGCTGGTAAAACTGTGTTTTATATTTAGCTCATCACTGACTTGTTCATCTAATGTGCTCACTGGAAAAACAGTAACGCCTTTAAAAGTAATGTCACTAATAAGCACTTTAAAGGCATTTTCGGGTTCTTGTTCAATGTCTTCAGGCGCCTCAGGCGGCAAAGGTAATTCGCTGTCCGGGATTTCTACTACGGTCGGTAATGTTTCGTTTTCTTGAAGTAGGGCGCTGCCATCCGGTGCGCCTTGGACAAAACCTGACATAACCACAGCGGCGCAAAAAGACAGCATCGTTGCTTTGTTGATAAATACTGGGTTGAGCTTATTGGACTTTGTTAAATGTTTATTCACAGAAAACCTCATTGTCGGTAAAACAAAAGCTTAGGGTGTCGCAAGACCACATTAATGGCCGATTATGCCTATTAAATATGGTCATTAGATTGACCGGCTGCAATGGCACAATTGAACGCTTTTTCGGTCATTTCCTCAGCGCTTTTAGCCTCAATACTATCTAAGAGAATTTTGCATTGGCTAAAACTTAGTAAACCTAATTCTGCTTCGTCTCCACCTGCGGCGGTTTCTCCAAAGGGATTGGCGTCGAATTCAGGTGCTGCGCTGATGTCATTGTTTTGATCTGGGATATTGGGATCTAACGGGGTAATAGTGACGATTGGCGTGGTTGCATCGGTGATACTGGCGGTTAAAGTATCGCTCTGGACTGCTAATTGGTAGTTGCCATTATCAATATTAAATGCGGCTAAAACATCCTTGTCATCACCGACACTGGACGTAAGAAAAGCGCCAGTGGTTTGTAAATTTACCGTGTCGCCAGCGATGATTCCCGATAAGCTGCCACCGCTGAACGTTGCATCGGTATTACCATCAAATATTTTGTCGATCGCAGTAGGGCTGGTGATTGATAGTGTTTTAGGAGTAATAGTGACCGCGCTATCGGCGTTTCCTCCTGAAGCATTATTGATGTCATAGATGGTAGAGTACAAATCACCATTGACGGTTAAATTAGTCCCGCTGTAATTTCCTACATTGGCGCTACTCGTTTGCAATAAAACAGTGCCGGCGATTTGAGTGGGGTCTACAGTGTCGTCAAAAGTTATATTACTGGCAGCAACCGTATTCACTTTCTCACCAGAATAGATCTTGGTCAATTGCGTACCAAAGCTAGATACTTGGGTTAAAAAGTGGGTTAACACGGGTGTGATATGGCCGTCATAGATACGCCATACAGCGCCTGTATTAAAGGTGTTACTGATATCAAAGCCAGTATAGCTACCTAACTCCATTGATGCTGTGGTGGATAAAGAGGTTAAATCAACCATAGAAGAATCGCCTCTATCTAGTCCTATCCCTTTGCCTTGGCCTGTTGACTCGGTGAAAAATGAACTTTTGATCTCTGAGCTTACGTTACTGCCGATAAAGCCGCCGATGGTGGTGCTAGTACTGGTAGTTCCTGTTACTTTACCACTGCTGTAGCTAGTTTCAATTCGGCTATTAATAGCGCTTCCTATTAATCCACCAACATTGTTAGCACCACTAATGTTTCCTTTAGCGTAAGTGTTAACCACTAAACTGCGGGAGTCTATTTCTTCATGAGGAGTTTCTTGCTCATTCTCTTCACTGTCAACATCGATAGCCAAGACACTTATTTGCTTAGGTTCTTCCGGTATGAATTCGCTGGGTTCCGAATAAGAATGCCCTACAATACCGCCGATAAAGCTGGTGCCTTCAACATCGCCGGTTGAATAGCTGTTATCTATCACGCTGTTTATTTGCGCGCCCGCGATACCGCCAATATTTGTGTCACCGGTGGTTTTTCCGCTGGAAAAGCTTTTGGTCACTAAGCTCTGAGCGGGGATGTCATCAAACAGCTCTTCAAAGTCTATTACATCAAGCAGTTCTCCAATCGCATCAATGCCTTGTGTATCAACAGCATCTAAGCTACTCATTTCTAAACCTAGCATTGGTATAAAACTACTGATGAAGTCATCAGATTGTATGAAGCTAAAATCGAAAGCGGCAGAGACACCGACAATACCGCCAACGTTTTCTTTACCCGCCGTATCTCCCGTGGAGTAACTGTCGCTGATGACGCTGTTTATTTGAGTACCGGTAATTCCGCCCACACCGGTAACGCTATCAAGGAATTCATTATTACCCAGATCACCGGTACCGGTAGTATTCCCTGTAGAGTAGCTATTATCGATGCTGCTGCTTAGCTGAATCCCCGCAATGCCACCAACAACATATTCGCCGTTAGTGTTTGCGTCTGAGTGGCTGTTATCTATGCTGCTGCTTACTTGAGCGCCAGCAATGCCACCAACAACATACTCACCGGTAGTGTTTGCGGTTGAGTAGCTATTATCGATGCTGCTATTTATTTGAACGCCAGCAATGCCGCCAACAACAGCATCACCTTCAGTGTTTGCGGTTGAATAGCTACTATCGATGCTGCTGTCTATTTGAACCCCGGCGATACCGCCAATGGCATATAGACCTTCGGTGATCCCGGTTGAGTGGCTGTCATCAATGGTACTGTTGCTGACCTGTCCTCCAACGACTCCACCAATCGCAAATTGACCTTGGGTCTTCCCCTCTGAATAACTACTAGTGATAGAACTTTCTATTTGCTGGCCCGCTATTCCACCAACATATGAAATACCGATAGTATTTCCCAGAGAGTAACTATTAGTCACTGAACTCTCTACTTGATAGCCCACAATACCGCCAATAGAACTCGGATCGCTTTCAAAAGGTAATCTGTTAATAGGCACACCATCAGTAATCCCCTCTGAATAGCTGTCATTGACTGAACTATTGCTTTGAGCTCCAACGATACCACCAACAGCAAAAATACCATTAGTGCTACCGGTAGAATAGCTATCGTTCACTGAACTTTTAGATTGCTCCCCTGCAATTCCACCGACAAGGGATTCGCCACTAACGGTTGCTGCGAAATAGCTGTCATTGACTGAGCTATTGGTTTGCTTCCCAACGATACCACCAACAGAAACAATACCATTAGTACTACCGGTAGAATAACTATCGTTCACGGAACTTCCATATTGAAGGCCTGTAATTCCACCGACATAGACATCGCCACTAATGGTTGCTGCGAAATAGCTGTTGTTTACGCTACTTGAGGTTTGTTGACCGACAATTCCACCGACATAGATTTCGCCACTAATGGTTGCTGCGGAATAACTGTTGTTTACAATACTTGAGGTTTGTTGACCGACAATTCCACCAATATTAGCATTCCCGTTAATAACTCCGGTTGTATAGCTGTTATTGATAGCTCCATCAATTAACTGGCCCACTATTCCACCAGTAGCGCCTCGTCGGCCATCATTATGAATACTAATATCAGTCAGTCCTATATCTCTAATTAGCGCATTGTCAGCATTGCCAAATAGACCTACGTTTTCAGCGAAGGGGAGAATGGTGAGTTGTTGGATTTCATGCCCAGAGCCACTAAAATAGCCACTAAAGGGGTTTCTGTTATCACCCAACGGGGCAAAGGTTTTAAGGCTGGCATCAATATCATCACCTAATACATAATTTCCCGTTAGATCTAGGCTGATGTTTTGTAGCTCATCGAAAGCAGAGGTGCCATTAATGACCTTAAAATCTTGGCCATCTAAGCGATACAGTGCGTTTTTACCTAGTAGCGTAACTTTGCCTTCATCGCCCAGTTGTAAATGTTGGCTCTGTTTAAAATCTGCTGGGCTCGCGGTATTATCTAAGCCAGTATCAAAGATCACTCCCGCACCATCGCCGGAGGCTGTTATTTCTTTATTGATATAAATATTTTTATCGGCGATGAGCTCTAAGGAGTGTTTTGAACGCCAAGTGATATCATCGTTGACATAAATATCTCCCGGTTCTCCTGCATCGGTATCAGGTGCGATAATACTGCTATCAGCAGACGGACTCGTTTGGATAGTTATATTGCTCGAGGCTAGTCTTAATGATAAATCTGAGCCAGAGATATCGCCACCAGTCGCTGAAATAATGAAATCGGTCGGGTCTATCAACCAGTTACCTGTATCGCCTAATGTTGCAAGCGTGGTGATCACAGAGTTACTTTGAATGTTGACAGTCGCGGCAGAAGTTTCAATAAAGCCGCCATCACCGGTTGTCGGTGCACTGGCATCTAACGTACCTGAAACGGTGGTAGTTCCGTGCTGCATGTCTGCCAGTAGCAATATCTCACCGTTAACCTGTTGCAGCGTTTGTGCCCTTATCGTCCCTGAGTTATTAACAGCAGCGCCCAATACAGTGTCAGCGGCTTCTGCACGCAGCAAAATTTTGCCGCCATCTGCCTGAATTAACTGTTGGTTATCAACTAGCGCGTTTAACGTGCCTTTATTGATTTTAATACCTAAACGTTGGTTTTGACCAAATTTAATCGTGACATCATCAGCTGCGACTAGTGCTATATCTGCTGCACCAGCAGCGCTGCTAGTCGCTACAATCCAGCCGTTATTAATCACTTGGTTACCCAGCAAAGCGACCGTATTTGCATTAATGCTACCGAAATTGTTTATTTGACCTGTATTGTTCGCCGCGGCCGAAAACTGGTAATCCCCTTTGAGGAAGCTTTCATCACTAATGCTTAAAGTTGATGCGACTAAAGCTCCAACATTGACCTGAGCACCTTTGGCAAAAGTGATGCCATTGGGGTTGATTAAAAAGACACTGCCATTGGCATTCAGGCTGCCCATTATTTGGCTGCCATTTGAATCACTGATGCGATTTAGGGCGACAGCCGACACGCTCGGCTGTACGAAGTTAACAGCTTCACTGCTGCCAATATTAAAGCTGCTCCAATTTATAACGGCTTTGGACGAAGCTTGATTAATAGTAGTGGTCGAACCTTGGGAAGATATAGAGGCACTTCCTTGAGTGACAACACCGTTTTGAGGTGCACCATTAACTAACGCTGTGCTAAAAAGGCAGGATAAAGGTAGCGCTAAAACAAGCATGGGTTTAAGTACCAAAGAAGACTTTTTACCCGCGCTTTTGGCTAATTCAGAGGTGACAACAAAGCATTGTTTTGCATTTGACCATACCGTTTTGTAAGTGTTATTCATTACTATCTTCCATATTAGATTCAGAAAAGTCCAAGTTCATTTACAATAGTTTCGTATGATTTTTAAACAGCTTGTTGTTTGTGAATTCTGTATAACATCTTCTGTGTTAATGCAGTATTAATTTGCTTGTAGGTAAAACTGCTTATTTGGAATGTTATAATCACATTGTTTTTATTGGGCTAAGAGGTGCGAAACCTCTGCATAACTTACCCAAAGGGCTGAATAACGATGCTCTGTAATACAGCGTTAACAATCGGCTAAAAATTCTCACTGATATCAGTCATATCCCCAAAGGAGAGCGCACTGGCTACGCTATTTTTCGATTATTTACGGTATTATTTTCGCTCGTCGTATTATGCTTATGTCTCTATATCACTTTACGATGAGCCTAAGGAAGCAGCGAACAAGTCTCAGACGCCCCTGGCGTACAGGATTGTTTGTGATTGAGGCAATGGTTACAGGCGGGCTGGTTGCCCGGCGAAAACCATTAACAAAGAGCACGAACTATCCTGTACGACCCGTAGGGTGGATAACTAAGCGGCCAACTCCTTTGTCAGAACGCTTGTAAAGGACTGGCCATTCACTTCGCATTCTTCCGCGGATTTGACCGCTTAGTTATCCACAGGGAACATCTGGGGACTTATTCGCTACTTCCCTAATACAATGATATTGCTATTGACCAAATCATATTAATAACTATGGATCTACAATAAATAATTATCTGTTTTTATACTATTAACTTAAGTTAGTTTATTGGTGGGTTAATAATAAATATAAGTATTGAGTATATAAAATAAATGGTTCAACGCGTTTTTTAGTGTCGAGTATTAATAATATTATTTTTAGAAGGTTATATTGTTATTTATAATATTAAATTAATATTGAGTTAATTATTATAAGGTCTTAAGCTAAGTGTAAAAACCATTATCTATTTAGTCTGGATTCTTGATTTCTGCCTACTTAAAAAACCGTAAAGTTTTAACGCTTACGGCTTCCCCTAATATAGCGATAGTGCGCCAAAGACTTACTATTAGAGTATATACTCGTCGAAGATGAGTGTACGGCGGTCCATATCTGGATTATGTACTGAAGTTTGAGCTAAAAATTAGCAATCAAACCGTACTGCCTTAAAGTGGGTAATTATGCTAAGGCATAGGGACACAAATAATAGTGTGAGACCTCTGCATAACTTCCCCAGAGAGCATGATAACTGTACTCGATAATGCGGCGTTAAAAACGGGCTTAATAATGATGAATTAGATGGGACCTGATTCATATCATATGCTCATAGACACCAGTAATACCCATAAACTGGGGCATATTAACTTCGCTATTTCGCCGGCTTTTGTCTTGCTTTATCCTGGTTAGCTACGTTATGCAGAGACCTGAGCGTGCTGTTTAACGAGTAAAACCCAACGTCAATAACCAAGCTCTGATTTTTACAGTAGATTAGGGGCTAATCTGGCAGATTTATAGGCGAGGGCGTTTATCAGGATGAAACCTCAAGATATTGATCAGGTAACGGTGACAGTATTAAGTATTTAGATGTCGCTTTTAGCTAATTAACGAAGGTTTTTAGTAGTAGTATCTGGCTTATCGTAATTACAAAATAATAAAAATTAACGCTAAACCGCCTAAGATACTTTTGGGTAATTAGTGATAGGACGGCCTTATGGACAAGACAGTAAACCTTTCAAGTGTGCCAAATTCCAGTATCAAAACCTCAAAAATTGGCTTTTTATTACTCTGCGACTATTCAATGATTGCGCTTGCCTCAGCGGTTGAACCGCTGCGTATGGCCAATCAGCTCTCTGGGCGCGAGTTGTACAGCTGGTATTTGCTCAGTCGTGATGGTGAGAGTGTTATCGCCAGCGATGGCATGAAAGTAGCAGTAGATGCCGCTATTAGTGATGCTCCTGTGATGGATACCTTGATTGTTGCAGGGGGTATTAATATCACTAAAAACTACAGCAAAGTGGAACTCACTTGGCTAAGAGGGCTGGCTTCAAAAAATGTGGTGTTAGGCAGTATTTGTACCGGCGCCTATGTGCTGGCAGATGCTGGGTTACTCAATGGCTATGACTGCAGTGCTCACTGGGAGTACATCGCGCCACTGCAAGAAGCTTTTCCCAAGGTGAATTGTAACCGTAAATTATTTACCCATGATAGAAATCGCCTCACTTGCTCCGGTGGCGGTGCGCCGATGGACATGATGTTATACATCATTACCCTACAACACGGTCGCGCGCTCAGCGGTGCCATCTCCGATATGTTTGTCTGTGATAGAGTGCGCTCTCAAGGGGATCAACAGAAAGTGCCACTGCGGCATTTGCTCAGTACTGCGCAGCCTAAGCTGGTGGAGATTGTTGAGTTGATGGAGGCTAATATTGAAGAGCCGATTGAACTGGATGAACTGGCGAGCTTTGTCAGTGTTTCGCGCAGGCAGTTGGAACGGTTGTTCCATCGCTATTTGAACTGTACGCCCTCACGTTATTATTTACGATTGCGCTTAGACAGAGCCAGGCAGTTGCTCAAACAAACCACTTTGTCGATTATAGAGGTTTCCTCTGCCTGTGGTTTTGTATCGACTCCGCATTTTAGCCGCTGTTATCGTAAATATATTGGCTTTTCACCCCGTGAGGATCGCACTGGAATGTGGACTGATACTAGTTTAGAGGTTCATGCTTTAGAGCTGGATATGTCGGCTGAGAATATAGCGGTGAATAACAGTATGCACAGTGTTTTACGTGCCGCAAGGGCCGAGCCAAGCTTTGCCTCTATACGCTTGGCTTAACATAGGTCTGTGAGTAAATAAATTGCAGCTAAGAAGAAGGTTGATAATTGGCGTCATTTATCAACTTTCTGCTTAGCGTGAGCAAGCGCTTCCTGCAAAAAAGTAGCGTAATTATTTTGTTGCACACGAGGAATTAATACCCACTCTTTAAAACGTTTTTTAGTAAAATTGAATTCCATTCCCTCGCCGCTCGCGACTAACTCATCCACTCTTGACGCTGATACTTTGATGATCATCGCATCCGCTTTCTCAAAGAACATGCCCAAAAACTCACCTTTGTAGCGCAGACAGGGGGTTCTCATCATTGTTGATTGCTCAATATCTGGCTCATTAATTAAGTACTGGTTGATGTCGGGAAAATTCATACACAGATCCTTTACATGAATGTTAGGTAAAGGATGTTAACAGTGCGCTTTAATTTAAGCGAATTCGCGATCTTGGGCGAGTTTCTTGCGGTATTGACCGGGGGTGATTTTGGCAATCGCTTTGAATTCACGTGTCATGTGTGCTTGATCGGTAAAACCGTGATTTTGCGCCAGCTCTATTAACTGCGTATTTGGATTAGATCTGAAATCGCTCAATGCATTACGAGTGCGTACTATGCGTTGATAGTTCTTGGCACTCATTCCCAGCCATTTTTGAAAATGTCGTTCCAGCTGTCTTTGGCTGACGGGGATGTCATCTTTTAACCCGCTAACACTGAGCTGCTGATGGATGTTATCTATCGCTTGGGCCAGGGGCTTAGGACGTAAATCGTCAACATCGAAGGATGATTTTAACCATTTAAATAAACAGAGGATACGGCCGCTGTGGCTGTGTTGAAGGCTGAGTTGGCGATGTAATATATTCAGAGGCAATAAGAGCGCATCAGCTGTATTTAAGGCGCTGGGGTGTGATACGTGTTTCTGGAATAATCCGTAACTAATGGCCGGATGAAAGCGAATTCCCGCGATCACCGAGCCAGGCGGTAACAAAATTTTGTGGGCTTGGTCACTAATGGGCTGCAAGAAGCAGTCCAGAGAGAGCCGTTTTTGATTAAGTTGAATGGCACCTTTTAAGTTAAAGATAATACCGCAGCCACCATCTCCCTGTAGCCAGTGGTTGACGTCTCTATCTGCATCGGATGAAACAGTTACAGACCACAACGCTTGCACTACGTTGGCCAGTTTATTGCGCGGTTGGACCATGCGAAAGTTGATGGCCTTATCCATTATAGAGAGTCATTTAAAGCCAGCCCATTTATAAGATGCTCATTATAAAAAGAGCACATTATAAACAAACCAGCTCCTTTATGTTTGCTTAAGCTTTATATTCGCCTACAACAGGCTGAAAAGTTTTAGCGATCCGGTTCCAGCTGTTTATCGCATTGATTGCGACGGTTAGATCAATAATTTCAGCATCGTTAAAGTGTTTTTGTACCGCTTGGTAAGTACTGTCAGAGGCGGCGAAATGCGCCGTTAATAATTCGCTCCAATCGAGGACACAACGCTCGGTTTCGGAAAACAATGGCGAATCACGCCAAGCGCTCAAAGCAATGATGCGCTCGGTGCTCTCTCCTGATTTAATGGCATTTTTAGCATGCATGTCGAGACAATAAGCGCACTGGTTTATTTGCGAGATGCGTAATTTTAGTAGCTCCCAGATAGTGAGGTTCAAAGTAGGGTGTTTAGTAAATTGTGCACTCAGATATTTTTCTTGGGCGAATAAAATTTCCATGGCAGCAGGTGCTGCCTGATAATGATTTGCGCGATTAATCATGTTCAATCTCCGATAGTTAGTTAAAAAAGCTGCGTAGATACTAAAGTTTGGCGCCGCTTAATTATTGAAGATTTTCGACATTTACAGCCATGATGGCTAAATTGGGGCATGGCAGAAATTACTTGCCAGAGATGTTTTTGTTTAACCATAATTCAAAATGCGCAGATTCCATCGGCTTTGCAATTAAATATCCTTGGATTTGATCGCAACCTTCTTTAATCAGTAATTTTCGCTGCTGTTCTTCTTCTACGCCTTCAACACAAATACTCATCTCCAGATTTTTGCCTAGGGCAATAATCGCACCTATGATGGTATTTCGAATTTTTTGCGAAGAAATGTTTTTGATTAAAGATTTATCTATTTTTAATTTTTGAATAGGCAACATGGATAAATAATGCAGAGAAGAGTGGCCTGAGCCAAAGTCATCTAAAGCGAGTGACACGCCTAGTTCCTTTAACTGGCCTAGAATATCAACGGTGTCGTCGGCGGGTTCTATGATAACTGTTTCGAGTATTTCAATTTCTAAAAGGTGAGCGGGTAAATGGTATTGATCAAGTATCTCGGTGATGGTAGTGATTAGATTATCTTGACTTAACTCTATGCCGGAAAAATTTACCGCTATTTTGAAATCTATAGCAAATTGTTCGCGCCATTTAGCCAGTTTCTGACAAGCTTGAGCGAGCACCCAATTACCTACCTTGGTCATTAGGCCAAATTCTTCTAACATAGGTAAAAAATAGCCGGGAGATATTAATTTTCCGGGCATATGTTCCCAGCGAATAAGGGCTTCCGCTCCTAGAATTTTACCTGTTTTAGGATGGACTTGAGGTTGATAAAACACTTTGAATTCATTGTTTTTTAGGGCGTTTCTCAGAGCGTTATTAAATTTCAATGACGAATTTGCCAGCTGTGCTCTAGATTTTTGGTAGATATAGTAGTTGTTGCGACGTAGGTTCTTACAGTCGTGTAAGGCAATGTCAGCTTTTTTAATCAATGTTTTACTGCAACTACTGTGATCGGGTGATACCGCTATTCCCATCGAACTCGTACAATAGATCTGGGATTGATTGATCAGGTAGGGTTTTTCCATTAGTCGAATAATAATTTCGGCGATGGAAGTCACTTGTTTTACGTTATTTAAATTGGTGATGGTCATGGCGAATTCATCACCATCCATGCGCGCTATAGTCCCTTTGTTGGAAAGCACCTTGGATAAACGCTTAGCGGCTTGAATGAGTAATTGATCGCCCGCTAAATGGCCAAGAGATTCATTTATATATTGAAATCTATCAAGTCCGATAATAAATACGGCCAGTAATTTGTTTTTCTTGGTGTTTTTAATCTGAACGTCGAGTAATGATTTAAACAGTAACCTATTGGGCAGTAGTGTTAGTGAATCGTGTTGGCGCATATAAATAAGTCTATCTTCTGATTCTCTAAGCAGCGATATATCTTCAACTACATATACATAGTGACTGATACAAGCCGTCTCTGCGATAACGGCAGTAATGGTGACTCGCTGAGAATAGAGGCTGCCGTTTTTTCTGGGACTACTGATTTCACCAGCCCATGACTGTTCATCATTTAAGATTTTCTCGGTGTGAGTATTTTTCCATGCGCAGGCCATTTGTGCACATTTGTCGATGAGTTCGATACTTTGATAGCCAGACATTTTAGAAAAAGCATCGTTGCTATGGATAATAGTATGAAACTTATCGGTGACAAAAATTCCATCCGAAATGTTTTGGTAGGCAATCATGGATAATTCAATAGCCTGACGATCAAAAGGCTCATCGGTGATATCAAGTAACATGCAATTGATGGATTTAAGGCTAGTATCCAAATTGGTTTGGACAACACCAGAGAGGTAAATCCATTTTTTTACACCAGTGTTGGAGATGATGCAAAATTCTTGGTGATAAATTGCATTATTATAACTAGATGACATCAGTTTTTTTGAGAGACGGTGCCGGGTATGAGAGTCAATTTTTCGCCAAAATTCACTAAAGCTGAGCTTATTTACTTCAATGACATCAAATATTTTTAGCAAGCCGTTACTGTGGTAGACAATTTTTGGAGGTTCATCGTTAGAGAATTCTATTTGTACAATGGCTAGGGGTAGTGATTGGGTTAAGTTTTTTAGCTGAGTAGAAAGTTTCTTTAGGTGGTGTTGGTTGTTATAGGTGGTGATTGCCACGCCTAAAATGTGCGCTGAGGTCTCTAATAATTGCCCTAGGAAAGGAGAGGGGTAGCCAGTTTTTTCGCTCCATAGCGAGATTGCGCCGATACTATTATTATTTTTTCCGAAAAATGGATAACTGCAGCAACTGCGAATTGAAAACTCTAATGCTAAATCTTTCTGTTGTAACCAGTCTTGATGGCTTTGTGTATCGGCGACAAAAATAGGCTGATTGTATTTAACACATAGGCCAAAGGAGCCAGTGTTATTAATGTTCGCATCTTTATTTATGATATGGCTAATGTCGTGATTACAGTGAGTGTTCAATTGACCTTGTGCATTACTCTGCATAATCATCACGTTTATATCAGGTACTTTTTCGCTAATACTGGTACAGAGGTAGGTGAATATATGTTCAAGAGGTTGGTTTTCAGAGATCATCGTCTGAATGTTTCTAAGCAAACCTAAAATAAATTTAAGCTGGAAATTATCAGGTTGATCCGACGAAGGCCTACCCCGGTTGGTTTTTTGTTTAATTATATCCGGAACGTTTAAGTTTTTGGAAAACATCAATCAATTACCTACTTCCCTGTGGTGTAATTATTGTATGGAGCTGCTCATTTTTATTTTTTTCAGCAGCTTACTTAGCTCTTCATTCACGCTTAATGGTTTTTACAGATAACTATAGATCACAAATTAAAAGTGTGTTTGTTTTGTTTCGGTATTAAATAGTATTAATTCCTAGTTCATCTTTAGCTTATACTAATTTATCTATATCGCAATGAAGATAATTAATATAAATGAGTATTGTTTTTAATACCTTTAAATTCAAAAGTACTAGATGAAATAGAGCTTAGTGATTGCGGGCTCTGCAGAGGATACCTTGCAAATTATGCGGATCTTTATGCGCGTAGCCGGTTAGAGTATGTTTGAGTTAACTCTTTAGCTACAGCTAGCTGAACAGAAAATGGCTCAAGCTAGCTAGAGGTGAACATTGTATATTTAGCGAGATTGATGTTCAAAACGGTCGATGTTTTTGCGCACCGTCTGGCTGTACCAATCGATAAAATTGATCACGCCAAACTCAAATGTTTCTGAGTAGGGACCGGGCTCATAGGCGATAGAGTTTATTCCCTGTTGGTTGCGCTCAGCTAAGGTTTTATCTTGCTCATTGGTCGCATCCCACACTGCTCGCAAGCGATCAATATCATAATCAACTCCCTCTATAGCATCTTTGTGCACTAGCCATTTTGTGGTGACTAAGGTTTTTTGCGCGCTCAGCGGAATCACTTGAAATACCACGCAGTGATCAGATTGCATGTGATTCCACGAGTTAGGTAAGTGTAAGATGCGCATTGACCCCAACTCTGGATTTTTGATGCGGCCCATCATTTTAGCGCATGCTGCTTTACCGTCTGCCGTCATCACTTGGGTGCCTTGCTTAAGAGGCATGCGCACCACACGGTTTTGTAAGCCGTGGGTGACGTGTTGATGCGGTATCCCCTCTTTATCCCAAGCTTTAGCTTGCGCTGCGCAATGGGCTAAAAATTCTGGGGTAGCGCGTGGGTCGTTAGTATCATCCCATTCCAGTAAACTGCCTAATAGTTCCGGGTGGGAAGCGTTGCAGTGATAACACTCGCGGTTATTTTCCAGCACTAATTTCCAATTGGCTGTCTCTTCAATGGTTGATTGCACAGCGACTTTGCAATTTTCAATGTCGTAGGGCTGCATATATTCATTCAAGGTGGCGGAAAAAGGTGCTATGTCCGGAGCATCTCCACGCGCTAAACAGACAAAAATAAAACCACCGGCGACATTGCAGTGAGCCGCTTTTAGGCCATAGGACTTCATATTGAAGTCGGCACCCATTTCAGTACCGGCGAACAATAAATTACCTGAAAGATCATAAGTCCACTGGTGATAGGGGCAGACTAAGTTGGCGACCTTGCCCTTTTTACTGTCGCAGATTTTAGAGCCTCGGTGCCTGCAAACATTATGAAACGCGTTAATACTCCCTTGGGCATCACGCACAATCAACACTGGGTTTTGGCCAATATCAACACTGATGTAATCGCCTTTATCCGGTAACTCGCAGCTCATGCCGACAAATATCCACTCTTTCTCGAAGATTTCCTGCATATCTACTTTGAACATTTGCGGGTCGTTATACAAAGGTTGTGGTAGTGATAAATTTTTAGGACGTGCGGCGAGCAGGCGATACATTTCACTGCGAGCATGGGAGAAGTCAGCTTGTGTGATGTTGATTAAATCTTGTGGTTTCACGTTTTATCCCTGTCATTGCTATGCGTAGATTATTTGGGAGATATTCGCGCAATTACGCTTTGAAAAGCTGACTAATAACGACGTGAAACTGTTCATAAATTCCCATTAACTCCAACTCAATAGCGCTAACTCACTACGCGCATTAATGAATCTTTTATTAAAATAGTCCATGAGCACAGTGCTGTCGCAATTGGGCAATATCTGAATGAATGCAAAGCCGATGATGGGCGAAAATAAATGTCTTCATTAGAGAACCCTAAGATGAGTAATGCAGCCAGCAGTGATAATTACACTCATGAAATAACCACTAAAACCTGGAGTAATGGCAGGCATTTAGTACGTTGCGTGAAAGTGATTGAAGAGACCGCAGATGTGAAAACCTTTTGTTTCATGGCAGAGCAGCCGGTGATGTTTTTCTTTAAACCTGGTCAGTTTGTCACTTTGGAGTTAGAGATTGAAGCGCTGCAAGTCATGCGCTCTTACACTATATCTAGTTCTCCCTCGGTGCCGTACAGCTTTTCTATTACCGTGAAACGCATGCCAGGAGGGCAGGTATCTAACTACTTGCACGATAATATGCAAGAGGGCGATGAGCTAGCGGTCCACGGGCCCGTGGGAGTTTTTAACTGTATCGATTATCCTGCGGAAAAAGTATTACTGCTCTCAGGCGGGGTGGGTATTACGCCATTAATGTCGATGGCGCGCTGGTTTTTTGATACCAACGCCGAAGTAGACATGCATTTTGTACACAGTGCCCGCACCCCCAGCGATATCATTTACCACCGTGAGTTAGAACATATCTGCTCGCGTATCAGTAACTTTAACTTGAGCCTAATTTGCGCACGCCAGCAGACAGGTCAAGCTTGGGCGGGTTATCGCGGGTATTTAGATGCTGAAAAATTGCAGATGATTTGCCCTGACTTTTTACAGCGTGAAATATTTTGCTGTGGCCCCGACGCTTATATGCGAGCGGTAAAGAAAATGTTGCAGCAAAGTGGCTACGATATGCAGCGTTATCACGAGGAATCTTTTGGTGCGACACCTGTTGAAGTGGAACAAGATGCGTTAGATCAAGCGGAAATTGCCGTAGATATCGCAGAGGCGTTAGACAGTGCCGACATGCTCAACATTGAATTTGTTAAAAGTGGTAAATCTGTGCAGATACATCCTAACGAGACTGTGCATACAGCGGCATCTAAGTTGGGTTTAAATATACCCAAAGCTTGTGGTATGGGAATTTGTGGCACTTGTAAAGTGATGAAGGTACAAGGAGAGGCGGTGATGGATCACAATGGTGGCATTACCGATGATGATGTGGCGGCTGGGTATATTCTCTCCTGCTGCTCCCAAGCTAAGTCGGATTTACAAATAGATTTCTAAGTTTCAATTTTGTTATTGAATATCTTGTCGTAAATTAGTAGCTATATGTCGTGTTTAAGTAGAATTGTTAGTTGTATTGAATCTACTATCAATCTTTAAATTATTTATCTTTATTCAAAAATATAAGGACATCTCCATGCAGAAATATTCAGGTTTCGGGCTGCTGAAGCACGCCTTGAGTCACCATGAGAACTGGCAGCGAGTATGGCGTAATCCAGTGCCCAAGAAAAAATACGATGTGGTGATTGTCGGAGGCGGAGGACATGGCTTAGCAACGGCCTACTATTTGGCGAAAGTGCATGGGATTACCAATATTGCGGTGTTAGAAAAAGGTTATTTAGGCGGTGGTAACACGGCGCGTAATACCACCATTGTGCGTTCTAATTACCTTTGGGACGAGTCCGCTAAAATATACGAGCATTCAATGAAACTCTGGGAGGGGCTCTCTCAAGACCTCAACTACAATGTGATGTTCTCGCAGCGAGGTGTATTGAATTTAGGCCATACCTTGCAAGATATGCGTGATATTCAAAGACGAGTGAATGCCAATCGTCTCAATGGTATAGATGGTGAAATATTAGATCCGCAGCAAATTAAAGAAATTGTGCCGATGATGGATTGCTCAGACCGACCTCGCTATCCAATCATGGGTGCTTCCTGGCAGCCGCGCGGCGGCGTAGCACGTCACGATGCCGTTGCCTGGGGCTTTGCCCGCGCAGCAGATGCATTAGGTGTCGATCTCATTCAGCAGTGCGAAGTGGTGGATTTTATTATCGAAGAGGGTACTGCTACTGGGGTGATGACTAAGAGCCATGGAGTCATAGAGGCCGGGCGGATCGGTTGTGTGACTGCCGGTAATTCAAGTGTGATGGCAAAGATGGCCGGTTTCAAATTGCCTATAGAGTCACATCCCCTGCAGGCGTTGGTATCAGAGCCTATTAAACCTATTCTTGATACGGTGGTGATGTCCAATCATGTGCACGGTTATATTTCCCAATCAGACAAAGGCGACTTAGTGATAGGTGCCGGTATTGACGGTTATAACGGCTACGGACAGCGCGGCAGTTATCACACCATTGAACACACCGTGCAGGCGATTGTTGAGTTGTTCCCGGTCTTCTCCCGTGTGCGGATGAATCGTCAGTGGGGCGGGATAGTGGATACCACACCAGATGCCTGCCCGATTATCTCCGCGACACCGGTAGATAATTTGTTTTTCAACTGCGGTTGGGGTACCGGTGGCTTTAAAGCGACACCAGGTTCTGGGCACGTATTTGCCCAGACTTTAGCGTGGGGAAAAGCGAGTGATATGGCCAAGCCGTTTTCTATGTTCCGCTTTCATGACGGCGCATTAATCGATGAACACGGCGCCGCAGGCGTGGCCCACTAATTCTAAGCGTCTAGGAGCTTAATTATGTTTTATATTTATTGCCCGCACTGTGAAGAGCACCGCGAAGAGGAAGAGTTTCACGCGGTGGGCCAAGCGCATATCCCCCGTCCATTAGATCCTGAAAGTTGCAGTGATAAACAGTGGGGCGAGTTTTTATTCTTTCGCGATAATCCACGCGGCTTGCATCACGAGTTATGGGTGCACGCTATCGGCTGTCGCAAGTTTTTTAATATCACCCGCGACACTCAGACTTATGAGATAAAAGAAGTGTACAAAATCGGTGAAAAACCAACCTTTACGGCTGACGTGGCTGTTAATGCAGTGGAGAGCACAACATGAATCAGCCAAACCGCTTAGATCAAGGTGGACGTTTAGAGCGCGCTACCGCGATTAGTTTCGAATTTAATGGTAAAAAATACCCGGGCTTTGTCGGAGATACACTGGCCTCAGCACTGCTGGCGAATGGTATTGATGTGATCGGTCGCAGTTTTAAATACAGCCGCCCGCGTGGCATCGTCGCAGCAGGGGCTGAGGAGCCCAATGCGATTATGCAGTTGGGGGCGACGGAGGCGACGCAAGTACCTAACGTACGCGCCACTCAACAAGAGTTGTATAACGGTTTGGTGGCAAAATCGACCAATGGTTGGCCAAATGTCGATTTTGACATGATGAGTACGCTGGGAAAGGTGGGCGCAAAAGTGATGCCACCGGGGTTTTATTACAAGACTTTTATGTATCCAAAATCACTGTGGAGCACTTATGAGAAATTTATTCGCAAAGCGGCGGGCCTTGGTCGCTCGCCATTAGAGAGCGACCCGGATCGCTACGATCACTACCATCAGCACGCCGATATTGTCATTGTGGGTGCGGGTCCTGCTGGTTTAAGTGCAGCGCTAGTGGCAGCACGTAGTGGCGCAAGGGTGATTATTGCCGATGAACAGGCGGAGTTTGGTGGCTCATTGTTACACAGCCAAGAGCAGATCGAAGGTATAGATGCGCTTGAATGGTTGGCGAATACGGTAGCCGAGCTGGCGAGCTTTCCCGAAGTACAAATGTTGCCTAGGTCGACTGTGAACGGCTATCACGATCATAATTTTCTGACCATTCATCAGCGCTGCAGTGACCATGTGGCAGATCGCGCTGCAAAAAATAGTAGCCGCCAGCGCATGCACAGAGTACGCGCTAAATGGGTAATACTAGCCACAGGTTCCCACGAGCGCCCGCTGGTGTATGCCAATAACGATGTGCCGGGCAATATGCTGGCATCGGCTGTCTCTACTTACATCAATCGATATGCGGTAATACCTGGCCATCAGCTGGTGCTGATGACCACTAATGACGGCGCTTATAATACCGCCTTTGATTGGCACAACGCAGGTCGAAAGGTGGTGGCTATTGTTGATACCCGCGCAGAGGGAGCAGCAGCTGCGGTAGTGGCAAAGGCAGCGTTATTAGGTATTAAAGTGATGGTGGGTACTGCGGTGGTTGAAGCGCAGGGCTCTAAGCGGGTGAAGAGCGTCAGTGTGGCGGGTCTTAATAGTGCCGGGGATAAATTAGTCGGAGAAGTGTCTACTTTGGTCTGTGATACCTTAGCCAGTTCCGGAGGTTGGAGCCCTGCGATACATTTATCTTGTCATACGGGAGCGCGCCCGGTGTGGAGTGATGAGGTGATAGGTTTTATTCCTGGGGATACCTTGCAGCAGCAACTCACCGCGGGGTCCATTAATGGCTGCTTTGATTTACAAAACACCTTAATTCAAGGCACTGAAGCTGGCCAGCAAGCTGTGAAAAATGCAGGCTTTAGCCTTGAGGGCGAAGTGGTAGCACCGACAGCAGCAGCTGTGGTGATCAATACTGGGATGGCGCTCTATCATATTCCGCACCCTAAAGTGACCAGTCGTGCACCCAAACAGTTTGTTGATTTACAGAACGATGTTACCGCAGCGGGCATTGAGATGGCGACCCTTGAAGGTTTTGAATCTATCGAGCACGTCAAGCGTTATACGGCGATGGGTTTTGGTACCGATCAGGGCAAGCTGGGTAATATTAACGGTATGGCGATTGCCGCTAAATCGATGCATAAAACCATCCCTGAGACCGGTACGACGATTTTTCGCCCCAACTACACCCCGGTGACTTTTGGTGCGATAGCGGGGCGTCACTGTGGTGAACTATTTGATCCTAAACGTTATACCGCGATGCACCAGTGGCACTTGGAGCGTGGTGCACTGTTTGAGGATGTGGGTAATTGGAAGAGGCCTTGGTATTTCCCGCTAAAGGGCGAAAGCATGCAGCAGACACTAGAGCGCGAGTGTTTAGCGGTGCGCGCTAGTGCAGGAATATTAGATGCTTCCACCTTGGGCAAGATAGATATCCAAGGACCGGATGCGCGAGAGTTTTTGGGGCGTGTTTATACCAATGCCTGGGCTAAATTAGCGATAGGTAAATGTCGCTATGGCTTGATGTGTGGTGAAGATGGCATGGTGTTTGATGACGGAGTCACTGCTTGCATGGCAGATAATCACTTTGTCATGACCACCACCACTGGGGGTGCGGCCAGAGTATTAGAGTGGTTGGAAATATATCATCAAACCGAGTGGCCAGAGCTGCAAGTGTATTTCAATAGTGTCACAGATCACTGGTCGACAGTCACGGTAACCGGGCCTAATGCCCGCAAGATAATCGAGCAAGTGGTTGATGATATCGATGTATCTAACGATGCATTCAAGTACATGGATTGGAAAGCGGCGACGGTTAAAGGGGTTCCTGCGCGCATCTTTAGAATCTCCTTCACTGGTGAACTTTCCTTTGAGATAAATGTGCAGGCTAATTATGGCATGCGCATCTGGGAGGCGGTGATGGCGGCGGGAGAGGAGTATAATCTCACCCCTTATGGCACTGAGAGTATGCACATTTTGCGTACTGAAAAAGGCTTTATTATTGCCGGTCAAGATACCGACGGTTCAGTACATCCATACGACTTGGGCATGGGCTGGGCGGTGTCACAGAAAAAGCCTTTTAGCTTTATCGGCAAACGCGGCATGAATCGTGAAGATTGTGTTAAAGAGGGACGCAAGCAGTTGGTGGGCCTTAAAACTAAAGATCCAATGCAAGTGATCCCCGAGGGAGCGCAGGCGGTCGATGATCCTAATCAGCCGATACCGATGACCATGTTAGGGCATGTCACTTCCAGTTATTACAGTGCTTGTTTAGGACACTCTATTGCGATGGCTTTTATACGTGATGGTCACAAACGCATGGGTGACACTGTCTATTACCCGCTAGCAGATGGTCAGAGTATAGAGGCGATAATATGCAGTCCGATATTCTTTGATCCTAAGGGAGAGCAGCAAAATGTCTGATCAGAACATGAATGCAACGTTAAGCTATGCGCAAACTATCAATGCAATGCAGCAGCGTCCGGTGACAGAGAGTGGCATTGTCGGTGCGAGTCCTTTAGCGCATGTGGATTTTGCGCAACTAGCGACTGCGCAATCAGGCCAATCCTCAACAGTAGAGCTGACAGAATTAGCGCTGAGAACACACATTGTGCTGCGTGGCAGCTTGAATAATGTGGCCTTTGTTGAAGGCGTAAAAGCGGTGCTGGGGATTGAGTTACCCGGTGCATTAAAAATGCACAGTGCCGGCGCCGTCTCCATACGTTGGATTTCACCCGATGAATGGTTGGTGGTGGCGCCAGGTGCGCGTTCCAATGAAATTGAGCAGGGCTTAATTGACGCCGTTGATGGACATTGCGCGGTGGTCAATGTCTCAGGAGGACAAACGATACTGCGCTTGTCGGGAAGCGATGCACACAAGGTGCTGCAAAAATCGGTACCGTTAGATGTGCACTCGCGAAGCTTTCCCATTGGTAAGGTAGTGACCAGTGTTTTCGCTAAAACACAGGCGGTGATTAGTCGCAACGCAGAAAATCAATGGGAGTTAGTGATTAGGCGCAGCTTTAGCGACTATGTTTGGTTATGGCTACAAGATTGTTGCGCTGAGTTTGATTTAGTAATAAAACAAGATGAATAACGGGCTAAATAATATTTGTAGCGCGAGCTGTGTTTAACCAACAATTCTGCTGTTAAGGTTGGAGTAAACAAATAAATTTGCTTTTAAAATGCTTTTACTAGTAAAATTACTACTTTAGTCTGATGGCGCGCTTTTTTAATCCGTGTTTTAATCAGCATTCTTTAACCCCAGTGATAGTTTTAAGGTTCTGTCACTGGGTTTTTTTATGCCTATTTTTTGCCTCTCTCCCTACATCTTCATTGCTAAACCCCAGTATAAACCGTTATTTTTTATTAGCCTATATCTGCAATAGCGCTATTAATCCTATGACTAAGCACAGATTGCTTGCTAATATTAAAGATTGGATACTAGGAGTCTGTCCGAGAACAGACTGATCTACTGCGACCAAGCCTATTGGGTTAAAATCAACGCTCATTTTCGTTAAATAGCATGCTATTTGCCTCAAATGACCGCTAATTTTTCCTCAAATAGTCTTGCTCTCGCTACGATCGCAGTTCTCAGACAACCTCCTAGAGTAAATATATATAATAAAATATGACGTATTTTGTAATGATAAATAGCCATGAGAGTATCGATTGATGTTATTAATGATCGATAATTTTGACTCTTTTACCTATAACTTGAGTCAGTATTTGGCACAGTTAGGTGCTGTTGTAGAAGTAGTGCGTAACAACGATATTGATTTAGCGCGTATTAGTGCAATGTCGTTGACTGGGCTAGTTATTTCTCCGGGGCCATGTACGCCTGCTCAAGCGGGTATTTGTGTTGCTGCGATTAAAACGTTTGGCAACACCCTGCCAATATTAGGGGTTTGTTTAGGCCATCAAAGTATTGCGGTGGCTTTTGGTGGTAAGGTGGTGCGTGCCGCTAAAGTAATGCACGGTAAAACCTCTTGGATCAAACATAACAACCGCGGTTTATTTGCCGGATTAGATAATCCATTGCAAGTGACACGGTATCACTCGCTGGTGGTTGAACTGGCCAGTTTACCTAGCTGTCTTGAAGTGACGGCTTGGACAGAAAATGCGGATGGATCAGTCGCCGAAATTATGGGGCTGAGACACCGTCAATTTGATATACAGGGTGTGCAGTTTCATCCGGAATCAATTTTGACGCAACAGGGGCATGACTTGCTAAAAAACTTTTTAGCTTAAGCCGCAAATAGCTCACCGTTTCAGGATGGGCACTAATTAATAGAGACCTTTGCAGCATGTTGCGAGCGCAGTGCGGGCAGAGACTCTTTAACCTTAGAAGACTTTGAAATGGATATAAGAGAAGCATTAGCGGCTGTAGCCGAGCATAAAGATTTGACCACTGCGGACATGCAAAAGGTCATGATGCAAATAATGACAGGTCAGGCCAGTGAAGCGCAAATGGGCGGGTTTTTAATGGGCCTGCGCATGAAGGGCGAAACCGTCAAGGAAATAGCCGCCGCTGCCCGGGTGATGCGTGAACTGGCAATACCAGTCACTATCGAACATCAAAGCGCGGTAGATATAGTGGGAACAGGCGGAGACAGTGCCAATCTGTTTAATGTCTCTAGTGCCTGTGCCATTGTGGTTGCCGCCGCGGGTGGTACTGTGGCTAAACACGGCAACAGATCTGTCTCATCAACGACAGGTTCCGCCGATTTACTGGAAGCTGCTGGGGTTAATTTGGGTTTAGATCCTCATCAAGTAGCACGTTGTATCGATGAAGTGGGTGTGGGTTTTATGTTTGCGCCGCAATACCACAAGGCGATGCGCCATGCGATAGTGCCACGTAAAGAAATGGGGCTGCGCACAATTTTTAACTTACTGGGCCCTCTAACCAACCCTGCCGGTGTTAAGCACTATCTACTGGGGGTATTTGATAAAGCCTATTGCCTGCCTATTGCACAAGTGATGCAAGAGTTAGGGGCGAAACATGTATTAGTGGTCAGTGCCAGTGATGGCCTTGATGAGATAACCCTGAATGGCGATACCTACATCGCAGAGCTTAAAGACAATACTATCAGCGAATATACTATCACCGCCGCCGATGTCGGTATCAATCCGCAGACCTTAAATGGGCTGCAAGTGTTTAGTGCACAAGAGAGTCTGGCAATGATTAATGCCGCCTTTAATGGGCAGGACTTAAAAGCTGCCGATATGATTGCGCTAAACGCCGGCGCTGCACTTTATGCCGCTGACCTTGTCAGCGATATTACCGCGGGTGTGGTGTTAGCGAAAGAGGCAATTAGCAGTGGCGCGGCGGCTGCGAAACTGCAGCAGCTGGTTGATTTTAGTAGTGCTTTTGGCGAATAAAGCGAAGCAGAGGCTTAAGTTAGCGCAATTTTTCGCTGAGGCCTCATTGATTAGTTAAGAGATAATTATGTCAGATATACCTACAGTATTAAAAAAGATAATAGCTCGTAAGGTTGAAGAGATCGACGAGCGCTCGACTATTAAGAGCATCGCTGATCTTGAAAAAAACATTGCCGCGGCGCGCGATAGTGATCAAGATCCACGCGGTTTTGTAAACGCGATGGCGCAAAGTATTGCTAAAGGTAATCCGGCTATTATCGCTGAGGCGAAAAAGCGTAGCCCCTCTAAGGGATTGTTACGCGACCCGTTTTTACCCGCGCAAATCGCCAAATCTTATCAAGCCGGTGGCGCTAGCTGTATGTCAGTGCTGACGGATGCCGATTTTTTTGAGGGCAGTGAGCACTATTTGATAGAGGCGCGTGCCGCCTGTTCGCTCCCAGTTATTCGCAAAGATTTCATTATAGATCCCTACCAAGTATTTGAGGCGCGTGCCATAGGTGCCGACTGCATCTTGTTGATTGTCTCTTGTCTGGAGCAGCGTCAGATGCAAGAGTTGAATAAGCTCGCGCACCGCTTAGGCATGGATGTATTAATTGAAGTGCACGGTGGCGATGAGTTAGAGCAAGCTTTGAGTTTAGGTAATAAGTTATTGGGCATTAATAATCGAAATTTACATACCTTCGAAGTGAGCTTAGACAATACTTTTGAGCTGTTGCCCTTTATCCCTGAAGATAAAATAGTGATCACTGAAAGTGCGATTCACACCCGCGCTGATGTGGCGGCAATGCGTGAGAAAAAGGTCAACAGCTTCTTGGTTGGCGAGGCGTTTATGCGTGCAGCAGATCCCGGTGAAAAATTGCGTGAGCTGTTCTTTTAAAGCTAGAAATATATTTGGCTGCAGTATTGAGTGCTGCGCTGTAAAGACACAAACAATAAACAGGTAGTAAAAATGCAAGTATCAGCACAATGGGATGGCGACGTTCGCTTTAAGGCAAAAACAGAATCTGGCTTTGAAATCATGATGGATGGCGAGCAAAAGCAGGGCGCTCGTCCAATGGAAATGATGCTGCTAGGAGTGGCTGGATGCGCAAGCTATGACGTGGTGGGAATTTTAAAGAAGACTCGTCAAGATGTAGAAGATGTCACTGTTGATGTTAGTGCGCAGCGCGCCGATGCAGTGCCTGCGGTGTTTACTAAAATTCACATTAAATTCACCGTCACTGGTCGCAACATCAAAGAGAAACATGTGGCTCGCGCTGTACAGCTCTCAGCAGATGAATATTGCTCGGCATCTATCATGTTTAAGAGCGCCGGTATCGAAGTAACTCACAGTTATGAGGTTGTTGAACTGTCTAAGTAAATGACGCAAAAATGGCAGCTTACAATGTTGAGTTGCCAACTTTAGGCCGATAAATATATTGGCCTCAATCCTATCTAACCCCCTCATTTAATCTCAAACTAGCCTGTTATAATTCGCACCATAATAAGGCGATTAGAAAATACTCTACTACACTTTAAGTCTACCCCGGCATCATTAGATGTTTGACTCATGGCTTAAAGGAATTAAGTATGACCATTAAAATTCAGTTCTATATTCTTATCTCAATGGTAACAGTAGCAGTGTTGTTATTGATGGGAGTTAATCATTACAGCGTCTTAAAATTAATAGATCAAAGCAAGCAGCGTATTCTATTAGGGGAAATTAGTAATCATATGTTGATGTTACGCCGCCATGAAAAGGATTTTTTGGCGCGTAATGATTTGAAATATATTGATAAATTCAAAGAAACTTTCGAAGAAATAATGGTGGAATCTGCAGATTTAAGTCAGAGACTTGAAGAGGCGGGAATGGGTGTAAATGCGATTGACAGTGCCGTTAATCAATTGGCTATTTACCAGGAAGTATTTGTTTCGATAACTGAGATACAAAAGCGCATAGGTATAAACCCTAAAGATGGATTATATGGTGAGTTAAGAGATTCAGTGCACAGCGCCGAGTCTATGTTGAAAGATAAGCAGCAGTATTTGTTGACCAGTAACATGTTGACGCTAAGACGTAATGAAAAGGACTTTATGCTGCGCTTAGACATAAAATATTTAACCAAGTTTGAAAATAACTTTAGTGTGTTTGAGAGAAATTTAGCACAGTCTAGTCTTCCTGCTAGCCTGCAAGCTCAGCTGACAGAGGCGATGGCTATATACAAAAAAGACTTTGAGCTATTAGTGGCGGGATATCAGCAAAAAGGATTGACCAAAACCAGTGGTTTAATTGGCGAATTACGCACGGCAGTACACAATGTAGAAGAGGAGCTAACGGCGTTAACTAGTCAAGTAAAAGAGATGATCCAAATAGCCACCGTCAGAAATGAGATCATAAATTCAATCTTGAGTCTGATACTACTTGGTATTATTTTGGCGGTAATGATTTTAATCTCTAAAGCGATTCGCAAGCCGATAGACTCCTTTTCAGATACTATCAATAAGATTTCCATCAGTAAGGATTTGACCATTCGCAGCGAGATCAAGAGTAACAGCGAAATAGGCAGTATGGCGCTATCTTTTAATCACATGATCGCTGAGATTCAAGTGGTGCTGCAAGGTGCCATCCAATCCTCTGACAAGGTATCGGAATCGGCGGGGACTATGTTAAAGGCGATGGAAAAAACGGCCGGTTATATAGAGCAACAGCAGATAGATAATCAAAATATATCTCGATCAATAGATGAGATCCTAAATACTACTAGCAGCGTTGCCAATGATGCATTAGAGGCTGAAAATATGTCTGCGGAGGCCAATGAGATTACCGCTAAACAGGCATTACAAACCAAAAATTCGATTGTGGAAGTACGCCAGCTAGCCAGCGAAATAGAAAACACAGTGGTAGTTATCAATGAGTTAGCTCAAGAGAGCGTTAACATCGGGCTGGTACTTAACGTGATTACATCCGTCTCTGAGCAAACCAATCTACTGGCCTTGAATGCGGCCATTGAAGCGGCTAGAGCAGGTGAGCAGGGACGCGGTTTCTCGGTCGTTGCCGATGAGGTTAGGTTGTTGGCACAGCGCAGCCAGGCATCGACAGAGGAGATCAGAACGATTATCGAGAAGTTGCAAGCCAGGGCGGATAGCGTTTCAGTTGCTATGCAGTTGGGCAGTGAAAAAATGTCGATTTCATTGAAGAGCTCGGAAGTGGCGGGTGAGTCGTTTGAATCGATTTCAAAATTCGCCCTTAATATTCGCAATATTAATAAGGACATAGCAGCGTCTGCCATTGAGCAAAGTGGCGTTGCTGAAATGGTTACTAGCGATGTGGAGAAAGTGTTCGAGAGTACCAAAAAGAGTGTCGATGAAGTAGTTAACTCCGCACAGATTAGCAGGGATTTAAGCGAGTTATCTAGCAATCTAAGTGCACAGATTAATACTTTTAAAGTTGCTTAGATACATCCAGTATCCTTGCCTAACAACTGGCGCTCGTATGCATATATCGAATTGAAAATGTTAATCCGGTATATGCACTTGAGTATCATACTTAACTCTATTGATTGAAATGAGCGTTCTAAACTGCTTCATATTGCTATGCCCATACAAAATATCCTCGCAAAACGTGTCATAGCTGGGCATATCCGGCACGACCACCACCAATACAAAATCTACTTCCCCTGTCACTTTATAACACTCATGAACTTGAGGGCTGCGCTTAACAGATTTAATAAATTGTTGGTTAAGCAATAGGTTGTCTTGGTGCATCATCACTTCCACAATCATGTGGACGCAAGTACCGAATTTACTTTGATCGATCAAAGCGACTCTTTTACTAATCACCCCTTGTGTCTCCAAGCGCTTTACCCGCTTAAAACAAGCGGGGGCGGATAGGCCGATAATTTCAGAAAGCTTTAAATTACTGATAGAGGCGTCGCTTTGTAGTTGACGCAAAATAGCTTTATCTAAACGATCAAGAAACATAATTAGTAAAATCTTATAAAAAAGAAATTTATATTAATATAAAATATCAATTATTGGAATTGTTTCTCGTTATCAACTTTATAATAGCGTCTTTGTTTAGCCGTAAGAGAATTAGAAATGTTTAAAAAGATGTTTGGTGAAATACTGCAAGTTTACATAAGTCTACTAAAAGTAATGGTACCGGCAATTATTGCGGTAAAGATCTTGGATATGTTTGGCGGAACACTTTATTTAGGGCAATTACTCGCGCCTGTCATGCAATGGGTTGGTTTGCCTGAGCAGATGGGTTTAGTGTGGGCAACGGCAATTCTCACTAATATATATACCGCGATGATTGTTTTTGTCGATGTCAGTGGTGATTTGCAGCTGTCAGTGGCGCAAGTATCAGTCATAGGTGTGTTGATGCTGGTTTCGCACTCCATACCGATTGAAGGGGCTGTCGCTAAAATGGTGGGGGTGCGCTGGCGAATCACTATTGCTATCAAATTGATAGGTGGCTTATTGCTGGCGGCATTGGTTAACTTTCTTTACACAAGTTTTGACTATCAACAACAAGAAGCTACTTTGCTGTGGCAGAGCTCTGCGCAAGAGCTAACGTTGATGCAGTGGGCTGTGAGTCAGTTAGAGTTACTGGTGACTATATTTTTTGTCATTAGTGTGCTGATGATATTGCTCGCGGTTCTTAAAAAGATCGGCATAGAAAAACTAATGCACATCGCTTTGTCGCCTTTTTTAAAGTTATTAAATATTAGTAAAGATGCCAGTAATATTACTATTGTCGGTATTACTTTGGGGCTTAGCTTTGGTGCGGGTCTGCTGATCAAAGAAGTGAAAAGCGGTAAAATAAGTAAAAAGGATGTGCTGTTAAGCGTTTGTTTTTTGAGCATAGCCCACAGCTTAATAGAAGATACATTATTGGTGCTTTTACTCGGGGCTGATGTGGTCGCTGTACTTTGGATGCGTGTGTTATTTGCGCTGCTAGTGGTTGCATTGATATCAAGATTATTACTGAGGAAAAGCCATCGGCAGCCGTTAAATTCAACCGCCGATAAAGCTGGTTTAAACGGCTAGTTTAATAGAGATGATTTGGGCAAAATCTAAACCATCAAGGGCTGTTTTCCTGCAGCTTTTGCGATGGCTGTTTGCCTGTGCACACCTTAGTTTGACCCGCAAGATCAAATGCGAGGTAGCTGCTAGGATGTACTCTTTTTTTAATTAGAAATTTCTTGGGAAGAACGTGGTGGTGGCAAAGCAAGTTTGATATAGCGCTAAAATTAGCCCGTTAAATAAGTATTTGTATTTAGTGGTTGCTACTATTTTATAAATATACTTGCTTTTGAAAAAATACTGAGCATAATGCTGTGTATTCATACAGTGTTTTACTGTTTACAAATTTGCGATAACACCAGGTGACAAAATGGACGACAACAGAAAAAAAGCATTAGATGCAGCGCTCTCACAAATTGAACGCCAATTTGGTAAAGGTTCGGTGATGCGCATGGGTGATCAACCGCGCGAGGCGATCCCCTCTGTGTCCACTGGCTCACTTGGATTAGATGTTGCCTTAGGCATAGGCGGGTTGCCATTTGGGCGAGTCGTTGAAATTTATGGTCCGGAATCTTCAGGTAAAACCACCCTGACTTTACAAGTTATCGCAGAGGCGCAAAAAATGGGTAAGACCTGCGCCTTTATTGATGCGGAGCACGCATTAGATCCAGGTTATGCTGAAAAATTAGGCGTTAATGTAGATGACTTGCTGATGTCTCAGCCGGATACTGGAGAACAGGCATTAGAAATTACCGATATGTTAATCAGATCGAATTCTGTTGACGTTATCGTTATTGACTCCGTTGCCGCACTGACTCCTAAAGCAGAAATTGAAGGGGAGATGGGTGCGTCGCACATGGGATTGCAAGCACGGTTGATGTCGCAGGCACTGCGTAAAATGACCGGTTCAGTGAAAAATGCCAATTGCCTGTTGATCTTCATTAACCAAATTCGGATGAAGATTGGTGTAATGTTTGGCTCCCCTGAGACTACCACTGGCGGTAACGCGTTAAAGTTTTACGCATCTGTTCGCCTAGATATTCGTCGCATTGGTGCTATCAAACAAGGTGATGAGGTAATAGGCAACGAAACCCGAGTTAAAGTGGTGAAAAATAAGGTGGCGGCGCCGTTTAAGCAGGCGGAGTTTCAAATCTTATTCGGTAAAGGTATTTATCGGATGGGCGAGCTTATTGATATGGGTGTTAAACAGGGCTTGGTCGAGAAAGCAGGTGCTTGGTATGCCTATAACGGCAGTAAAATTGGTCAGGGAAAAGCTAATGCTGCTAAATATCTAACTGATCATCCAGAAGACGCAGAGGCTATCGAGGCGGAAATTCGTAAGCAGCTATTAGCGATTGATGATAAAGATGAAGAAAAATCTGCTAAACCTGCTAAAGCGGCTAAGCCATCTGCGGCTGAGTAAGCTAGCAAACTGTTTGAATGTTTAATGCATAACAAGATATCCAGTACACCGAAAAGTTGAGGTTCTGCAAGCAGTCATCAGGCTGCTTGCTAATCGCGAGCACTGCAAAGCAGAGCTAATACGCAGTTGTGAAAACGCTGCGTAGTAACTGACTAATTGTCCGAAATCATCGATAAGTGCGAAGCAGATGGTTATCAAAGTGATGCTGGATATACGCGAATGATTATTCGCGTAAGATCGGAACAGCTTTATGGGCTGCATCTGGTCAGACAAGACTTAAGTTTAGAGGGCATTAGCTCTGATGTGGCTAAGCTGGCTTTAGAAGAACATGAAACTGATTGGTTTATTGTTGCGTAAACTTGCTTTGATAGAAAGTGTCGCAGACAGTGCGAATCCAAGATAAGAAAATCCCACGAAAAATGCCTCGGCTCTATGTCGGCGAGAGGTTTCCCTATTGATCAAATATTCCATGCAGTAGCACAGTCCGCCCCAGGCTATTTATTAATAATCATTATCCTTTCTCTCTGCGACTTTAGTCTTATGTGTCGATTTGTTGCCAAATGCCAAAAAAGTTACCTTTAGGTAGCATATTCTTGATAAATAGTTCGAACAATTAATAACCACGATATATAATAGTCCGCTGTTTTTTGCATATAGTAGCTCCGTTTGTATCTGGTTTTTAGCGTTTACGAACGGAATCTGTTATATGTGTTTGTTATTTAAGATAATAGGTAAGTGTAATCGTTGTTATGAAATACATGTCTAGTGCTGAAATTCGCCAAGCTTTTTTGAAGTTTTACCAAGAACAAGGTCATGAAGTAGTGCCTTCGAGCTCACTTGTGCCTGGTAATGACCCTACTTTGCTGTTTACCAATGCGGGAATGGTACAGTTTAAAGATGTTTTTACGGGTGAAGAACAACGTCCCTATAAAAGAGCCACTACTGCTCAGCGCTGTGTACGCGCCGGTGGAAAACACAATGACTTAGAAAATGTCGGTTATACCGCTAGGCACCATACCTTTTTTGAAATGCTGGGTAATTTCAGTTTTGGCGACTACTTCAAAAAAGATGCTATTCGTTTTGCATGGCAGTTTTTGACCAAAGAGCTAGGGCTTCCCGTTGAAAAACTGTGGGTGACTGTGCACCATACTGATAAAGATGCAGAGGCGCTGTGGCGCGACGATATTGGTATAGATATGAGCCGCTTCTCTCGTTTGGGGGAAGACAACTTTTGGTCAATGGGAGATACCGGTCCCTGTGGTACTAGTACTGAAATTTTCTTTGATCACGGTGAAGACATTTGGGGCGGGCCTCCAGGCAGTGAAAATGAAGACGGTGATCGCTATATAGAAATTTGGAATTTGGTGTTTATGGAGTTTAATCGCGATGCTAGCGGTGAACAGACGAAATTACCAAATCCCTCTATTGATACAGGCATGGGGCTTGAGCGCGTTGCCGCTATTATGCAGGGCGTTCATAGTAACTATGAAATAGATCTTTTTCAGAACTTGCTTAAAGCAGCAGCTAGTGTAATTGGTACCACGAATCTTGAAGAAAAATCCCTGCGGGTTGTTGCCGATCATATTCGCTCTTGCTCTTTCTTGATCGCCGACGGCGTGTTGCCTTCTAATGAAGGGCGAGGCTATGTGCTACGTAGAATTTTGCGTCGTGCGGTTTGTCACGGTAAAAAACTAGGCGCTGAAGATTTGTTTTTCAACAAGTTAGTGGCAGCGCTTAGTGCTGAAATGGGTGAAGCTTATCCTGAGTTGATTAAGCTTCAGGCTCAAATTGAAAAAGTTATTCTTAAAGAAGAGCAGCAGTTTGTTAAAACCCTTGATTTAGGACTGCGCCACTTAAATACTTTTATCGAGAAATTAGCAGAAAATGAAAAAGTATTCCCCGGTGACGCCGCTTTTACTCTTTATGATACTTACGGTTTTCCACTAGATTTAACCGCTGATGCAGTTCGAGATTTAGGTTTAAGCGTTGACTCAAAGGGTTTTGAGCGTGAAATGCAAGCACAGCGCGAGCGCGCTCGTGCCGCCGGTAAGTTCAATGCAGTAGCCACAGATAATCTCAATCTAGACGGTAGCACCGAATTTAGTGGTTATGACAACTTAATCGGCGAAGGTAAGGTTATCGCTATCTTAGCGGATGGCGAATCTGTAGATTCACTTAAAGCGGGTGAGCGCGGCACTATTATTCTCGACAGTACTTCTCTGTACGGTGAGTCCGGTGGTCAAGTGGGCGATCAAGGGGTGTTAAGTGTTGGTAATAGCAGCTTTATCGTTGAAGACTGTACTAAAAAATCTGAGATGCACTTGCATCAAGGCCAATTGCTAAGCGGTGAGATTAAAGTCGGTCAAGTGATTGCAACACAGGTAGATGCATCATTAAGAAAGGCCTCTGCTTTAAACCATAGCGCTACACATCTATTGCATGAAGCGTTGCGCATTGTGGTTGGTGATCATGTGCAGCAAAAAGGATCATTGGTTGATCCCGATAAATTACGCTTTGATTTCTCTCACTTTGAAGGAGTCACTGCAGATCAGTTGCAAGAAGTAGAGGCGATGGTCAATCAACAGATTATGGCTAATACGCAAGTAATTACTCGCGAGATGGATATAGCCAGCGCTAAAGCATTAGGTGCTCAGGCACTGTTTGGCGAAAAATACTCTGAAAATGTACGTGTAGTAACCATGGGTACAGATTCATTTTCTATCGAACTCTGTGGTGGAACACATGTAAACCGCACTGGTGACATAGCACTGTTGAAAATTAAGTCAGAGGCTGGAATTGCCTCTGGTGTGCGTCGTATTGAAGCTGTGACAGGCAATGGTGCGTTGAGTTATGTTGCAGAAATGGAGCAGCAGCTGGTGCAAATCGGTGCGCTAGTGAAAGGGCCTAAGGATATGTTACTTGAAAAAGTAAAAGGTCTGAGTGAGAAAAATCGTGCTTTAGAAAAGCAGGTTGAGCAAATGCAGAGTCAAATCTCTGCGGCTAAGGGTGCTCAGCTCATTAATAATGCTATTGATGTTAATGGCGTTAAACTATTAGTAGAAGTTCTGGACGGTTCTGATCCAAAAGCGTTACGTGCAACAGTTGAGCAACTAAAAGACAAGTTGGGAAATGCTGTTGTGGTACTTGCAAGTGTCAATGATGGTCGTGTTAGCTTAGTCGCTGGTGTGGCAAAAGCGTTAACTAAAGAAATAAAAGCCGGAGATATCATTAAAGATCTGTCCGCTAAAGTTTCAGGTAAAGGTGGCGGTCGTCCCGATATGGCGCAAGGCGGCGGAACAGATGCCCAGGCATTGCCAGAGGCGCTCGCAGAGCTTAAAAAGTTGCTAGCGAGCAAGTTTTAATTTCGAAGCAGTATTGATGCCTGCGTTTGCAGGTGTCTTTGAATATTATCCAGATCAACGGAGAGAGCAACAGCAATGGCTCTATATGTACAGAAATACGGTGGAACCTCGGTAGGTTCAGTTGAACGGATTCAAGCAGTCGCCGAAAAAGTAAAGAAATTTAAGCAGCAAGGTCATGACATAGTTGTCACTGTATCGGCAATGAGCGGTGAGACCAATCGTCTTATTAGCTTGGCGAAGGAGATGCAAACAATACCCTCTCCGCGCGAGATGGATGTTTTGCTCTCAACCGGTGAGCAAGTCACTATTGCGCTGATGGCAATGGCGTTGGAGCAGACAGGGTTAAAGGTTAAGTCTTACACGGGAAACCAAGTAAAAATCTTGACGGATAACACACATATGAAAGCGCGCATTGAGAATATCGATGTGCAGAAAATTCGTCGTGATTTAGATGCTGGATTTGTCGTCGTTGTAGCGGGCTTTCAGGGAGCTGATGACGAGGGCAATATTACCACCTTAGGTCGTGGGGGATCGGACACCACAGGGGTTGCTCTTGCAGCAGCGCTTAAGGCTGATGAATGTCAAATATACACTGACGTAGACGGTGTCTATACAACGGATCCAAGAGTGGTTGAAGGTGCGCGACGCTTAAATGAAATTACCTTTGAAGAAATGCTAGAAATGGCCAGCTTAGGGTCTAAAATCTTGCAGATACGTGCCGTTGAATTTGCAGGAAAATATAAAGTACCATTGAGAGTGTTGTCGAGTTTTGAAGATGGCCCTGGTACATTGATAACAATAGAGGATGATGAAAAAGTGGAAAAGCCGGTAATATCGGGTATAGCCTTTAATCGTGATGAGGCTAAGTTAACAGTGATGGGGGTGCCAGATATTCCTGGGGTAGCTTCCAAGATCTTGGGGCCTATTAGTGAGGCTAACATTGAAGTGGACATGATTTTGCAAAATGTTGCAGAAGATCAGACCACGGATTTTACCTTTACAGTACACCGCAATGATTTTGATCATGCAGAAAAAATATTAAGAGCTACCGCAAAAGCCCTTAATGCTCGTGAGGTGAAAGGTGACAACAAGATAGCCAAAGTCTCTATTGTGGGCGTAGGAATGCGTTCACACGCAGGAGTGGCGACAAAAATGTTTGACGCACTGGCTGCAGAAAATATAAATATTCAAATGATATCTACCTCTGAAATTAAAATATCAGTAGTGATGGCTGAGAAGTATTTAGAATTAGCTGTTAGATCTTTACACTCAGCTTTTGAATTAGGGAAAAATGATTCAATCAGTGAATGACGCTGATCCATAATTGTTTTATAGTTACTGTAAGCTTTTGCGTACATCAAAATAGTTTGATTAATGGATTGATTGAATCTTTGGGTTGTGAGAGTTAAAAGATATTAGGAGATCTTAAAATGTTAATACTTACACGTCGTGTTGGTGAAACGCTGATGATCGGGGACAACGTAACAGTCACCGTTTTAGGTATCAAAGGAAATCAAGTTAGAATAGGGGTAGATGCACCTAAGGATGTAGCAGTACATCGTGAGGAAATTTATCAGCGCATTCAGCGTGAAAAAGAAGAGGGGCTGCAATAGCGCCCAAGTTAATAAATAAGGCTCTGGCTGTGTGTCAAAGGCTTAGGTGATTGGCAGTAGATTAAGTTGCATGATTTATATCAAGGCTTACAGAGATATCTGTAAGCCTTTTTAAATGGGGCATGCATTGAGGAATTTATTAATGGCTCTGGTTATTAATAAGAATTGGGCAATAAACATACAAGGCATGGCTGCTGCAGTGTATTTAATGCCCTTGCAAGTAGCGTTAAGACAGAAAAGTTAATATGTTTATGCTTTATTTATAATAAAGGGTTTCCATTTTAAAATCAGTCTTGTATAGTATGCGCCTCTTGAGGTGAGGTGGCCGAGTGGCTGAAGGCGCGCCCCTGCTAAGGGTGTATAGGGGAGACTCTATCGAGGGTTCGAATCCCTCCCTCACCGCCATTTGAAAAATATGTAAAGCGCCCGTAGCTCAGCTGGATAGAGTACTTGGCTACGAACCAGGCGGTCGCACGTTCGAATCGTGCCGGGCGCACCATCTCTAGATTTATGTGAATAATCAGTTGCTTAACTTACTTAAGTTGAGTAAATTGAACTTAATAACTGTGTTTCTTTTATGTCGATAAAAGTTGTTGCAGTTATCGTGCTGGTGAGGTGGCCGAGTGGCTGAAGGCGCGCCCCTGCTAAGGGTGTATAGGGGAGACTCTATCGAGGGTTCGAATCCCTCCCTCACCGCCATTTAAGTATTTATACTTTAGAGCCTCGACTAACCTCGGGGCTTTTTTGTGCAAGAAAGTAAATGGGAGGGTGAGAATCCTCGACAGGGTTCGAGCCGAGCGAAGCGAGCCAATATCGGAGCTTGCGACGATTACCCCGAAGGGGTGGAGAGCGCAGCGATGAATAATCCCTCCCTCACCGTCATTTAAATATTTATACTTTAGAGCCTCGACTAACCTCGGGGCTTTTTTGTGCGTGTAAGTTAGGGGGAAGATTTCAGAATGTTGTTCTCGGCAAATTCTAAATAGCTACTTCCTGTAGGCAAGAATCCTCGATAGGGTTCGAGCTGAGCGGAGTGAACCCATATCGGAGCTTGCGATGAATAAATCCCCTTAACCGCCATTTTAAATTCAAGCTTTAGAGCCTCGATTAACCTCGGGGCTTTTTTGTGTCCATAAGATAAATCAGAGGGTTGCAGGGTTAAGCCTATTTATATTTTTGAAACTCTGACTAAGCTTAAGTTGGTTAGACTAGCTCAGCCAGATTATTTGGAATTATTGAATGTTGAGTTTTTGAAGGGTGTTGCTACTCCTTTGCACGCTTAGCGCGTCCTAATTGTAAAAAGATAATTAGCCCTAGCAGTAATAATGCAGGAATATAAAATAACTCTTTAGCTTGTCTCTCCCTGACGATATATACCTTGTCAATAATCACTGGATTATCCTGCTCGCCAAAAGTGAATGATCTATCTAGCTGTTTGTGTTTAGAATCCCAAGTGAGTGCATCGATTATTATTTTTCCTTCTTCTTCAAGTATTTGTAGACCCGCTTGAGTGAGACGGGTTTCTCCATCGGCGCTTGGGCCCAGTTGCAGGATGATGCTGGTATTGTTTTGAATGTCATAATCGTCAAAATCAGGCCCAGCGACACGGATTTTTAGACTGGCGCTGTCAGGAAGTTGCTCGATAATTTGCAGTGCTTGGGCCCCTGGTTTCTCGATAAAGGGCGGTGATACTTGGTCTAGCCAGTAGCCAGGTCGAAATAGGGTAAAGGCAATAAGTAGTAAGGCGACACTTTCCCATTTCCGGCTTTTAAACATAAACCAGCCCTGGGTGGCTGCGGCAAATAACATCATGGCAATGGTTGCTATGATAAAGACCAGCACCGCCTTGGCTGGGGTTACGTTCATTAATAGTAATTCTGTATTAAACAGAAATAAGAACGGCAGCAGTGCGGTTCTTATATCGTAGGCAAACCCTTGAATACCTGTTTTTATTGGGTCTCCTTTGGATATAGCCGCTGCCGCATAGGCGGCGAGTCCGACCGGTGGTGTATCATCTGCCAATATGCCAAAGTAGAAGACAAATAAATGCACGGCGACTAGGGGCACAATTAAGCCTGATTTTGCCGCCAACTCAACGATGACTGGCGCCATTAGTCCGGCGACTACCAAATAGTTAGCCGTCGTTGGTAATCCCATTCCCAGTAGCAAGCTCATGATGGCTACCAGAATTAGCATAATCATCAAATTGCCTCCAGAGAGGTACTCGACAAATTCTCCGACTATGCCGTGGGCACCTGTAATAGAGATAGAACCGACGATGACGCCAGCTGCCGCTGTGGCTATGCCTATTGAAATCATATTACGAGCCCCAGAAATAACGCCGTCCACACACTGTGATATTCCTCGGGAAATGTTATTAGCAATTTCGTTCTCTGCGCGAAACAGTGCTTTTAACGGATGTTGGGTGATGGCGATAAAGATCATTGCCAAACATGCATAGTAGGCGGAAATGTGCGCAGATAGACGCTCCGGGGTGGGGAGAATGCACCATAGAAGTATGATAATCGGCAAAAGAAAATACAGGCCTGTCCAGGCAGTGTCAGAGGCAACTGGCAGCTCAGTTATAGGGGAGTCAGGATCATCTACTACTAAATCTGCTCGCCTGGAAGCTATGTATAAAAGCACTAAATAAAAAAACAATGAGAATGACATGACCATTGCGACAGACAGCGATGGGAAGCTTGCCTTGACCCAGCCAAGGGTGAAATAAACGATTAGAAACAATAGCGAAACGGTGATGAACCCCGCTAAAAATCCGATCAGTTTATTGGTAAAAGTTTTATTGGATGGAGGCTTAGGCAGACCTTTGAGGTTTAACTTACAAGCTTCTATGTGCACGATATAGACCAGCGCAATGTAGGAAACTAGTGCTGGTAGCAGTGCGTGTTTCAATAAAGTAGTGTATTCGACGCCGGTAAACTCGGCAATTAAAAAAGCGGCAGCTCCCATCACTGGAGGCATAAGCTGGCCATTAGTGGATGATGCGACTTCAACGGCGCCGGCTTTCTCGGCACTGAAGCCAGTGCGCTTCATTAGCGGGATAGTGAAGGTGCCTGTTGTCACCGTGTTGGCGATTGAAGATCCTGAGTAGAGGCCGCTAAGTGCCGAGGCAATAACCGCCGCTTTAGCGGGGCCGCCCTTAAAATGACCGAGCAGGGCAAAGGCTATTTTTATAAAATAATTACCTGCGCCGGCCTTTTCCAAAATGGCGCCAAAGAGAACAAATAGAAAGATGGTTTGAGTAGAGACGGCCAATGGCTTGCCAAACACTCCCTCCTCCTGCATCCAAAAATGCCATGTACCCTTTACAAATGATGCGCCGCCCCAGTTGCCGCCGCCAATAAAGACGTAGCCGGCCAAGATGCCGGCAACAATCACCAACGGAGTGCCCAGGGATCTGTAGATGGCGATGGTCAGAACAAATAGTCCAAGTGCAGCAACGCTCATATCAAAGGGGATGTTACTGTGGCCAAAATCTCCGGCGCGGTTGGCAATGTTGGTATTCATCGCCACCATATAGAGCATAGCGAATATGCCGCCACCGATGAGTAGCCAGTCATACCATGGGATTTTACTTGTGGGGCTAGATTTAAACAGCGGAAAGGCTAAACAAGCTAGCACAATAGAAAATGCTAAATGAATTTTTCGTGAGATAGATAGATTTCCAATAAATTGAAAAAAATCTATACCGGTGATAGAGGCTAAAATAAAGGGTAGTTCCGAGGCTATATAGAGCTGGTAGAGCGCCCAGCTAAAACAGATGATGGCGATAATATTTTTTTGCCCGCCCAGTAGGGTTCTTGCACCAGTGTCAACTTGGGCAACTAATTCTTGAGCGGCTGAGGGTTTTTGATCGGTAGGCATAGCAGGGCTCCAAAGTAACGCAGTGCAGCCAGCTAAAGCTTTCAGTGAAAGATTGGTTCTCGCTGCAATTTAGTCGTTTTCGGTAGATCCGGTATTGGTTGTTATTTTGTCGGATACAGAGGTCAATATTACAACATTGAGCTGTTTGGAGCCGTAAAGGAGATACCCTCTACGGTTCCAGTTGGTGATTACATCCAACCTTTTTCTTTATAATATTTAATAGCGCCCTCGTGAAGAGGTGCTGAGAGAGAATCTCTGATCATTTCTTCAGGCTTTAAGTTGGCGAATGCCGGGTGCAGCTTTTTAAACTGATCAAAGTTGTCAAAGACAGCCTGCACAATGATGTAGACAACTTCAGCAGGTACATCTGAGCTGGAGACAAAAGTAGCACCAACGCCAAAGGTGATGATGTCTTCTTTATTGTTGTACATATTGGCGGGGATTATTGCCTTGCGATAGTAGGGCTTCTCAGCAACCAGTTTATCAATCTCTGGTGTTTGTACATTGACTAGATTGGCGTCACATGAAGCCAACGATTCTTGGGTCAATGCAGAGGGATGGCCTACCAGCCAAAAATACCCATCTATTTTTCCGTCGCAGACAGCGGCACCGGTTTCTGCAGACTTCATCTCGGAAGCGAGCGCAAGATCTGAGCGCTTCCAGCCAAGAGCAGCTTCAAGTACATCCCAAGTGCCTCTCGTACCAGAGCCAGGGTTGCCGATATTTAATCGTTTGCCTTTGAGGTCGGTGATGTTTTTGACGTTGGCGTCAGCTCGGGCTATAACAGTGACGGGTTCAGCGTGCACTGAGAAAACAGAGCGTAGCTTTTCAAATTTTCCAGATTCGGCAAATTTGGAAGTACCGTTATAGGCGTGGTATTGCCAATCGGACTGTGCAACACCAAATTCTAGCTCGCCTGCTCTTATGGTGTTGATGTTGTAAATGGAACCGCCGGTAGATTCCGCCGAACAGCGGATGCCATGTTCTTTGCGCTTCTTGTTGACCAATCTGCATATGGCACCTCCGGTGGGGTAGTAAACGCCAGTGACGCCTCCAGTGCCTATTGAGACAAACTGTTGTTCAGCGGCTACTGAAAATCCTGAAATAGTGACTGCTGCTATCGCGGTGGTGAGTACAGTGGTGATTTTTGATTTCATTGTTTGTAAACTCCATAATTTACGTAGATCTCTACGTATTCCCTTTATCGAGGACATCCTGACGCTCAAGCCGATCAATATTTAACTTTTAGGTTGAGCATGTTCCCTTTTTTAGCATAGTCCATCCATTCAATAAATTGAAATTATTTGCATTTGCATGCTCAATTTTAATCTAGATAAATTAAGACGAAATTTCAAAGAAAGCACTTAATCAACGTTATTGAAGGGCGTTGAATATTGCCAACTGTTATTTGTTGTCTATGTGTTTTGTAAAATGCTAGTGCGGCATCGTAAAGAGGTATAAGTCGCATAAATTTTGTTCATTGAAGATTTATTTCTTCTCTTATTCTCAGCAAGCTTTTAAAATAGCCGTTTATTATTTAGCTTACTCGTGAACATACAATGAAATATATCGTAAAACTATTCCCAGAAATAACCATTAAAAGTAAACCCGTACGCAAGCGTTTTATTCAGCGCCTACAAAGCAATCTTCAAATTACTTTGAAACGCATTGATGATGACATAAGAGTAAGTTTGTTCTGGGACAAGCTGGAGGTGGTGCTACCGCAAGAAAAAATTGAACACCGCGAAGCGCTCTGTGATGCGATGGCTAAAGCCCCGGGAATACAATCCTTTATCGAGGTGGTTGAGTACCCTCTGGGGAGTTTTCATGAAGCCTACGAACATGCTTTTGCTGCATATAAAGAGCGGGTAAGCGGCAAAACCTTTAAGGTGCGGGTCAAACGTAGTGGTAAACACGATTTTAAGTCTACTGATCTTGAGCGTTATATTGGAGGGGGAATCCTCCAGCACGGAGACTCATTAGGTGTAGACGTGCACTCTCCTGATGTTTATGTAGATCTAGAGGTGAAAGGTGAGAAACTTTTTGTGTTTAATCGTATTTATGCGGGGCTCGGTGGATACCCATTAGGCACACAGGAGCCGGTTTTATCTTTGATCTCTGGCGGTTTTGACTCAGTAGTATCTTCGTATATGACGATGCGTCGCGGCTCAAAAACACACTTCTTGTTTTTTAATTTAGGCGGCAAAGCACACCAAATGGGTGTTGAGCAAGTAGCGCTGCATTTGTGGCAGCAATATGGCTCTTGCGCCAGGGTGAAGTTTGTCAGCGTACCTTTTGCTGAAGTAGTGGGTGATATTCTACAAAATGTACACCACTCCTATATGGGTGTAGTACTTAAGCGACAAATGATGCGTGCGGCTGAAAAAGTAGCAGATCACATGAAGATTGATGCACTGGTAACTGGTGAAAGTATTGCTCAAGTTTCTAGTCAGACGCTGCCTAACTTAGCGGTTATTGACAGATCTACTACCAAAATCATTATTCGCCCCCTTATTACTACGGATAAACAAGAGATTGTCGATCGTACCAAAGCATTGGGATGTTTTGATTTAGTGGCTTCAATTCCTGAATATTGTGGTGTTATTTCCGATCGCCCTACGACGCGCGCTAAGCTAGAAAAAGTAGAAGCGGAGGAGTTGAACCTCGATTCGGCTATTCTCGAGCGGGCATTAGAGCAAGTGCGCTCGACTAAAATCGACGATATTGTTAAAAATTTAGAGGCAAAAGCTGAAATTGATGTACTGAGTAAAGTGTCAGAAAATCAAAAGATTGTCGATATTCGGGCGCCTCATGAACAGGAGAAGAAACCATTAAATATGCCAGGCTGTGATATTTTACTCACGCCGTTTTATGAGCTAGAGGCTCAAATGCAGCACTGGAGCGATGAGTTTGAGTATTTACTGTATTGCGAAAAAGGGGTGATGAGCCAGTTACATGCCCAAAATTTGCAGGAAAAGGGAGTGCTTAACGTAAAGGTGTATCGACCAGAATAAGCACGGGCTGTCAAAGGCGTATTGTTGGAAATATAGCCTCTTTAAGATAATTGTAATTGTCGACAATATGCAATATAGGTTAATCCACTGGCCATAAGTAGTTGCAGAAATTGGCTTTTTCGGGTTTAATTAGCGTCGTTTTGCAGATAATATCGGCACGTACTCGACAGAGAACGCCAGTGGATGTGTCTGCAAATACGTCGATTTTACTTTGTAATGGAGAACTACTGATGGAAGAAAGTCTTATTTCACAAGGTTTGTCATTAATGGTTTTTGGTATGGGCTTTGTGTTTGTCTTCCTCACTCTACTGGTTGGCGTGACGAGCTTAATGTCTAAGTTAGTGACTAAGTATGCTCCCGCTGTGACACCTACGCCTAAAAAACGTAGGCCTAGTGCGGCAGTATCTGCCAAAGCTAACAACGATGAAGTTGTTGCGGTTATTACTGCAGCCGTTCATCAATACAGATCCTAGTACTTTATGTTTTTAAATAGAAAGTTAAGTATTAACCGTAATATTTCATAACGAGAAGGCCTTGTAGAACATGTCAGATGCTAAGAAACCTTTAGGTATTACCGATGTAGTACTGCGTGATGCGCACCAATCTTTGTTCGCTACCCGTATGCGTATCGACGATATGCTACCAATAGCGGAAAAATTAGATAATATTGGTTTTTGGTCCCTTGAGACCTGGGGCGGAGCTACCTTTGACTCTTGTATTCGCTATATTGGTGAAAACCCTTGGGATCGTTTGCGCGCTCTTAAAGAAGCGATGCCAAAGACCAGACAACAGATGTTATTACGCGGGCAAAACTTATTAGGTTATCGTCACTACGCAGATGATGTTGTTGATAAATTTGTTGAGCGTGCGGCAGTAAATGGTATTGATGTTTTTCGTATTTTCGATGCGATGAACGACCCTAGAAACCTTGAACGAGCCATTAAGGCCGTTAAACAGACGGGTAAACATGCTCAGGGCACCATCTCCTATACCAAAAGCCATGTCCATACGATTGATATGTGGGTGGATTACGCTAAATCTCTGGAAGATTTAGGCGTTGATTCAATCTGTATTAAAGATATGTCAGGTATTTTAGTGCCCTATGATGCTTACGAGCTAGTCTCGCGCCTTAAAGCTCAGACGGATCTAGAAGTACAGCTGCACGCACATGCAACATCAGGCCTTTCTGATATGTCTATCCTCAAGGCTATTGAAGCGGGCATTGATCGAGTCGATACGGCTATTTCATCAATGTCTATGACATACGGGCATACTGCAACAGAATCAATAGTTGCGGCACTGGAAGGGACTGACAGAGATACTGGTTTAGATTTAGGTGCTCTTTCTGAGATAGCGGCATATTTTAGAGAAGTACGTAAGAAATATGCAAGATTTGAAGGTTCTATGCGCGGTACCGATTCACGTATCTTGATCGCTCAAGTTCCTGGCGGCATGCTGACGAATATGGAATCACAGCTCAAAGAGCAGAATGCTAGCGATAAATTTGATGAAGTGCTGCAGGAAATTCCACGTGTACGTGAAGATTTAGGCTTTATTCCACTGGTTACCCCCACCTCGCAAATAGTCGGCACACAAGCTGTCATTAATGTCTTGATGGGCGAGCGCTACAAAACGATCTCTAAAGAAGTGCAGGGGATTCTCAAGGGTGAATACGGTGCAGCACCGGCCCCCTTTAATGAAGAACTGCAATTGAAAGTATTGGCGGGTGAAAAAGCTATTACTTGTCGTCCCGCAGATTTATTAGAGTCTGAAATGGACAGTTTAGTGGTCGAGCTTGAAAAGCTGGCCAGTGAAAAAGGCATTACTTTAGAGGCCGGTGACAACAAAATAGATGACGTGCTTATCTATGCGCTTTTCCCACAAGTAGGTTTGAAATATTTAGAGAATCGAAATAATCCGGACGCATTTGAGCCGGTCCCGACAATTGAGGATGTAATGACCATGGCAACAAAGAATAAAGGCCCACAAGTTTATACTATTTCAGTCAATGGTCAGGACTATGTTGTACAAGTAGCAGAGGGCGGAGATGTTTCTGCCATCGCACCTACTGCTAATGCTCCTGTCGCAAAAGCTGTTTCAGTGGGTGAAGAAGTGCCAGCGCCTCTCGCCGGTAACATCTGGAAGGTCGAAGTATCAGAAGGGGATGCCGTTGAAGAAGGTGATGTGATCATTATTTTAGAAGCCATGAAAATGGAAACTGAAGTTCGAGCAGCCCGTTCAGGTACTGTGGTATCTGTTGATGTTAAAGAAGGTGATGCTGTACAAGTTGGCGATTCGCTGATCACTTTGGCATAAGGCGCTGAGAAATGGATAAGATAAATGATCTATGGCTAGCTTCGGGTATTTATAATCTGCAAGCAGGCCAATTTGTTATGTTGGTGGTTGGGCTACTATTATTGTATCTCGCCATCAATAAAAAATTCGAACCACTATTGCTAGTGCCTATCGGGTTCGGCGGGATTCTTGCAAATATACCCGAGGCTGGATTGGCATTTTCCGCGGTGGAAAACGCAGTACATTTTGCCAAGCCGGAAGTAATGAGCGCTTTAGCATCGGTGCTTGGAATTACTAGTACGGAGCCACATTCTATACTTGAGGCTTATCACACCTCTAGTGCCAGCGTGCATTCAAGCACTGTTTTGGCGGCAATGGATGGCGGTTATGCCAACGGTATGTTGTATAACTTCTATAATGTATCTATCGCTTCAGGAGCTGCACCGCTAATCATCTTTATGGGTGTGGGTGCAATGACTGATTTTGGGCCTTTGCTAGCCAATCCTAAAACACTCTTTTTAGGCGCAGCGGCGCAGTTTGGTATATTTGCCACTGTGTTAGGTGCGGTAGGTCTTACCTCTCTCGGTATTATGGATTTTTCTATTCAAGATGCTGCCGCGATCGGTATTATTGGTGGAGCAGATGGTCCGACGGCCATTTATGTGGCTAGTTTGCTTTCGCCTCACTTGCTGGGTGCTATTGCTGTTGCGGCATATTCTTACATGGCGTTAGTGCCATTGATCCAACCGCCGATTATGCGTGCGTTAACCACAGAAGCTGAGCGAAAGATTACCATGGTGCAATTGCGCCAGGTGAGTAAGTTAGAGAAAATTATCTTTCCCATAGTGCTTTTATTATTAGTGGCAATGTTGCTGCCAGATGCGGCACCTTTACTAGGTATGTTCTGTTTTGGTAACTTACTGCGTGAATGTGGTGTTGTCGATCGACTGAGCGACACGGCGCAAAATGCACTCATTAATATAGTCACCATCTTTTTAGGACTTTCTGTCGGATCTAAGCTCTCTGCTGACAAGTTTCTAGATTTGACTACCTTAGGAATCTTAGTTCTTGGTATTATCGCTTTTTGCATAGGAACAGCCATGGGCGTGCTGATGGCTAAATTGCTTAATAAGATAGAAGGTGGAAATGCGATTAACCCGCTAATAGGATCAGCGGGAGTTTCTGCTGTTCCTATGGCGGCGCGTGTCTCTAATAAATTAGGCTTGGAGGCAAACCCGCAAAATTTCCTACTGATGCATGCTATGGGACCCAATGTTGCAGGTGTAATAGGTTCTGCTGTTGCAGCAGGGGTAATGATCAAATTTGTAGGATAGTTCCTATCATTAGAGTCGGTGTTGCTAACAGCTAATAATCATGTTTTGTTATTTAGCTAAGAAAGTTAACACTCGTACACTCAATCAAAAAAGACTGCATTTGCAGTCTTTTTTTTGTGGTTATAAACTAAGCAGTAGACGTTGCTGTTAAGGCCTTAATCACTAGTTCTTCTTTTGTTGTACCACTTTTTATAATCAGTTTGTAACTTAAAGCATACCAAAAATAGCCATAATGTTGATTTCTTAATTAATAAATAATTTTTGTGTGCGGCATATGGATACATTAAATCCACAATAAAAAATTAAGACTGTAATTGCAGTCTTTTTGTCGTTTTGGATTTGCTTTTAAACAATCTTAGCCAATACTTAAAGCGTTGTTAAAAGATGATCTTATAACTAAGTCTCTGATTTTATGAAGGTGTTGTGTTGATCGATAATTATAAAAAGTGGTTAAGACCACAGGGGAAATTTCCGCTACATATTCATACGGCAACGATGTTTATCGTCTTAACAATGGCGTTAGGGGCCGGTCAAATTTGGTTTAATTTTAAAAAAAGTACTGAATTAATTGAACAAAGCTCAACGGTGCTTTATGAAAAAGTAATGCAAAGCGCCTACCTAGATCTGAAATCTAAATATAAAATGGCAGCTACTAGTGTTGAGTTAATAGCACATGGTGGGCTGGTAAAAGCCAAAGATTTATCCGCAAGGCTCGCTTATTTACCAGTGCTCAGTACGATATTGAAGAGTAATAAAGCGGTAAGTGGCTTTGAAGTTGGCTATGACGATGGTGATTTTTTTATCATCCGTGGGGTCTATACCGATTATATGCGGGACCAGTTTAAGGCGCCGGGAGAAGCGCTTTATATAGTGGATAGCATAGAGTTTATTACGCCTACATCGAAAACGGCTAGTCGAATTTTTTTTGATAAATACCTGAATGAAATTACCCGTATAAAGCTAGAGCAAACGGCATATGACCCAAGAACACGCCCTTGGTATGAACTGGCAGTTAATTCCGATGGCTATGCCACGACACCTCCTTACTTATATTTTTTCGTAAAGAAAGTGGGTATTACCATTACCTTGGAATCTGAACAGAAGGGAGTTGTTGTCGCCGCGGATATTGCTCTTGATGATCTTTCGGAAATACTGAAAAATAATGTTATTACCCCCTCCTCTGAATTGGTGTTATTTGATGAAAAATCACAAGTCATGGCCTATAAAGAACCGGATAAACTCATTGTGGAAAGTGGCCACGGCAAGACACATATTGCTCATGTCAGTGATTTAAATAGTCCGGTATTGACCTTTTTTAGAAACGAAATCACACCGCATGAGCGTGCGTTGAATTTGGAGTTTGAATCGGAGCATTGGGGAGGGGCTGTCAAGAAGTTTGAAGTTAGTGATGATTTTGTGATGTATTTTGCTTTCATTGCGCCCGATGAGGAATTATTTGCTGAAGCGTTTGCGATTCGTTGGCAGTCCAGTTTAATTGCACTGTTGTTAATTTGCCTAGCGGTGCCGATTACTGCCTACAGTGCTTATAAAATATCAGAGCCCTTAAGGCGATTGACTATACAAACTCGAAAAATACGCCAATTCGATTTCTCCCCTGAGCCGTTTCCCAATTCAGCCATCAATGAAATCCATACCTTAGCCAAAGATATGGATGCAATGAAATACACCATCAGTCACTTTCTTAGTATGATTAAATCCTTGGCAGGTGAGAAAAATTTAGATTCCTTATTGGAAACAATTACCAAGCAGACCTTAGAGATAAGCCGGGCTGATGCTGCTGTTCTGTATTTAATTAATGAAGAGGGAACGCAGATAGATCCGGTTAGCTTGGAGCTTGCCAAAAAGACACAAATGGACTTCGAACTGGCTAGTTTTAAAATAGCTGATGGAAAGAATTTTATTGTTAGGTCTATCGATGAGCGCAAAGCGCAAGTGCATAAATTTCAGCGGCGCTCAGACAGTAATGAAGATGCTTTTAGTCCTTTCTTCGAACATTTGAATACGGAAAATTTACAAATACTGACCTTGCCTCTGAATAATCGCTCTGGCGAGGCAACGGGAATATTGTGCGTCATTAATGACTTTGATAATACCAGTACAGAAGATGTTGATAACGAAGACCGCATTGGCTTTATGCAAACATTATCCGGCTTTGCCGCGGTTTCGATGGAAAGCCGTCATTTACTAAAAGCACAAAAAGATTTGCTGGCTTCTTTTATAAAGCTAATTGCGGGGGCGATAGATGCAAAATCGCACTACACCGCAGGACATTGTCAAAGAGTGCCTGAGTTAACCAAAATGCTGGCTAAAGTGGCATGTGAGAAAAAAACCGGTGAGTTTGCGGGATTTTCATTAAATAAAGAGCAGTGGGAAGAACTTGATATTGCGTCTTGGTTACATGATTGCGGGAAAATCACCACACCTGAATATGTCGTTGATAAAGCCACTAAGCTTGAAACTATCTACGATAGAATTCATGAAGTGCGGATGCGTTTTGAGGTCCTTAAGCGCGATGCCCTAGTCAACTACTGGAAAGCACTACATGAAGGAGGCGATACGGATGCATTGAAAGAGCAATTGGAATCTGAATATTCTAAAATTGACGAGGAGTTTGCTTTTGTCGCACAGTGCAATCTTGGCAGCGAATTTATGTCTACTGAGCATGTTGAAAAATTACAGGCAATATCTGAGCAAACCTGGCAGAGAACTATCAATGATCGGATTGGCGTCTCGTGGGAAGAGGAAATTCGTAAAAATAGAGTGGCGGTGCAAGTGTTACCCGTCACAGAAAAACTGATAGCCGATAAGCTTGATCAGGTCATCTTTCGAGATCCTAAAGATGTATTGCCCGCTGATAATGTATGGGGATTCAAAATGCAAACACCTGAATATCAATACAATCGCGGCGAGCTTTACAATTTATCCATTGTTAAGGGAACGCTTAATAATGAGGAGAGATATAAAATAAATGAACATATTATTCAAACAATTATTATGCTCAGGGAGCTAAAATTTCCTAAAAATTTAAGTGATGTCGAAGAAATAGCGGGAGGACATCATGAAAAAATGGATGGCACCGGCTATCCTAGAAAATTAGCCAGAGAAGACATGTCTGTTTCAGCTAGAATGATGGCGATTGCCGATATATTTGAGGCCTTAACCGCAAGTGATCGCCCTTACAAAAAGGCCAAAACCTTAAGTGAAGCGATTAAAATAATGAGTTATATGAAAAAAGATCGTCATATTGATGGCCCGTTATTTGAATTGTTTTTAGAAAGTGGCATTTATTTAACCTATTCGAATAAGTATCTTGCTCCAGAGCAGATTGATGAAGTAGATATAAGTACATATTTAAATGGTAGGAACTGATTGAGATTAAAATACTCAAATAATGCGCATTTAAGTCTGCGAAGTACCCTACGATAATGTAGGGTTTGAACATTTTATTAGTATTTTTTAGTCGTCAAGTTGATAAATTTTAGGTAACAGCCGTCACGTTTTAAATGAGTTATAAAAACTTCCTTAATCACTAATAAATAGAATTACCCTGTTTATAGGGCGATTTATCAACAAAACTATTGAAATTTCAGGCGGTTAATAAAACATCAAAAAATGGCTTTATAGAGACATAATTCAACACTTGTTTTAAAAAAATGACATAAAGTTGACGAATCGCAGGCTTATGGCATAGACTTTTTGCAAGCAGGCTTTTATGCTCTGTCTTACTCTTAAATTAGAGTACGCTTTGAGATAGAGAGTCGAGGCGATTCAAATAATAATTAGGAAATAATACAATGAAAAAACTTTTACCTATTGCTGTTAGTCTTGCAGCTTTAACAGCGATGAATGTATCGGCTTCAACACTTGAAGATGTACAGGCACGTGGCGTATTAAAATGTGGCGTTTCTACAGGTTTAGCTGGTTTTGCTGCTCCAAATGATAGCGGACAGTGGGAAGGTCTTGATGTGGATCTTTGCCGTGCAGTAGCTGCAGCTGTGTTAGGTGATTCAGAAAAAGTTGAATATGTTCCTTTAACTTCAAAAGTACGTTTTGAAGTTTTAAAGTCTGGTGAGATTGATGTCCTTTCTCGTGTTACTACATGGACATTTACTCGTGACGCAAGTTTGGGTCTTAACTTTGCCGGTGTTAACTACTACGACGGTCAAGGCTTCATGGTTCCTAAAGCATTAGGTGTTACTTCTGCTAAAGATCTAGATGGCGCATCTATTTGTATCCAAACGGGTACAACTACTGAGCTTAACGCTGCTGAATACTTTAAGTTAAACGGTATGACTTACGAGCCAGTGCCTGTTGAAACTTCTGCTGAAGGTCGTTCAAACTACATCGCTGGTCGTTGTGACGTATACACAACTGACGCATCTGCACTTGCTGCACAGCGTTCAGTTTTTGAAGATCCAACTGCTCACGTTGTTCTTCCAGAAATTATTTCTAAAGAGCCACTAGGACCAGTTGTTCGTCACGGCGATGATCAGTGGTTAGATATTGTTAAGTGGAGCCACAATGTAATGCTTAACGCTGAAGAGTTGAACATTACCTCTAAGAACTTAGATGAGCGCGGCGCGAACGATAAAGACCCAGCAGCACAAGGTCTATTAGGTACTAACGAAGCTAAGTTAGGTGCTATGTTAGGTCTGGATAAAAAATGGGCTTATAACATTATTAAGCAGGTAGGTAACTACAGCGAGTCTTTCGAGCGTAACGTTGGTAAAGAAACTGCGCTTAAGCTAGATCGTGGTCTTAATGCACTATGGACAAATGGCGGCATTCAATACGCTCCACCATTGAAGTAATAATTACATAAAAGCATAGTAACGAGCTCATTTGTATTTGACTGTGATACGGTTAAATAGAGATAGAGCTCGTTTTTTTTATAATCTATTTTAGGTTGTCTATATGAGCGGCACACAAGTTCAAGAAAAAAAGACCGTGACACTAGGCTCGCTATGGAGAGATAAAAAATCTCGCGGTGTTATTCTGCAAATTTTTGCAGTCATCGTGATTTTGTTGTTTATCGGAAACATAGTGTCAAATACCGTTGAAAACTTGGATCGCCTAGGCGTAAAAGTTGGATTCGATTTTTTGACAGAGCCTGCTAACTACGATATTAACCAAACCTTAATTGAATACGACAGTTCCGATACTCACTTCAGAGCAGGGTTAGTGGGTTTACTAAATACACTTCTTGTTGCCGTTTGCGGCATCGTAGTAGCTACTTTCCTCGGTTTTACTGCTGGGGTTCTACGCCTATCAAATAATTTTGTTTTATCGCGTTTGATGCAAGTGTATGTTGAAATTACTCGTAACGTACCTGTATTACTGCAGATATTACTGTGGCACGGCATTCTTATCCACTCGCTACCGGTGCCGAAAAAAGCTGAGGCAATGTTTGAAGGGTTTGTCTTAACCAATCGCGGAGCATACATGCCGCAACCTATACCACAAGAAGGGTTCGGTTGGGTCTGGATTGCGTTGATAATAGCAATTGTTGGGGCGGTATTGTTCAAGAAGTATGCGAATAAAGTCCAGATAGAAACTGGGCGATTAATCCCCGCTATTTGGATAGGGGCAGCTTTTATTATTGGCCTTCCGCTAATTACTTTTTTGCTGATGGGCTCGCCTATCGAAATAAGCTATCCTGAATTAAAAGGGTTTAACTATAAAGGTGGCTTTGTCATCAAGCCAGAATTTATGGCGTTGTGGTTTGCACTGTCTATTTATACGGGTGCTTTTATTGCCGAAATTGTACGAGCTGGTATTCAATCAGTGAGTCATGGTCAAACTGAAGCTGCACATGCGCTCGGCATCAGACCTGATTTTACAATGCGTTTAGTGGTTATTCCGCAGGCATTAAGGGTCATTATTCCGCCGCTTATTAGTCAGTATTTAAACCTAACCAAAAACTCTTCACTGGCAATAGCGATTGGCTATATGGACCTAGTGGCAACGATTGGTGGTATCTCGCTGAATCAAACCGGGCGTGCTCTTGAGAGTATGGCAATAGTACTAGGGGTGTATTTATTCATATCGCTGTTTATTTCTGGATTGATGAATATTTACAATAAACGTGTCGCGCTGGTGGGGAGGTAATAATTATGTCCATAGAAACAAAAAAATACCCAGTGGGGATGCATCCTGCACTGCCACCACCATCAGGTTCAGTAGGACCACTCAGATGGATGCGAGACAATTTATTTTCATCGGTCTCAAATACCGTTCTTACTTTGTTGGGTCTGTATTTGGTCTATATCATTGTCCCACCTTTTATACAGTGGGCTTTTATTGACTCGGTTGTATATGGTGCTGAGAGTCGCAAAGAGTGCTTGGCTATCATGGGTGAAGACAGAGGCGCTTGCTGGTCTTTTGTCTATCGAAGATGGGGCCAATTCGTCTACGGGTTTTATCCCATAGAAGAGCGTTGGAGAGTAAATGTTGCCTTTATACTCACTTTCATTACGATCGCTGTAGTATTAGTTGAAAAATTGCGTGCCAATAAACCAGTGCTGATTGTGGGAATACTTTTGCCTGTCGTCAGTTTTTTCCTGATCACTGGTAATAGCTTGTTTGGTTTAGTGGACGTACCAACTAACAAGATGGGTGGTGTGTTACTCACCTTGATAGTGGGACTTTCGGGGATATTTGTCTCCTTGCCGATTAGTATCATGCTGGCGCTAAGTCGTATCTCAAAATTGCCTATATTCTCCATAATAGCAACGATTTTCATCGAGTTTATCCGTGGCGTGCCGTTGATAACGCTGTTGTTCATCGCCTCGACCTTACTATCATACTTTTTGCCTGCTGGTTCAAACTTTGACTTGCTGCTACGAGTATTGATTATGGTGACGATATTCTCTGCAGCTTATATTGCCGAGGTTATTCGTGGAGGTTTAGCGGCTATACCAACTGGGCAGTACGAAGCAGCTGATGCGCTGGGTTTATCATACTGGCAGAGCATGCGTTTGATCATTTTGCCGCAAGCGTTGAAAATATCTATCCCTGGCATTGTTGGTAGTTTTATCGGCTTATTTAAAGATACTACCTTAGTGGTTATTATCGGTCTGCTCGATCCTCTGGGAATCGGTATGGCGGCAATTTCCACCACTGCGTGGGCGGGTTTGAGTACTGAATTATATGTATTTATCGGTCTGTTCTTCTTCATATTCTGCTTTAGCATGTCGCGCTATAGCCTATATTTAGAGAAGAAGCTACAAACTGGACATAACAACTAGGAGCCACCAATGGCGAATAATAATGAAAAGCTTGCAATTAGTATTAAAGGCATGCACAAGTGGTACGGTGATTTTCATGTACTGCGCGATATAAATATTGAAGTGAAGAAAGGTGAAATTATCGTAGTTTGTGGGCCTTCCGGCTCTGGTAAGTCTACGATGATACGTTGTATCAACCGCCTTGAGGAGCATCAACAAGGTCAAATCATTGTTGATGGTATTGAGCTAACTAACGATATCAAAAAAATTGATGAAGTACGTCGTGAAGTGGGTATGTGTTTTCAGCACTTTAACTTATTCCCGCATCTCACCGTATTGGAAAACTGTACTTTAGCGCCAATCTGGGTACGCGGTATTCCTAAGAAAGAAGCTGAAGAAACGGCGATGCATTTCCTTGAGAAGGTTAAAATTCCGGATCAGGCACTTAAGTATCCAGGTCAACTCTCTGGTGGGCAGCAGCAGCGCGTCGCTATTGCACGTTCACTATGCATGAAGCCTAGAACTATTTTGTTTGATGAGCCTACCTCTGCACTAGATCCTGAAATGATCAAGGAAGTGTTAGATGTAATGATTGAGCTTGCTGAAGAAGGCATGACTATGATCTGCGTTACTCACGAAATGGGCTTTGCTCGTAAAGTTGCCGACAGAGTTATCTTTATGGATGCCGGTCAGATTGTCGAAGAAAATACTCCAGCAGAATTTTTTGATAATCCTCAAAATGAAAGAACCCAGTTGTTCTTGAGTCAAATACTTCATTAAGACGTAGTGTTTAATGGATTGTATAAAAACCATCGTGAGATGGTTTTTTTTCGTCTGTAATGCTGTAGCTGATGAGGATAAGAAGAAATAGAGCGGAATATGGCTGGTATTTTTTATGTATTAGGTATTGATGGTTGAGTTTTTAATTAAATGTCTCGATACAGAGCGATGGCGGTTGATTGGAATAAGTCAATTGCTTAAAATTAACGCTCTCTTAAAGTGTTAACTAGGTGATAGTGTGAAAAGTGAAACATTGTGTGATATCGGTTTTATTGGCTTGGGAGTTATGGGGCATAATTTGGCTCTAAACTTGGCGGATAATGGTTATGTTGTTGCCTGTTTTGATTTAGATGACAACAAGGTAGCTCAGCTAGAAGAAATTGATACACAACAGCGTGGCGATAAGCCAAAAAGAATATTTGGTTGTAGTTCATTCACACAGTTACTTGATTCTTTAAAAAAACCAAATTTACTGATGATCTCAGTACCTGCAGGAAATGCAGTCGATGATGTGTGTGAACACCTTATTTCGGCAGGAATTAAAGCGGATGACATTATCATTGATACAGGTAATAGCTTGTGGAAAGATACTGTTGAGCGCGAGAAAAAGTATAAAAAAGATTTCATCTTCTTTTCTACTGCCGTTTCAGGTGGTGAAGTTGGCGCTAGATTTGGCCCCTCCCTTATGCCATCGGGTGACCCTTATGCTTGGACGCGAGTTGCACCAGTATTAAAGGCAATTTCCGCTAAAGTGGATCCTACCACAGGTAGACCTATAGAGCGTTTTGAGCCTGGTAACCCTGTCTTAGAAGGTGAGCCATGTGCTGCTTATATCGGCGCTAGTGGAGCTGGTCACTATGTGAAGATGGTTCATAACGGTATTGAATATGCCGACATGCAGCTAATTTGTGAAAGTTATCATGTGTTGCGTGAAGGGCTGAAGTTAACGGCATTGGAAATCGCTGATATTTTCGAAAAATGGCATGATGGAGTACTAGATAGCTATTTAATGGAAATCAGTATCGAAGTATTACGCGAGCAAGATCCTGTCACGGGGCTGGCATTGGTCGATGTTATTTTAGACACAGCGGGACAAAAGGGCACGGGTCTTTGGACTGCAGTGTCGGCTCTTGAAGTGGGCAGCCCTGCTCAAACGATCACCCAAGCGGTGTTTGCCAGAAGTTTATCAAGCTTTAAGCAAGAGCGTGTTATTGCCAGTGAGATATTAGATGGGCCTGAGAGCGTTATTTATACTCAAGAGCAAAAACAGCAAATAATTGAGCAGCTACACGATGCACTTTATTGCTCAAAAATCTGTGCATACGCGCAAGGTTTTCAGCTGATGGCTATTGCCTCTAAAGATAAGGGTTGGAACTTAGATTTTTCAGCAATCGCTAAAATTTGGCGTGCAGGCTGTATTATTCGCGCGGTATTCTTGCAAGATATTAATAATGCGTTTGTTGAAAATGAGCATTTATCGAATCTATTACTAGACCCTTTCTTCTCTCAGCAAATCACTAAATTTCAAATGAATTGGCGTAAGTCTATTGCCTCAGCAACGCTAATGGGAATCCCACATCCTGCCATGTCATCAGCTCTTGCTTATTATGATTCATATCGCTGTAAAACTTTACCGGCTAATTTGCTGCAAGCGCAGCGTGATTATTTCGGTGCTCATACTTTTTCCAGAACGGACCAGCCTGCCAATAAGAAATATCATTTAGATTGGAGTGCTAGCCCTAGAGTGTTGCGCCAAGTTTAAGTGATTGATAAAAGGGCTGGATATTAGGCCCTTTTATGTCTCTGTTAGTTAATTAAAGTGAGGTGTGTTTTCATTCCTTTTTAATAGAGATTAATTAGGCGGAGCCCAAATCATCAAGGGTTTAATTCCCCGCCCTTTGGGGCGTGAGCTTGTACGAACCAAAAGTCACTAGGAATACCCCGCATCCGTAAGTGAAGGCTCGCGAAGCGAGAGGGCTTGCCCCGGGGATCTTTATTGCACTTAATATGTGTTCTTGATGGTTAAAGATTAAATCCTATGGATAAACAAATAGAGGTTAGTTAAAGCAAAATATGCTTTATACTAAACAGCTATAAAAAACAAAAGGTTGTATCCAATGAATAAAATCATATTGGCATTTCTCGTAGGTTTGGTATTAAACATAACCGCTGTATCAGCCGGTACTTTAGTGTCGCCTACAGGTAAAGTGATTTTAACTATCAGCGGTAAGCTTGAAAATACAAATTCCGAGCACGGCGCTCAATTTGACTTAAATATGTTGTTGGCTTTACAGCAAACGGTTATCAATACTAATACTCCTTGGACTAAAGGCATGACTAAATTTGAGGGGCCCACTCTCAAAGAGCTATTAAAACATGTAGGAGCAATACCTGAAGAGGTAATGGCGACGGCATTGAATGGCTATAGAATTAAACTGCCAATCGTTGATATTAATAACTATCCGATGATCATTGCGCTTAAACGCGATGATGAAGTGCTTAGTGTGCGGACAAAAGGGCCTATATGGGTAATATATCCCTGGAGTGAAAATCCAGAGATAAGAGATAATCTTTATTACACCCGCTCTATATGGCAATTACAGCAATTGGATATTAATTAAGTATTCTGTGACGAGCGTCAAATATGTTAAAGCGTGTAAAATGGATTTATCTCGTTTCTCTTGTGTTCGCTGTCGTTATGGCTGCAGCGCTCATCAATGATTTGCTCAAAATAAAATCCATACAAAATGTACAACAAAGAGATTCAAAAGTCAGTCTAGTTTGGTTTTTAAATCAAGCAGATAAAGAGACTAGAACTTTTTTACAAAATGTTAGCTATTTCTATCTAGAAGGTACGACGGCTGCCAGAGAAAATATGCTTATTAGCTTGGATATTCTTTGGAGTCGCTTCGATCATGATATCAATAAGCAAATTGCTATTATGTTAGAGCTGCTACCTTTGGGCAATGAAGTCATCTCTTCAATGCGTACCACCTTGAATCTGCTTGATCCCCTTGTTGAACAGCTTAAATCAGGGGATCAAAAATCCTTTGATAAAATAAACCAATATACTAATGAGCAGATAAATAGGGCATATTTTCTTTCGATTTCTGCACTTCAAGAGCGTCAGTCAACGCGAAGGCAGCGATTAAGTACACTCGATAATTTGTACGACCATTTGTTAATTACCTTACTTGGTTTGCTATTAGCCGTATCAACGCTGATTGTGTTTTTTATTCTAAAGAGCCGAGAGCTAAAACATCAGAATGAAATATTTGAGCAGCGGGTTCAAGATCGTACTGAAGAGTTAAATAAAAGTAATGAATCGTTAATCTTTGAAGCCCAGATTAGGCGCAAGGCGGACCGAAAATCACAACAATTGATCTCTGCCTTTAATCAATCAAAAGAAGTGGTGTTCTTTTTAGATGCTGATAACCGTTTTATCTTTTTTAATGAAAGTTTCAGTAATATCAATAAAAATGTAAAAGGTGCCATTGTTATTGGAGCCCCTTTTGAAGGTTATCTAAAGGCGGTGGTGAATAATCACCAAAGCATCAACAACGACAAAATTAAGAAGACATGGAGTACCGATTGGCTGCGAGGCTTAGTGAATGCAGAAGATTTTTTCGAAGTCGTATTTGTCTCTGGCCAGCAATTTATATTTAATATAGATAGGCTAGATGATGGCAGCGTTATTTGCATTGGCGCTGATATCTCTGCATTAAAAGCATCGCAAATCGCGCTGGCGAACAGTGAGAGTAGATTCAGGGATTTCGCGCTGATCGGTGCCGATTGGTATTGGGAAATGGATGAAAACTTAACGTTTACCTTCTTTGCCGGAGGTGCTGAAGCGGTTTCTGGATTCCCTCCAGAGTTTTTCATTGGCAAGAGTCGAGATAAGTCTTACGGGATTATGGGGTCTGCAAACCAGCGTTCGCTGCAACAGTATTTGGAGATAACCGATAGGCGAGAGGCATTTCACGAGTTTGAGACTAAGTGGAAAACTGGCCACGATAAACTAGTGACTATTAGTTTATCGGGAGAGCCAAAATATGACGAGCAAGGCAGTTTTATCGGTTACATGGGGGCGGGAAGAGATGTTACTGAACGCTGTTTAGTTGAAGAGAGAGATATCCGGTTTTTGTCGGCAATTAACAGCTTAAACCTAATGGTTACTATCTATGATGAAGCTGATAGTTTGGTTTTTTATAATCAAGAGTTTGCTCACTCTTGTCTTGAAATGGGGCTTGATGAACCGCTGGGGATTAGCTTTAGTAAATTATGGCAATACACCAGTGATTTTTATGTCCAGCAGTATGCCTTTGATAAAGATGCTTGGTTTGACCAGCGTATTAAAATGCACCGGAATCAGGTTAAGAATTTTGTGCTCCCTTTAGGCCAAGACCGATACATCAATATATTTGAACAAACCCTAGAAGATGGCAGTGTCATTGTTATCAGTACCGATATTTCTGAAAGCAAAAAAGCGGAGCAAGAAATTGAGCACTTGCGAAACTATTTGGCCAGTATCATAGACTCAATCTCATCGGTATTAATCGCGGTTGATAAAGACTGTAAAGTTATTCAGTGGAATGTTGCCGCTCAAATAGAGACAGGTATTAATACCCGTGATGCCTTTCAAAAGAAGCTGACCCAAGTTTTTCCAAGATTAGAATCCGAAATAGAAAAAATTAATGATGCGGTGCGTTTAGGTAAAGAGAGCTCGCAATTAAAGCGTATGTTTATAAAAAATAAAGCAGCGTGTTATGAAGATATTACCATTTATCCACTTATCGCTGGGGAAGAGTCTGGAGCTGTTATTCGCTTAGATAATGTAACAGAGCAAGTAATGATTTCAGAAATGATGATCCAATCCGAGAAAATGCTCTCTCTAGGAGGCTTGGCCGCAGGTATGGCGCATGAGATTAACAATCCTTTAGCGGGAATGATGCAAACAGCCAATGTTATGCTGAATCGGTTAGGTAATCAAAAAATTGCAGCCAATATACAAATTGCTGAAGAGCTGGGGACAGAATTAGCCGTCATATCGCAATATATGCAGCGTCGTGGCGTTTTGAAAATGTTAAATAATATTATTGAGTCAGGGCATCGAGTGGCAATGATCGTTGAGAATATGTTGGATTTCTCTCGACAAAATGAAGCGATAAGCGGTGAGCAAAATATTGAAAAACTATTGGATAAAGCATTAGAGCTTTCAATGACAGATCATAATTTAAAACATAATTATGATTTTAAGAATATTATTATTAGCAAAGAGTACCAACCAGACACTCCGCTTATTGTTTGTGAATCAGGAAAAATTCAGCAGGTGTTTTTAAACTTGCTGAGGAATGCGGCTCAGGCAATGCAAGATGCAGATGTTGAAAATCCGCGTATAACATTCCGGGTTATTTATGAAGAGCACTTAGAGCAAGTGGTTATTGAAATTGAAGATAATGGCCCGGGGATAAGTGATGACATCAAATCGCGAATTTTCGATCCGTTTTTTACCACGAAAAGCGAGGGGATGGGAACAGGATTAGGTTTAAGTGTTTCTTATTTTATTATCAGTGAAAATCACGGGGGTAAATTAGCGGTCGATTCTGTTATCGGGAAATTCAGTAAATTTATCATTACTCTACCTAGATATGGGAAGAAGTAAGACTTTTTAAGTCATGAGTAACTAAATATACTATGAGTAATATTTAATGGTAATGAATTACCTGTTTTAAAAACCCGTACTATAATTATTTAGAAAATATAGTGTGATTTAAATGCACAATCGCTTTTTTGGAGAGATGAGTTTGAAGCCAGAAGTTGCAACGCCGACGATTTTAGTTATCGATGATGAAGATATCGTGAGAAGCAGCTTTTGTGATTCTCTAGAAGATTACGGCTATAAAGTAGTGAGCAGCGATAATGGCAAATCAGGGCTAGACTTGATATCATCGACTCAACCCGATTTGATACTCACTGATTTAAGAATGCCGGTGATGGGGGGGATTGAGTTTCTTAATCGCTGCACAGCTTTGTACCCGCAAATTCCGGTGATTGTGATTTCAGGCGCTGGCTTAATGGGGGATGTGGTTGATGCACTGCACTTAGGTGCCTTTGATTACTTAACCAAGCCAATCACTGATGTTAATTTGTTACAAGTATCAGTGACCAGAGCACTTGAGCAAGTGCGCTTAAAGCGGGAAAATAAAAACTATCAGCTGCATTTAGAACAGTTAGTAGAGCAGCGAACCGCGTTGTTACAAAAAAGTAATCAAGAACTTGAACTGCATAAAGATAATTTAGAAATTTTAGTGAATGATCGTACTAAAGAGCTACATGCCACTATAGAAAACTTAAAACAGGCGCAAGATCAGTTAGTAGAATCCGCTAAAATGGCATCTCTAGGACGCCTTGTCGCCGGTGTGTCCCATGAATTAAATACCCCACTTGGTATTGGCTTAACCTTTCTCTCTAGCCTTAGTGACAAAATTCTCAGCTTTGAAAGGGCATTTCATGCTGGCGAACTGCGCAAAGTTGATTTCGAGAATTTCCTGAGCTCTGCGAAAAAATCCAGTGACATGGTGATAACTCACCTCAATCAAGCCTCGGATCTGGTACAGAATTTTAAGATGGTTTCTGTTGATATCTCCAGTGATATGGAGAGGAAATTTGATCTGGTCGAATACATTAATAATGTCGTGGAAAGCTTGAAGCCTGAATTAAATAACGTCACTTTCGAGTTAAAACATGACGCTGCACAAAATTATACAATCTATACTTACCCAGGATTTTTCTCTCAAATAATTTCAAATTTAGTTCTCAATTCAAAGATACATGGTTTTAGTGACCATAAAAAGGGGAACATCAAAATGGAGCTGAGAGTGAGTGGAGAGAACTTAATCATCGACTATCAAGATGATGGCATTGGGATGAGCCAAGAAGTGCAGCAGCAGATATACGAACCTTTCTTTTCCACAACGAGAGGAACAGGCGGGAGCGGTTTGGGGATGAATATTCTTTATAACTTGGTGGTTCGAAACTTGAAAGGATCAGTACGCTGCAGCAGTGAAATAAACCAAGGTGCTAAATTTATAATTGAGTTACCAGGCTTGTTAGATAGATCATAAATTGAGTCTTTAATAACCCGAATTCAGGTTGTGTTAATTGTTCGGGGCCGCTATAACTCTATTCACTATAATCACTTCTTTGTTATTGATTGTTCTTAAATTTTTTGTCATAAGTAACCATCATATCCCCCTCCTTTTTGACCGCCGAATATCGTAAAGCCCCTTACTGGTTGGAAAAGAATAATAACAAATTGTAAAAGGTTAGTTTGTGCAAAATATAGATTTTTCCAATAAACGTGCGCTGGTCATAGATAACAGCAGTCTGGTTCGTTCATCCACCGTAGCGAATTTGTCGAAGCTAGGTTTTAGCCACATTAAAGGGTCGAATGGCTCTTCGAGGGCTTTGGAATTAGTCGCCGCAGATGATTATGATCTTGTATTATTAGGACATTCGACAACTGAGCGTAATTCGGGCTTACAGTTATTGGAAAAAGCTCGTCATAAAAATTTGATTAAGCCAACGGCGTGCTGGGGGTTTATGAGTGGCGATAACTCACCGGAAGTGATTATTCACGCTAGTGAAAGTGAGCCTGACTTTGTAATCAGTAAACCTTTCACATTAAAACAATTACAAGATCGCTTACAAAGTGCGATGGCGCGTAAACAAGCTGTTAAGCCTATTAACCAAGCTTTAGACGGTGGCGATATTGCGAGAGCGTTGGAGTTTTGTGATTTTGTACTCGATAAAAATTTATCGATTCTATCGGTCAAACAAAAGAAGGCCGATTTGTTGCTGCACAGTCAGCACTTTGAGGAGGCATTAGCACTGTTTGAAGAGGTCGCTTCGCTCGCTCCTCATAACAATATAGATTTGAAAATATGTGAGGCGATGATCGGTTGCTCGCGACTAGAGCAGGCCGAGGAAAGGTTGGATGCACTGATAGCTAAATCACCATTGTTGATTAAAGCTTATGACCTGCAGGCTTCTCTCTACGAGAAAAGCGGCAGATTAGAAGAATCCATGCAGGTATTAAATCGTGCCATGAATATAAGCTCTATGGCTATTTCTCGAAATATGAAACTCGGTAAACTCGCTATTTATACAGGGAAGACCGATATCGCTGTAAGTGCTTTTAAACGCACTATCCAGTTAAATACTGGTAGCTGCCATCGCACCCCAGAGCCGTATTTAGGACTTGCTAATATACAGCGAGAATCGCTTAAAAATGATGGTGACCAAGAAAAAATAGAGAAAGAAATCGATGTTTTATTAAAAGAGGCGCTTACTGCTTTTCCCGATAATGCGGGTTTGAAAGTACAAATAGCTTTGTTTAAAAGTAAGTTGCAAGATGATTTAAATAACCCGGAAGGCGCTGTTCAATTTAGGGAGCTCGCCGAAAAAATTCTTTTCTTAAACAATCTAAAAGACGATATAGAGCAGCTAAATCAATCTGCTTTGACTATAGTTCCAGAATACGAGGCTATATTATCTAAAGACTCTGAAGAAGAGGAACAGAGTAAAGGCTCACAACCAGAGATGAGCAATAAGGTGAATTTACAGGGCATCAAACAGTATTTAAGTAAAAATAAAGCTAAGGCTATCAAGTACTTCACTATGTCCTTGGAGCTCGATAGAGAAAACGGTACGGCCTTGCTTAATCTAGCGCAGGTTTATTTGGAATCGATGCATGATGATGAAGCCGAACGCGATAAGTCACAGCGTATGGTTAAACGTTATTTGGGGTTAGTGGAAAATTTGAACAAAACAGAGCCGCAACAGACGCGTTTTAGTCAATTGAAAGAGTATGTGTCAGGTGGGCTTGAGAATATGCCTAAAGGTTCATTAGGTATGTTGCTGCGCTAGGAGTCTGCCTATCTGAAACTCCCAGTGGTGGGATTGAAATTCAGATAGGCTTGTTTGGCAAGTCTATCTCAATAAATAAAGCGTTAATTGTTGTCTAACTTTATTATCTTGAAGTGTTTATCATCAGACAGTTTGCTTATGTTTTTGAAGTATTGCCGGGCTTTTCTTTCGATTGGAATATGCAAGTTCACCACGAAAATGGCAATGCCCCCCTCCGCTAATCGGTCTTTAGTGCCTTGTAAAAACCGTTCCGTAAGGTCATTTTCTACCCCAAAGCCGGTGTGAAAGGGAGGGTTACAGACTACTAAATCAAATCTTCCCGATACGTTCTGTGTGCAATTACTAGCGATGACTTGGTGATTTTTATTTAAGTTCGCAAGGTTTGCAGCGCAGGCTTTAATAGCAGCGGCGTTGTTATCGCAAGCAACAATCGCAGCGTTAAAAAGCTTGGCGCAAGCTACACTTAAGTACCCGTAGCCGCAGCCTATATCAAGCACTGATTTCGGAGGGTTCAAATTCTCATAGATAGGGGTTAAATGGGTCACTAATAACGCACTGCCTGCGTCTATCTTGTTCCAGCCAAATACACCGGGCTTGGAGAGGAATTGCACATCGGGAAAATTATTACAGTTTTTTATGATCGGTCTTAGTTCTGTGTATTGTTTGTCATCTAGTGGCTGTTGGGTAGGGCCTGAGGGCTCAAAAACGGCACCCCAATGTTGTTTGTCGGCTTTGAGCGTTTCTCTGATAGCGTAGATTTTTTTACTGCGATCTATATAGCCTTTGATCCCTTCTTGCTTTGCCCCACTAATAATTAATTTCCCCTCGCCCATCAGTAACTTTTGGGCAGAGTTAATGACATGATGAGCGAGCGCTTTTTCTTTTGAAATACGAAAGAAGATGTATTGATAACTGGCTGCCAAGTCATCAAAACAAAAATCACTAAATTGGGCGTGATAGCCCCGTGCTTGCATGCTTTCAACAACATCTATTCTATTGCTGATAACATCGATTAACGGGTTGAGCGGAGGCAAGTGTAGTGGCGGGTTTTCATCTAAGATCCACAGGGATTTTTTTGTTACTCGCGAAAATTGCTTCATCAATAACTCAAAACTAAGCGGCGTAATTATCTGTGAGCTCATTAAAGTTTGGCTAACTCGTCTTCTGTTAACGCACGGTACTCACCTAGTGCCAAGCTTTCATCTAATACAATACTGCCAATACGGTCGCGATGTAGCTCTAATACTTTATTGCCAATAGCAGCGAACATTCTTTTAACTTGGTGGTATTTACCCTCAGTCAGGGTCAGATAGGCAATATGTGTCTCTATTATTTCTAGAACGGCGGGTTTTGTGAAGTGTTTTTCGCCTTTAAGCTCTATGCCTTTGGCGAATAATTTTATAGCAGCGGGGTCGATCGGGTCGGCTGTCTCTACCAGATAACGTTTAGGCTGTTTATGGTTAGGAGAGGTGATTTTGTGTAGCCATTGTCCATCTGTGGTGATCAATAATAAACCGGTAGTATCAACATCTAACCTGCCGGCAATATTAAGCTCTGACGCTCTTATTTCGGTGTCTAGAAGGCCCGCAATCGTGGGGTGAGTAGGGTCATCATTGGAGCAGACATAACCTTGTGGCTTGTTGAGCATAAGATAGCGATGTTGAGGCGCACTAATTACTTGCTCTTGGAATATTACCTCGTCGGCCGCGACAATTTTTAAGGAAGCGTCACGGACGATAGTGCCGTTAACTTTAATCGCTTTTCTGTGTAGGACTCGCTTTACTTCTTTACGCGAAAGTCCGGTGGCATGTGCAAGGTATTTATCTAGACGCATCTTCTTAGCTCAGTATTTTAAAAAGCAGCATTATACCTTAGCTGCTATCCCATGACAGAAATTTAACTAAAATATCCCGTCAATAAAGATGAATTAGGCGCAGCCTAAATCATCAAGGGCTGATTTTCCGGTTAGTTGTTGGTGCGAGAGTACTTGCTCAGAGGAGCTTAAATAAAGAGGAATTAGGCGCAGCCTAAATTATCAACGGTTGATTGTTCCTCATCGCTTGGCTGACAGAAACTTTGATGCTTATTACAGCGATGTTGTTTGCCGTCAGCGTTTTAATAATAGTCGTCAATCAATTAACTTGACTTGAGATTGGTTCGCATCTTAATGCACATTAGGTTAAAATGTGCCTCGTTTGCCATTGAGTCAGCAATGACGATGAATAACGGGCAACTTCTCTAAATCTTTTAATTGTTTGGTCCCATTTTGAAATTATTTGTAAAAAATTTAACTAATGTCGATTTTTCCTACCTAGATGCACAGCGTGGCATGATGGGGGAGTCTTGGTTGGCGCAACTTGAATTAGACGGCTCTTTGAATTCTCAGGGTATGATCTGTGATTTTGGTATCGTTAAAAGCCGTGTCCGGGATTGGCTAGATACTTATGTGGATCATCGATTAGTCATTCCAATGTTAAGCTCTCAGGCAAAATTGGAAAGCGTAGGTGAGAACCTGGAGTTGACCTGGCAATATAGCGATGAGAAAGAGTTAGTATGTAACGCTCCCGCTGAGGCTTTCTCACAGGTGAGTAAAGATTCTATTACCCCTGAGTCACTTGCCGATTGGTGCGAGAGTCAATTGTTGGCGTTATTTGGTAAAGAGGTACAAGGTTTAAGTTTGTCCTTTGTCCCAGAGAAAATTGAAGGCGCATTTTATCATTACAGCCATGGTTTAGAGCAGCATGCAGGTAACTGCCAGCGCATTGCACACGGGCATCGCTCTTGCATTGAAATCTATATTGATCAACAAAGAGATACCGCGCTAGAGCAAGAGTGGGCACTGCAATGGCAAGACATCTATCTTGGCACTAAGGCGCACTTGGTCACGCAAGCCGATGGCTATAATTTATACCAATACACAGCACCTCAAGGAAACTTTAGTTTAAAGTTACCTACGCAGCGCTGTGATGATTTAGCCACCGAGACAACGGTAGAGCAAATTGCCTTACATATAGCGGCAGTTCTAAGAAAGCGCTTCCCTGAGAGAGAAGTGCAAGTGAGGGCTTATGAGGGCATAGGAAAAGGCGCTATTGCATAGCGCTTCGTTTATGTTTTTGATAATAAGTGCAGTTGGTGCTGCGCTTCTTTTTATCTAGAAACAGCTAAAGCGATTCCCATACCACCACCGATACACAGCGTTGCCAGACCTTTCTTGGCATCTGTACGCTGCATTTCATGCAACAGTGAAACTAAAATTCTGCACCCAGAGGCGCCAATTGGGTGTCCCAATGAAATAGCCCCACCATTGACATTGACCTTTGCAGTGTCCCATTTTAACGCTTGATTAACGCTTATAGCCTGTGCCGCAAAGGCTTCATTTGCTTCAATTAGATCTAATTCAGCTATATCCCAACCCGCTTTTAGCAAAGTTTTACGCACTGCTGTGATAGGGCCTGTGCCCATGATCTCAGGATCTACACCACTGGCTGCATAGCCGCTAATTTTCGCTAAAATAGGTAGGTTTAACTCGGCGGCTTTTTCTGCGCTACAAACGACGACAATTGCTGCGCCATCATTTAACGTGGAGCTGTTTCCAGCAGTGACGCTCCCGTCTTTTTTGAACGCGGGACGCAATTTGGCCAGAGATTGCGCGCTGCAATCAAAACGAGGTTGCTCGTCTTGAAGGACAATTAAGGGGTCTGCGCGACGCTGAGGGATGCTGATAGGTATTATTTCATCCGCAAACTTACCGGCATTAATCGCTGCCTGAGCCTTGTTTTGTGAGTGGGCGGCGAATTGATCTTGTGTTTCACGGCTGATGCTAAACTTATCGACAATATTTTCAGCGGTGATGCCCATATGGTAATCGTTAAAGGCATCCCATAGACCATCAGTAATCATAGTATCTTGTAGCTGCCAATCTCCCATGGTTTTACCGTTGCGCGAGTTAGGTAATACATGCGCAGACTGGCTCATGTTTTCCTGCCCACCGGCAATAATCATATCAGCATCGCCACAGGCGATAGCTTGTGCTGCTAGGTGCACAGCTTTGAGGCCAGATCCACATACCTTGTTGATCGTGAGCGCTTCTACACTGTGATCTAAGCCGGCTTTAATAGCGCTTTGTCTGGCGGGGTTTTGTCCACAGCCCGCCGTTAATACTTGTCCAAGAATAACTTCATTAATTTGCTCAGCAGAAATGTTATATTTTTCCAATACGCCTTTAATGACAGCGGCGCCAAGATCTGTGGCCGTAATAGAAGCTAGTGCACCGTTAAAAGCTCCAATGGCTGAGCGACCGGCTGCGACAATAACAACATCTTTCATGCTAAATACTCTTTCAGTTTATTATTACTCTATCCTAGCGTCTTTTAATTAAACTATAAATTGTATTTTTTTATAGTCTATCAATATGTGGAGATATATTGGCTTTGAATACATTTAGATGGAGCTATAGGAGAGGGGTGATCTGCAAGAGCCTGTGGGTGTTGGATCAACAGTGACAGGCTATCCCGGATTTTTGTTAGCGGCGTTAAAGATTGACCACTTTGTTATCAATTAAGCGTGCGGCGCCGATGTAGGCTGCTGCTAATACCACTAGCTGTTTATCGCCAGGTTGCGCCAGCATCAATGTATTTGCGTTGGCGATAACAAAATAGTCACGTTTAAAGCCCGCATCTTCTAGTGTTAGTTGCGCTTGTTCGCACAGCTGTGGAAAATCTGCATTTTCATGCTGCAGTGATTTTGCGGTAGATTGCAACACTGCGTATAAGGCGGTAGCGCGCTGGCGCTCGTCAGCGGTTAAATAACCATTTCTGGAACTTAAAGCTAACCCGTCAGCGTTGCGTTTAGTCGGAGAGCCAACCACATTCACATCGATCGACAAGTCTTGGGTCATCTGTCGAATAATATGCAATTGCTGATAATCTTTTTCGCCAAATACCGCCGTGTCAGGTTGAATCATAGAGTATAGTTTGCAAACGACAGTGGCTACCCCTTGGAAATGTCCGGGCCTGCTGGTGCCACAATATAGATTAGAGGTTGCTGGTACTTCAACAATGGTCTGATTATCTCTGCCGTGCGGGTACACTTCTTTATCGGTTGGTGCAAAAAGCAAATGACAGCCCGCAGCTTGCAGTTGTTGTTTGTCTTCGTTTAAGGTTTTAGGATATTTTTCGAGATCTTCACCCGTCCCAAATTGTAGCGGGTTGACAAAAATAGTGGCTATGACAATATCGGCGAGAGTGCTGGCTTTATGAATAAGCTCTAGGTGCCCGTCATGCAAGTTTCCCATAGTCGCCACCATCGCAATGGTTTTTCCCTGTCGTCTTAAATCGCGAAGATGTGCGCGTAAATCAATTAATTTGGTGAACGTCTGCATGCTAAAAGTCCCATCATCAACCGGGAGCGCCATTATTAATAGGCTTGGCTGATTTTAAAATATTGTTTTTATTAAAATTTAGAAGTGCTTCTTATTTGAAAGAGTGTTCTTCACTGGGGAAGCTACCGTTCTTCACTTCTTCAACGTAATGACTAAAAGCTTCAGCGATATCGCTGGCTTGTGCCATGTAGTTTTTTACAAACTTTGCTTTTTTTCCGGCGGGAATATTTAGCATGTCCTGCATTACTAATACTTGAGCGTCTGTGTCGGGGCCGGCGCCTATACCAATAACGGGGATGCCAACGTTTTGCGAGATGCGTTTAGCGACTTTGCTCGGTACACATTCTAAAAGAATAATGCTCGCGCCCGCTTGTTCTAATAACAGCGCGTCATTATATAAACGCTCACTGCTCGCTTCATCACGTCCTTGGACTTTGTAGCCCCCGAACTTATTCACAGCTTGTGGGGTTAATCCTAAGTGCACGCAACTAGGGATGCCTCTTTCATCAAGCATAGCAATGCTCTGTTCTAACCAGGCGCCGCCTTCAAGCTTAACCATGTTAGCACCAGCTTGCATTAGGGCTGCGCTGTTTGTCATTGTTTGCTCGGGGGTTGCATAGCTCATAAAAGGAAGGTCAGCCATTATCAGCGCGCCTTCATTGCCTGCTGCCACACATCTAGTGTGATAAGTCATATCGTCCATACTGACCGCGAGAGTGCTGTCATGTCCCTGTAGCACCATCCCTAATGAGTCACCGACCAATATTACCTCAACGCCAGCATTGGATATAACATTGGCAAAAGTAGCGTCATAAGCAGTTAATACTGCGAATTTCTCTCCTGTTTTTTTATAGGCATTAAGAGTGTTTAGGGTAACTTTACTCATTGTGAGAGTCCTGTATGTTTGGATAATTTTTCTAATTCGCCTGCAGGGCATGTCTGCAGATGTTTGCTAAGCTCAATGCCTTGCAAAATTAGTGTAGGCGCTATTTCAGCAAGGGGTGCTAATACAAAATTGCGTACTAGCATAAAAGGGTGGGGAACGTTTAAGCGCTCGGTGTTAATGCTTTGATCGCCAAATAATAATAAATCAAGGTCCAGTGTTCTAGCTCCCCATCGTTCGATGCGAACACGTTGTTGATCGTTCTCTAATTTCTGCAGTAAATCCAGCAGTGATTCCGGCTCTAAGCTGGTTTCAATACAGGCAACGGCATTAATATAGTCATCTTGACCTGGCGGTCCCACGGGTGCGGAGCGGTATAATGATGAAACGCCTAACCAGCGGCACTGATCAAGTTGCTGTAATCGATCGATAGCTGTCTGAACTTGGTAGAGAGGATCGGCTAAATTACTGCCGATCCCAAGGTAACATATAACAGCGTTACTATTTGTTTCTAGGATCATTTTTAACGCGGCTGCGACGAGCCTTTCTTCTTGGAGTAGGGGTAGAAGGAGCTTTTGTCTTAGCGTCTGTTTCTTCTCTCTCTGGAGCCGGAGCCGGAGCTGAAACGGGCGTGTGTAACACTGGTTGCGAAACTGTAGCGCTTTCCTGCACGGTCTCTTTGACAGCGTTAATCACATCTGGAGTGGTGCTGGTAGATGTAAGCTCTTTTTCTGTAACTTCTACTTTAGTAGTTGCAGGTTGTGCAGCCGTTTTCTTGCTTTCAGTCACCTCTTTTGCAGCTGTAGAGTCAACGGGAGTGGGTTTTGCTTCACTGCGTTTCTTCTTTGCTGCGCTGGGCTTTGCTTTGATTTGTTCAACAACGTCGAATTTTTCAAAGGCGGGCTTTGTCGCCGGTTTTTCGGGCTTCTTCTTTTTCTTGCTAGGTTTGTTGCCTTTAGCTTTTAGTGCGTTTACTAGCTGTTCTCTCTGTTCTTGGTCGGCGGATTGATAATCAGTCCACCACTGGCTTATACCGTTTAAATCCTCGCCACTTTTTTCTCTGAGAACTAGTAGGTCATATGCCGCTCTGAACCGCGGGTGCTCTAAAAATTGTTCTGCTTTTGCTTCAGGCTTATGGGTTAAGCGTAGTTGTAATTCCCAAATTTCGCGGATGTTAGTCGAAAACCGCTTTGGAATTGAGGTGCGTTTAACCTGATCGCCAATCACTTTGGAGGAAGCTTCGTGAAGGGCTGTTAAAGGCGGCATGCGTTTATTAGCAAGTGTAGCTTTTAACTGAGCTTGGACAGATGGCCATAAAAGTGTCGCAAACAAGAAACCTGGGCTAACGCTTTTACGTTGTTTGATGCGTCGGTCGGTATTTTGTAAAGCGTTGAATATTAACTGTTCTGCATTTTCTAAGTTGTCATTCAAGGCTTGGCTAGTCTGAGGCAAAATTGTCTCAAGCAACTGATATTCACGTAGTAGCTTAAGTGACTCAAGGCCGTGTCCAGATTGGAGAAGTTTTAATACTTCATCGAAGAGGCGTGCAGGGGCTATGTCGTACAACATAGGGGCAAGCGACTTGATAGGTTCAGCGGTACGCTGCTCTATTTCGAAGTCCAATTTTGCGGCAAAGCGAATAGCGCGTAACATCCGTACGGGATCTTCCCGGTAACGTTCGTTAGGCTCGCCGATCATTTTGATTTGACGATCGGCTATATCTTGATAACCGTTGGTGAAATCGTAGATGCTGCGAGTATTAACATCGTAATACAAGGCGTTGATGGTAAAGTCACGGCGCATGGCATCTTGATCGATAGTACCGTACACATTATCTCGCAATATCATGCCTGAGTCGGCTTGTTTTGCTTGGGTATCACTACTGACTTGATCGTGTGATGCTCTAAAAGTAGCAACTTCAATTAATTCGCGGCCAAAGCGTACATGCAGTAATTTGAAGCGTCTACCAATTAGGCGTGAGCGGCTAAAAACTTTATGTGCTTGTTCAGGATGCGCTCCGGTGGTGACATCAAAGTCCTTAGGACGTTTGTTAAGTAACAGATCACGCACGCAGCCGCCGACTAAATAGGATTCATAACTTGCACGTTGTAAGTCTTTAACAATTTTAATGGCATTGTTATCGATGTTACGGAAATTAATTTGATGGCTGCTCTGCGGTATGATGGTCGCGTTGATTTTTCTTGCTCTGGCAGCATCTAGATGAGGATTGTCTCTCGCAATTGTCTCAGTCGGCTTTTTCTTTGCGCTTGTTTGATTGAGGCTAGTGTCACCAGTGCTCTGGGTAGGGCTCTGGTTATCAGCTGCGGAGAAGAACTTTTGTTTAATTTTTTTAAAAAAACTAGGCATTTTATATCTATACGGTAAATGAAAGTGATTTTGGCTGTGCATAATAGCACTGATATAGGCTGAGGATAAGAGGGAATTTCGTCAGTAAAGTAGATAACATTAACACTGTAGCTGGAGTCACTGCGAATAATAATATATCAGGGGTATAGCTTTTATGAAAAAAGCATAAATTAAAGGTAAAAGTATTATTTTTATTATGATTTTTGTTGCCTTCACAGAAGGCGAATATTGGCATATTATTTTTGTTTTAAGCCGGTGTACTTCTTAGCATGTTATTTTTATTAGAGCTGAAGACTTTTGTTATTTTTATTTTTTGTCTTATTATGATTAGATATAAAGCAAATCTAATGCCAAGTTTTTAACTTGTTGTAATAAAAGAATAAAATAAATTTTTCAGCTAAAGTGTTACGTACAATACAGAATGTGTTACTAAAAAGAACGCTTTGGTTGTTACCTAATGTTACATATGGATACAAAGGTAACACTTGATGTTTCCTGTGGTGGTCAGAGAGTAGACGGATCTACTGCGGACTCGCCTATTTTGTTAAATAGCACACTATATTGAGTCAAGCTTCTTAGGCTTTTGCCTTTCTTGGGATGCCTAGTTTTTGTCTTCTTTCCCAAAGACATTTTCGGCTTACCCCAAGTCGCTTCGCCAGCTCTGTCTCGTTTAAGTTTTTTTGGTGCTCAAGTACAAAGCGTTGAAAGTAGTCATTGAGTGATAGGCCACCGGTCTGGTTGCTAGGTTCTTTCTGGACGGGTTTTATTCTGCGCTCAATATAAGTAATGACAGCATCGTTTAGATTGTTGTTTTCTGTGTCTAATCCTAATAATTCAGTGGTGATGAACCCTGTCTCACAAAGAATCATCGCCCGTTCAATGGCGTTTTCTAATTCGCGAACATTACCGGGCCAGCTATAATAATTGAGTGTTTTTATGGCATCTTCGGTGAAGACGGCAGGGTCGCATTTTAAGCGTACACAAGCACGCTCTAAAAAGGTGCTCGCCAGTGATAGTATATCTTCACGACGCTCTCGAAGAGGCGGCATGCATATATCCATAACATATAAACGGTAGTAAAGATCTTCTCTGAAAAGTCCTTGTTGAGAGAGTTTCTTCAGGTTTCTGTGGGTGGCAGCTACCAGTCTTACATCTACCTTTTGATGTTGCACAGAGCCTACGCGACGAATCTCGCCCTCTTGCAGGAATCTGAGTAAACGTGCTTGAGCCTCTAGTGGCAATTCGCCTATTTCATCTAGGAACAGTGTGCCGCCATTGGCTGCCTCAATTAAACCGATTTTTTGGTTTGTCGCTCCGGTAAAGGCGCCCTTCTCGTGGCCGAAAAGTTCCGACTCGATTAAGTTGTCTGGAATGGCGGCGCAATTGACAGCAATCATCGGTGCGTCTTTGCGAGTGCTCTTTTGGTGAATAGATCGCGCTGCGAGTTCCTTGCCCGTGCCAGATTCGCCAAGAATTAACACGGTGGTATCGGTTTTAGATACTTTGTCTATTCGCTTGTAAAGATCAAGCATGACTGAGCTCTTGCCAATAAAACTATTTTTGGGTTGGGCGACAGGGGAGGGAGTGGATGTCTTTGCGGATTTTGCTGAGCGAGATTGGACGTGTTTATCGGTTATTTGTTTGATCGTGTTTAGCATTTCATCGTGATCAAACGGTTTTGCTATATAATCGGTAGCGCCCATTTTCATGACCTCTACCGCTGATTTCATACTGGCATAGCTGGTCATAATCAATACTGGAACACTACCAGCTTTGTTAATTAAATCCGTGCCAGGGGCGCCGGGAAGGCGTAAATCACTGATAATCAGATCAAAATCAGACAAATTAAATAAGCTCACTGCTTCATCGACAGATCCACAATCATCAACGGTAAATTTGCTGTTAACTAAAAAGCGTTTTAAGGCAAATCGAATGACCTGCTCGTCTTCTACAATCAGAATATGTTTCATACTGCTACCTAATCTCCGTTGTGAGTACTACTCGGTAAAGCACTCGGGAGCCCGGGTAAGGTGATTACCACCTGTGTGCCGTTATTCTGATTTTTATTGGCTGGGCTAATGATTTCAATGCTACCATAATGTTCGGTTAAAATGTTGTGTACTAGAGGTAAGCCTAAACCCGTACCTTTGCCTGGGTCTTTAGTGGTGAAAAATGGCTCAAATAGTTTGTCTATTAGCTGCTGTTCTATACCCGTTCCCTCGTCAGTGATTTTTAGCGTTATTATCTCGGATTGAGTCTCGCAGCTTATGGTGATTTTGCCCTTTTCAGGGGATGCATCGCAAGCATTATTTAAAATATTAATAAACACTTGTATTAATTGCTGGGAATCACCCATTACTATTGTGTTTTCAGGGATTTGACAGTGAAATATTTGCTGTTTTCCGCGGGCGTCAAGTGCTACTAAGTGGATTGATTCATCAATTAAGGACTGTAAGTTAACTTCAAAGTGCTCTGTGTCATCGCTTGATTTACCGGAGTGTGCAAAGCGCATTAAGGAATTTACAATACGACTGATGCGTTTGGTTTGAGTAAGTATTTCATCACCTGTTTGTAAGATGGCAGGGTCGTTAGTCTCAAAGCTGAGGTTCTGCGCCAAACATGCAATCCCAGTAACAGGGTTGCCTATCTCGTGGGCAACGCCCGCTGAAAAACGACCAATGGATGCGAGTCTTGCAGTATGTGCTAGTTTTTCTTCTAGAATGCGTTGTTCACTGTTGTCTTCAAGTAAGATAACTAATGAATAATCTTCACCTTCTCCCAGTTGACTCTTGTGCAAGTTTAGCCAATGTTTTTGATCATTTACTTCCAAAATCAAATCGGTAGCGTGGTTTTCTGCGCAGTGTACAAAATTTTCTAATACTTCTCCCCAAGGTGGCGGCAAATTCAGCAATGTTTTTCCCAGAACATCGCCGTACTTGTGTTGGGTGAGAAGCTCCATTTGAATATTCCAAAAGATAACTTGATGTTGTCCGTCTATAGTACAGACACCTAAGGGTAGCTTTTGTAGGGTGGTTCTATGGTGGCGTCTTAAGTTGTTGAGTTCAGCTGCGAGCCCGCTCATGCGCTCTTGATAGTTTTCTAGTTGGTCTTCGAGCATGAGTTTATTAGGCGTTCTGAAATTAGACCCGTCATCTTGTGTTGATAATGACTCGAGTAGGGAGGCGGCTTTGACCGGACCAATTAACGCTGATAAATTGTGTTCGAGTAAGGTTCGTAGCCGCAGTAAATCAAAAGGCTTTAGCTGTCCTTTGTTGAGCAGTAATGTCGAAAGTGCTCTTTGTACCTCTCGATGCGCTGCTTTCTCGCCAAGTTTAGGGCTGAGGATTTTGATGATGTCTTCACTGTTAAAGGCAGAGAGATACATGCTGGAGGGGCGATCAAGTGTATTGTAAAGGCAGGAGTCAGCAGCTTGATACTCCTCTTTTGACGTTTCGGATAACAGAGAGACGACAATCATCACGGCGACATTCAGAATGAGCGATAAAATAGCGGTGAATTGCCAGTTAAACGGGTCGTCATGCGAATTGCTTAACAGGCCTGATTGGGTGAATACCACCGGATAAAAAGTAGTAATAAACCAGGTGAATATTCCCACACAGAGGCCGCAAATAAAGCCTTTTTTGTTAGCTCCAGACCAAAACAAAGTGACCATTAGTCCCGGTAAAAACTGTAAAAACGCGGTGAAAGCGCTAAGGCCTAACAGTAGTAGTTGTTTTTCATCGCCATAATTCTGGTAAAACTGATAGCTGATGAATATCACTAAGGCGATTAAGGCGCGCCTAACCCAGAGCAGCCAATTGTAAAAATGTGCGTTATTGGGGATGGAAATTAACGGTAAAATAATGTGGTTTTGCAGCATTGATGCAATAGACAGTACCGATACAACCATTACGCCACTGGTCGCTGCGAGCGTGCCGACAAAGGTGGCGACAGCAAGCCACTGTGAGTCGAGTGCCCGGCTAATGTAAAACATAGTGAAGGAGGGGGCTCCAGGTATCGCTAGTTTTATCCCCGCCCAAGTAATGATCGGTATAGCGGCGGCGATAATGAATAAATATAGCGGCATCCCCCAAGAAGCCATATGTAAATTATCCTTGGAACGGTTTTCATTAAAAAGTAGGTGAAACATGTGTGGCATGACGATGACAGAGGTGAAAAAGGCTAATAATAACGTTCGCCAGCTGTCTGTTTCAGGTTTACGTTCCAGTAGCTGAGAGGCATAGGCGGCCTCTTCAATCCATAAGCTGCTATACACCGGGCCACCTAGGACTTCGAAGTAAACATACAGCGCGAAGCCTACAATAACGATTAACTTTAATATGGCCCCTGCTGCAATGGCCGTAACAAGACCGCTATTTCTGGCCCGCAGGGAAGGTTTTTTTGCGCCAAAGATAATGGCAAAGAGAGCGATGGAGCTACAAAAAATAATGGCGATTGTCGAGTCGGAACTCGGTGAATATAAAATCCCAACAGAGTCGCTCACCGCTTGGATTTGCATCGAAAGTAGTGGCAAGCTGGCAAAGAGTAATAGTAGCGATGTTAGCGTGCCGACAGTGCCGCTGCGAAACCTGAATGCAAATAGATCAGCAAGGGAGCTTAGTTGATGCCGGTTGGTGATGTTGAAAATGGGTATTAAAACCACTGGCGCCAATATAAAGGCTGCGGTGGCACCTAAAAATGAAGCGAGATAAACCAATCCAGATTGGTGAATTAAGTCGAAGGATCCGAAGAAGCTCCAAATGCTGGCATAGACGCCAAAAGATAAAACATAAATAGCGGGGTGATGTGCAATGCGTCGCGGGATGATTTCTTTCTCGGCAAAAAAAGCAATGCCGAAAATAAATATGACATAAATCACCCCGATAATAAGTAGCTGGCTTAAAGAGAGCATTATTGGGTTTTCCGTCTATGATCTACAAAAAAGCTAAGTAAGATGAGCGCCATCCAGCATAGGTAAGTGTATTTGGGGGCTAAATTTAACAGGAACCACCATTCAATCAAAGCGGGAAAGAATAACCAATAGGCAATTAGTAGTAACAGTAGCGGTCTATGAAATTGCATACAATTAATTAAGTCCTAATCTGGGTTGAGTATTCCAAGGGAATGGTTGCGGGGTTCCAGTCTTGTGTTGCCTGCAGCAAGATGTCTGTTATCTTGGCATTTTTAAACTTATCATTGGTTTTTTGGCCTAGCATTTGTAAAGCGGTGTATAGCTGATGATTAATCTGGGTAGTGGATAATGCGGGGGCCAGGTTTTGTTTGCTGAGCTTTTGTCCGCTATCGTTTTTAACCAGAGGAATGTGGCTAAACGCAGGGGTGGGTAAATTTAACGCTTGAGCGAGTTGTAGTTGTTTAGTCGCTTCCATTAATAAATCTCTACCACGCACTACATGGGTTATTCCCATAGCGGCATCATCAACGGTGACGGCTAATTGGTAAGCCCAGAGGGAATCGCTGCGCTTTAGAATGAAATCAGCGTTTTCACTATGCTCTATGCGCTGCTCTCCTAAAATAGTGTCTTGCCAAATAAAAGAAGAAGTATCATTTTTAAACCGCCAAGCACAATGTGTATGAATTGTAGTTGTAGTTGTTTTGTTAGAAAGGCAATATCTGTCATAACGGCTATGACTGGTGCGTTGTTTGATTTCTTTTCTAGAACAGTAACAAGGGTAGCTAACGTCGGCTTGCTGTAATTGATTGAGTGCCTGTTGATAGAGGTGGCTGCGCTCGCTCTGGAACACTATGTCTTGATCCCATTGCATACCAAAAGCTTGAAGCATGGCAATGATGGTATCTGATGCGCCGGGTAGTTCTCTGGGAGGGTCTATGTCGTCAATACGTAATAGCCATAGGCCATTGTTGCTTTTGGCGTCCAGATAGCTTGCAAGGGCTGCTAGCAAAGATCCAAAGTGTAATTCCCCAGTAGGGGATGGAGCGAATCGGCCGATATACATAAAAATAGAGCCAAGTTGCCTTGGCTCTTTTCTTAATTACTTGCCGTTCTGCTTTTCTTTGATCTCTGCAAGCGTTTTACAGTCGATACAAAGTGTCGCTGTAGGGCGCGCTTCAAGTCTGCGAACTCCGATTTCTATGTCGCATTCCTCACAGAAACCAAATTCATCTTCATCGATGCTTTCCATTGCCTCGTTGATTTTTTTAATTAACTTTCGTTCACGATCTCGAGTTCTCAGCTCTAAACTGAACTCTTCCTCCTGACTTGCGCGATCATTCGGATCGGCGTAACTAGTAACTTCCTCCTGAAGATGAGTGATAGTACTATCCACCTCTTCCATTAACTCTTGTTTCCAGAGTAGCAGTACATTGCGAAAATGATCTTTTTGTCGATCATTCATGTACTCCTCGCCTTTTTTAGTCACATAGGGAGAAAAATGTGCTGATTTCTTAGTATTAGTGTCTGGCATATTGGCTGCCTCACTCTCCGAATATTTTGGCGATAGATAGAATCGCACTGTCCTTACAGTTATTTTTTAAATGGTCATCCTTCTCGGAAGGTTGGTGAAAGTACCAGACCTTTTTTGGATTTAAAAGCTTTTCATCCAAAAAACACTAAATAAAGTGTCAGAAGATAAAAGTTTCTTAGTAGGTTCATGTTCGGTTAAAGGGATGAACGTGTAAACTGTTGTGAAATTGTCGATTAATTACGCTGATTATAAATGTGAATATGGCTAATATATTAATCATAAGTCCATGATAAGTTTTAATAAGGTTGTTTATGAATTATGAAAAGGCGTTAGTTCCTGCGGTTCTTTTGCAAAGATATAAAAGGTTTTTAGCCGATGTGCGCTTAGAAGATGGTAGTGAGATAACAGTTCACTGTGCGAATACCGGAGCGATGACCGGTTGTGCTGTTGCTGGTAGTAAGGTTTGGTTGTCTAAAAGTGACAATAAAAAACGAAAATATAGCTATTCCTGGGAATTGGTTGAGTTAGGTGATCAAGTAGGCTTTATCTGTGTGAATACAGCCAGAGCCAATCAAATTGTCGAAAGCGGCTTAAAAAAAGGCTTAATAACTCCGGTGTCCCAATATAAAACTATAAAACGTGAAGTTAAATACGGTGAGGCTAGTCGGGTTGATTTTTTTCTTACTCAGGAAGGGTTGGCGGATGTTTATCTTGAGGTTAAAAGCGTTACTTTACATGTCAATAATAACTTAGGTGCATTTCCTGATGCTGTTACGCTGCGAGGACAAAAACATTTAAGCGAATTGTTAAGTATGAAAAAGGCGGGTGCGCGAGCAATTTTGGTCTTTTGTGTTTTACACAGTGCGATTAAAGAGGTGACAGTGGCCGATGAAATCGATAAAAAATATGGGGAGTTATTAAGGGAAGTTATCGAACAAGGTGTGGAGGTATATTGCTACGGGGTGAGAATGTCTGTCAGTGGTTTGCATTTAGATAAGCTGCTGCCTTTACAATTAAATTAAGGTGAGACCTGTGCATAACGTAACGAACGAAGATAAGGCAAGGCAGAAATCGGCAAAATAGCGGAGTTAATGTGCTCCTCTTAAGCCTGTATTTAACGCCGTATTATCGAGAGCAGTAGTTATGCCAAGGCCTCAAGGCAATAAAAAAGCCTTTATGATCCATCATAAAGGCTTGATTGGCTCCTTTTTCCCTGCGCAGCTGATAATCCCTGTGTACTACCTTGTGTCCTGAGCGCTTGTCTTTGGCCATCCTTTGTACACTTCTTAGTGAATAGGAGATCCACCACAATATTATGAGAGTTGAGTAATATTTAAATATAGGAAAAATTCTTATATTTAGCTGTTTCAGCTTTTTATCTTAAATATTTTATTAATCAAGTAGTTATTGGTTGGCGATGACGTGAATAATGGCGCTGGTTAATTTACTTAGGCTTGCTGTATCCATTACATAAGCTGGCATTATATAGACAAGCTTGCCAAAAGGTCTGACCCAAACTCGCTGCTCTACAAATTGTTGCTGAATTTTCACGCTGTCTACTGGTTGTTTTAATTCGATAACACCAATAGCGCCAATTACTCTAACATCTGCCACACAGTCAAGAGCTCTGGCCGGTTCCAGCTCTACTTTGAGCTGCTGCTCTATTGCCGCGACTTGAGCTAGAGAGTCTTTTGCTAGCAGCAAATCTATGCTGGCATTGGCAACCGCGCAAGCTAACGGGTTTCCCATGAAAGTCGGTCCATGCATAAAACATCCGGCACCACCGTTGGAGATAGTGTCTGCTATTTTCTTGGTGGTCAGTGTGGCGGCGAGTGTCATGTAGCCGCCAGTGAGTGCTTTACCTAAGCAGATGATGTCCGGTGAAATAGCAGCGTGCTCGCAGGCAAACATCTTACCGGTACGGCCAAAGCCCGTTGCTATCTCATCGGCAATTAACAAAACATCGTATTTGTCGCATAGTTCTCTAGCATGGACAAGATATTGTGGGTGGTAAATACGCATGCCACCGGCACCTTGGACGATAGGCTCTAAAATTAAAGCGGCAATGTTTTGGTGGTTGTCGCTTAGTATTTGTTCAAGGGGGGCGATATCTTTAGGGTCCCATTCCTGATCAAAAGTGGTGGATGGACTCGGCGCAAAATAGTGTTTTGGCAGAATGTCGCTAAAAATATCGTGCATGCCATTGATAGGATCACAGACCGCCATGGCGCCGAAAGTATCGCCGTGATAACCATTTAACAGTGAAATCAGCCGGTGCTTTTTGCTCTTCCCCTTTGCTTGCCAGTACTGTAGCGCCATTTTTATGGCCACTTCAACAGCGACAGAACCTGAGTCGGCGAAAAATACTTTATCGAGAGAGGCGGGGGTTATCTGCACTAATTTTTTCGCCAGCTCTATGGCGGGTTCGTGGGTTAATCCGCCGAACATCACATGAGACATATTGTCTATTTGCTGGTGAGCTGCCTCGTTTAATTGGCTGTTTGAGTAACCGTGTATGGCAGACCACCAAGAGGACATGCCATCGATCAATTGCTCTCCGGTAGACAGTGTTATGCAAGTGCCCTGTGTGGAGGCAACAGGTAGGCAAGGTGTGGGGTTAGTCATGCTGGTGTAGGGATGCCAAATGTGCTCGCGATCAAATTTTAGCTGCTCTGGAGTCATGTCTGTTCCTTGTAAATGGATATGTCGACAGCGCTAAAGGTCGTGGCTGTCATCGGTTAAATCAATGCTGGCTAAATTAACTGAAAAAGCAAATAGGAGCTAGTGCTTTAAATTTAATAGAGATGAAATAAGTGGAGCCTAAATCATCAAAGATAGTGAAAGAGTAATAACTAAAAATAGCAGGGAAGACTCCGCTTCACAAAGTGAAGAGGAGTTTAAGCAAGGGGGCTGGCCCCGCATCTTTATTAGTTTAGGGAGCTAATATCAAGAATATCAATTCTTTGTTGGTTTATGGTCCAGCGCACATTCCACTGATAGATAGTGATGCCGTATTCCCTGGTAGCATTGTTGTGGTATGCCGGGCGGGGATCACAACGCAGTACTTGCTCGATAATGACGCTTAGTTTTTCACCAGTGTCTAGTAGATGTTGCTCGCAGGCCGATTGCGCTTGTGAGCTGAAAAAAATTGGCTGACCTAATAAGTTGAAAGTTTCAGCAAATTCATGAGTCGCCTCATTAATGGCATCGGAGTAGGGAATGTAAGGTTTGATATCTAGAATAGGCGTTCCGTCCAATAAGTCAGCACCTGATACTTCGATTCGCAAGCCATTTTTATCGCTAACAATATTTTCTATTTTAACCGCAGAAATACCGATAGGGTTTGGGCGGTATGGAGATCTTGTCGCAAATACTCCCAGCTTTTGGTTACCGCCTAGTCGCGGGGGGCGCACTTTTGCTTTCCAGCCTTTTTCATAACACTCGCTAAAGACAAATATTAGCCATAAGTGAGAGGATTGCTCTAATCCATCAAGTATGTCGTGATTACCCAATTCGGTACTGAATATAAGCGTTGATTTTATGCTGGGGGTGAGTCTGGGTTGTCTCGGGATGCCAAATTTTTCATTAAATGGAGATTTGATTATACCGATGGGGTTAAAAGAATAATTAATGGGAGGTAAAGGCATTTGTCTCTCAAATAAGTGTTTTAAAAAACTATTCTACTCAGAAACCCCTCGCGTCTCAATACAATCGACAAGGTGTATCGTCTCTTGGTTCATAGGGGTGTTCTGGCTAAAATCCATAAATCGACCTGCTCAATGCCTGTTTCTCGCAGCGCTTTTGCTATTTCAATAGCCGTAGATCCTGTTGTCATTACATCATCGATAATGGCGACATGTTGGTAAATATTGTCAGTGACACTGAAGGCCTGTTGTAAATTCTGTTTGCGCTCCCTGGCATTTAATTCAGCCTGCGGACGGGTGTTTCTGTTTTTTAATACGAGTGAATCATCAACAGGTATCTTTAATAGTTTGCCTAAATATTGTGCTAATTGTTCTGTTTGGTTGTAGCCCTTATAGATTTTTTTAAGCATGGATATAGGCACAGGGATTAACGCTTGTGGATGTTTGCTGCTCGGTTGGTTGCTTATTTGCGCGGCCAATGCAGCTGCCAACCAGGTTAAATGAAACCGCTGTCGCTCCTTTTTTATTTTTGGGATGACTAAATTTATCGGGAATTGGTAATTAAACGCAGCATAAGTGCGTTTGAACGGAGGCGGATTACTAACGCATTGATGGCAATATTGATATTTACTCGTGACAGGTAAATCAATGGCGCAACAAAGGCAGGGGTTTGTCGGGCGTGGTAAGTCTTCGAAGCAATCATGACAGATCGATTTGTTAGCGGATATTAAGTCGCAGAATACGCAGTTGTGATTAATATTTGACCATATGTTCTTTAAATCTAATATCATAAGTTGACAGATTTTTTGCGGGCTTTATCATGAGGGCAAATAAAGATTAAGATGACCATGTTAGGAGTATAGTTTAAATGCAAGCCAGCCAACAAGTCCGCAACAATTGGACGAAACAGCAAGTTCAGCAATTGTTTGATCTACCTTTTAACGATTTGCTTTTTAAAGCACACTGTACCCATCGTGAGAATTTCGATCCAAATCAAGTGCAAGTCAGCACTTTATTATCAATAAAAACCGGTGCCTGTCCTGAAGACTGTAAATACTGTCCACAGAGTGCCAGATATAATACCGGCCTTCAAAGAGAGCGGTTGATGGAGGTTGAGGCCGTTGTTGCCAAAGCTCGCCAAGCTAAAGCGTCGGGCTCTACTCGTTTTTGTATGGGTGCTGCATGGAAACACCCGCACGAGCGAGATATGCCCTATGTGATTGATATGGTCAAAAGAGTGAAAGAAATAGGGCTGGAAACTTGCATGACACTGGGCATGTTGGATGTGGATAAATCAGATCAGTTAGCCGCAGCTGGGTTGGATTATTACAATCATAACTTGGATACCTCACCCGAGTTTTACGACAAAATTATTACTACTAGAACTTTTCAGGATAGATTAGATACGCTGCATAATGTCAGAGAGTCTGGTATGAAGGTTTGCAGTGGCGGTATATTAGGTATGGGAGAAACTGAGGGAGATCGCATAGGCTTGCTGATGCAGCTCGCTAATATGCCCACTCAACCTGAGAGTGTGCCAATTAATATGTTGGTTAAAGTCGCGGGGACGCCAATGGAAAATGTGGAAGATTTAGATCATCTTATTTTTATCCGCACCATTGCTGTCGCTCGAATCATGATGCCTAAATCACACGTTAGGCTATCTGCTGGGCGTCAAGCCATGTCAGATGAAATGCAGGCGATGACTTTCTTTGCCGGTGCTAACTCTATTTTTTATGGCGAGTGTTTGTTGACTACTCCTAACCCTGAAACCAATAAAGATTTACTGCTATTCAAACGTTTGGGCATCAACCCTGAGCAGGGGATCTCGGAAGATGACGATACTCAATCTGCGATGTTGATGAAGGGCATTCAAGCGGAACAAGATAGTCAGCATTTCTATCAAGCGTAAATAGCTTCTATTTATCACTGTAAATATAGGTGGGGTCAGCCAGTCAAACAGTCGCAAGTAACGCAATTTTACCTGGGCAGTATTGATTGGGATTTTCCGATATTTCGGTGATGTCCTTGGGAAGTGATTCAAGGAATCTACATGTCTTTTAATGATTTACAAAAAGTATTGGATGCACGAAAAAAGCAATCGCTTTATCGTCGCCGTGAAGTGCTGCAGAGCCCGCAAGGTTCAAGTATTAAAATTGACGGTAAAAAATTACTCAATTTCAGTGCAAATGATTACCTAGGCTTAGCTAATCATCCTGAAGTGGTTGCTAGCTTTAAGCTCGCCGCAGATGAGTTTGGTGTGGGGGGAGGTTCATCGCACCTAGTGAATGGCCACTCTTATCATCATCACCAGCTAGAGTTGGAAATAGCAGAGTTTTGTGGTCGATCTCGGGCGCTGTTGTTTTGTAGTGGTTATATGGCTAATGTTGGTGTTATCAATGCGTTAGTGAGCAAGGGTGATGAGGTATTTCAAGATAAATTAAACCATGCATCACTTTTGGATGGTGGTTTATTAAGTGGTGCTACTTTTCGCCGCTATTTGCACGATGATGCCGCGAGTTTAGAGGCAAAGTTAACTCGCTCAAAGGCGGCTAAGAAACTGGTTGTTAGTGATGCAGTGTTTAGTATGGATGGTAATATCGCCAATTTACCAAAATTGGTTGATGTCACCAGCAGGCATGATGCTTGGTTAATGATAGATGATGCCCATGGTATCGGATGTATCGGTGATACAGGTGGGGGCTGCAGTGAGAAGTATCGGCTTAACGAGCAGCAAGTGCCGGTATTGATCGGCACATTAGGCAAAGCCTTTGGTACCTCGGGAGCTTTTGTCGCAGGAAGTGATGCTTTAATAGAGACATTAATTCAGTTCGCTCGCACTTATATCTATACCACCAGTATGCCCCCAGCTATAGCTGCGGCAACCCGCACTAGCTTGTCGATAGTGAAAAAAGAGAGTTGGCGTCGGGAGCATCTAGCACAATTGATTGCGCAGTTTACCTTGGGCTGTCACAAACTAGGGGTAGTATTGCTTCCTTCAATCACTCCTATTCAACCAATCATGATTGGTTCTGCGCAAGTTGCGATGCAAGCCAGTGAAAATCTAAAGGCATTAGGTGTGCAAGTGAAGGCTATTAGAGCGCCAACTGTCGCCGTTGGGCAGGCTCGCTTAAGAGTGACTCTAAGCGCGGCTCACACTGAAAATGATATAAAAAAATTGCTAAGTGCACTGGCGCTGGTGTTTAAAGAGATGAATATTGAATATACACATAGAACAACATAAGGCCGATAAGCCGAATTTAGTATTATTGCATGGCTGGGGGACAACCAGTGCTATTTGGCAAGCATGGCTACCTCAGCTAAAGGAAAATTTTTCTGTTACTTGTATTGATCTTCCGGGTTTGGGGAAATCATTTAGTAATAAGGAGCATCTCTCTATTGAAGATACTCTTAGTGTCTTAGTTGAGCATATACCTGCTAAAAGTACTTTGTTAGGCTGGTCTTTAGGTGGTGTTATAGCAATTCTGCTGGCTCAGCGCTTAACAGACAAAGTCGTTAGAGTGATAACTATTGCCAGTAATCCCTGCTTTGTGAGCACAGACGATTGGCAAAACGCCATGCAAAAAGAGATATTTGAGAAGTTTTCTAAGCAGTTAGTTAGTGATCAAAAAGAAATATTGGCTGGCTTTTTTAAGCTTCAGTCGCTGAGCGGAAGTGAAGCTCGGCCTATCTTAAAAGCACTTAAAAAAATTGATTCAGAGGCCGATCACAGTCATTTGCATGACACCTTAGGCCTATTAAATATCGATTGTAGAGATAGCTTAAAGACGTTAACTATCCCCTCCTTACACTTCTATGGCCAAAAAGATAATTTAGTCCCTGTGATATTAGCTGACATTCTACCTGAGTGGTCAGAGTACATTACCACCGTAGCAGTTCCTGAAGCTGGGCATTTACCGTTTCTATCTGATGGCCAAATGATTAGTGCTGAAATTGCCAAGTTCATTGGCTGTATTGATGGTGAAGTGCATTGATGTCCTCTCAGATAAGTAAACTCCGAGTGGCGGACTCATTTAGTAAGGCGGCTAATAGCTATGATGGTTCTGCCCAGCTGCAGCGCGATGTGGGTCATCAGCTGCTGGATTTTGGCTTGCCTCATGCAGCTTCGATAATGCAACATGAAAACGTGAATATGATGGATTTGGGGAGTGGTACGGGATATTTTTCGCAAAAGTTGACCGAACACTACCCACAGGCAAACTTGTATTGTTTGGATATCGCCCAGGGGATGTTGGAGCATGCTAGAGCCTTGCGTGGCTCAGAATCTATTAAGTGGCTATGTGCTGATGCAGAGGCATTGCCGCTTGCTAGTCAGAGCATTGATTTTATTTTCTCAAGCTTAGCTATACAGTGGTGTGAAAATTTAAATCAATTATTCTCAGAGATAGCTAGGGCGCTTAAGCCAGGTGGGATAGCACTGTTGTCAACGCTGGGTCCTGGCAGTCTTCAAGAGCTTCGCGATTCTTGGGCAATGGTTGATGGCAAAGTGCATGTCAATCAGTTCGAGCCTCTTTCAGATATTATGACTCGTATTGATCCGCGGTTATCCGTTGAGTTGTGTGAGAAAAAATCACATAAACTTGAATACAATAAGTTACAGCAATTAACTACCGATATTAAGAATATCGGAGCGCATAATATGAATGCTGGTGAAGCTAAGGGCTTAACGGGCAGGGTAAAAGTAAAGCAGTTCAAGCAAAACTATGAAGTATACCGTCAAGAAAATGGTAAGTTGCCGGCCAGCTATGAAGTTTATTATTTGTGTTTAAGAAAAGAGAAGGAAGGGTAGCGCATGGGTGGTCATAAGTTCTTTATCGCCGGAACAGATACTGATGTAGGAAAAACGTTAGTGTCACAAGGTTTGTTGGAGGCAGCGAAGCAACAAGGATTGAGCTGTTTTGGTCTGAAGCCGATAGCTGCTGGCTGTGAGGAGGGGGAACAGGGATTAGAGAATCAAGATGCTTTAAAAATAATGGCTAGCTCGAGTATTAAGTTAAGTTATCAGCAAGTTAATCCAATAGCCTTAAAAGCAGCAGTGGCGCCACATGTCGCCGCTGCGATGCAAGGGCGAAAATTAGATGCGCAGCGCATTAGTGGTTTTTGTCGTGGCGCTTTGATGAATAAAGCGGATTTTGTGTTAATTGAAGGAGCTGGCGGCTGGCGGGTGCCTTTAAATAATCGTGAAACATTGGCGCTAATACCTAAAGAACTGAATCTGCCGGTCATATTAGTGGTCGGGGTTAAACTTGGATGCATTAATCATGCCCTACTAACCGTTGAGGCTATAAAAAGGGATGGAATAGAGCTTGCGGGATGGGTGGCGAATAAAGTTGACTCTAATATGTCGATGAGTGATGAAAGCGTCGAGTATTTAACTGGGGCAATACATGCGCCGTTAATTGGTATTATCCCCTATCTGATAGATAACAAAGCAGAAAACGTGTCCAGGTACCTGCAGATTGAGAGAATTCTTTAGCGTTTTCTTGAAAAATTTTTAATTGTTCGTTAAATGATCTATAATATTATAGCTGGTATGTTTTTTAACATACCGTATCTATGTGTTTGCAGTGCGCCAGAGGCGGATGTTGTGTCCGTAATAGACAGCTTATAATTTGGAAGTGGATTGATTGTTATGAATATTACTAACTCATTACAAACAGGTTTAATAGGTCTTAATAGAGGTCTAGATAACAACCCTAGAGCGGCCGGTGATTTTCATGGGTCGGGTAGCGCGCAAGTGCCAGAGACTGCCTCTGGTAGACCTTTAGAAAATGCTGTTGCTGAAACTACACTGTCGGCTACGGATCAAGCTGCATCGACAAAAGTTGTTACAAGTGCAAGTGAAGTGCTTGGGGCAAATGTAGACGTTGTAGTTTAGCTTAAGCTAAATGCGTCTTGGGCTAGTTGGAGGGTAATATGGAACTTCAGAGTGCTAAATTTCATGTTGATCATGGATCATCTGCTGCCTCTATGGAAAGTGGGCAAAAGCTAAACTCCGCAAAAGATGCGGCTCTACAGCTGCGCTCCCCCGAACAGAATCTTGAACAATCAGCTAAGAATTTTTCCTCCCAAGTAGAATCTACTTCTGTCGTTACTCAAATCGTAGTAGGCGTTGAGGCTGCCGTTGCAGTATACGGTCAGCTAGTATCAGAGTCGGTTGAGGGCGGTAAAAACGATAGAGCGAGTCATCAGGCTAATACTGAAGTCAGTAAAAATGTAAGTGCGTCCAGTGAGTTAAAAGCTGAGCTTAAGGTTGAGCAAGCTGAGTTAAAAATAACTCAGCAGCTAGCGGCTAGAGACAGAGAAGTGAAAGCTCATGAGCAGACACATGCATCGATAGGTGGATCTTATGCCAGCGCTCCACGTTTTGATTATACTAGCGGTCCAGATGGTCGGTTGTATGCAACCTCTGGCGAAGTGTCTATTGATACTTCTGCAGTAGAAAGCGATCCACAGGCAACGCTGGAAAAGGCCCAGGTAATCATCAGAGCTGCCCTTTCAGTTACCGAACCTTCTAATGCCGATAGGCAAATCGCCGCTGAGGCAAAATCATTAGCGTTGCGGGCAATGTCAGATATACGCGAGGCAGCGGGAATTGAAAATGAAGGAAAGCCTAGTGTTGCTCGTGAAAACCAAGTGATGTTAGAGCAAGATCAGCTGAAGCGTGAAGAGTTTTTAGCAGAGCAAGAGCTTAATGAAGCGAAGCGGGAAAAGTCTGCAGCTTTATTAGAAGCTCGTCAGCAGCGTAATGACGAATCAATTGCTGTTCTTAAAGATTACAATTCAAAAATCAATGAGATCCAGGAAACTTTACGTAGGCTAAATACACAGCTGGTGGACTCTGGTGCTTTTTCTAAAGTATTCCCCGAAGGTCATTTAATTAATCAGAGCGTTTAAACTCTTTTTTGCTATTGCTTCCCTCCAATTATAGATGCTACTTTTTGTTTGCGTCTGTCTTGTTTGTAATTTCCTTTTTGTGCTCTTTGTCGCCATATCTCTTTGTTATATAAAAAACTAAAACGGCAATAGAAAGTGCTATTGGCAGAAAAATGACGCCAGGAAGGTTTAGCGATCCAACGCCGTAGATGGCAAGAATAGCCAATGCTGGAAAAACTTTAGTGATTACAAAATTATTTGGCATGATTGTCTTTTAAAAATTTAAGGATGATAGAGCTGAATACTTTGGGCTTTTCTGCGTGCGGCCAATGGCCTGCGCCTTCAATAATTTTGAATTTCACCTGGGCGAACAAACGATTGATGTCGCTCTGGTGTTCGTTGAGCATATAGTCGGAATTATTGCCTTTAATAAACAAGGTGTCGCCGGGATATTTATGGCCAAATGGGGCTTCGCTAATATTGGAATACTGGTTGTACAGAGCGTTTATATTGGGGCGCCAAGCGAAAGTTTTGTGTTCAGTTCTGTACAGGTTTTTTAATAAAAACGCGCGTACAGCGGGCTCATCAATATGCTCAGCCAAGCTTGAATCAGCAGCAGATCTTGATTTAAGAGAATCTAAATCAATGCTGAATAACCCTTGAAAAACACTGTCGTGATGTGCGGTGTAGCGAACCGGAGAAATGTCTACTACAACCAGTTTGTTTAAATATAGCGGGTGCTCTAAGGCGATTTGCATTGCTACTTTGCCACCCATTGAGTGACCGATAATAGCGGCGCTAGGAATGTTTAGATCGTCCATTAGTTCGATTACATCTGCAGCCATTAATGGGTAGTCTATGGCGTCGCTGTGCGGGCTTAATCCGTGATTACGTAAATCAACAGCTATAACTTGGTAGTGTTGGCTAAGCGTCGCTATTTGGCTGCCCCAGTTTTCTAAGGTGCCAAATAGTCCGTGTAAAATAATCAGTGGCGAGCCAGCGCCACTGATTCGATAGTGTAATTTCATCTATTAAACGATCGCTAAAAGCTCAACATCGAAAACGAGTGTCGCGCAAGGTGGGATAGAGCCCTGTGAGCCGTTAGTGCCGTATGCGAGTTCGTAGGGGATGGAAAGCTTCCATTTAGCGCCAATGTTCATTAGCTGTAGTGCTTCAGTCCAGCCAGCGATAACTCCGCTTACAGGGAATTCTGCAGGCTGTCCACGATCGTATGAGCTATCGAAGGTGCTGCCATCGATGAAAGTTCCGTGATAGTGGCAGCGTACTGTTGACTCAGCAGTCGCTTTTTCTGCTTGCGGATCGCCTGCTTCTAAAATTTCGTATTGTAAGCCGGAATCAAGAGTGGTTACTTGATCTTTCTTGGCATTTTCTGCAAGAAAAGTAACGCCTTCGGCGCTAGCTTCTTTTTGTTGCTCCGCTTGTGCTTTCTGTAAGATTTCATTTAGCTTGGTGAAAGCGCCCTGAATTTCTTCAGCGGGAATGCGTAGTTCTTTGCCGGTGTATGAGTCTTCAATTCCAGCTGCGAGTACATTGAAATCTAAGCCTTCAAAGCCGTTTTGTGCTAATTGGTCACCCATTTGACGGCCAATTCCATAGCTGGCACGTTGTTCCATTGTTTCAATGATTAGTTCAGACATGTTTGATTTTCTCATAATGATTTTTTAAAAAACTAAGGCTACCACAGAAAGCTAATAGGCTCTAGCGTCATGGGCTGTCGCCGCGCAGGTAAGGCGGCGAAGTTAGGGGTGTTTATAAGGGTAGTTCAGGTTGCTCGGACAGAGGTTTATCTGGCAATGTATGCTTATTTATTGTTGTAACGGTACTGATCAATTCGCCGCTGTGAATTCTGGTGATAATACTTTGGCCAATGCCAACTTCTTTGTCGCTTATGATCGTTTTTCTATCGATAGTTTGGGTGATTGAATAGCCGCGCTCAAGTGTCGCTAGAGGACTGACTGTATGTAATACGCTGGCCGAAACTCGAAATTTTTGTCTGTTGCGCTCAAGGAGTTGCTGGATGAGTTGTTGGTTGCGCTGTGCTAGTTGTTTTACCACAGATTTGTGGTTGTTTATCAAATATTTAGGTTGGTATGCAGTGACTTTTTGTGTAAGTGCCGCAAGCTTTTGCCGAAAGTGATTACTGTGAATTGAGTTTGCGCTCTGTAGTCTTTTGTCGAGGCCGCTAAGTCGCAGTTTTTGTAAAGAAAGGTGTTGTGCTGGAGATCTCAACTTTGCAGCTGTTGCTAAGCAAGCGCTCCTTTTGTTATTGATTTGGTTGCGAACTTGGGTGAGTAGCCGTTGTTGCAGTTGGTCTATATGTATTTTTAGACTGTCCTGGTCAGGACTAATAAATTCAGCGGCGACAGAGGGGGTTGCCGCTCGGTAGTCTGCGACTAAATCACTGATAGAAAAATCGACTTCGTGACCAATGGCGCTGATGATAGGCTTTTGGCAGTTAAAAATAGCTCTAGCCAGTGCCTCTTCGTTAAACGGCCATAGATCCTCTAGTGATCCTCCGCCTCTGGTTAATAATATTAGATCGCAATCGGATTGTTCTGCTAGGTGAAGTGCGCTAATAATTGTTGAACTGGCTTTCGGGCCTTGTACTTGCGAGGGGAAAATAGTCACAGCAAGTGCGGGGAATCTGCGTTTCAAAACACTTAATACGTCATGTATAGCGGCGCCGGTAGGGGAGGTGATGATTGCCAAATGAGAGCAAAGTGTAGGGATTTCTTGTTTGTTGCGGGCGTCAAATAATCCCTCTTTTAATAATTTAGCTTTTAATTGTTCAAAGGCGATTTGCAATCTGCCGGAACCCGCTTCTTCCATGCTATTGCAGATCAGCTGGTAGTCGCCACGGCCCTCGTATAGGCTAACTTTTGCTTGTACTACCACTTCGTCCCCCTCTTTTGGGGAGAATCTTAAATGTCTGTTACTGCCCTTAAACATGGCGCAGCGAATTTGTGCTCTGGCATCTTTTAAAGTGAAATACCAATGCCCAGAACTAGGTTTGGCGAGATTTGAAATCTCTCCCTGCACGCGCAAGCTTAAAAAAGAGTTCTCTAACATCGATTTTACTTGGCTGTTTAGCTCTGTGACAGAGATCGCGCTGGTGTCTGCTCCAATGTTTCTGCTTTGGGTGGATCTGGAAGGCGCAGTGTTGCTAAAATTCTTATATGTAATCATTGGTTTATAATAAAGCAAAGTAAGAGATTAGTTTATACATATTTATTCTTAATAGAATCTTGCGCGAAGTGTTTATTCTGATTGTTAGCGTCCATGATATTAGGTATAATGCAGCGCTTATTTTTAACCGTTCATTTTACCCTGGTGGGATTGTTAATTATGTTGCGAATCGCTGAAGAGGCCCTTACCTTTGATGATGTCTTATTGATACCTGGTTATTCTGAGGTATTACCTAAAGATGTTTCCCTTGTCACACGTATTACAAAAAAAATCTCTATTAACATTCCTCTGGCGTCTGCTGCCATGGATACAGTTACCGAATCTGGTCTGGCTATCGCCATGGCGCAAGAGGGTGGTATTGGTATCGTGCATAAGAATTTCACGCCTTCTGATCAAGCTCGCGAAGTTGAAAAAGTTAAAAAGTATGAAGCGGGAGTGGTCAGTGACCCTATTACCTGTCGGTCTGACATGACAGTAGGTGAGCTTAGAGAGATGGCTGGTTCTCTTAGCTTCTCAAGTTTCCCTGTTGTCGATAATAATGTATTGGTTGGTATCGTTACTAGCCGAGATATGCGCTTTGAAAATTATTTAGACGCGAAGGTGGCTTCGATCATGACGCCTAGAGAGCGTTTAGTCACTGTTGCTGAAGATGTGGATCAAGAGAAAGTACGCAACTTATTACGTAAACACCGCATCGAAAAAATCTTAGTAGAAGATGAAAATTTTGTTTTAAAAGGCATGATGACTGTCAAGGATATGTACAAGGCGCAGGCATTTCCCAATGCCGCGAAAGATGCGCTAGGTCGCCTCCTTGTAGGTGCGGCTGTAGGCACTGGTCCTGAAACATCAGAGCGCGTTAAATTACTGGTAGAAGCGGGTGTGGACGTCATCATCGTCGATACAGCTCACGGTCATTCTAAAGGCGTTATTGATCGCGTTGCTTGGATTAAGACTAATTTCCCTGAAGTGCAAGTAATCGGCGGTAATATCGCCACTGCTGCAGCGGCGATAGCGCTTGCTGATGCCGGTGCGGATGGCGTTAAGGTCGGTATCGGCCCCGGGTCTATTTGTACCACGCGTATTGTCTCAGGTATCGGAGTGCCGCAAATCTCAGCGGTTGCCAACGTTGCCGAAGCGCTTAAAGACCGTGATATTCCCATAATTGCCGATGGCGGTATTCGTTTTTCAGGTGATATATCTAAGGCAATTGTCGCCGGAGCATCTGCTGTGATGGTGGGTTCTATGTTAGCAGGCACAGATGAGGCGCCTGGTGAAGTCGAGCTGTTCCAAGGGCGTGCTTATAAATCTTACCGTGGCATGGGCTCAATTGGTGCTATGGCGCAGAGTTCTGGGTCATCTGACCGCTACTTCCAAGATGCTTCAGAAGGCGCTGAAAAGCTTGTTCCTGAAGGCGTAGAGGGAAGAGTTGCCTGTAAAGGGGCTATGAAAGGGGTCGTGCATCAATTAATGGGTGGTTTGAGAGCTTCGATGGGTTACACCGGTAGTCCCGATATCCAAACGATGCAAACAGAGCCTACATTTGTGCGTATTACTAGTGCGGGCATGAGTGAGAGCCACGTGCATGATGTAAGTATCACCAAAGAGTCACCAAATTATCGAATTTAATAAATAGATTCGTCAAAAGTGGGGTGCATAAGCACCCCGCTTTTTTTTTTGGCTAATGCCAAATGTGCGACGATGGAGTACCTCTAATGAGCGCAGATATACATTCACAGAAAATTTTAATTCTAGATTTTGGTTCGCAATACACTCAGCTAATTGCACGTAGAGTGCGAGAAATTGGAGTCTACTGTGAAATATTCCCCTGGGATTGTTCGCAGGAAGATATCGTCGCTTTTAATGCTAAAGGTTATATATTAGCAGGCGGGCCAGAGTCAGTGACAGAAGGTGGTTCTCCAAGAGTTGCGCAAGTAGTGTTCGATGCCAATGTTCCTATTTTAGGTATTTGCTACGGTATGCAAACAATGGCAGAGCAGCTCGGTGGCGCCGTTGAAGGATCCTCGCTGCGAGAATTTGGTTACGCAAAAGTTAAATTATCCGATAGTTTCTGTCCGTTGTTTGATGGTTTGCAAGATCATCTCGCTAACAATGGTGCATCAATGTTGGATGTGTGGATGAGTCACGGCGATAAAGTGGTTACGCTACCAGAAGGGTTTGGTGTTTCCGCCTCTACTGAATCTGCGCCTATCGCTGCAATGAGTGATCCCGTTAGAAAATACTACGGTGTACAGTTCCATCCTGAAGTAACGCATACTAAGCAAGGTGGTGCCATTTTAGAGCGCTTCGTAGTAGATGTTTGTCAAACACAGGCGCTGTGGACTTCGGCGAATATCGTCGCTGATCAAATTGAGAAAGTGCGTGCTCAAGTGGGTGATCGTAAAGTCTTGTTAGGGCTGTCAGGTGGTGTTGATTCTTCTGTAGTCGCTGCTTTATTGCACAAGGCAATTGGCGATCAGCTTACCTGTGTCTTTGTTGATAACGGATTGCTGCGTAAAAACGAAGGCGATCAAGTAATGAGTATGTTCGCTGATAACATGGGGGTGCGTGTTATACGTGCCGACTCTAGAGATCTGTTTTTAGGTCGTTTAGTGGGTGTTAGTGATCCTGAAAAGAAACGTAAAGTTATCGGTAATACGTTTATTGAGGTATTTGATCAGCAGGCAAATCTAATAAAAGATGTTGATTTCTTGGCTCAAGGTACTATTTATCCGGATGTTATTGAGTCAGCAGCGGCTAAAACAGGCAAGGCGCATGTGATTAAATCGCATCATAATGTTGGCGGTTTACCCGATGACATGGCTTTTGAATTGGTAGAGCCACTGCGTGAATTGTTTAAAGATGAAGTGCGCAAATTAGGGCTTGAGCTCGGTTTGCCGGCGAAGATGGTATATCGTCATCCTTTCCCAGGCCCCGGCTTAGGCGTGCGTATTTTGGGGGAGGTAACCACCGAATATGCCGATATATTGAGAGAGGCGGATGCTATCTTTATGGAAGAGCTGCATGCGTCGGGGTGGTATGAAAAGACCAGTCAGGCATTTGCTGTTTTTCTTCCCGTTAAGTCGGTAGGTGTGGTGGGGGATGCAAGACGTTATGAATATGTGATTGCGCTGAGAGCCGTTGAAACTATCGATTTCATGACGGCGCGTTGGGCGCATTTGCCCTATGAGTTGTTAGAGACGGTTTCCGGTCGGATTATTAATGAGATATCTAGAGTTTCACGTGTGACTTATGATGTTTCTAGTAAGCCGCCAGCAACAATTGAGTGGGAATAATTATAGTTTTAACTGAACGATATTATGTCTTTTAATTCACCTGAGCAATGGATGCAGCAAGCGCTGGAATTGGCAGAGCTTGCGGCGTCAAACAATGAGGTCCCAGTGGGGGCGATTGTGGTATTAGAGGGTGAAATAATAGGGTGTGGTAGTAATGGGCCGATCGGTAGGTGCGACCCTACGGCTCATGCTGAAATTCAAGCTTTGCAACAAGCGGCAGCTGCCATTGGTAACTACCGGCTGGTTAATGCTGATTTGTACGTAACATTAGAGCCTTGCGCTATGTGTGCGGGCGCTATTGTTCACAGCCGTATTCGCACATTGCATTTTGGTGCCTTAGAGCCTAAGTCTGGCGCAGTGCAGAGTAATCTTAGGTTGCTCGAGCAAGAGTGTATGAATCATAAGGTGCTGGTGGTTGCTGGTATTCAAGCAGAGTCTTGCTCTGCTGTTATCTCCGATTTTTTTGCGCGTCGCAGGGCAGAGAAAAAACGCCAAAAACAAAATCTCTAAAACACTAGCGCTCTTATAATGTTGAGGGCGCTGTGTCTTTCTCTGAAGTCTTTTTCTCTTCTGTCGCTGTGTCGCTGTTTTTGGTGGCAGCTTGCTGGCCTGACGAGTCTTTAAGTTGTTGTTGTTGAATTTCCCATTTTAAAACGGTTAAATATTGTCGGATGTTTTTGACGTAATTAACCGGCTCATATCCTCTGGCGTAACCGTGTTTTACGCTTTTATAATATTTAGGTTTTGTTAGTAGTGGCAGTTGAGTCTTAACATCTTCCCACTTGTCGGGATTTAGTCCGGCGCGTTTTGCCAAAATTCTGGCATCTTCCAAATGGCCAAATCCGGTGTTGTAGCCAGCAAGCGCAAGATATGTACGATCCGGATCTTTAATTCTGGCGGGGATTTTCTTCTTCACATTCATGAGGTATTGGGCACCGCCTATAATACTTTGCATAGGGTCGGTTCTATCGCTTACATTGACTTCTTTGGCGGCAGCTTTGGTGAGCATCATGATGCCTTTAACACCGGTGGAAGATACGGCTTTAGGATTCCAGTGAGATTCTTGATAGGCAATGGCAGCGAGTAAGTGCCAGTCAGTGTTAGTGTTTTTAGCCGCTTGTTTAAAATACTTTTCCAGTCCAGGCAAGCGGGTATTAAAGTCGTTTTTAAAAGTCAGCGTATCAAAGAAATTAAGTGGGTTGTCGTTGCTGTAATAAGTTTTTTCGAGTTCAGATAACGTTGATATTCCTTTTTCTGATTTAAAAAATTTATTGATAGCAACCAGTAGAGATAGGTCATCTTTGTCGGCAACTAGCCAGTGTACACTCTGTGGAGTACCGAGCTTGTAGGCAATCTTTAGGCCGGGGAAAAAAGGGCCTACGCCTTGAAACTCAGCTAAACTGATAACGGCAATATCGGTGTGTTTATTAAGAACTAGTTCGAGCATTTCATAGGTGGTCAGATCTGTGGTGCTGGTCCAAGTCAATTCCGGGTGCTGAATTTTTTGATTGAGAAGCTGCTGTTCTTGAGCGGAGTTGGCTGTCACTATGATGCTGCGATCGATGATGTTTGAGGTGTCTCGGGGGTATTTTTTGCCACGTGTTTCTCGGTAAATAACCACCGCCTGATTGCTGGTATAGCTGACGCTTCGCTGTAAGTTATTGTTGGCAGTTACTGCGGATGATCGTCCGGGAATGCTGATGTGGCTATCTCTAGAGAAAAGATCTTGTTCTAGTCGCTGTTCTGTATTGCGAATATTTAGTTGAATCTTAACGCCTAAGTTAGCGGCAAAAGCGTTCATGAGATCGTACTCGAAGCCGGCGGGTACGTTTTTTTCCAAAAAATAGGTGTCTTCAGAGTTGGTGGTGCTGACTCTTAATTTTCCAGATTGAATTATCTTGGCAAGTTGATTGTTGCTGTCTAGTTGAAGCATCAGTAGCAATAAAAATGAAATGCTTAATAGAAAGGCTAAAAAATATATGGAGCGTGATTTTTGGCTCATAAGAAGTGATTCTAGTACTCTAAAGGTTGCGTCTAAGGTAAAATATCGAGCTTCATTCTGCCCTTTGTTTTGCCCATGAGGATCAATCTAAAAATGCTTATATTGCGAGGCGCTCCCGCTCTTTCCCATTTCCGTAAGGCCAAATTGTTAACGACTTTACAGCAACAAGTATCCGCTATTAACGGAGTATATGCTGAGTATATGCATCTAGTTGAGTTGCATGAACCCCTTAGCGCGATTGATCAAACAAAACTTGAAAATATACTGCAATACGGACCAAATGTAGCAAAAGAAGATCCACAAGGTCAAATCCTGTTTGTTACACCTAGAATAGGGACTATCTCTCCATGGTCAAGTAAGGCTACGGATATTGCCGTGAATTGCGGTTTGAATGCTGTGGCGCGTCTTGAGCGAGGTACTGCTTTTTATATACAAGCAGACCGTGAATTAACCGCCAACGAGTTACTTAGTGTGACAGCGTTAGTGCATGATCGCATGGTTGAGCAAATATTCTCAACCTTGGATGCTGCATCGGTATTGTTTGAGCAGACAGAGCCTGCGAAAATGCAAACAGTGGATATTATTGGGCAGGGAAAAACTGCGTTGATTCAGGCCAATGAAAATTTAGGTTTGGCACTTGCAGATGATGAAATTGACTACCTGGTCAGCAGTTTTACCAATTTAGGACGCAACCCATCAGATGTAGAGTTAATGATGTTTGCACAGGCCAATTCTGAGCATTGTCGTCATAAAATATTTAATGCATCTTGGGATATAGATGGACAAGCACAGGAAAAATCGCTCTTTTCAATGATCCGAAATACCAATGAATTGGGCGGGGAGGGAGTGTTATCCGCTTATAAAGATAATGCGGCAGTTATCGTTGGCAGTGAAGCAACGCGTTTTTATCCATCACAAGCTGGACACCAATACAGTTACAATCAAGAATCAATTGAAATCCTAATTAAAGTTGAAACACATAATCACCCAACGGCAATAGCCCCATTTTCAGGAGCAGCAACCGGTTCTGGCGGTGAAATTCGCGATGAAGGAGCAACAGGTCGTGGCGGTAAACCTAAAGCTGGCTTAACCGGTTATAGTGTTTCCGATTTAAATATCCCCGGGTATGTCCAGCCTTGGGAGTCTCAATATGGTAAGCCGAGTCGCATCGTATCAGCGTTAGATATTATGATTGAGGGGCCTGTCGGTGGGGCAGCGTTTAACAATGAGTTTGGTCGTCCTGCATTAACAGGTTACTTTAGAACCTTCGAGCAAGTTGTTAACGGTGCCGCAGGTGAAGAAGTGCGTGGTTATCACAAGCCGATTATGATTGCTGGTGGCATGGGTAATATTGCCACCGATCATGTTGAAAAAGGCGAGATAGAAGCAGGAGCGCAACTAATTTGTCTCGGTGGCCCTGCAATGCTAATAGGTTTAGGTGGTGGTGCTGCCTCTTCAATGGCGTCGGGCAGTTCTGCTGAAAGTTTAGACTTTGCCTCAGTACAGCGCGGTAATCCAGAAATGGAGAGACGCTGTCAGGAAGTTATCGATAGGTGTTGGCAGCTGCGAGAGAAAAACCCGATCGCGTTTATCCATGACGTGGGTGCCGGTGGTTTGTCAAATGCCTTTCCTGAGTTGGTAAAGGATGGTGGTTGTGGCGGAGACTTTGAACTGCGTAACATTAATAACGATGAACCGGGCATGTCTCCATTAGGGGTTTGGAGTAATGAATCCCAAGAGCGCTATGTGCTTGCTGTTCAGCCTGAAAATATGCCTTTATTCAAGGCTCTATGTGAAAGAGAGCGCTGCCCGTTTGCAGTAGTGGGCGAGGCGACTCAAGAGCATCACTTAAGATTGGGTGATACGCATTTTGATAATGAGCCCGTTGATTTACCGATGGAAGTACTCTTTGGTAAAGCGCCTAAGATGCATCGTAGTATCGAGCGTGTTGCCTATGAGGTCGAAGCTTTTGATCCCACTGATATTGAAATGAAAGACGCGATAGAGCGTGTATTAGCATTGCCAGCTGTCGCCTCAAAATCCTTTTTAATTACCATTGGCGATAGAACCATTACCGGGCAGGTAGCGCGTGATCAAATGGTTGGTCCCTGGCAGGTGCCTGTTGCGGATTGCGCGGTAACAACGGCTTCTTATCAAGGTTATAAAGGCGAGGCGATGGCGATGGGCGAACGCACGCCGCTGGCATTGGTGAATGCCGCCGCTTCTGGTCGAATCGCCATCGGTGAGACATTAACCAACATGGCAGCGGCTGCTATTGCCGATATCAGTGATATTAAACTGTCGGCGAATTGGATGGTTGCCGCAGGGCACCCAGGTGAAGACGAAAAACTCTACGATACCGTGAAAGCCGTTGGAATGGAACTGTGCCCTGAACTTGGAATAACCATTCCGGTAGGTAAAGATTCAATGTCGATGCGTACCCAGTGGCAGGAAGATGGCGAGCAAAAAAGTGTAACTTCGCCGATGTCTGTTGTCATGTCAGGATTCGCACCAGTGACAGATGTTAGAAAGACGTTAACGCCTCAGTTACGTACTGATCTAGGGGATACTGACTTAATTCTAATTGACTTAGGGGTAGGTAAAAATCGTTTAGGCCTCTCTGCGCTAGCACAAGTTTATAATGGGGTGGGTCAAAGTGTTCCCGATGTAGATAGTGCTGCTATGTTAAAAACATTCTTTGGTGCCATTCAGGCATTAAATTCTCAGGGAGTGATTATTGCCTATCACGATAGATCTGATGGCGGTTTGTTAGCAACGGTTGCAGAAATGTGTTTTGCAGGACACGTCGGTGTTGATATCAACTTAGATATGTTGGCTGCGGATAGAGATGATTGTCTGGCTGCATTATTTAATGAAGAGTTAGGCGCTGTTATTCAAGTGGCTAAAGAGAACACAGTAGAGATTCTCTTTGAGCTAAATGCAGCGGGGTTGGGAGATGCATGCGGGGTGATTGGATCACCAAACTGGGATGATGAGTTACGTATTCACTTTGATGATGAAGAAATATTTAGTGAAAAACGCATTGCGCTGCAAAAGATTTGGTCTAGAACTTCTTATGAAGTGCAAAAGTTACGTGATAACTCTGAGTGTGCAGAGCAAGAGTATAGCCAGATAGAAGATGCGCAAGATCCAGGCTTATCAGTAAGTTTAAGTTTTGATGTCAATCAAGATATAGCGGCGCCTTATATAGCTACCGGTGTTAGACCAAAGGTTGCGGTATTAAGAGAGCAGGGCGTTAATGGTCAGATTGAGATGGCTGCGGCCTTTGATAAAGCTGGGTTTGATGCGGTTGATGTGCACATGAGTGATATTTTGCAGCAGCGAGTTTCGCTTAAAGAATTTAAAACGCTCGTTGCCTGTGGCGGGTTTTCCTATGGTGATGTGTTAGGTGCTGGTGAGGGGTGGGCAAAATCAATATTGTTCAATAACCTGGCGAGAGACGAGTTTTCAGCTTTCTTTGATAGAAAAGATACTCTAGCGCTCGGCGTGTGTAATGGTTGTCAGATGATCTCTAACTTGCAAAGTATTGTGCCGGGTTCTGAGCACTGGCCGAAGTTTGTTCGCAACAAGTCCGAGCAGTTTGAAGGTAGGGTGGCGTTGGCTCAAGTGCAAGAGTCGTCATCGGTATTTTTACAGGGGATGCAGGGATCAATTATGCCTGTTGCTATAGCGCACGGTGAAGGTTATGCACAATTTTCCACCGAGGCTCATTTGTTGGATGCAAATAATGCCGCTGCAGTGGCGTTGCGCTACGTGGATAATTACGGTCAAGTGACTGAACAGTACCCGCAAAATCCGAATGGATCGCCTATGGGTGTGGCGGGTATGAATTCAGTGGATGGGCGTGTAACCATTATGATGCCTCACCCTGAGCGAGTGTTTAGAGCGGTGCAAAACTCTTGGGCGCCAGATGAGTGGCAGGAAGATGGAGCTTGGATGCGCCTGTTCCGCAATGCAAGAGTCTGGTTAGGCTAGGAGCCTGTCCGAGAGCAGACTAATCTACTGCTACCAAGTCTATTTGGTTAAAATAGCCTTGCTCTCGCTACGATCGCAGTTCTCGGAAAGGCTCCTAGGCCCTAGTAATAGCTAAGTAGAACAAAGCCGACGCAAGTCGGCTTTTTTGTAACTGGCTATAATGAATGCATTAGAATTATAGCTTAGGCAATAAAAAACCAGCTAGTTAGCTGGTTTTTTTGTGCCCTGTTTAGCTGTTATAGCTAAGCAGAGAGAATAGGGCTAATTAAATTAGCTCTTACCTGCGATTTGAACGTCAACACGACGGTCAGCGCGTAGGCAGCTGATTAGTGAAGCACCAGTACCTGAACACTGTGCTACAGGAGCAGACTCGCCCTGGTAATCAACAGAGATAGAAGAAGGTGTAACACCAGCTTGTGTCAGTGCGTTTGCAACATTAACTGCACGGCGCTTAGAAAGAGCCATGTTGTAAGCATTGTCACCGATAGGATCAGCGTGGCCAACTAGGCTAACGTTTGAAACTTTAGATAGACCGTTGATGTAATTTGCGATTTGAGAAACATTACCAACAGTAGCACTGTCAAAATCGAAGAAAATTGCAAATTTCTTAGCAGCATCTACAGCATCAGGTGTTACAGCAGCAGGGCCGTCGCACGCTGCGGTATCAGCTTCAGTCCATACAGAATGCTTTAGGCAACCACTAAGAGTCTGCCAGATAGATCCATTTGAATTTGTAACATAGCCGTGGTTTTCTTGGTGTGCCATCGCAGATGCAGATAGAGTCACCGCTAAGGCCAATCCGGCAGTAATAGCGAATTTTTTCATTTTTTTAAATTCCTTTATAGTGTGAATATTGCTACTAACATCAAGTGCAACCTCTGTGACTCAGATAACGGTTCATTAGTAGGTGTGCGCATGTTCAAGTATTGTACTGGTTGTAATCTTGATTTGGAACCCTTATCAAGGTTGTATTCATCAGTTCTATTAGTTATAGACTACGGGAACACTTTTTTGAAGGGTTTTACCGTAACTTTATTGTAAATGTTAGCTTTTTTATAAGGATCTTGATCCGCCCATTGTTGCGCAGCGCTCAAATCTGCAAATTCAGCGACAATTAAACTGCCACTAAAACCAGCTTGCCCTGGGTCTTTACTATCAATTGCTGGATGAGGGCCAGCTAACACCAATCTTCCCTCATCATGCAGCTTTGTTAAGCGTGCTAAGTGTTCTGTTCTTGTTACTAGACGAGCGGCTAATGAGTCTGGTCTGTCTTCTGCTATTATGGCATACAGCATTGTTCAGTCCTTGATGTGGTTATCTTCTGAAGAAGATTCGCTGGTTTTACTGTTGAGTGATATATATATTCCCTGGGCAATAATAAATATAACAGTCAGGCCTAACATGCCGAATAATTTGAAATTAACCCAAGTTTCTTCAGAGTAATTAAATGCGACGTAGAGGTTTACGATACCCATAGAAGTAAAGAATAAGACCCAGGCAATATTGAGAATATTCCATGTTTTATTTTTCAGTACTATTTGAGCACCCATCATTCTTTCAATAATGGTTTTCTTGCCGATAAATTGGCTGCCGAGGAAAGTAATAGCAAAAAGCCAATTAACCACAGAAGGCTTCCATTGAATAAACGTTTTGTCCTGAAAAATAACGGTTGCGCCACCCATAGTAATAACAAGAGCCAGCGTAATTATCTGCATCTTTTCAATTTTCTTCTCTTTGAACCAAGAGTAACCAATAGCGATGATAGTAGCGGGGATGAGCGCGGCGGTAGCGATTATTATATCGTTGGTGTATTTATAAACAGCGACAAAAATAACAATGGGTAGAAAGTCTAAAATTAATTTCATAGGATCTCGATAAAGTTAGAAAGATTTAAATATATTGTGTAAATTTAACAGATGTTGGGCTCAAGTTGTTAATATGTTCAAAAATATTTAATGAAAGTTTATTGCGCAAATAAGCAACGTTATTAATTTATCGACAAGTGTACAAAATATGAACTTACCAAAATATGATTTACATACTCACACCACGGCATCTGATGGAGTATTAAGCCCCTTAGCTTTATATGATTCAGCCCGAGAGGCGGGAGTAGAGGTTCTTGCTATAACCGATCATGATACTATTGAAGGTGTCAAAGGTTTAATGGCAATAAAAAACACATCGGAAAATGAAGACAATATGATTTTAATTCCCGGGGCTGAGTTTACTTGCCTGCTGGGTAAACAGATTTTACATATAGTGGGATTAGGGTTAGACATAGAGCATCCCGAATTAAAACGGCATTTAGCTGACCTAGAAACATTAAGGGTGGATAGAGCAAAACGGATAGCGCTAAAGTTAGAAAAAAAGAGAATCCCAAATATATACAATTTAGTTTGTGAAAAAGCGGCTGGCGCACAAATAGGTCGGCCACATTTTGCCAAAGTACTCTGTGATTTAAAAGTGGTAAATTCAGAGGAAGAAGCCTTTAAAAAATATTTAGGCGCCGGGAAATTAGCGAATGTATCTGTTGCTTGGCCTAGCCTTGAAAAGGTACTAGAAGTTATTAAAGCCAGTGGCGCTGTTTCTGTGTTAGCACATCCTACTAAATATAAGTTAACGATGAGTAAGCTCAGAAAAATTATTGCAGAATTTAGTGCTTTAGGAGGGGATGCGTTGGAATTAGGTTATCCTGGGATTAACCGAGAACAGCAGAATATTCTTAAATTTGAAGTGCAAAAGCATGAGTTGTTAGTTTCTGCTGGGAGTGATTTTCATACACCTGAAAATAGATGGACTAGGTTAGGTGTTTATCCCGAGATATCTGCTGATTTACCGCATGTGCTAAATAGTGATGGTGTTATTAATAAACAAAAACAGTAAATAAGGAGGGAGTATGAGTCAGTTATTTCAAATACATCCTGATAATCCCCAAAAAAGATTAATTGCACAAGCTGTTGAAATAATTCGCCAGGGCGGGTTGGTTGTGTACCCCACAGATTGTGCGTATGCGATAGGCTGTCATCTAGGTGATAAAAGCGCAGTTGATAGGCTAAAGCGTATTCGTAAATTAGACGATAAACATAACTTTACCTTAGTTTGTCGAGATTTAAGTGAGATTGGCACCTATGCAAAAGTTAATAACCCGCAGTATCGAATATTAAAAAATCATACTCCGGGTGCTTATACTTTTATTTTAAGAGCTACCTCCGAGGTGCCTAAAAGATTATTACATGCAAAACGTAAAACAATAGGTTTAAGAATACCAGATAGTAATATAGCTTTAGAATTAATGAGAGAGCTTGGCGAACCAATAATGAGTACCTCTTTAATTTTGCCGGGGGATGATACCCCTCTAACAGACCCCTATGAAATTAGAGAAATATTACAACACCAGGTAGATTTGGTTATTGATGGCGGCTATTGTGGTATGGAGGCGACTTCAGTAATAAATTTAGTAGATGATGTGCCTGAGATAATACGTGAAGGAGCGGGAGATATTAGTAATTTTTAAATTTAAACTATTTTAAATTAATTTAAAACTGATATCATAAACTTGTAATGTTTTAAAACTTGCGCTAATTTTAGCAGACTAAATAAATGAAATTGGATATATCAAATGACTGACTTTGTAAGAATGTTGACCCGTAAAAATTCATTGCGTAAACAATGTCAGGAGCTTTCTGTCGATGAGCTGAGTAAAATCATCACTGATCTTGGTGATATTTTAGAAGAGCATAAAGAGCTAGAGCTTGCGCGCTCACAAGCTGAGAGCGAAAAAGCGGAAAAAATTGAGGCGATTCGCAAGGCAATGCAAGAGTCTGGTATTGGCTTTGAAGATCTTCGAGAAATTGTTCCTACTGTTGTTAAGAAGAAGGTACAGGCAAAGTATCGTGTTACCGTTGATGATATTACCCATGAATGGTCTGGACGCGGACGCACTCCTGTTGTCTTTCAGCAGTACTTCGATGAGAATAATGCGACAAAAGAAAGCTGCTTAATTAAATAATTCCTGTACAATAGGTTAAGTATTTTAGAACCTTCTGATTCTGTCAGAGGGTTTTTTCGTTTTAGGGGGAATGGTTTTTGGGTTGGGCTTCTTCGAGCTGTTAATCAAAAACTAATCTGTCGCTTCTCGGTGGTGTTTTTATAGCAACCACCTTGGGGTAATGTTTTAAAATTTAGAATTAAATGAATAATGGGGCGTCAAAAATGAGTGATGAAAAATTACAGAAAGTATTGGCGCGCTCCGGATATGGCTCACGTCGTGAGATGGAGCGCTGGATAGGAGAAGGACGTTTTTCTATCAATGGTGAAAAAGCAACATTAGGTGATCGAGTCACTAGACGTGATGCAGTGCAACTCGATGGCAGAGCAATTGAGCTAGTCTCTGAGATGGATAGCCCTAGAAGGGTGATGATTTATAATAAGCCTGTCGGCGAGGTTTCTACTAGGCAGGATCCTGAAGGCCGACCTACGGTATATGATCATTTGCCGCCATTAAAAAATGGTCGCTGGATAGCGATAGGCCGTTTGGATATTAATACCTCTGGTCTACTTATCTTTACCACCGATGGCGAGTTGGCCAATAAGATGATGCATCCATCGGCTAATATAGATCGCGAGTACGCAGTGCGTGTATTAGGCAATATCGATGACGACATGATCGCCAGGCTAAAAGAAGGTGTATTGTTGGAAGATGGCATGGCCAAATTTACCGATGTGCAGTTCTTCGATGGTGATGGTGCTAATAAGTGGTACCACTGTGTGGTCATGGAAGGGCGCAATAGGGAAGTTAGGCGTCTGTGGGAGTCTCAGGGCATCAAGGTTAGCCGTTTAAAGCGTGTACGCTATGGTAGTGTTTTTATGCCAAGTGACGTGAAAATAGGCACTTGGAAAGAGCTTGAGAACAAAGAAGTTAAAGCGATAGCAAAGAAGTTAGAGCTAGGTGATAAAAAGCCACTTAAAATGAAGCCAGCAGAAAAAGCAGGTTTTGAAAGACGTTATAAAAATCAGCGTATTCGCCAAGAAGTGGGTCGTAAGCGCAAAGATTCGTAACTGAATTTACATGATTATTTAAAAAGGGCTAAAGGCCCTTTTTTTATACACAGAATGTGCAGTAAACGTAAATGTTAGAGCGGGATTTTGTTTTCGACAAATCCTAAGTAGCTACATCCATATAGCAGTGTCAAAGAGCGTTTATACTTAAACTTTAGCTAGCAATTTATACCTTACGGGTAAATAAATCAGGGTCGAGAATGTAGGGCAACGGTAATGTTTTTAAGCTGGTATCATTATCAAGGTGCAGTGCATTTTCCGCTTTACTGTGATTGATAATGATTTGTAAATAGCAGATGTTTTCGATAATGCAGCTCTGCAATACTTTACCGACGTTGTTTTGCTCCTTGCTATTCACCAGCTGAGCAATATAGTTTTCATTATTCAAGTCGTCTAATTGAAATTGGGCAATTATTAATTGTTTGTTGAGCTTGCCGCGAAAATGCAATCGAGTAATCACTTCTTGGCCGGTGTAACAGCCCTTATTAAAGCTAACGCCCGCTAAAGCCTGCAGATTACACATTTGTGGAATAAACATGCCACTTGTCTGCGGGTAAACATCGGCTATACCGTTAATAATATCAAGCTTATGCCAGAGCGTGCTTGGGGCTAAAGCTGCAATTAGTAGAGGTTCCGCCAGCCACTTTTTTGCCTCATCTAGTGTCAGCCATGCCTCATATCGATTCCCGGGGACTTTAATGAGAACCTTGTCCTGTTCAGTAATGCTTTGGTTTACATCCGTGGGGATATTGTCAAAGTGATTGCTGATGAAGGATAGCGCATCATTACCTGATATCCCAAAGCCCACCCATTGCTCTGATAAATCAGTCGCTTGCGCCTTTGAAAACATCATATACTTATTTAACGCAGTGATGCATTGCGCTGTGCTGGCGCTATTGACGCGAAGTAAAAAGCTGTCATTAAAACTAACTACTCGCATTGCGCTCACCATGGCGCCTTTAGGTGTGCAGTGAGCTGCTAGTCTGCTGCCCTGGGAGGATACATCTCGCATGTCACATGTCAGCTGTCCCTGTAAAAATGACTGGCTATCAGCCCCGCTAATGCTAAATAATGCCTGGTAATCCAGTGGTGAAATTTGCAGTGCAGCGCTAGAGTCTGTAAAAGAGTTTAACTTTTCTATACAGGTTGCGTTTAATAATGTGTTCCAGCTAGCAGAGGTTGTCATGACTGTTCTCGGTGGTCAATTGAAGAGCGCAGCTTGAGTAGTCGCTCTTTAGTAGAAGTGGCTGGGTTGTCCTTATAACCAAGATTCAACGATCGAACTTAGGTTGGATTAAAGAGGGTCTTTAACAGTGTTTTGATCAGCCATTGCCTCGCCTAAAACGGTAGGCATTTGCGGGAATAAGTGCTCTTTCCAGTTAATGGCGTCTTCCGCGAAAAGTAATACAACCGTTGATCCCAGTTTAAACCTACCCATTTCCTGGCCTTTCTCAATAAATATATCTTCTTTTGAGCTAGCGCTATAATGCTGTTTTTGTAGAGCCTTGCCAATCGGACACACTTGTCCTCCCCATGGGGTTTCGATGCCAGCGACTATCATCGCTCCCACTAATATCATCGCCATAGGGCCTGCTTCAGTATCAAAAATAACCACAAGTCGCTCGTTGCGAGCAAATAAACCGTCGATGTTTTCGGCAGTTGTTTGGTTTACCGAGTACAAATCACCGGGAATGTAGATAGTTTCGATCAACTTGCCACTAATTGGCATGTGTACACGGTGGTAGTCGCGTGGTGATAAATAAATAGTGGCAAATCGCCCGTTTTCAAATTTATCAACCAGGCGAGAATCTCCACCTAGGATTGCGCTGAGAGAAAAATCACGACCTTTTGCCTGAAAAATTCTGCCTTTATTGATATCTCCCAATTGACTAATAGCGCCATCTGCAGGGAATACTAAACCGGAGTTAACATCAATTGGGCGCGCATCATCTTTTAGCGCTCTGGTAAAAAAGGCGTTAAAGCTTTCATAGCTGCTAGGGTCTTCCTCTTTTGCCTGGCTCATGTCGACGTTGTATCTCGCCACGAACCAGCTGATAAATTGATTTTTAATCACAGGATGAGTGCTCTGTGCGAAAGCTCCAACAATTCTAGAGATTAGATGTTGTGGGAGAATTTTCTGCAGTAAAATAAATAATTGTTCTTTCACAATAAATTCCAATTAATGGATGAATGTTTAAAAGTTAGAAATAGTGACGTTGCTTGAAGAGTAGAATAGTAAATTGATCTTGATGTGTTAGCAATAAATTGTGTGGTAAAGGGTTTGATTTTTAGCATTCAAGGTGGGCTATTAAGCCGCTGCGACCCCCGCTTTTGTTCGATTGCGGATGTTATGAGCTTGTAGTGTGTAAGTTTTCCAAGGCACGCGAAGCGGAGAAGCATAGATGGCGTGTGCGCTCACGAATAAAATTCCCCAGGGGAGCGTCATCCATATCTAAGTATAAAATGCCGACCAGTTGATTTACTTTGAATATAGATATCAACATAAATTCGGAGGCGGCGGCATACTGTAGAGTATCGCCAAGCTTTGGGGCTAATTTCTGTTGCGTCAGCTGATCGTAGACCACGTAAGTTTGTTTGTTACACAGTTCTTTTATGATCACTTCGTCGGTCAATTTTGCACTGAACTCTGGCATGCCTGCGTTCGACGGGTAACCACTGCTTTGTACCGACTTAACTAAGTTGTTCTTTTTGCTGACAGATAACAAAGATAATTGTTTAACACCTATGCCTCGCTGTAAACCTTGGATCAGTGCTATCAGTACTTGAGTGGGCTTTTGGAACTTTGATTTAGCGCTGCTGGCACTCATATGAGCATCAATCAGTTGATAGAATGCCTCATCTGCATACTCGTGTTGGTACTTGCTTAAATCGATTGGTTTAATCATCGGCGTCTCTGGTGCCGGGTATTGCAATACAGTACTGGCGTATTCTTTTGCGCCCATCTTGTATTGAATTTTAATCTCGCTTGGAGAAAAAAGTAACTGGCAGGCGGGGGACATAATCCCGGGGGCAAAGTAGTCGCGCGAGGACTTAGCGCAAGTGCTATGGACTAGGCCGATGGTTTTTTCAGGAGGAAGTCCTAAGTAATCGCTAATTAAATCGATGTTGCGCAGTGTTTGTGCCGAGTACCAGTCTCGATTGGCGTTGAGAGCTAGCCAGTTGGCTAGTTTAACCGGAAAGTATTTTTGTTGTGTAATGTGATTGAGCTCACGCAGCTCTTTAGCGCTTAAGTTTGGGTCTTTGAGTGCTCTTTTATGCAGCTTGTTAAGTATTTCAAAGGAGGGAGAAGTTGCATGATCTTGGGATTGTTGCGTCAGCTCAGAAAGCTGCCAGATTTTAGCGATATTCTGCGAAATCATCTGCATGCTACAACCAAGCACATCCTGCTCCACTTCCATTGGCGACTCGCCCTGCTCGTGAATACGTTTCTGAATTTTTTGCATATGAAGTGGGGCGTGTAACCAAAGCGACCAGAAACCAACGCTATAAAACATGGCGGCCAAAAAAGATTCTTCAACAAGGGGCAAGTTTTTTAGGTGCATCCAGCTCTGCAGCTGGGAAGCAGCATGATGGCTGCTGGACAAAGCATGCAGAAAACGCTTTTGCTGGACATTAGTAGGGTTTAAAGACATAGGTTTGATCTGCTGGGTGATCTTTTCTATTCCGTCATAACCTAGTGATGTTACTGCATGTAAAATGCTTTTAACTGAGGATTCGTTGTCATTGTGCTTCAGCTGTGCGGCTTTCACCACATACAGCGTCAGTACTGGATCTTTTTTTATGACTTGCTCAAGCTGTCCAACGGTCGATCTATCACTATTTAATAATTTTTTCAGTCGTTTGATGCTGCTGGCACGGGCAGGCAAGTCTTTGTCGAATAAATATTGAGTCCAAGCGTCGAGGCCATAGAGAATTTGCTCATCTTCGAACTCAAAATTGGTGATTATCTCATTGCTCATTTATTTGTCTGTCCGTGGGTAACCAAATGACTAAAAGTTGATCAGAACTATTAATTTTCTGAAATGTATTATCTTAACTATAGTCAATACTATGGACATTAAACAAGTGGTTATTTAACCTCGTTTAATGAGCCGATAATTCGACGGTAGCTATCCATTCTCGACTGGCTAATGTGATTGTCTTCAATGGCTTTAAGTAGCGAGCATTTTGGCTCGCTGATATGTTTACAATCTCTGAATTTGCACGTGCCAATAAAAGGTTTAAATTCGACAAACCCATGGATAATGCTATCTTCATCTAAATGCCACAAAGCAAACTCTCTAATACCAGGAGAGTCAATTAAATCACCGCCTGTGGGCATGTGAAATAATCTTGCGGTGGTCGTGGTGTGTTTGCCCTTGCGGGTTTGTTCTGACAAAACTCCTACCTTTATATCGACCCCTGGTAGCAATACATTAATCAGTGAAGATTTCCCCACGCCTGACTGTCCGACAAAAACACATATTTTGTTATTTAAACGCGCGTGAAGCTCGTCCATGCCACTTTCTAAAGTGGTTGATGCGGTGAGCACCTCATAGCCAATCTTTTTGTATCTATTAATTAAGTGATCAATCTCTTGGCGGTTGTCGTCGGTGATTAAATCCGCTTTGTTGAGTAGTAATATGGGGGTGATACCGCTTAACTCGCAAGCCACTAAGTACCTGTCGATCAAGTTACTAAAAGGCTGGGGCTCTATGGCAAAAGTGATAACGATACGGTCAATATTGGCCGCGACAGGTTTTAGCTCTCCCTGACTAGTTGGGCGCTGTAATTGCGTTGTACGCGGCAGTACCGCGACAATAACGCCAGTTTCAGCTCCCTGTCGCCAGATTACTTTGTCACCGGTAACTAGTTGCCCGAGGTGGGTACGCAAGTGGCAGCGAGTAATGGTGCCGCTGCTAGGGCCTTCAAGCGCTTCAACATCCACTTGTTTGCCGAAATGCGAAATGATTAACCCTTGCTGTTCGGAGCCTAGTTCACTTGCATCTAACTGTTCAATGATTTTGTTGTCTTTTTTTAAAGCGCGCTCAGTGCGTTCTTTGTGGATTTTTTCTACCCGCCACGCTTGGTGGCGTGTTAATTTTCTTTTTGACATCTATCGTTGTTGTCCAGTTTAAATGAAGCTAATGCCTCTAACTATATAATGTGTTTGCATTATATAGGGGGAGATCGTTTAATAAGATGAGAAATCCATCGATTTCTCGAATTTTGGTCAATTTACGCTATATTAAAAGAGATTGGCGCACCTATTATAAATGGCTGTGCTGCTGCTGTCTCATAAATGAGGAATTTTGATGTCCCTGAAAGATAATCTTATTTGGTTAGATCTAGAAATGACAGGTCTGGATCCTGAAACTGACCATATTATTGAGATTGCCACCATTATTACCGATGCTCATTTGAATATATTGGCTGAGGGGCCCTCTTTGGTGATTCATCAACCCGATGAAATTCTCGATAACATGAATCCTTGGTGCATTGAGCAGCACGGTAAATCAGGTTTGACTGATCGGGTGCGTGCCAGTCAGATTAGCCTCTCCCAGGCTGAGCAAATAACCTTGGATTTTGTCACTCAATATGTTGAGCAAGGTGCTTCGCCGCTGTGTGGTAATAGTATTTCCCAGGACCGACGGTTTATGTATAAATTTATGCCGGCATTAGAGGCGCATTGCAACTATCGTCACATCGATGTCAGTAGTTTTAAAGAAGTTGCCAAGCGCTGGCGTCCAGAGTTGCTCAAAGGTTTCACTAAAACAGGGACGCACTTAGCACTTGATGATATTCGTGAATCAATAGCCGAGTTGAAATATTACAAAGAACATTTTATTAATGTTTGAGTATTAACTAGCCACGTTTAATAATTAACGCTTGATCTCGATCTGCGGCGTTGGTAATTAGCAGTTGTTGAGTTGAGCCGCTGGGTGTCTTGCGCTGGGATAATTGTGCTAACGCCCAATCTATATGTTCAGTTACTAATGGCTCGCTGTGCAGTCTTTTTTCTTTAAGTGCGCTGATTATTTCAGCGCCGCCATGACTATTTCCCAGAGCTACCGCTAAATTTCTCTGCCAGCCTTGATAACCCGTTCTACGTATTGCCGAACCTGCTGTGTTCTTCAGAAAACTTTGTTCGTCCCAGTTAAAGAGGTCCAATAAACTGATGTCATCGAGTTGGTGACGGGGTTTGAAGTCGTCTTCTGGGCTATGTTTGGAAAATTTGTTCCAGGGGCAGATAAGCTGGCAATCGTCACAGCCAAAAATTCTGTTGCCAATTTTACTGCGTAGTTCAACCGGTATGGCTTCCTTGCTCTCGATGGTGAGATAGGAGATACAGCGTCTTGCATCGAGGATGTTTGCACCGACAAAAGCTTGAGTCGGACATATGTCAAGACAGGCGGTACAGCGCCCGCAGTTGTTCATGACTAATTTTTCGCTAGTGGGTAGCGGTATATCAATGAATAGTTCTGCTAAAAAGAAATAGGACCCGGCTTTGCGATTAATTAGTAGTGTGTGTTTGCCAGTCCAGCCTAAGCCCGCTTGTTCAGCGATAGCGCGCTCCATGATCGGGGCGCTGTCAACAAAAGCTCGGTAGCCTAATTGCTGAGTTTGCTGTTCGATCCGCTTGGCCAGTTGTGTCAGTCTTTTTTTAACAGTTTTATGGTAGTCGCGGCCCAAAGTATACCTGGCGATATAGGCTTTATCTTTGTCTATAAGCACGTCGATAGCATTCTTAGCCGGTGGGTTGTAATCCATTCTCAAGCTAATAATACGACAACTTCCCGGGACTATCTCCAGTGGGTTTTTACGCAGTGCAGCATTGTTTGCCAAATAAGCCATTTGTCCGTGATAGTTTTTACTAAGCCACTGCTGCATCTGTTGGTGTTCTTTAGACAGCTCAGGGACAATAATGCTCGACTGGGCAAAGCCTAGCTCTATTGCCCAAGTGTTTATCTGTGTCGCTAGTTCACGCAGCTGAATTGGGTTGAATGGGTGGTGGCTTGTATTCAAAATGGGGGTCTCGGGATACTTCAGTTAAAGCGGTTTTTTTAGCAGGTAAAGTATCAAAAGCGAAAGTTGCTGATGTTACATCGTTATTATACGAACTCAGGAATGGATAAAACAACTAAGTTAGAGAAAGTTTTATAGAAAGTCTAAAAAATTATTGTTTGAGTCGTCTGTAGGCTGTGGCTAAAAAGGATAAGGTTTATGCTTCAATGTAGATTTTTTGCATAACATTGGCGTTAAGTCCTGCGTGCTTCTAGTCTAAATAAAGATATCCACAGGCAGTAATGATAGAATGCGAAAGTTTTTGATATCGGTATTTATTCATTGTTACAAGTTTCTAGAAATAAGCTTAGTGGGAAAAATATGAAAGGTCAGTATTACGCCAAAGATGAAGCGGCAATGTTGGTGTTCGGTAATATGTTGTATACGGCGATGGCTCACGAGGGAGTGGTGTTTTTGCTGGGAGATTTGGGCCTGGGGAAAACTACCTTGTCCCGTGGGGTTATTCGCGCCAGTGGTCATCAAGGAGCGGTTAAGAGCCCTACTTACACTTTGGTCGAAGCTTATGAAGATGGCGAGTCATTTATCTATCATTTTGATCTTTATAGGCTTAGTGATCCAGAAGAGCTTGAATATTTAGGAATAAGAGATTATTTTTCTAAGGGAATGCTCAGTTTGATTGAATGGCCAGAAAAAGGCGTAGGCGCTTTGCCTAGCGCTGATCTGGAGATAGCTTTGAGTATAAAAAAGATGGGCCGGTTACTGGAGTTTCGCTCTATGAGTAAAAAAGGGGAGCAGGCGGTGGCGCATTTAAATAAATTAGTTCAAGCAGGTATTGAACGCTAACTGATTTGCAGTATCTATATTGTTCATCTTATTGATAAAGGCGCTTCTTCTCACTATGAAAGCTTTACCAAAAAACGTATTTAAGTATTTTTTACAGCTTTTCATCTGTTGTTTGGCGCTCTTACATGTGTCAGTGCACGCCACAGAGAAAATAAACAATTTGCGAGTTTGGTTGGCGCCGGAAAATACCCGTCTTGTTTTTGATTTATCGGGTGAAGTTAAACATAAAATTTTCACCTTAAACAATCCAGACAGAGTAGTGCTAGACATTGAAGGCGTTACTTTAAACGTCGATTTAAATAAAGTAGATTTGGGTGATTCTCCGGTAAAGAAGCTGAGGGCCGGCAGAGGGCTGCCGCTGAGAATTGTGCTCGACGTATCAGAGCCATTAAAACCCGTTAGTTTTTCACTGGCGCCCAGTGGTAATTACGGTCATCGTCTCGTGGTTGATTTAGGGCGAACAGGGGAGAAAAAGGCCGAGAAAACCAAACCGCTAGCAGTAAAAAAGGATTTGCCTGCACCTGCGGTTCCTGTAGTGCCTAGTGCTAATGTTACGGCGGTTAAGTCACTACCCGGGAAAAAGCTCAGAGATATAGTGATAGCACTTGATGCTGGTCACGGTGGCGAAGATCCCGGCGCTATTGGCGCATCGGGATTGCGCGAGAAAGTCGTAGTGTTGGCTATTGCTAAGGAGCTGGAAAAGCTAATTGATGCTGAGCCCGGGTTTATTTCTCGGATGATAAGGCGCAATGATTATTATGTCAGTCTACGGGGTCGAACTGCCATTGCACGTAAAAAAAATGCGGATCTGTTTATATCGATTCACGCGGATGCCTTTAAAAATAAGAAAGCCAGAGGCGCTTCTGTCTGGGTTTTATCCAATCGCGGTGCGAGTAGTGAAGTGGGTCGCTGGCTGGCGCAAAAAGAAAACAGTTCCGACTTGATTGGTGGCGTTGGCAATCTCAGCTTGGGCGGAAAAGATAAAGTGCTCAAGGGCGTGTTGTTGGATATGTCAATGACAGCCTCGCGAAAAGACAGCCGAGAAGTGGCGAAAAAGATTCATAAAAATATCGATAAATTTGCCAAAATGCACAAGCCAAGTGTTGAACGGGCAGGATTCTTAGTATTAAAATCCCCCGATATACCGTCGATTTTAATAGAGACAGGTTTTATCTCTAACCCGCAAGAAGAGCGGGCGTTAAAAACCACGGCCTATAGACAAAAAATGGCCCGCGCTATTTTTAAAGGCATCAAAGAGCATTTTATCAATAAGCCGCCAGCTTTTACTGAAATCTACCGACAGAAACACGGCGACGGGTTAACCAAGAGAGTGCAGTATCAAGTGGTCAGTGGCGATTCGCTGTCTCGAATTGCCCATCGCTACGGGGTTAAACTCGCCTCGTTAAAAGCCTTAAATAAAATGAAAAATGATAGAATTCGCATCGGTCAAAAGTTGCAAATTCCTACCAGTTAAGCAAGAAATTTGTACAGAGATAAAATATGCAGCGTATACAGTTATTGTCCCCCCGTTTAGCCAACCAAATTGCCGCGGGTGAGGTGGTTGAAAGACCGGCCTCAGTGGTAAAAGAGCTATTAGAAAACAGCCTAGATGCGGGAGCAACCAAGCTAGATGTCGACATTGAACAAGGTGGCATTAAATTAATTAAAATTCGCGACAATGGCTTTGGTATTGAAAAGGATGACCTCTCGCTTTCGTTAAGTCGACATGCGACGTCCAAAATTACTGAGTTGGCAGATCTTGAGGCGGTAGGCAGTTTAGGTTTTAGAGGAGAGGCGCTGGCCAGTATCAGCTCAGTGTCACGCCTTACGCTCACCTCGCGCAGAAAAGGCGCAGAGGCTGCTTGGTCGGTGCAAACCGAGGGGCGGGAGATGTCTACACAGATAAATCCAAGCTCGCATCCCCAGGGTACCACCGTTGAAATGCGCGATTTGTTTTTTAATACGCCCGCTAGGCGTAAATTTATGCGTACCGAGAACACTGAATTCAAACATCTTGATGAAGTGATTAAGCGCATGTCGCTGTCGCGTTTTGATGTTGATTTTTCGCTGTCACACAACGGTCGTGTTATTCGCCAGTTAAAAAAAGCCACTAGCTTGCGCGAGCAAGAGCGCAGAGTTGCCACCATTTGTGGTCCCGCTTTTATCGATCAATCCATCAAAGTTGAAATGCAGGCTGAGTCTTCGGGGCTGAGCTTAAAAGGCTGGATAAGTTTGCCGACTTTTTCCCGCTCCCAGGCAGATCTGCAGTACTTTTTTGTCAACGGGCGCATGATAAAAGACCGTTTGGTCACTCACGCATTAAGGCAGGCGTATTCCGATGTATTGTTTAATGGTCGGCATCCCGCTTATGTGCTTTATTTGGAGCTGGATCCGGCGCTGGTGGATGTCAATGTACACCCCACTAAACATGAAGTCAGGTTCCGTGAAAATCGCTTAGTTCATGATTTTTTGTTTCGCGCCATCCATCGCGTGATCGCGGATGAGCGTCCGGGCTTTCAAAAAACCGCCATTGAGCAGGCAGATGGCAGTGCTATTGAAACCGTTGCTGAACAGCCACCGCTGCAGCAGGGAATTGGTTTAAATATACCGACAAACTCCGTACCTAATAATGTGTTGTCCCAACCCGCTTATCAAGCAAATAGGTTTTCGCCGGCTAATCTGCGTGAGCAAAGTAGTATTTACAATCAATTAGGCAGGCCGGGAGAGACTGGCTCAGTCGCCGCTCCCGCCTTGGATTCAGTGGATAATAGCCCTTCTGAAATTCCCCCGATGGGTTTTGCGATTGCCCAACTGCACGGTATTTATATTTTGGCGCAAAACGCCACGGGTATGGTGGTGGTTGATATGCACGCCGCGCATGAAAGAATTGTCTATGAGCGTTTAAAAACCTCCTACAGTATTGAAAAGGTGCGCTCTCAGCCGTTGTTAGTACCCGTTAGTGTGTCTTTGAGTGGTCTAGAAGTTGATTGTGCAGAAGAAAATAAAGAAGTATTCAGTCAGTTGGGGTTTGAGCTTGAGCGCTTGGGGGAGGAGACCATTGCGATCCGCCAAGTGCCGGTGACTCTGGCGAAATCAGATGTAGAGCAGCTAGTGCGTGATGTGTTGTCGGATATGGTGACACTAGGCAATTCCAGGAAAATAGAAGAATCGGTCAATGAACTATTGTCTACCATGGCTTGTCATGGCTCGGTTCGCGCCAATAGACAGTTAACGATTCCCGAGATGAATCAACTATTGCGAGACATGGAGACCACCGAGCGCAGTGGTCAGTGTAATCATGGTCGGCCTACCTTTAGCACCATGAGCTTAAATGATTTAGATAAGTTATTTATGCGAGGGCAGTAGCATGAGTAAAAAGGCCATGCCGCGCGCCATTTTTTTGATGGGGCCAACCGCCGCAGGTAAAACAGCATTGGCGATGGATTTATTTGATAAATTGCCTTGCGAGTTGATTTCAGTCGATTCTGCACTAATATATCGAGAGATGAATATTGGCACAGCAAAGCCGAGTGCCCATGAGCTGTTGCGCTATCCGCATCATTTGGTTGATATTATTGATCCGGCACAAAGTTACTCAGCGGCTGCGTTTCGCGCGGATGTGCTACCGCTGATGCAGGATATTGTCGATAGAGGTAAAATTCCTCTGTTGGTAGGCGGCACCATGATGTATTTCAATGCGCTGACCAAGGGAATGGCCAAGCTGCCTAATGCCGATGAGGAAATACGCCAGCAGATCACTGACATAGCCCAAGCTCAAGGTTGGCCTGCGGTGCACCAATTGCTGAAGGAGGTGGATCCTAGTTCCGCTGCAAGGTTAGCCCCAAATGACTCGCAGCGAATCCAAAGGGCGTTAGAAGTGTTTCGAATTAGTGGTAAGACACTGACGATGCACTGGGCTGAGCAGGAACAGTATCAGTTACCCTTTAATGTGCTCAATATAGCGGTGATGCCAGAGCAGCGTCAGACATTACATCAGCGTATAGAGCAGCGCTTCAAAGTGATGCTCGAGCAAGGTTTTTTGGATGAAGTAAAAGCATTGTATCAGCGTGGTGATTTAAATTTAGAGATGCCTTCAATGCGCTGTGTTGGATATCGTCAGGCTTGGCTTTACATTCAAGGGGAACTGGATTATGCGGCCATGCAGGAAAAAGGCATCATAGCGACGCGCCAGCTAGCCAAGCGTCAGATCACTTGGTTGCGAAGTTGGGAAAATCTGCACTGGTTTGATTTGGAGTCAATAGATTTAACAGCTAGGGTCTTGAAATTACTAGACTCTGACACTATATAGATGTAACGTGTTTTGCTGTTGATGGGGTTGAAGAAAAACGGATTTTATTTTCTTTATATCGACATTTTTGGATAGTAAAGTTTGAGTTGTATTGTTGCAACTGGCTGCATCCGATGCCCATTGTGAAAAGTGAGAGCATGATAGGGCAGTTATCTAATATTTGATCTAAAATGACGCGATTAAATATTCATTATTTGTTAGTAGGAGATTCTAATATGTCAAAAGGGCAAACGTTACAAGACCCTTATCTTAATGTGTTACGCAAAGAGCGGGTACCTGTATCCATCTTTTTAGTTAATGGTATAAAGCTTCAAGGACAGATAGAGTCCTTTGATCAATTTGTTATTTTGCTGAAGAACACCGTCAGCCAAATGGTCTATAAGCATGCAATCTCAACAGTAGTGCCATCGCGCCCTGTTAAGTTGCCTCAGCCGGAAGATAAGCCGGAAGAATAAAGGAAAAGTTTATTGTTTTTTGAACGCCCAGAGTCCGGCGAAAGAGCGATACTAGTTCACATGGAAATGGCCCAGGAGGCCGATCAAGAATCTCCACGTGAATTAGAGGAATTGGCTCTTTCTGCGGGTGCCGATCCCATCGAGATGTTAACTGGATCTCGTAGTAAACCTTCCCCGAAATATTTCATAGGTTCAGGTAAGCTTGATGAATTAAAGCAGCTAGTGCATAAGCACGAAGCTACTTTGGTGATCTTTAATCACGCGATGAGCCCTGCTCAAGAGCGAAACGTCGAGACAGAACTCGAGTGTCGCGTCCTTGATAGAACCGGTTTGATCTTAGATATTTTTGCGCAACGTGCAAGAACTCACGAGGGTAAGTTGCAGGTTGAGCTAGCTCAGCTTGAGCATATGTCAACACGTCTAGTGCGTGGTTGGACTCACTTGGATCGGGAAAAAGGCGGTATTGGTTTACGTGGGCCAGGAGAGAAGCAGTTAGAAACAGATAGACGACTATTGCAAGAACGTGTAAAAACGATTAACAAACGTTTAAGCAAAGTGCGTATGCAACGTGAACAAGGGCGTAAAGCGCGAGCGCGAGCCGAAGTACCAACGCTGGCGCTGGTAGGTTATACCAATGCGGGCAAGTCTTCTATATTCAATAAAATAACAGCGGCGGATGTCTACGCTGCGGATCAGTTGTTTGCGACGCTGGATCCGACCTTGCGAAAAGTTGAATTAGATGATGTAGGTGCGGCTATTTTGGTTGATACGGTTGGATTTATCCGTCATCTGCCCCATAAACTAGTAGAGTCGTTCCGCGCTACCTTGCAAGAAACCGTTGAAGCGACGCTGTTATTGCATGTGATTGATGCATACGATGAAAACCGCTCCAAGAATATTGATGAAGTTAATCAAGTATTAATGGAGATAGGCGCCGCTGATGTCCCTGTTTTACAAGTCTATAATAAGATAGATTTGATGGAGGGGCAGCGTGCCCGCATAGACTATAACAGCGAAGGGGTTCCTCAAAAAGTATGGCTGTCAGCCGTCAGCGGTGAAGGGTTGGACTTGATGTTCAAAGCCATCACTGCCTTGTTGAGTGAGGATTTGATTGTTGAAGTGATTAAAGTTGCGCCATGCTTTGGGCAGCTTAGATCTCTGCTGTATGCAAAGGGCGCAGTCGTCTCAGAAACAATAGAGGAAGACGGCAGCATGTTGCTCAATGTCCGAGTGCAGCGTAAAGATTTACTGCAAATGTTGACGAGAGTGGGAATGTCTACAGAACCTTATAGGATTGTAGAGGTCTTCTAGATGGCTGTCTGATAGCGGCAATCTTTAGGTATTAACCAGTTTACGATTTACCCTGGATGATTTAGGCTTTGTCTAAAACATCTTTAGTAAAATTTATACAAAAGCGTTTTGAAAAGCGTGTTGTAGCGACTTTTCAAATTTTTAACAAACTACTAACTCTTATTTAACGGAGAGCGATATGGCTTGGAATGAGCCCGGTGGTAATGGTAATAACCAGGATCCTTGGGGAAACGGCGACGATAAAAAAGGTAAAGACCGTGGCAAAGGTGGCAATGAACAAGGGCCACCTGATTTGGATGAGGCTCTTGGGCAGCTCCAAGATAAGCTGAGCGAAATTTTCGGAGGCAAGAAAAAGGGTTCAGGCTCTGGTTCTGGAAACAAACTTAAAGGGCCCGCAAATAGTCCTGTGATGTTTGCAGTGCTGTTTGTCATCGGTGCTTTAGTTTGGGCTGGACTCGGTTTTTATACGGTCGATCAGCAAGAGCGAGGCGTAGTGCTAAGACTAGGTAAGATCAGCGAAACAGTGGGTCCTGGTTTACAGTGGAATCCGCCATTGCTTGATACTGTTACTGTGGTCAATACCACCAGAGTCAGAAGTTCTGATCATAATGCTCAAATGTTGACGGGCGATGAGAACATTGTTGATGTCGGTATGACTGTTCAATACGTGGTTTCCGATGCCAGTGCTTTTGTACTTAAAGTGCGCAACCCGGATCAGAGTATGGCGCTAGCGGCAGAATCTGCACTGCGACATGTGGTGGGCGGATCTGACATGGACTCTATTTTAACCCAGGGGCGTAACGCGCTGGCGGTTGAGGTACAGTCACTATTGCAGAGCTACATGGCTAACTACAATACCGGTATTCAAGTTACCCAAGTTAACATCAAAAATGCGCAGGCACCGGATCAGGTTCAGCATGCATTTGATGATGTAATCAAAGCACGTGAAGATGAGCAGCGCTCTAAAAACGAAGCTGAAACTTATGCTAAAGGTATTTTGCCTGAGGCGCGAGGTGCAGCTAAGCGTATGGTCGCTGAAGCAGATGCTTATCAACAGCAAGTAGTGGCTAACGCAGAAGGTGAAGCGTCAAGATTTACGGCGCTGTTAACGGAGTATCAAAAGGCTCCGGGTGTTACCCGTGATAGATTGTATCTAGATACTATGCAAAAAGTATTGGCTAATAACTCTAAAGTATTGGTTGATGTTGAAGGGGGCAATAACGTGATGTATTTGCCACTGGATAAGCTAATGCAAAATCGTCCTGCATCGAATGTTGGTGGCAGTGCGCGTTTAGATGAGCAAGCGATACGTGAAGTAAGTGATCAAGTTTACGATCAGTTACGTCGTCGTCAAACTACCAGAAGGGAGGCGCGTCAATGAGCGGTAAGCCATTATTAGTCACTATTGCATTGTTACTGGCGCTTATTATAGGGTCAAAATCACTGTACATAGTGCAAGAGACAGAGCGAGCTGTAAAACTTAAGTTTGGTGAAGTGGTAGAGAGTGATGTAGCCCCTGGCTTGCATGTGCTGATTCCTTTTGTCAATAAAGTACGAAAGTTTGACGGTCGTCTACTGACTTTAGATACACGTCCACAGGCATTTTTGACCAGTGAGAAAAAGCGTTTAATCGTCGATTCTTTTGTCAAATGGCGCATTGTTGATGTGCAAAAATACTACACAGCGACTTCAGGTGACGAGTTCCGTGCCTCTGATTTGATATCAGTACGTGTTGAAACTCAGCTGCGTAACCAGTTTGGTACCCGTACCTTAAGTGAAGTGGTATCTGGTGAGCGCGAGAAGTTAATGGCCGATGTTAAGTTGTGGTTGAACGACCCGACAGCGGCACGTGCTAAAGCCAGTGATGTCGCAGCGGAGACTGCTAATCTGCTCGGTCTTGCCGAATCGCTCGGTGTTGAAATCGTCGATGTGCGGATCAAGAAGATTGAGCTGCCGCCAGAAGTGTCTGAGTCAGTCTATCAGCGGATGCGTACTGAGCGTGAGCGCTTGGCGCGTGAGTTGAGATCTCGTGGTAAGGAAGTTGCCGAGGGAATCCGCGCAGACGCTGATCGGGAAAAGACTATTTTATTGGCTCAGGCCTATAAAACATCTGAAACCACCCGAGGTATTGGCGATGCCAAAGCGGCATCTACTTATGCTACTGCCTTTCAAAAAGATGCTGAGTTTTATTCTTTTACCCGTAGTTTGAAAGCTTACGAAGAGGCCTTTAGTGGTAATGGCGATGTGATGTTGCTTAAGCCTAACAGCGAATTCTTCAAGTACTTTTCAAAACCGAATGCGGCTAAATAAACATCAAAGTGCAAAAGTAATGTAATTGCGTAGCGCTTTAATGTTAGAATAGATCAAGCCGGACTAATACGTTAGTCCGGTTTTTTTGTGTGTGTTAGAAAGTCATTTAGTCTATTTGGCCAAGGTTGTTAGCGATTGTTGGTAGCGCTGCATAATCTAGCATGATATGACCTGTTTCTACCGGTAGTGCACAAAAGATCTATAATTATGTAATAGTGATTGGAGATTGATATGGCTTTAGCTGAGCGTTGGCTATTACCAGATGGTGTAAAAGAAATATTGCCGCCCAAGGCGCGTCAAGTTGAAGTGTTGCGCCGTCGTTTACTTGATTTGTACGATAACTGGGGCTACGAGCAAGTAATGCCCCCGCTAGTAGAGCATTTAGAGTCTCTACTGACCGGTGTCGGCAAAGATCTTGATATAAATACTTACAAGCTGGTTGATCAAGAGTCTGGTCAAACATTGGGCTTGCGCGCGGATATTACCCCCCAGGTTGCGCGAATTGATGCGCATCGAATGAATGCCCAAGGCGCTAATCGCCTTTGCTACTGTGGCTCTGTAGTGCATACCCGCGCTGAAAACATGTTGGCTTCACGAAATCCGCTGCAATTAGGCGCTGAAGTTTATGGTCATGCGGGTATGGCAAGTGATGTAGAAGTGATCTCATTGATGCTTGAAACTTTGTTTGCCTGCGGTATTAAAGATGAACTCAGTTTAGATTTGGGGCATGTGGATATTTATCGCAGTGTTGTTGAGCAAGCAACATTAACGGCACAGCAAAGCAAGCAATACCATGATTTAGTACAGGCAAAAGCGCTTCCTGATTTGGCACAATTTGTCGCCTCGTTAGCGGTGTCTGAGTCAATGGCTAATATGTTGTTGGCATTGCCAAGACTTAATGGTGGTATCGATGTATTGCAATTGGCCAGTGAGACTTTAGCGGATGCCTCTGCAACCGTAAAAGATGCATTGTCTTATTTGCAAAAACTTGCCGCTATTATGCAGCTGCGTTACCCAAGTGTAGATTTGTATTTTGATTTGGCGGAGCTGCGTGGCGCTAATTACCACACGGGCGTGGTTTTTTCTGCGCTATCGCCCAATTTTGCTCAGGCTATTGCCAAAGGTGGTCGCTATGATGGCATTGGCGAAGATTTTGGCAGGCCAAGGGCTGCCACAGGATTTAGTACTGATTTAATCACCTTATGTGATATCAGTGCAGATATACAGGCTAGGTTTGGTGTATTAGCACCATCTGGCGAAGAAGCTACGCTGTTAACGGCGATAGCGGCTCTTCGAGCACAGGGAGTGCGTGTAATACAACGGTTGCCAGGGGATGATCACGAAGCTGAATTACGCTGTGATAGGACTTTGGAAAAACAAGCTGATAGCTGGGTAGTAATGCCTAGAGATCATAATCTTAAACTTAAGGGTTAAGAGAAAGCAATGGGTAAGAACGTAGTTGTTTTAGGTACGCAATGGGGCGATGAAGGCAAAGGTAAAATTGTCGATTTGCTAACTGAAGAAGTGTCTGCTGTAGTGCGGTTTCAAGGCGGTCACAACGCCGGACACACATTGGTAATAGAAGGTGTAACCACCGTTTTGCATTTGATTCCCTCGGGGATTTTGCGTAAAAATGTGCTGTGCCTAATTGGTAATGGTGTAGTGCTCTCGCCAGAGGCGCTAATCAAAGAAATGAGTGGGCTAGAAGAGGCGGGGGTTGATGTTAAAGAGCGTCTTAAACTAAGCCCTGCCTGTCCGTTAATTTTGCCTTACCACGTTGCTTTAGATCACGCGCGTGAGCTAAAGCGTGGCAATGCGAAAATCGGCACTACTGGGCGTGGTATCGGTCCTGCTTATGAAGACAAGGTTGCTCGTCGTGGTTTGCGTCTAGCGGATATGATGGAGCCTGAGCGTTTCCTTACCAAGTTAACTGAAGTGATGGAATACCATAACTTCTCGTTAGTTAACTATTACGGTGTAGAGGCGATCAGTGTTGATGAAGTCTATGCACAGTGCATGGAAATGGCTAAAGTGCTGCGTCCTATGGTTGCTGATGTTACGCAAATGATTCACGGCATGCGTGAGCGTGGCGAGAGCATCATGTTTGAAGGTGCGCAAGGTGCGCTACTGGATATCGATCATGGTACTTATCCGTTTGTGACCTCTTCGAATACTACCGCAGGTGGTGTGGCGACAGGCAGTGGTTTTGGTCCAATGTACTTAGACTATATCTTAGGGATTACCAAAGCTTACACTACGCGTGTTGGCGGTGGTCCGTTTCCTACTGAACTCAGCTGTGAAATTGGGCAGGGGCTGGCAGAGCGTGGTCATGAATTTGGCGCTACTACCGGTCGTGCTCGTCGCTGCGGTTGGTTTGATGCGGTATTGCTTAAGCGCGCTATCCAAGTCAGTTCAATCACCGGTATTTGTCTGACCAAGCTTGATGTAATGGATGGGCTTGAGACGATCAAAATCTGTGTTGGCTACGAAGATAAGGAAGGTAACGTTGTTACTTCTCTGATTGATAGCGAAGACTATGAAAATTCAGTACCGGTATACGAAGAAATGCCGGGTTGGTCTGAAACGACCTTCGGCGCTAAAACATTAGCAGAGTTGCCACAGGCAGCGGTTAATTACATAGCGCGTATTGAAGAGCTTATCGGTGCGCCGGTTGATATTATTTCAACAGGTCCTGATCGTGTAGAGACTATTGTTAAGCGTGATCCTTTTAAGATATAAGGATTAGGTCTTACAAAAAAGCCGGTTGAGCGAAAGCTCCACCGGCTTTTTTATGCATAGAATATGCGGTAAGTGTAAGTGGTAGGCAAGAGTCTTGCTCTCGATAACGCCTAAGGGCTAAAGACAGGGCACAGAGTCGCTGTGCTATACAGGGAAAACAAAGGTCTTTTAGTTTTTTAGGGACTATGTGGCAAAAAATTTAGCATCACAATTTCTATATTTATCAATATGTTGCTCAAACGATTTGTTTGGTTTGAGCTGGCCAAAGACCAAAGACCAAAGACCAAAGACCAAAGACCTCAAGCCTTTTTAGACGAAAAAAAAGGCATGAAAACATGCCTTTTTTTGTGATCAAATAATAGTAACTATTATTTTGCGCTGTGGTGTACAGCTTGAATAAGCGCTTTGAAAACTTTGGCGTTGCCAGTGGCAAGGCTTTTAGATTTCTTGAAGTTCGGCTCGCCATTCAGGTCACCAGCTAGGCCGCCTGCTTCTTGGATAAGCAGTGCGCTGGCAAGCGTGGTGGCAATCTGCAAGTTGTCCGCATAGCTGCCATCGATACGACCGGCTGCTACACTGGCAAAATTGAGTGCGGCAGATCCAGTGTTTTGTAAAATACCACGATTCGCGTGCAATTTGGCCGTCATGTTTAAATGCTTGTCCAGTAGTCCCTTGTCGCCACTATTGTCTGCAAAGTTTGTAGAAATAGTGCTGTTCTCAAGGCCTTTACAGTCAGTGACACGGATTCGGCGTCCGTTTAAAATAGCGCCGTAACCACGGCTCGCAGTGAATTCTTCACCGGTTACAGGGTTGATAATAACTGCGTGCTGTATTTTTCCGTTAATCGTCGCGGCTAGGCAAATAGCAATTTGCGGTACGCCGTTGGAGAAGTTAGCGAGGTTGTCAAAGGCGCTCATGTGCCAAGTGGCTTCTGTTTTGCTGCCCGCAGAGGCATAGTCTCCGGAGTACTCACCTTGCAGAGCATGATTCGGGAAAGCTTTTTGGATAGTGTATGCGATGGTTTTTTCCGCACTAATAGCTGTCTCTTCAATAAGTTCAGAGATCTCGCTTTTTTCAGAGCGAATAATTTCCACTTTTCCTTGTGCGTGTTGTACTTGTTCGCTGGCTAGGCGAGCTGCCCGAAGGGCTATGTTAAGCATTGGCTGCATTGTTAAAGAACCTGGTATAAATTTAAGGGCTAGAATTGCGCACATTGTAACATCTAGCGCTTTCAAGTGTCGCTAGTTTTTATTAAAAATAGCTCTCCTTATTTAAGGAGATCTTGAGGTCTGGTTATGGGGAGTCGCGAGTGTTGGTCTATTTAATTGGTTTTTTAAAAGATAGCGCCGAATTTAAAAACTTCCAGTGCGTTGTGTCTCAACATGAAGGGGAATCTGTTAATATGACTAAAAATTTAGGTTGGGTAAGTTTGTGTATACAGAAATAAAAATTGTCCTAGTAAATACTACGCATTCTGGGAACATCGGGGCGGTAGCACGTGCCATGAAAAATATGGGGATGACTGATTTAGTATTGGTTGATCCAAAAAGTTTCCCAAGTGAAGAAGCCTCTGCTCGTGCAGCGGGTGCGGATGATGTGTTGTCTCAAGCGACTAGAGTGGCAAGTTTGCAGGAGGCCATTAAAGACTGTGAGTTGGTGTTTGCTACAAGCGCAAGAGCGCGTCATATCCCCTGGCCAATTATGGATCCCCGGGAAATGGCAGCTGTCGTTGGCGAGGCGAAGAAAGCTAATCCAAGTAAAAAGCTGGCGATAGTGTTTGGTCGCGAAGATCGAGGTTTGACCAATGATGAATTACATCTGTGCCAGCATCATGTCTGTATTCCCTCTGTCGAAGCTTTTAGTTCCTTAAATATTGGCTCGGCAGTACAAGTGATTGCCTACGAATTGCGTATGAGCTTCCTTGCGCAAAATGCGCTGCCATCTCCACAGTGGGGCACTAAGTGGGATGCGCCTCTAGCAACACAAGATCAGTTGGATTTATTGTTCTCTCATTTGGAGCAGACCGTATTAAAAACGGGTTTTCTAGATCCGCAGAAACCGCGGCAGTTAATGACCAGGGTCAGACGCTTAATCATGCGCGCGCTACCGGATAGTATTGAGGTGAATATTTTGCGTGGCATTTTAACCAGCGTTGATAAAAGTATTAAAAATATTAGTCAGTCGAAAAAAGAGTTGGATAATTAAATGAAATTACCTGTTTATTTGGATTATGCAGCGAGTACTCCTGTCGACCCACGAGTGGCAGAGGCGATGATGGGCTGCCTTACTATGGATGGCAATTTTGCTAACCCCGCCTCAAGATCTCATGTGTATGGTTGGAAATCTGAGGAGGCGGTGGAGCGAGCGCGTCGTCAAGTGTCTGATTTGGTAGGGGCTCAAAATCGAGAAATCGTCTGGACTTCCGGGGCGACAGAGTCAAATAATTTGGCAATTAAAGGCCTTGCTCTGCAAAAAGAGGCGATTGGTAAGCATATTATTACTAGTACCGTTGAGCATAAAGCAGTACTAGATACTTGTGCGGAACTGGCACAGCAAGGTTTTGACGTTACTTATTTAAAGCCCGGTGCCGATGGCTGTATTAGTGTTGATCAATTAGCGGCAGCCATCCGCGAAGATACTATTCTGGTCAGTCTCATGCATGTCAATAATGAAATAGGGACGATTAATGATATCGCGGCGTTAGGGCGAGTTTGCGCCAAAAAAGCGGTGTGTTTTCATGTGGATGCAGCGCAGTCAGTGGGCAAGATTGCGATCAACTTAGCGCAGTTAGATGTGGATATGATGTCCTTTTGCGCCCACAAAATATATGGCCCTAAAGGTGTTGGGGCTTTGTATGTACGGCAAAAGCCCAAAGTGCGCATCAAAGCGCAGATTCATGGTGGCGGTCACGAGCGTGGCATGCGCTCTGGTACTTTGCCTACCCATCAGTTGGTGGGGATGGGGGAGTCTTTTGCGATTGCGGGTGCCGAACTTGAACAGCAGCAGCTAAAACTGACACAATTAAGAGATATGCTCTGGAATAAGCTACAGCAGTTAGAGGGTGTCAGCTTGAATGGCGGTATTGAAAATAGAGTGCCGGGGAACCTAAATGTATGTTTTGGTGCAATGGATGGGGAAATGTTGCTGTTGTCTCTTAAAGACATCGCGGTATCGACAGGATCTGCTTGTACCTCAGCGAGTTTAGAACCCTCGTATGTGCTTAAGCAAATAGGCCTGAGCGATGAGCAGGCGCATGGGTCTTTAAGGATCTCCATCGGTCGGTTTACCACGGTGGAAGAAGTTGAATTTGTCGGGCAGTTAATCGTCGATACAGTGACAAAATTGCGCGCTTTTAACTAGTCTTGGTGCGCTGTTTATTGGTATCGCGCAGCACAATAAAATTAGCGGCTAGGTAGATATAAAAATCTAAACATTAGTTTACTAAAACCCTGCATCTTAGGTGGTGTTTTTGGGGGACAGTGGCGTATAATGCGGAGTTTTTTACGATCGATGCAAATTGATCAAATTTTAATTTAATAATAGGAAAATTATCATGGCAATTGAGCGCACGCTTTCAATTATCAAACCAGACGCAGTAGCAAAAAATGTAATCGGTCAAATCGTATCTCGTTTTGAAGGCGCGAATCTTAAAGTTGTTGAAATGTCTCTTAGACAGTTAAGCAAAGCCGATGCTGAAGGTTTTTACGCAGAGCACAGCGAACGTCCTTTCTTCGCTGATCTAGTAAGCTTCATGACTTCTGGTCCTGTTGTTGTACAAGTTTTAGAAGGCGAGAATGCAGTAATAACAAACCGTAACTTGATGGGTGCTACTAACCCTAAAGACGCTGATGCTGGTACTATCCGTAGCGATTTCGCTGAATCAATCGATGCTAACGCTGTACACGGTTCTGATTCTGTAGAGTCTGCTACACGTGAAATTGCTTACTTCTTCGCTAAGTAAGTAGTTGAGCTGCAAAGCCGTGCTTTTTTAAGTGGCGGCTCTGCAGTTAGAATAATTAAGAGAAAAGATCAATGAAAGAAACATCAAGAACTAATTTACTCGGTATGACGCCAGTACAATTGGCGAGCTATTTTCAAGAAATAGGAGAGAAGCCGTTTCGAGCGACTCAAGTACTGAAGTGGATGCACCAGCACGGTGTTGAAAGTTTTGATGAAATGACCAATATTAGTAAATCTTTGCGGGTAAAGCTGAATGAACAAGCTGAAATTCGTGAACCTGAAGTGGTCAGTGAAGAAACGTCTAAAGATGGAACACGTAAATGGGTAATAAGAGTTGATGGCGGCTCTTGTGTTGAAACTGTTTTAATCCCAGAGGGTAATAGAGGAACACTGTGTGTCTCTTCACAAGTAGGCTGTTCACTAAACTGTAGTTTTTGCTCCACAGGTAAGCAAGGATTTAATCGCAATTTAAGTGCCGCTGAAATTATCGGGCAAGTGAGAATTGCAATTAAGTCATTTGGGGCGATGGACCCTGCCAACAACAGAGTAGTTACCAACGTGGTAATGATGGGCATGGGCGAGCCATTAATGAATTTTGAGCGCGTGGTAAGTGCCATGACGCTGATGATGGAGGATAATGCTTACGGTCTTTCTAAACGTCGAGTTACCCTTAGTACTGCTGGAGTTGTGCCGGCGATAGATAAACTGGGCGACGTACTAGATGTATCTCTTGCGGTGTCATTACATGCACCTAACGACGAGTTAAGAGATGAACTCGTGCCCGTTAATAAAAAATACCCGATAAAAGAATTGATGGATGCCTGCCATCGCTATTTAGCCAAACTCAATGATAAGCGGGTAATTACCATTGAATACACTATGATGGAAGGGGTCAATGATTTGCCAGAACACGCGCATCAATTGGCTAAATTGTTGAAAACATTACCTTGTAAACTCAATATAATCCCTTTTAATCCTTTTCCTAACTCTGGCTATCAACGACCTAAAGCTGCAGCCATTGAGCATTTTAAAAATACCATGCACAAAGCGGGTATTCGCACCACGGTGAGGCGTACACGTGGTGAAGAAATTGATGCCGCCTGCGGGCAGTTAGTGGGGATGGTGGATGATAGGACTAAACGGACTGCGGGCATAAAAGCGGTTGTTCAGCAGCAGGCAGCAGTAGAAAAAGTTCGAATAATTCATTAAAACAAGAATATTTAGCGCTAACAAAAGGAGTGATGGCACAGTGCATAAGTTCAAAAGTGTAGCAGCATTACTAGCGGTATTACTGCTCTTAACTGGTTGTGCAATTGGCGCTAAAGACCCCAATAAAGTAGATAGCAGCGAGAAAGCTAAAAGTTTCACGGATGTTGCCATTGCGCATTTAAAGAATCGCGATAATGTTAGTGCTAGAAACTGGTTGCAAAAAGCGCTTAAATACGATGATAAGTATGCAAGAGCATACTCTGTGCTCGCGACAGTGTTTCAATCTGAAAAAGAGTTTGAATTAGCTGAGCAGTATTTTAAAAAATCTATAGCGGTAGACCCTGATGCATCCATGTTTCACAATAACTACGGTGCTTTTTTGTTTGCTAGAGAGCGATATGCCGAGGCTTGTGTGGAGTTAGAGTTCGCCACCAAAGATCCTTTTTACAATCGACGTGCTAATGCTTTAAATAATTTAGGCCGCTGTTACGCAGCATTAAAGCAAAAAAGTAAAGCGGGTAAAGCCTTTCAACGATCGGTGAATTTAGGAGGGCGAAGCAGTTTCGCACTATTAAATATAAGTAATAGTTTACTTGAGGCCGGAGAAACGTTTAAATCGAATGCCAAATATCAAGAATTTTTGGAATTAGTTACGCAAAATCAAGCACATCATACAGCTGAGAGTTTAATTTTAGGGGTGAATCTGGCCCGGGCTAACGGTGATTTGTCTGAAGTAGTCACTTATTCCATACTCTTAGAAAATTTATTTCCTAAAAAATATAAAAAATTTAAGGAGTCCGCTCAGTGAGTAGTAAGTCTGACGAAGTTGTAGTGACTGAAGTAAATAGTTCTCCTGGAAATCGTTTACAAATAGCGCGCGAAGCATTAGGTATTAGCCAAAAGGCACTTGCGGACGATTTGTACCTGCCACGTAATTATATATTGTGGATCGAGGAAGGGGCGTATGACAAATTGCCAAGTATGGTTTTTTGTCGTGGCTATATTCGTGCGTATGCAAAAGCTGTCAATGAGAGTGGTGATGAGCTAATAGAACTTCTCGATAATATTTATGGCAAGCAAAATATAAAAACGCCTCTGATGTCCGTCTCTAAGATAGATCAACAGGTAAAAGTGGGCGACCCGGTAATGAAGTGGTCGAGCTTGATCTTTGTGCTTGTTTTATGTGGTCTGGTCTTTTGGTGGTGGGATAAACAGTACGGTTTAGAGTCACCTTTTGTAAGTGACAATGACGTTGTCGCTGTTGAAACTGTCAATGGTGACGAACTGGTATTGGAGTCTTTAGATCCCGATACGGTTCAAGCTTCGAGTGAGCTTAGTACCGATGAGCTGATTAAAGCACATGCAAGTAACTCTGCCGCTGTTGAGGCGCCTCTAGCAACAGAGACCGTGAATACAGTGACGAATACGGGTACTGGCATCGAATTGACGCTTAATGTTGATGACGAAGCAGTGAATCACGAGGAACTGGCAGAGCTTGAAAAAGTCGTAAAAGCATTAGAACCTGAAATTGTCACTGAACCAGTGGCAGATTCATCAGCCAATGTCGCTGATACTCTACCTGTCTCAGTAGATATTAAACTATTACAGATACAGTTTAGTAATGAATGCTGGGTAACTATTAAAGATGCTCGTGGTAAAATACTGTTTAATGGCATTAAGAAATCAGGCGAACTATTGTCTCTAAGTGGAGATACTCCGCTTAAAGTGTCTATTGGTCGGGTTAATAGCGTATCAAATTTGACATTTGGCGGCACAAAAATAGATCTTAAAGCTCTGAGTCGTAATAACATTGCGAACTTTCAGCTACCACTTTAAATATCGGTAAATTTAACTTGTCAAAACTTCAAGCAATCAGGGGGATGAATGACATCCTTCCTGAGCAATCATCAGCGTGGCACTACCTAGAAGAAAAGTTTTTAAGTGTTGTTAAAAGCTATAGTTACGCAGAAATAAGAACACCAGTCGTAGAAAGTACCGAGTTGTTTAATCGCTCTATCGGTGAAGTGACTGATATTGTTGAAAAAGAAATGTATTGCTTTGAAGACCGTAATGGCGAGCGTATTGCGCTGCGACCTGAAGGTACTGCAAGTATCGTTAGAGCGGGTATCCAACACGGCTTATTATTTAACCAAACACAGCGCCTTTGGTATCGTGGTCCGATGTTTCGCTACGAGAAACCGCAGAAGGGGCGCTATCGTCAATTTCATCAAATAGGTGTAGAAACCTTTGGTATGGGCGGTGCTGATATTGATGCAGAAGTGATTTTACTCTCTGCTAATTTGTGGCGCTCGCTAGGGGTGATTGAACATTTAACCCTTGAGATAAACTCTCTTGGCAGTAAAGAGGCGAGAGATTCTTATATTGAGGCTTTAGTCGTTTATTTAAGCGATAGAGAGTCATTACTCGATGAAGATAGCAAACGACGTTTGCATACCAATCCCCTAAGAATTCTAGACAGTAAAGAGCAGGCCACTCAAACCTTGCTTGATGATGCTCCTTGTCTAATGGATTATTTAGATGATGATTCGAAACAGCATTTCTCCATGTTAACGAGCATATTGGATGCTGCCAATATCAAATACGTTATAAACCCGCGACTAGTACGCGGTTTAGACTATTACAATAAAACTGTATTTGAATGGACCACTGATAAACTTGGCGCGCAAGGCACAGTATGTGCGGGCGGTCGCTATGACGGTATGGTAGAACAATTAGGTGGTAAAGCGACACCAGCGGTTGGTTTTGCGATGGGCGAAGAGCGCCTTTTACTGTTGCTAGAAACTCTGGACGCATTGCCTGCAAGTGTCGGCGAGCATTTAGATGTTTATTTATCCGCACAAGATAAAGGCTTACAGCCACAGGTTATCTTGGTTGCTGAGCAACTTAGAGCAGAGTTTCCCGATCTGAAAATCAGAACTCACTGTGCCGGTCTGAAAAATATACTTAATAAAGCTAGGCAAACAGCGGCTAAGAAAATTGTTTTAATTAAGGACGTTGAAGGCGTCGGGCTCACTGCAACACTGTGGGATGAGCAAGAAGTTAGCTATGATTTAAGCATTGAAAAACTAATAGCAGAGCTAAGCGTTAACTAAACGTAAGTTTGCTAAAAAAATATCTGATAATTGACCATAAAACGATCTATCGATTAAGTTTTAGGAGTAGTAAAAGTGAACGAAGTACGCACAGATGAAGAACAAGTAGAAGCTCTGAAGGCTTGGTGGAAAGATAACGGTAAATCTCTGGTAATTATGATCGTAGTGGCTCTTGTTGCTGTGTATGGATTCAAAGCTTGGCAGCAACAAACGTTAGAGAAAAGTGAAAATGCTTCTGCCCTTTATCAGCAGTTGGTGGATGTTGTAGTACCCACGCCTGGTGCCAATATCGATGAAAATTTAGCGACTGCTAAGCATTTAGTTAAAACGCTCAAAGCTGATTATGCTGATAGTGAGTACTCAAAGTTAGCGGCTTTATTGATGGCTAAAATGGCTGTTAATGCTAAAGATTTAGCCAAGGCAGAGCAAGAGCTTGACTGGTTGTTAAGTGTTGCTAAAAAGCCTTTATTGGTTTCTGTCGCCAATATAAGAAAAGCGCAAATTTTAGCAGAGCAGAAAAAATATCCACAGGCACTTGCCGCGCTAGAAAATGTACAGTTGGCGTCATTGAAGATGCAGGCGATAGAATTAGAAGGCGATATATACTTAGCCCAAGGCGAAAAGCTTAAAGCGCGCACTGCCTATGAACAAGCCATGGCCTTGAATACTGAAAATACAGCGCCGGCTATTCTTTCGATGAAGCTAAATGATTTAACCACAGAGGAAGGCTAATATGCTTAGCTTCACTAAGGTAGTTGCTCTTACTGCTGTTGTCACTTTCCTAGCGGGTTGCGCAGGAAATGGCGATGATATAAAACCTAGCCCGCTAGTAAAAATAGCGAGTGAGAGAACGGTAAATACACTTTGGTCTAAAAGCATAGGCTCAAGCTTTGGTGATAAATATCACCAGTTAACACCTGCCGTTGTTGGTGAAAGCATCTTTGTATCAGACACTAAAGGTAAAGTATCGAGCTATAGTACAGCCAATGGCAAACTGCAGTGGAGTCAGTCTTTAGATGTGGCTATCAGTAGTGGCGTCGGTGCTAGTGAAGGCATGGTTGTCGTTGCAACTTATTCAGGGGATGTGATCGCGTTATCACCTGAAAATGGCGATATTTTATGGCAGGTACCGGTAGGCGGCGAAGTCGTTTCACAGGCGCAGCTTAATCGTCAAATAGTGGTAGTGCAGTTAGTGACTGGTGATGTTGTTGCTCTGGATAGACTCTCCGGTGAGCAGCGTTGGGTGTACACTAGTAATCAACCAAGTTTGACGTTGCGTGGAACAAGTTCGCCACTAGTGGCGGTTGACGCAACCTTAGTTGGCTTGGATAATGGTAAATATATTGCACTAGATAACGAAGACGGTCATCTACTTTGGCAGCAACGAGTAGCAATATCTAAAGGTAAATCAGATATTGAGCGACTCACCGATATAGATGGTAAGTCTATCTTGTACAAAAAAGTCATTTATATACCCAGTTACCGCGGTAATTTGACTGCTATCAACCCTTTTAATGCTCAAGTATTATGGCGCAAGCCGTATTCTAGCTACCGCGGTTTAGCGGCTGCTAACAACACCTTGTTTTTAAGCTCGGCTGAAGATGTGGTACATGCGGTAGACACCAAAACTGCCGCAGAAATTTGGCGCCAAGATTTACTGCTAAATCGAAGATTGAACTCGCCTGTTACTATGTTAGGTACAGTGGCTGTCGGAGATAAGCAGGGATATATACATTTCCTTGCACAAGATGACGGGCGTTTTATTGCCAGACATAAAATTGGCGCAGCATTAATTGGCGATATGTTGGTTAAAGATAATGTATTATACGTGCTTAGTAATAACGGTCGTTTAACGGCGTTGAGCTTTAAGCAGTAAATTAAACGAGGCCTAGTGGCTTAAGTTTATGATTTAGTTGATGGTATACGCTTTGCGAATGTTGTCATGTTAATAGTCTTTCATATTGAAAGGCTTTTTTATTTTTGAGAAAGAAAAATGTTACCTGTAATTGCAATAGTAGGTCGACCGAATGTAGGTAAGTCGACTCTCTTTAACCGCCTAACCAAAACTTGGGATGCGCTAGTCGCTGATATGCCGGGTGTTACTCGCGATCGAAAATACGGTGAGGGGCAGTGTTCGGAACACAGCTTTATCGTCGTCGATACCGGGGGGATTACAGGTGATGAACAGGGAATAGACTTTAAAATGGCCGAGCAGTCGCTACTTGCGATAGATGAGGCTGATATCGTTTTATTCATGGTAGATGGTCGCCATGGTCTAAACCCTGGGGATCAGCAAATAGCAAACTATTTGCGAAAGACCAAAGATAACGTTCATCTAGTGGTTAATAAAACCGATGGCATCGACCCGGATATAGCTGTTTCCGATTTCCATAGTTTGGGAATGGGCGACCCACTGGCAATAGCAGCCTCGCACAACCGTGGCGTAACGCTGTTAATTGAGTATGTCTTAAAGCCGTTTCCTGAATCTATCCAAGATGACGATCGTCATTTAGGTAAAGGTGTCAGAATAGCGATAGTAGGTCGGCCAAATGTTGGTAAATCTACACTGGTTAACCGTTTATTAGGTGAAGATAGAGTTATCGTCTTTGATGAGGCAGGTACCACGCGTGATAGCATCTATATTCCCTATGAGCGTGATGGTCAAGATTATACCTTGATAGACACTGCCGGTGTTCGCCGTCGCAAAAATGTTCGTGAGGCGGTTGAAAAATTCTCTATTATTAAAACGTTGCAGGCTATCAATGATGCAAACGTGGTTGTGTTAGTGATAGATGCGCGCCAAGGTGTGACCGATCAAGATCTGCATATGTTAGGTTTTGTGATGAGTACCGGAAGATCTTTAGTTATTACCCTGAATAAATGGGACAATATGTCTAAAGAGGATCGTAAAGATGTTAAAGAGCAAATTCAGCGTAAGCTAGACTTTGCCAGCTTTGCTCGATTCCACTTCATCTCAGCACTGCATGGTACTGGTGTTGGTGAAATGTATGATTCGATCAATGAAGCTTATGAATGCGCGATGATGAAGTGGAGTACCAACTTTCTAACGACGTTGTTAGGTGACATAGTTGCAGATCATCAGCCACCATCACCCGGTGGACGTCGTATCAAGCTGCGTTACGCGCACCAAGGTGGCTCTAACCCGCCGGTCATTGTTGTGCACGGTAATCAAACAGACTCACTGCCATTATCTTATAAAAAATATATGCAAAATAAGTTTACCAAACGCTTAAGAGTATTTGGTACGCCGATACGTTTTGAATTTAGAACCGGCATTAACCCTTATGCTGGAGATCGCAATGATTCTACTGGCGAGAAGCTAGACAAAAAAGAGCGTTTCCAAAAGCAAATACGCAAATTGAGAAAGACTGCTTCTAAGAAAAATTCTGTTAGAAGATAATTTCTTTGTCATAGCCTTATGACTTAGTACAAGCAACAGCAATTAAGGGTTCTAGATAACAATCCTTAATTGCCTGAGTCTAGATATACTTCCCACTATCCCCGTCCATTACAATTCCCCCGCACCCTCTTTTGATAAGCGAATCTCGATGTTTATTCGTGGTCAATTAGGTTGTTCTTCAACAATTATGACTATCTCCCTGCATGAATTAACAAGCCGAATTAATTTCCGCTGTGCTGTTGTTTTTAGTGTTTATTAGCACAGCAAAGCAGTCGTAATCAAATATCTGCCAATTAGTATTTTGCCTCCTATCAGCTTTTATCCTAAACATTTTACAGCCGCCGTCATTAAGCAAGGTAAGAGGAAACTTTGTAACTTACTAAATTCGATGTGCATTTTTTGGCGCTCTAGCTTTGTTTAATATAAGTGTCACCAAAGTGTAAAAAAGTAAGTGTATAAATCTACCGGTAGGTAAGAGGCGGAGTATCTTTGATAAACCAGTTTAACTAAATTTTTGCCGCAGCTTTCTGTGTATCAATCACACATTCACTTTCATCATTTCGCGGGAGTTTGAGATGAAACTTAAGCAAAACATATTATTACCACTTGTATTGGTGTCAGCTATGACACAGGCGAATGAAAATATTACTCAACAATCCAATCAATGGTATAAAGCGGCACAACAGACACTTCAAGAAAACATCGCCATTAAGTTGAATACCAAACGTGCCAAAAATGTGATTATTTTAGTGGCGGACGGCAACGGTGTGGGTACTAACTATGCAACTCGAATTTGGCAAGGGCAAAAAAATGGCCTACTAGGCGAGGAGTATGTGCTGCCCCAAGAAAAATTCCCGCACATTGCCTTAGTTAAAACCTATAACACTAATGCTCAGACACCAGATTCAGCAGGCACAGGTACAGCGATGCACTCAGGTGTTAAAACTAAAGCAGGCATGCTGGGTGTCGATGATTCAGTGGTTCGTGGCGATTGTTCTGCTGTCGCGGCTGGATCGGTTGATAGTATTGCTGAAATACTGGCAAAAAAAGGCAAGGCTATCGGTATTATTTCTACCGCTCGCTTGACTCATGCGACACCTGCCAGTGTCTATGCTCACTCCGCAGATCGTAACTTTGAAGACAATACTAAACTTCCTGAAGGCTGTGTTGGTCAAAAAGATATCGCTGTGCAGCTGATTGAAAAAATGGCCAGTGGTGAAGTAGATTTTGCGATGGGCGGCGGGCGTCGCCACTTCTTGCCTAAAGATGTAAAGGATGGAGAAAATAAGAGTGGTCGTCGCACAGACGGTAAAAATCTTATCGAAAAAGCGCAAGGTTTTGGTGCTCAGTATGCCTGGGATCAGGCTAGTTTTGATAAATTAGATACTAGTGGTGACAAACCTGTGTTGGCATTGTTTGAATCTTCGCATATGAAATATGAACACGATCGTACTAATGAGCCATCATTAGCGCAGATGGTTGAAAAGGGCATTAAAACCCTTTCAAATAACAAGCAAGGTTACTTCTTGCACGTAGAAGCGGGTCGTGTTGACCATGCAAGCCATGATGGCAATGCGCATCGTGCAATGACTGATGGCGCTGCGTTTATGGCGGCTGTAAAAAAAGCGGTAGAGTTAACTAACAGCGAAGATACCTTGATTATAGTGACTGCTGATCATGAACATGCCATTGCTTTTAATGGATACTGTGGTCGTGGTACGCCTATAACAGGTCTGTGCATGGGGATAGACACTAAAGGTACCAAGCACACTAACACACCAGAAAAGGCCGATGATGGTAAACCGTACACAGTGCTTGGTTATCTAAACGGTTCAGGTTCTGTGTTAAAAGAAGATCAAAACTGGACGGGTACTCGTCCGGCACTTACTCAGGCTGATGCCATTGATCCTGATTACATTCAACAAGCGTTGATACCTAAATCTTCAGAGACGCACTCTGGTGAAGATGTTGCAGTCTATGCCAGCGGCCCATGGGCGCATTTATTCAATGGAACCGTTGAGCAAAACTACATCTTCCATGTGATGCTGCACGCGGCGACAAATTAAATTATAGAGCACCAAATAAGGGGCGTAAGCCCCTTTTTTGAGAGGGAAATAAAATGAATCGTCGTCAATTAATCCAGCAGTCTTTAGCGGTAGTAAGCATGAGTTTAATGCTTCCTGCTGTTTCGCTAGCAGTGCAGCGCCCGTTCAAAATCAGAGATCTTTACAATAAAGATTTAACCTTTTCGGATTATGCTAATGTCGAGGTAGGTAAGCCAGTATTTATATCGGGTTATATGGCTCCTCCTTTAAAAGCGAATGCCAATTTCTTTGTATTAACCGCTAGACCTATGTCTGTATGTCCTTTTTGTGAAACCGAGGCTGAATGGCCCGATGATATATTATTAGTTTATACCAAGCGGCCTGTCGAAGTTATATCTTATAACACCCGTATTACCACCAAAGGTATTCTGCAGCTCGGGACCCAGACAGATTCAAGTACCGGTTTTGTCAGCCGTGTGCGTATGATCAGCTCTATCTATGATAGGGCGTAGAAATGGGGCTAGATAATTCGGCGATAGAGCTACGAGATTTAAAAGTATTCGGCGAGCATGATCAATGTTTAATTGATGTTGAAAAGCTCAAGCTCAGCTCAAGCACCTTCAATGTTATATGCGGTCCATCAGGCGCGGGAAAGAGCACCTTGTTATTTGCGCTGGCCGGCCTTGCTGAAAAAAGAACTGGAGAGGTGCTTTGGCGAGGCCAAAACATCTTAGGCTTGAGCGATAAACAGATACGTGAGTTTCGCCGACAGCATGTAGGCTTTCTATTCCAAGACTTTCTATTGTTTGATGAATTAAATACTTCGCAAAATATTAGCTTGGGTGCAGGCTATCAATCGCCGCAAAGGCGTCAAGAAATTGCAGCTAATACAAAGCGTCTGTTAGATATTTTTGGATTAAGTAGCAGAGAGAAGCACAGTGCAAGACATTTATCGGGCGGAGAGAGGCAGCGTACTGCTATCGCAAGAGCATTGGTCAATAACCCTGATGTTGTTTTGGCAGACGAGCCGACAGCCAGTCTAGATCAAAGTAACGCGCAGTTGCTGATTAGTTATTTACGAAGGCTCGCACATCAACAGGGAAAATTAGTTGTGTTGATTAGCCATGATCCTGCAGTACAGGAAAAAGCAGATCGGATCATTCAAATTGAAAATGGCCTTATAGTGGCGGGTAATTAAGTGAGATGTTAAACCCTTTTAGTGATTATTGGCTCACACGGTCTGCTGATCAACAAGATATTATAATTTTAGCAATTTTGCTAGCCATCCCCAGCGTTATAGCTTGTCTATTATTTTTTAGACAAGCTCCTTTTCTATTGATTAAAGCGATGATGGTCCGCTTTGCATATATAAATTTAGCTTTTATAAGTTTAATTGGCATATCGGTTGCCATGAGTCTTAGTTTGACTGCACAAGAACGAGGACTGCGAGAGGCGAGTGCTAAAGCTGCGGGAAATTTTGATCTGATTGTTACTTCTCCAGGCGGAAAAGTAAGTGCATTAATGTCGGTAGTTTATTTACAGAAAAATGAAATGCCGTTATTAAATGGTGAAATTTATCATAAAATTTTTCAGCATCCACAGGTTGAAATGGCAGCACCTTTAGCCTTTGGAGATTCATATCAAGGTGCAGTCATTGTCGGAACAACCGCTGATTTTATTGAGCATCTGGCCAAAGGGGAATTAGCAGGTAAGTTATTTGAAAGTGAGCAACAAGCTGTTATTGGATTTTCAACGCAGTTATCTATAGGAGACTTTTTCTCTCCCGAACATGTAAGTGCCAAGCAGCTCAAGTTAAGCGTAAGGAACGTAGATCATCATAAAGATCACTCCTATAAAATTGTCGGTAAGATGCCGTATACAGGAACGCCTTGGGATAAAGCAATCTTGGTGCCAATAGAGGGGGTATGGTCTGTACACTCTATAGGTAGAGCTAACCTCGATAAAGAAGAAGACCACGAAAGAGAGAACAAGCTAACAAAGCTGGGGCCACCGTTTAGCGCTAATGGTTTTCACGGCGCGCAAGCTGTGGTGATTAAAGCCAAAAAACTCATGGCCAATTATGCATTGAAAAGAGAATTTACCACGACAAGCTCTATGGCATTTTTCCCAGGGAGCGTATTGTCTGAATTGCATCGTATTATTGGAGATGTGCAAAAGCTGATTTCAATACTGGGAATAGTTACTCAAGTGTTAGTCGTTATAAGTGTTATGACCAGCTTTGTGATATTAAATAGACTCTTTTCAAAACATATCGCTATGTTAAGTGCGGTAGGGGCACCAAAAAGGTATATCTACGCAGTAATCTGGGGATATGCGGCGTCACTTATTAGTTTAGGTGCGATTGTAGGGCTGTTAATTGCAGTCTTCTTAACCAAGACAATATCAGCTTATATATCCAGTGAGATTAACATTAACATTGAAGCTACGCTGAATTGGCAAGAGTGGCATCTATTAGCTATTTTTTGTGCAGGCTCAGCAGTGTTTGCACTAATCCCCCCGCTTATCTCGCTGCGAGCACCAGTATTAGAGCAGTTGCGCCAATAGCAACGAGCTCTTTATAGCCTTTTATAAGACTTGATGAACAATCAAAACGACTTTCAATAAGCATATATAGGTCTATATATGTCAGCAATGAACTAATATTGAGTTAATGGTAGATAACAGTTGACGCCCTCGCTGATCTGTATATAATTCGCCTCCTCGCAACGGGGTGACCCGAAAAACACCGCGAGAGAAAATGAGTTTTAATTGTTGTAACGCATTGCTTTATAACGTTTAAATTAATTTTTGGTTAGGTTTTAATCAAGTTGTTTTGGGTTTTTGATTTAGCTTCTCGCTAAAAAGAAAATTCAAAAATAAACAAATTAATGATTGACTTAACGAGGCGCAAATATATAATACGCACCTCACTTAAACGGAGCCGCAAACATCAGCGACTCACTAAGCTTCGGCTTAACGGTTAAGAACTTCTTATCTCTTGCAGATAAGAAACGCTCTTTAAAAATTTGGTCAGATAATTCGTGTGGGCACTTGTCGATATTAGCTACAAAAGCTTAATAGCATTGTAAGTAACTTAACCACTTTCTAGCAATAGAAGGTAGTAACGTTGACTTGCTAATATCAAGACAAGCAACCACGTGAAATCATGCAAAAATAT